>NZ_CP015992.1:4995205-5619606 GCF_001708505.1 Pseudomonas sp. TCU-HL1
GGTGCGATCGGAGAGGTCCTTGATGCTGTTCAGGATCGGGTTGATTTCCATGGCTGGAAGCGCTCGCTGGCAAAACTTTCGGAAAAGCCGGCGAGTATACCCGAGTCACTGAATGCCGGCAGCATCCCAGCCGCGATTTGCCCCGATCCGGCGACGCACGGGCCAACCCGGCGGCGCCGATCGCAGACAGTCGCTCAGTGCCTGGCGGCAGGCACCGCCAGGGCCACCTGGTTGCGGCCATTGTTCTTCGCCTGGTAGAGCCCCTGGTCGGCCGTGTCCACCAGCAGCAGGGAGGGCTGGCCGGTCTTGGGGACCAGGGTGGCCACGCCAATGCTGACGCTCAGCACCGAACCGGCCACCGGCTTGTCGTGGGGAATGGCCAGCGCCTCGATGCTGCGCCGAACCTTCTCGGCCAGCAGTCGCGCCCCGCCGCTGGCCGTGCCCGGCAGCACCATGGCGAACTCCTCGCCGCCGTAGCGCGCCGCCAGATCGGTAGCACGGCTGCCGGATGCACGGATGGCCTCGGCCACACGGCGCAAGGCCTCGTCGCCGGCCACATGGCCGAAACTGTCGTTGTAGCCCTTGAAGTGGTCCACATCGATCATCAGCAGCGAAAGCTCGCTCTGCTCACGCAGGGCACGTCGCCACTCCATGTCCAGGTACTCGTCGAAGTGCCGACGGTTGGACAGGCCGGTCAGGCCGTCGGAGTTCATCAGGCGCTGCAGCACCAGATTGGTTTCCAGCAGCTGTTGCTGGCTTTCACGCAGGGCGCGGTGGGCCTCGTCGCGCTGCAGCAGCGTGACGTAGGAGCGCGAGTGGTAGCGGATACGCGCCACCAGCTCGATCGCATCGGGCAGCTTGACCAGATAGTCGTTGGCCCCTGCGGAGAAGGCCGCGCTTTTCACCGTGGGCTCTTCCTTGGTCGACAGGACGATGATCGGCACATCGTGCAGGGCTGGCACCGCCCGGTACTTGGCCAGGAGGCTCAAGCCATCGACGCCGGGCATCACCAGGTCCTGGAGGATGACCGTAGGCTTGAGCTGCAGGGCCAGCGAGACCGCCTGCAGCGGGTCGGCGCAGAAATGGAAGTCGATGCCCGGCTCGGTTATCAGCGCTCGACGAACCGTTTCACCGATCATGGCCTGGTCATCGACCAGCAAGACCATGACCGAAGGCTCCACCGGAGTCATGTCCACAGGGCTTCGATAGGGGTATTGCATAACGCTCTCCGGGCCCTTTGGCCTGAGGTGAAATTCATCCAAATGCCTCCACCAGCCGGGGCGCGATGCGCTCCAGGGCGAGTATTTCCACTGCCGCGCCAATGGCGGCGGCGGCCTTGGGCATTCCGTAGACGGCGCAGCTGGCCTGGTCCTGGGCGATGGTCAGGAAACCCCGGCCACGCATGCGTTTGAGGCCTTCCGCGCCGTCCCGGCCCATGCCGGTGAGCAGCACGCCGACGGCCTCGCCTTTCCAGTGCTCCACCAGGCTGTCGAAAAACACGTCGATGGACGGACGGTATACATGGCTGGTGGGTTCGGCGGTATAGGCCAACGTGCCATTGTTCATCAGTCGCAGGTGATTGTTGGTGCCCGCCAGCAGGATCGCCCCTGGCTGCGGCGGCTCGCCCTCCCGCGCCAGGCGCACCGGCAAGCGGGACTCCCGCGCCAGCCATTCGGCCATGCCGGCCGCGAAGACTTCGTCCACGTGCTGGACGAGCACCACCGCGGCGGAAAAATGCTCCGGCAGCTGCTTCAGCAACTGCGCCAGAGACGCCGGTCCTCCGGCCGAGGCCCCGATGGCCACCAGGCGCTGGCCACCGCTGCGCGAAGGGCGCGGATCGGCGGTACCCCGGCCACGGAGGTCGCGCTGGCCTATCAGCCAGCCGATGTTCTGGATCTTGCGCAACAGCAGCGCGGCTTCCTGCGCCTGGCCACTGCCGAGCCCCGGGGTATTCACCGCATCCAGGGCGCCGTGACCCATGGCTTCGAACACCCGGTGCACGTTCTGCTCGATATCCACCGTGACGATGAGAATGGCGCAGGGGCTGCGCGCCATGATCTGGCGGGTGGCTTCGACGCCGTCCATCACCGGCATCAGGAGGTCCATCAGCACCACATCCGGCACATCGCGACCGCAGAACTCGACCGCCTCTGAACCGTTGGCTGCAATCCAGGCAATCTGGTGCGCCGGCTCCAGCGCCAGTGCCCGACGCAACGCCTCCACTGCCAGGGGCATATCGTTGACTATCCCTATCCTCATCCTTGAGCCTCCCCGATCAGCATGACCACCGCCTCCAGCAACGCTTCGTCGTGGAAGCTGGCCTTCGCCAGATAATAGTCGGCGCCAGCATCCAGGCCACGACGCCGGTCCTCTTCACGATCCTTGTAGGACACCACCATCACCGGCAGCGATTGCAGCCGGTTGTCGCGACGGACCAGGGTGACCAGCTCGATACCGTCCATGCGCGGCATGTCGATGTCAGTGATCAGCAGGTCGAAATGTTCCGAGCGCAGGGCGTTCCAGCCGTCCATGCCGTCCACCGCCACGGCCACGTCGTAGCCGCGACTGGCCAGCAGCTTGCGCTCCAGCTCGCGCACGGTGAGCGAGTCGTCTACCACCAGCACGCGCTTGCGCTGGACGCCGGCGCCCTGTCGGCCGCTGCGGTCGACCTTCTCCAGGCGGCCGCTGCCGAGCAGCTTGCCGACGGAGTTGAGCAGGTCCTCGACGTCGAGGATCAGCACCGGCCGGCCATCGTCGAGCAAGGCCCCTGCGGACAGGTCCTGGACCTTGCCCAGGCGTGGGTCCAGCGGCATCACCACCAGGGTGCGCTCGCCAATGAAACGTTCAACGGCCAGGCCGTAGCAGGTATCGCGTTCGCTGATCAGCACCACCGGAATGCCGGCCTCGTCGCGATGGCCCTCGGCGCACTGGAGGATCTGGCTGGCCGAAACCAGGCCAACGTGCCGCCCTTCGTGCCAGAAATGCTGGCGGCCTTCGAGCTGGACAATATCTTCGTGCTGCAACCGGGTCATGCGTTCGATGTGGGCCAGCGGGAACGCATAGGCTTCGCCCCCCACTTCCACCACCAGGCTGCGCACCACCGACAGGGTCAGCGGCACCTCCAGGTGGAAGCAGGCGCCCTGCCCACTCCGCTGCTCCATGCGCACGCCGCCGCGCAACTGGCGCATCATGTGCTGCACCGCATCCAGGCCAACGCCGCGTCCGGACACCTCGGTGACCCGGTCACGCATGCTGAACCCCGGCAGGAAGAGGAATGCCAGCAGCTCCTCCTCGACCATTCGTGCGGCGGTTTCGGAGCTGGCGAACTCGCGGGCAACGATGGCATCGCGAAGACGCTCCAGATCCACACCGGCGCCATCGTCGGACAACTCCAGCAGCAACATCCCCGCGTGGTGGCGAGCATGCAGGCGGATCACGCCTTCCTCCGGCTTGCCCTGGCGCGCACGCACCTGCGGGCTCTCGATGCCGTGGTCCACGGCGTTGCGCAGCAGGTGAGTCAGGGGCGCTTCCAGGCGCTCCAGCACATCGCGGTCGACCTGGGTAGTTTCACCGCTGACGTCCAGACGCACCGGCTTGCCAAGGGAACGACCGAGGTCACGGACCATCCGCGCCTGGCCGGCCAGTACATCGGCAAAGGGCCGCATGCGCGAGGCCAGGGCGGCGTCATAGAGCAACTGGGCGCGCTGTCCGCCCTGCCAGCCGAACTCGTCGAAGTCTGCCATGTAGCCCGCGAGCATCTGCTGGCATTCGCCGAGCAATTGCCGCGCCTCGCCCAGCATGGCCTGGGCCTGTGGGTCGAGGGAGCCGTCCAGCACCGATTCGCGGGCCACGTCCAGGGCACGGCTGGCGCTGGCCTGGAGGCGCTTCAGGCGAGACAGCGCGTCGGTCAGCGGCTTGATGCGCTGGAACTCCACCAGCGACTTGCTGGAAATATCCAGCAGCAGGTCGAGCCGCTCGGCACTGACCCGCAGAACCCGGTCGCGGGTCTCGGCAGCGCCGTCGGCGACGACGGGCACCTCCAATTCACGCGGCATCGGCTCCGGCAATGGCGCCGCCGGAGTGATCGGGACGGGAATGACCGGTTCAATGAGTTCCAGGGTCGAGTGCGGCGGCGCGCTGGGCTGACCCTGAAGCCGGGCGATCAGCGCGTCGATGGCCGACTGGCCGGCACTGTCTGCCCATTCGGCATCGCCGCCAATACGCAGCAGCAGGTCGGAACCCTGCAACAGCGCGTCGATGTTGTCCGGCTGCAGGCGCAGGTAGCCCTGGCGGGCAGCCTCCAGCAAATCCTCCATCACATGAGCCACACGCACCCCGGCGTCCAGCCCGACGATACGCGCCGCCCCCTTGAGGGAGTGAGCCGCGCGCATGCAGGCCTCCAACTGATCGGCCTGGGTGGGGTTGCGCTCCAGCACCAGCAGTCCGGTATTGAGCACCTGGGTCTGGGCTTCCGCCTCAAGGCGGAACAGTTCCAGCAAGGAGGCATCGCGCATCTGGTCCGGGGTCATGCCAGGCTCCTTGCCATCGCCTGCACCAGCAGGCCTTCGTCCAGCAGCGTGATGCTGCGGCCACGCCACTGCACCACGCCCGAGGCGAACTGGCGCGCGGCCAGATCGGGGGTGCGGCCGGGTTCCAGGACCGCGTCCAGGGGAATGTCATGAATCCCGTCAACCTCATCCACCGGCGCTACCAGCGGCCCGCCCTGGCTGGCGAGGATCAGCAGCCTCGGCACCACACGACGTTCCCCGGCCGTTCCGCTGCCCTTTTCCAGCCCCAGCAATTCGCTGAGAGAAAGACAGGCCACCAGGGCGCCACGCACGTTGGTCACGCCCAGCAACGCCAGGGAGCGCTGATGCGGCAGGGTATGAATGGGGCTGATGGCAGCCACTTCCACCAGGCAACGGGTGGCCAGCCCCAGCCACTCCTCGCCCAGACGGAACACCAGGGTGGAGCGCCACTCACGGTCGTCGTCCTCGACCTCCGCGGCAGGGGCGGCGGCAATGTCTTCGCGGACCAGGGCGTAGCGATCGAGCAACAGGGTGGCGGCCGCCGCATGCGCCTCGCAATTACGGCAGTGCACATGGGTTGCCAGGCGCTCGCAGGACTTGTCGCCGTGCACGCCGATGCGGTTCCAGCAATCATCCACCGCCAGCAGTTGGCCGCTGGCGATCAGGGGCAGGTGGTTATCGGCCATGGTTATTCACTCCCCGATTGGCGCGCTGCTGCAGACGCTCCGCACCGGCGCGGTCGCCACGGGCCGCGAGCAGCGCGGCCAGGTGGGCCAGTGCTTCGGCGTGCAGCGGCACCAGGTAGAGCGCCTTGCGGTAATAGTCCTGGGCCTCATCGGCCTTACCAGCTACATCGCTGAGCAGGCCGAGCCAGTAGAAAGCATCGGCCGAGGGGCCGTGGGCGGCGAGAAACGCCTCGCACGCCACCCGCGCTTCGTTGCTGCGGCCGCTGTTGGCCAGACCAGCGATTTCCGCCAGGGCCGCGTCTCGACTTTCCTTCGCAGCGGGTGCCTTCGGCGCTTCCGGCTTCGGCAGCGGCGCGCGCGGACGTGCCAGGGCCCGTCTGGGCAGTGGCATTGGAATAACCGGCGTCGGCGCCTGGGCACGCGCCTTGTGCGGTTTCGCCGACGGCTGCGGCGGTGTGTGACGGAACACGAACGCCTGTGGATATCCCAGCGGCTGCATGCCCTGCTGGCTGAGCAGGCTGGCCTCCGCCGGGCCGATGAACATAGCGCCATCCCGGAGCATCAGGCGCTTTAGCACCTCCACCACGGCGCCCTGGGTCGCCCGGTCGAAATAGATCAGCAGGTTGCGACAGAAGACGAAATCGTAGGGCGGCTGCCCGGCGAGCACGCCGGGGTCCAGCAGGTTGCCCTGCATGAAGCGCACCCTGGACGCCACCTGCTGGGCCAGCGCGAACCCCTCGCCGGTCGGAATGAAATGTCGCTCGCGATAGCCGAGGTCGTCGCCGCGGAAGGAGTTGCGCCCATACCAACCCTGGCGCGCCCGCTCCAACACCCGCTCGCTGATGTCCATCGCGTCGACCTGGAACAGGCCCGGCGCCAGGCCGGCATCCAGCAGCGCCATGACGATGGAGTAGGGTTCCTCTCCCGTCGAACAGGGCAGGCTGAGAATTCGCAATGGGCGGCCGCCAGCCAGGCTCGGCAGGCGCTCGAACGCCAGGCGCCCGAGCGCTGCGAAGGATTCGGGATAACGGAAGAACCAGGTTTCCGGCACCACCACCGCTTCCACCAGCGCCTGTTGCTCGACCGGCGAGACGTTGAGGGTGGTCCAGTAGGCGTCTTCGTCACGACTGCCGCAGGCGTTCATCCGCTGGCGTACCGCGCGTTCGATCACCACCCGGCCGACGGACTCGGCCTCCAGGCCGATGCGATGCTTCAACAGGGCTTCGAAGCGCTCGATCATGCCGCGCCCTCCGCAGCCGGGAACAGCAGGGCCCGGACGTCTTCCGGCAGCAGGTCCTCCACACGGATGCACTGCACCAGGCCATCGCGCCCCTGGTAGACCGGCCCCAGGTAACGCGCACCGCCCTGCTCCAGGCCGTAGTCACGAAACTCATCCGGGCGGCAACGCAAGGTGTCGGTGGCCTGTTCGAGTATCAGCCCCAGCCAGCGCGAACGGCCATCCAGCGGGTAATTCACCAGCACCAGCCGGGTGCTGGTCCGTACCTGGGCGCGATGGCCGAGGGCGAGTACGCCCAGGTCCAGCACCGGCACCAGCACGCCGCGATGGGCAAACACGCCGGCGACCCAGGCGGGCGCCTCGGGCACCTGTTTGACGTGTTGCAGCGGCAGCACTTCCACCACGTCCTGGACATCCAGCGCATAGCGGTCGCCGCCCATGCGGAACTGCAGGTAGAGCCTGCCCCTGACCGTACGAGCCGGGGCGTGGGTTCGACTCGGGCACATGGCGCCGACTCAGACCTTGAAGCGGCTGACGCCGGTTCGCAGGCCGTTGGCCACCAGGTTCAGTTCGTCGATGGCGGAGCTGGCCTGACGCAGGGAGTCCACCGTCTGCCCGGTGGCCTCGCCCAGTTGCACCAGGGCCTGGTTGATCTGCTCGGCGCCGGTGGCCTGGGCTTGCATGCCCTCGTTGACCATCTGCACGCGCGGCGCCAGCGCCTGCACCTGCTGGATGATCTGCGACAGCTGCTCGCCTACCTGCCCTACTTCGGCAATACCGCGACGGACTTCCTCGGAGAACTTGTCCATGCCCATGACCCCGGCGGATACCGCCGACTGGATCTCGCGCACCATCTGCTCGATGTCATAGGTCGCCACGGCGGTCTGGTCGGCCAGGCGGCGCACTTCGGTGGCGACCACGGCGAAACCGCGACCGTACTCGCCCGCCTTTTCCGCCTCGATGGCGGCATTCAGGGACAGCAGGTTGGTCTGGTCGGCCACCTTGACGATGGTAGTGACCACCTGGTTGATGTTACCGGCCTTCTCATTGAGGATCGCCAGCTTGGCGTTAACCAGCTCGGCGGCCCCCATCACCTGGTGCATGGTGTCTTCCATGCGCGCCAGGCCCAGTTGGCCGGAGCCAGCGAGGATGGAGGTCTGCTCGGCGGTGCCGGAAACTTCCGTCATGGTCCGCACCAGGTCGCGAGAAGTCGCGGCGATCTCCCGCGAGGTGGCGCCGATTTCCGTGGTAGTGGCGGCAGTCTCGGTGGCGGTGGCCTGCTGCTGCTTGGACGTAGCGGCAATCTCGGTGACCGAGGTGGTCATCTGCACCGCCGAGCGCTGCGCCTGGGCCACCAGTGTCTTGAGTTCCTCGGCCATGCTGTTGAAGCCGGTCTCGATGACATTGAATTCGTCCTTGCGCTTGAGGTCCAGCCGAGTCGACAGATCACCGCCGCCCATGGCCTTCAGGCTCTCTACTACGTCGCCCACCGGGCGGGTGATGGCGCGCATCAGCTGCCACCCGGATGCGGCGGCTACGGCCATGACCAGCAAGATCGACAGCAACATGGTGATCTCGGCGGCCCACACTGCGGCAATGATCCTGTTCGCCGCGTTATCGCCAATCGCCTTGTTCAAGTCGATCAACTGATTAAGCCGGGCACGGCCCTCCTGCCAGCGCTCGGACACCTCCCCGGTGAACAGCTCGGCAGCCTGCTCACGCTGGTTCTTCTGAAGGAGAGCGAGCAATTGCCCATGCAGCTCCAGATAGCTCTCCCGTACCTTCTTGAATTCGTTGGTGAGGGCACGATCCTCGGCTTCGACGATCGTCTTCTCATAGGCAGCGAGCATCTGCTCCAGATCCTGGCTGCTTTTATCGAAACGCTTGCGGTCAGCCTCCGACAGGCCTTGGCCCTGGTGCTCGCGCTGATCGTCGTGAACACCGAACAAAGCCTGGGTGCTGAGCATGTGATCCACCCAGTTTCCACGTACCTTGGTGATGAAGTAGGTGCCGGGCATCGCATCATTCAGCACCCGACTGGCGCTCTCTTCTATCGTCATGAAGCGGATGTAGGAAGTGACTGCCATTATCAACATGATGGCGATGATCACCGCAAAACTCGCCTGGATACGCACGCGTACAGTCCAGTTCTTCACATTATTCCCCAGTTACCTGTGGCCGGATTCGTGGCGACCCTTGGCCGATGGCGGCGACTCTAGTGGCAAGGCCAGACACTAGCAAGCGCTTGGAAACGCACTTTTCCGTCGCCAGAAAGCCGACGGCGCGGCCTTGGGGAGTTTGGCAGAAAGTTGCCGGTTTGCAGGGAGGGAATGACGCGAGCAGGCGCTGTGCGATTTCACTCGCGAAGCAGGGCTGTCCCAGCAAACTTCCAGCACCGGGCGCCAATCCATTCATCAAAGGGCCGCGCAGCGGCGCAACCAATACGTTCTGATGCCGCCCGCCCCGGGCAACGAAATCTTAACGAACGTCTGACGGTGCTTTTACATCTACCTGCTTAGGCTCGCACTCATTCGCAATAGCCAACGGAGTCCGTCATGCACCGTCATCGGGCTAATCGATGTCTCGCGTACGTTCACGATCAAGCCACGCTGCGGCCAATAGGCCGTCACCGGCAATTTCCATCCAAGAGGCTGCAGGGGCAGACGCATGCTCGATTCCAACATGGCAAAGACAGACGCACTCCAGAACAAGGTCCCACTCGTGACTCTGGTTTTCTGGATCATCAAGATCCTGTCGACCACCGTGGGCGAAACCGGCGCCGACTTCCTGATCTTCAAGCTGCACTTTGGCTTGCCGCTGACCTCGTTGATCATGGGCGCGATACTGGTTGTAGTGATGCTGCTGCAACTGCGTTCCGAACGTTATATCCCCCGGATCTACTGGTTGGCGGTGGTGCAGATGAGCATTTTCGGCACCCTGATTACCGATAGCCTGGTCGACACCTATGGGGTTGCCTTGACGACCACCACGACCGTCTTCGCCGTGCTGCTGGTGCTGACCTTCAAGGTATGGCATTCCCGCGAAGGGACCTTGTCGATCCGCAGCATCTTCCGTGGAAGTCGCGAGTACTTCTACTGGTCGGCAATTCTCATGACCTTTGCCCTCGGCACCGCCGCTGGCGACCTGTTGTCGGAGGAGCTGCGCCTGGGCTACGCCGTCTCGGCATTGATCTTTGCCCTCTGCATCGGCCTGGTGGCCGCCGCACACTTCGTGTTCCGCCTGAATGGGGTCGCGACGTTCTGGATCGCCTACGTCCTGACGCGGCCGTTCGGTGCTTCCGTTGGTGACTGGCTTTCGCACTCCGTGCGCAAGGGGGGACTAGGCCTCGGCACGGTGGGCACCAGCGAAGTCTTTGCCGTGATCATCGTGGCGCTGGTGGGCTATCTGGGCTGGAAGGAACGTCGTCCGGGCGGGACAGGCCTGGCGACCTGAACGCAGGCGGCATGCGCTCAGGGAGCGGACGCCTCATAAAGGCAATGAACCTCAATCATCCGGCAATCGCGTAAAGGGAGCTTTCCATGCCAATCAAGACAGAACTGGAACGCGGGCTCTGGGGCCTGGCGCTGCTCGCCTTGTTGCTGCTTTTGTGTCTGTGGGGAAATGGAGACATTCCTTTCCTGAGCGTCAATGAAGCCCGGCGGGCGGTGACCGTTCGTGAGATGTATGAGGCCGGCAACTGGTTGACCCCCCATATGAATGGGGATCTTTACCTGGCCAAGCCTCCTCTCTTCTATTGGCTGGCGCTGCTCCCGGTACATCTTTCAGCGGGCGTTTCCGAGTGGGCCATGCGCCTGCCCTCGGCGCTTTTCGCACTCGCCGTGATTGCCGGCGTTTATGTCGCCGGCACCAGGCTCGGTGGCAGAAGCGTCGGCATCTTCGCAAGCCTGTTCCTGGGAGCAAACGCGGGATTCAGCCTCTTTGCCAGGCGGGCTGAAATAGAAATGACCCTGACCGCCTTTTGCTTCCTGTCATTGCTCGCCGCATGGTTCTACCTGTTTCACGACGGCCGCCGCCGCTGGGCCATTCTCAGCTACGCCCTGCTTGGCTGCAGCCTGTTGACCAAAGGCCCGGTCAGCCTGCTTCTGGTAACCGTGCCGATTCTCGCGTTTGCCTTGATCCAACCCCATGCACGCACAAAGGCGCTCCTCTGCGACGGCCTGGGCTGGCTGATCGCGCTTTCGATCGGTGCATCCTGGTATGTCGCCGTGACCCTGCAGGAAGGCGTGGGTATCTGGGAGTCGATTTTCCAGCAGGACATCGTCAGCAAGGTCAGTGGCAACAATGGCGAAGTCTGGTACGCCTACCTCGGTTATCTGGCGGGTGACTTCTTCCCCTTCTGGCTGCTCCTTCTCGTACGCCCTCGACAGCTCTGGCGAAGCACCGGAGCCAATAGTCAGCTGAAACTGATGAGCTGCGTCGTCCTCGTTCCGCTGATCATCTTTTCCCTGTTCAGCGACAAGCACGCCAAATACCTCTTGCCGATCTACCCGGCCGTTGCGCTGCTGCTGGCCTTCCACTGGGTGGAATTGCTCGGTGCCTGGCAGGGCTGGAAACGCCGCGCCATGGTCTGGCTGCCCCCCTTCATGCTGTTTTGCTTCGTTGCTTTCTTCATGTTTCTGGAGCCCAGGGTCTTCGCCTATCGGGTCCAGGCCCTGCCCGAGATCAGCCACGCGACCAGCGCCAATCCGAAGCCCCCCCTGTACAGCCTCGGCGAGCCGGATATGCGCCTGGTGTACTACGCGGGCCGCACGGTCAAGGCGCTGACGGCGGATGCCATCCGGTCGGATGCAGGGAAAGATGGCCAGCTCTTTGTCGACGGCCCCATACCGCCATCCCTGCTGCCTCTGGAGAAATGCGTCACCCAGCACTTCGAGCCCTTCCTGAAGCACCGCAAGGAAGCCTGGCTGATTGGACTGGGGGAAACGTGCCACAACGAGCTACCCCGCATCCATTGACGGCCCTAGCGCCCTCGCCGCCAGCGCATCGGACGATGCTTCCCGGGGCTGATCGGCACACCCAGCACGATGGATCGGCGTGGGGGGTCAAAAGCAAGTCCACGCTCTACGAACGTGGACGTTTACTCGCGATGGGCGGCAGGGATTCAGGCGCAAGCGGCCCCGGCTTAACACGTTTGCAATGCAACCATGACGCTTTTTTCATGTTCTCAGGCCCACTATCTGCTCAAACGCTCCCTGCCAGCGCAGGGATGCTGCAGCAGACTCGGATCGGCGCTGTATCGATTGTTTCTACAGCACCACTACCTGATGCCTTGCCTCAATTGAAAAAGCCGCGACGTGGTCAAATTGAGCCTCACATCCTTGCCTGAAAAGCGCGTAAACATCCTTCGATCAATCAGTCAGAAAAGGTATGAGCTACTCCTGTTCGCAGCTTCGATCTACGCCACCGCACTCGCCGCACAGGAAATCCTCCATGAGCGAAGCATTCCCGACTTGGCGCGTGCCGGCAGCGAAAGCAGTGAAATCCTGCTCAAGCACTGGAAGCAGGGCAACGTCGTGGTGCTCGTACGCCACGTCGAACGCTGCGATCACTCCGATGCCCCCTGCCTGAACGACGCAAACGGCATAACGGAAAGGGCTGTCGAAGTCGCCCAGCGACTTGGCAGTGATTTCAAGTCGATGGGGCTGGAGGAGACAGACATCTACTCCAGCTCATTGACGAGGGCGGTGCAGACATCGGCTTACATGTTCAACGCGGACGTCCCCAGACTGGACTGGCTATTCGACTGCAAGGAAGGTTTTCGCAACCAGATCGCGCAGCAGAAAAGAGCGCATAGGAACCTGATTCTCGTTACCCATAGCGAGTGCATGAATCGATTGGAAGAGAGTCTTGAACTCCCCTCCTATCGAACACCAAAGTACGGCGCATCGTTGTTCCTGAAACTTGCCGACCCGCAGATGGAACCCGAGATGGTCGGCATCTTGAATGCCTCGGACTGGAGCGACCTATTGTCCGAACTCGATGGGCGCCGCTTTCCCACCCACAGTTTCCGGCAATAGCGAGCGGGTGACACGAATCCCCGCCCCTGCCCTTCCCGACCTGTTCCCCGCCAGGCTCCATTCCGTTCCTACGACAACGCCAGCTCCTGCCGAACCTGCCGCTCCAGCTCCGCCTTGAGCCCCGGGTCGAGCCGTAACTGGCGCGCCAGCTCTTCCAGGTAGGCGCGTTCCATGAAGTGCTCCTCGTCCACCATCAGCACACTGACCAGGTACATCTCGGCGGCCATTTCCGGGGTCGCGGCGGCGCGGGCCACCTCCTCCGGGTCGAGCGGCTTGTTCAGTTCGGCGTCCAGCCAGCGGCGCACGTCAGCGTCCTGGGTCAGTTTGGCCAACTCCTCCTCTATCAGCTGACGCTCACGGGCATCCACATGGCCATCGGCCTTGGCCGCCGCCACCAGCGCCTTGAGGATGGCCTGGCTGTGCAGCTCGGCCTGGGGCGCAGGCAGGCGATCGAGGGTTTGTGGTTCGCTTTGCGGCGCACCGGCCTGCTGGGCCTGCCAGTTGCCATAGGCCTTGTAGGCCAGAACGCCCAGTGCGGCCAGGCCGCCATAGGTCAGCGCCTTGCCGCCCAGCTTGCGGGCGCTCTTGTTGCCCAGCAAAAGGCCGAGTGCGCCCGCCGCAAGCGCCCCGCCACCGGCGCCCTTGAGCAGGCTGCCGAGGTCGCCGGAGCCGGACTTCCCGCCCGAAAAA
Source organism: Pseudomonas sp. TCU-HL1 (assembly GCF_001708505.1). Classification (NCBI taxonomy): domain Bacteria; kingdom Pseudomonadati; phylum Pseudomonadota; class Gammaproteobacteria; order Pseudomonadales; family Pseudomonadaceae; genus Pseudomonas; species Pseudomonas sp. TCU-HL1. Next base: position 5,008,386 of record NZ_CP015992.1, read on the forward strand.
CCGCCGGATTTGCCGGCGGTTTTCTGTTGCAGGAGGTCTTGGCCGGATTTGAGCAGTTGGTCGAGCAGTCCGCGGGTGTTCATGGAAACCTCCAGGTCAGTCCGAATTCACAGATCGACCGACTCTAGCCGGAGGGACTCCTAACAGCAGTTCACAGAGTGCTTCGAGATATTGCTGCGGGTCCGCAGGGTGGCGAATTTCCACGCAACCATCTAAAAAAGCGAAACGTTCGTTCAAATTTCGATAAACCCTAATCTCCGGCAGCCATCCAGACGCGAATCACGCCCATGATGACCCTCCGCCAGATCCGCCATTTCATCGCCGTCGCCGAGACCGGTTCCATCTCCGCCGCCGCCCAGGCGGTGTTCATTTCCCAATCCACCCTGACCCTGGCCATCCAGCAGCTGGAGGAGGAAATCGGCGTCAACCTGTTCAACCGCCACGCCAAGGGCATGTCGCTGACCCACCAGGGCCACCAGTTCCTGCGCCAGGCGCACCTGATCCTGGCCACGGTGGAGAACGCCAAGCGCAGCCTGCAACAGAGCACCGACCAGGTGGCCGGCAGCCTCACCATCGGCGTGACCAGCCTGGTGGCCGGTTACTACCTGGCCGACCTCATCACCCGTTTCCAGCGCGCCTACCCCAACGTGAAAACCCGTGTGGTCGAGGACGAGCGCCCCTACATCGAGCACCTGCTGGTCAGCGGCGAGATCGACGTGGGCGTGCTAATCCTCTCCAACCTGGAAGACCGCCATGCCCTGCAGACCGAAGTGCTCACCCACTCGCCCCACCGCCTCTGGCTGCCGGCCCAGCACCCCTTGCTGGAGCGCGACAGCATCGCCCTGGCGGACGTGGCCGGCGAGCCGCTGATCCAGCTCAACGCCGACGAGATGGGCCTGCACACCCAGCGCATCTGGTCCCGCGCCGGACTGACGCCCCAGGTCACCCTGCGTACCGCCTCGGTGGAAGCGGTCCGAAGCCTCGTAGCGGCAGGCCTCGGACTGTCGATCCAGCCCGACATGACCTACCGCCCCTGGTCGCTGGAGGGCGACATCATCGAAGCCCGCCCGCTGGTGGACCTGGGCGCCCCACTGGACGTGGGCCTGGCCTGGCGCCGTGGCACAGCGCGCCCGGCACTGGTGGACCCGTTCCTCACCGTGGCGCGCGAACAGCCGAACAGCCGCAAGCTTTCGATTTAATCGAACGCCGCTTTCAATATTTAGAATTTGTCGACCTCAAGCCCGGCCTCTAGTCTCTCGACCTCATAAGCAGAGCCATGCCGGGCCCACCCAGGGAGCACCGGGATGACTGAAGAACAAAAAACCGAGAAGAAACGAGCCAGCAAGATGACCGGCGCCGCCAGCACCCCGACCCTGCACACCGAACTGCTGCTCGACGGCCAGCTCCTCATCGGCGAAGGGTTAGCCGAACCGATCATCAACCCCGCCAGCGGGGAGGTCCTGGTGGCCATCGCCGAAGCTTCCATCGAGCAGGTGGAAGCTGCCGTCGCCGCCGCCCACCGCGCCTTTACCAGCTGGTCGCGTACCACCCCCGCGCAACGCGCCGCCGCGCTGCTGGCCATCGCCGACGCCATCGAAAAGCGTGCTGACCACCTCTCCCGCCTCGAAGCCCTGAACTGCGGCAAGCCGCTGCACCTGGCGCGCCAGGACGACATCCCGGCCACCGCCGATGTCTTCCGCTTCTTCGCGGGCGCCGTGCGATGCCAGCAAGGCCAGCTCGCCGGCGAATACATTCCGGGCCACACCAGCCTGGTGCGCCGTGACCCGGTAGGCGTGGTGGCCTCCATCGCGCCCTGGAACTACCCGCTGATGATGGCGGCCTGGAAGATCGCCCCGGCCCTGGCCGCCGGCAACACGCTGATCTTCAAGCCCTCCGAACACACCCCGCTGTCCATCCTGGCGCTGGTGCCGGCCCTGGCCGAAATCCTCCCACCGGGGGTGATCAACATTCTCTGCGGCGGCGGCGACAGCGTCGGCAGCCAACTGGTTGGCCATCCACGGGTGCGCATGGTGTCGCTGACTGGCGATATCGTCACCGGCCAGAAAATCCTCCAGAGCGCCGCCCGCACCCTGAAGCGCACCCACCTGGAACTGGGCGGCAAGGCGCCGGTGATCGTCTGCAACGATGCCGATATCGATGCCGTGGTCCAGGGCGTGCGCACCCATGGCTACTACAACGCCGGCCAGGACTGCACCGCCGCCTGCCGCATCTACGCCCAGGCCGGCATCCACGACCGCCTGGTGAGCGAACTGGGCGAAGCCGTGGCCGGCCTGCGCTTCGCCCGCAAGCGCGACCAGGACAATGAAATCGGCCCGCTGATCAGCTCACGCCAGCGCGACCGCGTGGCCAGCTTCGTCGAGCGCGCCCTGGGCCAGCCTCACATCGAGCGGGTCACCGGCGCCGCCGTGCACTCCGGCGCGGGCTTCTACTACCAGCCCACCCTGCTGGCCGGCTGCAAGCAGCAGGACGAGATCGTCCAGCGCGAAGTCTTCGGCCCGGTGGTCACCGTCACCCGCTTCGACGACTTGGCCCAGGCCGTGGACTGGGCCAACGACTCCGAATACGGCCTGGCCTCCTCCGTCTGGACCCAGAACCTGGACAAGGCCATGCAGGTGGCCGCGCGCCTGCAGTACGGCTGCACCTGGATCAACACCCATTTCATGCTGGCCAGCGAGATGCCCCACGGCGGGCTCAAGCGCTCCGGCTACGGCAAGGACCTGTCCAGTGATTCGCTCCAGGACTACAGCGTGGTGCGACACATCATGGCCCGCCACGGGAATGATTTCTAAGAGAGATAAAAGGCCCTGAAGGCCGGCTGTACCTGCTTCAACTGCCCCGACCAATAACGAAAAAGAGGGAACAACATGTCCGTGCGCAAAACCGCCCTGCTCAGCGCAGTGGCCACCGCCGTTCTGGCCAGCACCAGCCTGCAGGCCGCCGAAGCCCTGAAACAAGTCGGCGCCGGCGAGGGCCAGCTCGACATCATCGCCTGGCCCGGATACATCGAACGCGGCGAGTCGGACAAGAACTACGACTGGGTCACCCAGTTCGAGCAGGACACCGGTTGCAAGGTCAATGTGAAGACCGCCGCCACCTCCGACGAAATGGTCAGCCTGATGGCCAAGGGTGGCTACGACCTGGTCACCGCCTCTGGAGATGCGTCCCTGCGCTTGATCTACGGCAAGCGCGTGCAGCCGATCAACCCGGAACTGATCCCCAACCTGAAGAACCTCGACCCGCGCCTGAAGGACGCGCCCTGGTTCACCGTCCAGGGGCAGCAATACGGCACCCCCTACCAGTGGGGCCCGAACCTGCTGATGTACAACACCAAGGCCTTTACCCAGGCGCCGGACAGCTGGAGCGCTGTGTTCGAGCCCCAGAACCTGGCCGACGGCAAGGCCAACAAGGGCCGCGTGCAGGCCTACGACGGCCCGATCTACATCGCCGACGCCGCCCTCTACCTGAAATCCGCCAAGCCGGAACTGGGCATCCAGGACCCGTACCAGCTGACCGAAGCGCAATACACCGCCGTACTCGACCTTCTGCGCCAGCAGCATGGGCTGGTACACCGCTACTGGCACGACGCGACGGTGCAGATGAGTGACTTCAAGAACGAAGGCGTGGCCGCCTCCAGCACCTGGGGCTACATGGCCAACACCCTGAAAGCCGAAGGCCAACCGGTTGCCACCGTGTTCCCGAAAGAAGGGGTCACCGGCTGGGCCGACACCACCATGCTGCACGTCGAGGCCAAGCACCCGAGCTGTGCCTACAAGTGGATGAACTGGTCGCTGGAGCCCAAGGTCCAGGGCGACGTTTCCGCTTGGTTCGGCGCCCTGCCCGCCGTTCCCGCCGGCTGCAAGGCCAGCGCCCTGCTCGGCGCCGAGGGTTGCGCCACCAACGGCTATGACCAGTTTGACAAGATAGCCTTCTGGAAAACCCCGCAGGCTGAGGGCGGCAAGTACGTCCCCTATAGCCGCTGGACCCAGGACTACATCGCGATCATGGGCGGAAGGTAATCCCTCAACGCCAATCTCTCCCGTGAAGTCTCCCCTCTCCCTCCGGGAGAGGGAGCTTGGCCGTGCCACCCGATATTCCCAGCAGGGCTTCCGTTGCGAGGCTCCGCCCAAGTCATGCCTTTTTCGCGTCACCGGAGCCCCTCACCATGACTCTTGCTGTCCAGTTCACTCAGGTTTCCCGCCAGTTCGGCGAGGTCAAGGCCGTCGACCGGGTATCCATCGATATCAAGGACGGCGAGTTCTTCTCGATGCTCGGCCCTTCGGGCTCGGGCAAGACCACCTGCCTGCGCCTGATCGCCGGCTTCGAGCAGCCCAGCTCCGGTTCCATCCGCATCCACGGCGAAGAAGCCGCCGGCCTGCCGCCCTACGAGCGCGATGTGAACACCGTATTCCAGGACTACGCCCTGTTCCCCCACATGAATGTGCGCGACAACGTCGCCTACGGCCTCAAGGTGAAGGGCGTGGCAAAGGCCGAGCGTCTGGCCCGTGCCGAGGAAGCACTGGGCATGGTCGCCCTGGCCGGCTACGGCGACCGCAAGCCGGCGCAGCTTTCCGGTGGCCAGCGCCAGCGCGTGGCCCTGGCCCGTGCCCTGGTCAACCGCCCCCGCGTGCTGCTGCTGGACGAACCTCTCGGCGCACTGGACCTCAAGCTGCGCGAGCAGATGCAGAGCGAGCTGAAGAAGCTGCAGCGCCAGCTCGGCATCACCTTCATCTTCGTCACCCACGATCAGGGTGAAGCGCTGTCCATGTCCGACCGCGTGGCCGTGTTCAACAAGGGTCGCATCGAGCAGGTGGACACCCCGCGCAACCTCTACATGAAACCGGCCACGCCCTTCGTCGCCGAGTTCGTCGGCACCTCCAACGTGCTGCGCGGCGACCTGGCCCGCCAACTCTCCGGCGCCGAAAAACCCTTCTCCATCCGTCCCGAGCACATCCGCTTCGCCCAGGGCGAGGTCGGCAGCCACGAAGTGGAAATCAGCGGCCTGCTCCACGACATCCAGTACCAGGGTGCCGCCACCCGCTACGAAATCCGCCTGGATAACGGCCAGAACCTCTGTGTCAGCCTGGCCAACAGCCAGTGGCAGGACACCGCACCGCTGCACCAGCAGGGCCAGGTGGTCACCGCCCGCTGGGCGCGCGATGCCATGGTCCAGCTGACCGAGGGTGCGTGACATGGAACTGACCCTCAACGCCGAGCGGCCACGCGCCGCCAATGGCCTGATGCGCAGGTTCTCGGGCCTGCTCTATCGCCGTCCGACCCTGTACCTCTCGCTGCTGCTGGTACCGCCACTGCTGTGGTTCGGCGCCATCTACCTCGGCTCGCTGCTGACGCTGCTCTGGCAGGGTTTCTACACCTTCGACGACTTCACCATGACGGTGTCGACGGACCTGACCCTGGTCAACTTCGGCGCGCTGTTCCAGGCCGCCAACTTCGACATCATCCTGCGCACGCTGAGCATGGCCATCGCCGTGTCCATCGCCAGTGCCGCCCTGGCCTTCCCCATCGCCTACTACATGGCGCGCTACACCACGGGCAAGACCAAGGCGTTCTTCTACATCGCCGTGATGATGCCCATGTGGGCCAGCTACATCGTCAAGGCCTACGCCTGGACCCTGCTGCTGGCCAAGGGCGGCGTGGTGATGTGGTTCGTCCAGGCGCTGCACCTGGAGCCGCTGCTGGAACTGCTGCTGGGCGTACCCGGCGTCGGCGGCAGCACCCTGTCCACCTCGCACCTGGGGCGCTTCCTGGTGTTCGTGTACATCTGGCTGCCGTTCATGATCCTGCCGATCCAGGCCTCCCTGGAACGCCTGCCGCCGTCGCTGTTGCAGGCCTCGGCCGACCTCGGCGCGCACCCGCGCCAGACCTTCATGCAGGTGATCCTGCCGCTGTCGGTACCGGGCATCGCCGCCGGTTCGATCTTCACCTTCAGCCTGACCCTGGGCGACTTCATCGTGCCGCAGCTGGTGGGCCCGCCCGGCTACTTCATCGGCAGCATGGTCTACGCCCAACAGGGCGCCATCGGCAACATGCCCATGGCCGCCGCCTTCACTCTGGTGCCGATCGTGCTGATCGCCGTGTACCTGTCCATCGTCAAACGTCTGGGGGCCTTCGATGCACTCTGAGAAAGCTTCATGGGGTCTCAAGGCCGCCGCCTGGGGCGGGCTGGCGTTCCTGCACATCCCGATCCTGATCATCTTCCTGTACGCCTTCAACACCGAAGACGCCGCCTTCAGCTTCCCGCCGCAGGGCTTCACCCTGCACTGGTTCAGCGTCGCCTTCGGCCGCGCCGACGTGCTGGAAGCGATCAAGCTGTCGGCTCAGGTGGCCACAATCGCCACGCTGATCGCCGTGGTGCTCGGCACCCTGGCTGCGGCCGCGCTGTACCGTCGAAGCTTCTTCGGCAAGGAAGGCATCTCGCTGATGCTGATCCTGCCCATCGCCCTGCCCGGCATCATCACCGGCATCGCCTTGCTCTCGGCATTCAAGGGACTGGGCATCGAGCCGGGCCTGCTGACCATCGTCATCGGTCACGCCACCTTCTGCGTGGTGATCGTCCACAACAACGTGATCGCGCGCTTCCGCCGCACCTCCCACAGCCTCATCGAAGCCTCGATGGACCTGGGCGCGGACGGCTGGCAGACCTTCCGCCACATCATCCTGCCGAACCTGGGCTCGGCCCTGCTGGCGGGTGGCATGCTGGCGTTCGCGCTGTCGTTCGATGAGATCATCGTCACCACCTTCACCGCCGGCCACGAACGCACGCTGCCGATCTGGCTGCTCAACCAGCTCAGCCGCCCGCGCGACGTCCCGGTAACCAACGTGGTGGCCATGCTGGTCATGCTGGTGACCATGCTGCCCATCCTCGCCGCTTACTACCTGACCAAGGGTGGCGAGAGCGTGGCGGGTAGCGGGAAGTAAAGGATTCTCTCGGACTGCTCCCCTCTCCTCTTCAGGGAGAGGGGCCGGGGGAGAGGGCAACCAAGCTCAGTCCAAGCACCGCCGTGTACCCGAACCCAGTAACCCTCTCCCTAGCCCTCTCCTAGCCGGTCGCCCCTGAAGGGAGAGGGAACAAACGCGAGGAAGCGCCCATGCAAACCAAACTCCTGATCAACGGCCAGCTCGTCGCCGGTGAAGGCCCCGGCCTCGCCGTGCTCAACCCATCCCTGGGCAGCGCCCTGATGGAAATCGCCGAGGCCAGCCCGGCCCAGGTCGATGCCGCCGTGCGCGCCGCCGACGCCGCCTTCCCGGCCTGGTCGCAGACTTCGCCCAAGGACCGCGCCACCCTGCTGCTGAAACTCGCCGACCGCATCGATGCCCACGCCGAAGAACTGGCGCGCCTGGAATCGCAGAACTGCGGCAAGCCCTTCACCGCTGCGCTGAACGACGAACTGCCAGCCGTTGCCGACGTGTTCCGCTTCTTCGCCGGTGCCAGCCGCTGCATGAACGGCTCCGCCGCCGGCGAATACCTGCCCGGCCACACCTCGATGATCCGCCGCGACCCGGTGGGCGTGGTCGCCTCCATCGCGCCGTGGAACTACCCGCTGATGATGGCCGCCTGGAAACTCGGCCCGGCGCTCGCCGCCGGCAACACCGTGGTGCTGAAACCCTCCGAGCAGACCCCGCTGACCGCCCTGAAGCTCGCCGAATTCATCAATGAGATCTTCCCCGCCGGCGTGGTGAACCTGGTCTTCGGCCGCGGCCCGAGCGTCGGCGAGCCGCTGACCACCCACCCGAAGGTGCGCATGGTCTCCCTCACCGGCTCGGTCGCCACCGGCTCACGGATCATCGCCGGCACCGCCGACAGCGTGAAACGCATGCACATGGAACTGGGCGGCAAGGCCCCGGTGATTATCTTCGACGACGCCGACATCGACGCCGCCGTGGAAGGCATCCGCACCTTCGGCTTCTACAACGCCGGCCAGGACTGCACCGCCGCCTGCCGCATCTACGCGCAGAAAGGCATCTACGAGCGCTTCGTGGCCAAGCTCGGCGAGGCCGTCGGCAGCCTCAAGACCGGTCTGCAGGACGACCCGGCCACCGAGCTCGGCCCGCTGATCACCGAACAGCACCTGGAGCGCGTCGAAGGCTTCGTCCAGCGCGCCAGCGCCGTGCCGCACATCACCGTGGTCACCGGCGGTGCCCGTGTCGACGGCCCGGGCTTCTTCTTCCAGCCGACCGTACTCGCCGGCGCCCGCCAGGACGACGAGATCGTCCGCCGCGAAGTGTTCGGCCCGGTGGTTTCGGTCACCGCGTTCGACGATGAGGAACAGGTGCTGGCGTGGGCCAACGATTCCGACTACGGCCTGGCCTCCTCCCTCTGGACCTCGGACGTCGGCCGCGCCCACCGCCTGTCCGCGCGCCTGCAGTATGGCTGCACCTGGGTCAACACTCATTTCATGCTGGTCAGCGAAATGCCCCACGGCGGCGTCAAGCACTCCGGCTACGGCAAGGACATGTCCATGTATGGGTTGGAGGACTACACCGCCATTCGCCATGTGATGTTCAAGCACTGATCCGGCCGCCGCTCGCTTGCCCGGGCGTTGTTGAGAAGAGCGTCGAAATGCTCATGTACAACAGTACATTCCGCGTTCTCCGCCCTTCTCGCCTAGCCCGTGCGGCGTGAGCGACGCCCGGATTCGTGCCCGTAAGCGTTTTGTGGGGGCGAATTCATTCGCGATCCGGGCCGACTGGTCCGGCCGCAATAGTCGGGGGCAGCTGCGCTGCCCTTCGCGACTGAAGTCGCTCCTACAGGGGTTGAAGCCCCACAGGTTGTACCCGCACAAACCACCAGGAGAACGAGCAATGCGTAATACCTTGCGTAATTTCAGCTTCATCCTGTTTTGCGCCATGGCCGGAATGGCCCAGGCGGCCGACGATGCCAAGGCGATAGTCGACGGCTACATGGCTGCCTGGAATGCCCACGACGCCGACAAGGCCGCCAGCTTCCTGGCCGAGGACGCAGAGTACTTCGACGCCACCGTCGGCACGCCACAGAAGGGTCGGGCGGCCGCTCGCGACAACGTGATCAAGGTCTTCGTCGGCGCCGTGCCGGACCTGAAATGGAAGATGACCAGCGAGCCCATCGTCAGCGCCGATGGCATCGCCTTCCAGTGGGAGTTCGCCGGCACCAACAGCGGTGCCTGGAGTGCCGAAACCCCGGCCACCAACAAGCCGCTCAAGTTCGAAGGGGTGAGCTTCATCCGCGTCAAGAACGGCAAGATCACCTACCAGGGCGACTACTACGATGCCCTCGGTTTCAACAAGCAGCTCGGCTGGTAAGGCCCTCCCCCTAGGGGGGCTTTCGTAGGGTGCGCCGTGCGCGCCAAGAACCGCCGTGGGCGCTATCGGTGCGCACGGCACACCCTACCCGCAGGCGATACCTGCCGCTTCCGCCAGCCCCTTCTCTCTCAGCCAGTCCGGATTGAACAAGCGTCCGGCATACAACCCGCCCCGATCACAGAGCAGCGTCACTACCCGGTGTCCCGGCCCCAATTGGCGAGCCACCTGCACGGCGGCGGCAAGGTTGATGCCGGAAGAACCGCCGACGAACAACCCCTCCTCCCGCAGCAGGTGATAGACCATGGCCACGCAGGCCGGGTCGTCCACCTGCACGGCATCGTCTATCGGCGTGCCTTCGAGGTTGGCGGTGATGCGCGTGGTGCCGATGCCTTCGGTGATGGAACTGCCCTCGGCCATCAGCTCGCCGCGCTTGACCCAGTTGTACAGGGCGCTGCCCATGGGGTCGGCCAGGACGATGCGGATGCTAGGGTCACGCTGCTTGAGGTAGCGCGCCACGCCGGCCAGGGTGCCGCCAGTGCCCGTGGCGCACACGAAGGCATCCAGCCGGCCGTCGGTATCGGCCCAGAGTTCCGGGCCGGTGGTTTCGAAGTGGGCCTGGCGGTTGGCGGTGTTGTCGAACTGGTTGGCCCAGATGGCACCGGGCAGCTCGGTGGCCAGGCGCCCGGCGATCTTCTGGTAGTTGTCCGGGTCCTTGTAGGGCTTGGGCGGCACCGGGCGCACTTCGGCGCCCAGGGTGCGGAGCAGGTCGAGCTTTTCCGGGGACTGGTTGTCGGGAATCACGATGATGCAACGGTAGCCCCGTGCCGCGCAGATATGCGCCAGGCCGATGCCGGTATTGCCGGCGGTGCCCTCCACCACCGTGCCGCCGGGGTACAGCATGCCCTGGCGTTCAGCGTCTTCGAGGATGAAGCGGGCGGCGCGGTCCTTGACCGAGCCACCGGGGTTGAGGAATTCGGCCTTGGCCAGGATGTCGCAGCCGGTCTCGGCGCAGAGGCTGTCGAGGCGCAGAAGGGGCGTGTTGCCGACGCTGCCAATGAAACCTTCGCGAATCGCCATGCCTCACCTCCTGCCGGTGCATGGGGACGAACAGTTTCAGTCTAGCTGCGCGCTAGCGGGACCGATCCAGCTCGAACTGGTGCTTGATGACATCCGAGACGGCTGCCGTCATGGCCGCCGTGGAAACCCCGAACATCAGGATGCCGTTGGCGGCTTCCAGCGGCCCCAGCAGCCGCCACTGCTCAGTCATGACGATATCGCCGTAGCCCAGCGTGGCGAAGTTCACTCCCGAGTGGTAAAGCGCCGTGGCGAAGCTGTCGAACTCCCCCAGCATCAGGAACAGCGCCCCCCAGACGCCCATCTGGACGAAATTGCCCAGCAACATCACCAGCATCACGACCGACAACAGCAGCGTGACGCGCCAGGCGGACAGGTGAACGCTTCCGCCCCTCGCATAGCGGACGTACGGCTTCAGGCTGAAGGCCACGAACAAGGCCTGCATGACCAGGCAAAGCACCATCACAGGAATTCCGACCAGCAGATTGATCAGCATGGAAGCCACCTCTAAAAGGGCGTCACGGCGCTGCCAGCGGAAGCGTCGGCGGTCGATCAGGTAAACCGCCGCGCAGGCCACGCAGCTGGTCCACCTCACCGGGGGCGTATTTCACTATCACCGGGAAGCGCTGCGCCGGGCGTAGCCGGTCGCGGTAGGCTCTATCAGCTGCTGCAAGCGGGCGTCCTGCACGCGCACGTCGTTCTTGATCAGGCCGTCGTCTCATCGTCCGCAGTCGTGTCCTTCGGCTGGTCTTCCACCCAGTGCCAGAACAGCATGTAGCCGACGGCCAGTATGACCGGGCCGATGAACAGCCCGATGATGCCGCTGGTGACCATCCCACCCAGGGCACCAATCAGCACCACCGGCATCGGTACGTTGACGCCACGCCCCAGCAGCATGGGTTTGAGGATGTTATCGGACATGCCGGCGACGAAGATGTAGATGGAGAAAATGATGGCACCTACGGTGGCGCCCTCGGTGGCGAGGACGAAACCGATGACCGGAATCGTGATCAGCAGCACGGGCAGTTGCATGATGCCGAGCAGCAGCACCACGAGCGCCAGTAGACCGGCGCCCGGGATGCCCATGACCACGAAGCCGACGCCGACCAGCAGCATCTGGATGAAAGCGATACCGACCACGCCCTGGGCCACGGCACGGATGGTGGCCGTGCAGAGCTGAGCGATCTGCGGGCCCCGGTCCGGTCCGGAAATGCGCGTGGCGATCTGCACGGCGCTGCGAGTGCCGTTGGCGCCATAGGCCATCAGAAGGCCGGCCACGATCAGCGCAGCAATGAACAGCAGGAAGCCCGCCCCCACGCCGGCCAGTTTACCGAGCAGGGTGAGTCCCACTCCGCGCAGGTGCGGCATGAGCGTCTTGAGCAGACTGGTAAGGTCGGCAGAGGCCTGCTGCCAGAAGTCGTACAGCGGCTGGCCGATCAGGGGCCAGCCGGCGATTGATTCGTTAGGCGCCGGGATATGCCACTCGCCCCCCTTGATCAGCTCAAGCGCCCCTTGCACGGACTCGGCCATCGACACGCCCAGCAAGTAGACCGGCACCATCAACAGCCCCACCGATACCAGCACGATCAGGGTCGCCACATACCCATCGCGCAGGCCCAGCCGGTTCTTGAGCATGCCGTGCAGCGGGTAGAAGGTGACCGCCAGGATCAGCGCCCAGAGCATCAGGTTGAGGAACGGATAGAACACCTGGTAGCAGGAGATGGCCAGGATGGTGATGAGCCCTGCGCGTATCAGGACATCGAGCAGGCCGCGAGACAGCATCCGTTCCGAAGCGGTAGTCGGTAGCATCGAAATCTCCTTTTGCTCAATAGCGCAAGCCAGACCAAACGATTATCCGGCCAAACCACACCCGTGACGCTGATGGTCATGTCTACCGCAATCCAGGAGCTGATATCCGCATCAAGCGGGGAAGGACATGGCGTCGACGTCGCACTACCGATGCTGTCGGTTACCAGCATAGTCGCTGCGCGACAGACGGCCTGCCCTTCCCAGCGAGGCCATATGCGGCACTCGCGAGCCGTTCACTCGCCGATGTCTTCGTTCCACAACTCCGGCCGGGCCTTGATGAAGTCTTCCATCAGCTTCACGCATTCAGCGTCCTGCAAGACCTCCAGTTGCACGCCGCGCGAACGCAGCAGTTCCTCTTCGCCAAGGAAGGTACGGTTCTCGCCGATCACCACCCTGGAAATGCCATAGAGCAGGATGGCGCCGCTGCACATGGAACAGGGCGACAGCGTGGTGTAGAGCACCGCCTCGCGGTAGACGCTGGCGGGCTGGCGGCCGGCGTTCTCGAAGGCGTCCATCTCGCCGTGCTTGATGGCGCTGTCTTCCTGGACGCGACGGTTGTGGCCGCGACCGATAATGCGGTCCTTGTGGACAATCACCGAGCCGATGGGAATCCCGCCCTCGGCCAGGCCCTGACGGGCTTCTTCGATGGCGGCTTGCATGAAGGGGTCCATGGTCGTTCCTTGTTTTCCTGTGGGTAGCGTGAACGGTTTACGCGACAGGTGGCTGCTCCTGCAAGGCCTGCTTCGCCAGCCAGATCTGGTAGGCGTTGATTCCCGCCCGCACCGAACTGAACACCAGCGGCGGCTTCAGCTCACCCAGCTCGCCAGAGCGTTGCAGCAGGTCGAACGCCGGGCCGAAGAGCCGGGCGAAACCGAAGTAGACGCCTCGGGCGGCAAGGCTCTGCTGTACCTCGCGCAGGGTGGCGAGACCGGTGAGGTCGAGGTTGATCATGGTTTCAGCATTGAGCAGCACCGCGCGGGGATGATCCATCTGCTCGACCTGATGGAGTAGACGCTGCTTGAAGTAATCGGCATTGAAGAACAGCAACGGCGCGTCGAAACGGTAGATCAGCAGCCCCGGCAGCGTTGAGGCCTGTGGATAACGCCCGAGCTCCACCTGGCCGTCCACGTCCGCCAACCAGCCAAGCACCGCATCGCTGGGGCGGTAGGTGAGGTACAGCAGGCGCAGCAGGGCCAGGGCGATAGCGACGAAGATGCCGGGCAGCACGCCGACGCCCAGCACACCCACCGTGGTCAGCAGGCACAGGCCGCACTCGAAGCGGCTCAGGCGCCAGAACGCCTTGAGTGCATGGATGTCGATCAACCCCCAGCCGGCCAGCATCAGCACCGCCCCCAAGGCGGCAATCGGGACCCAGGCCAGCGGCCCATGAAGAAACACCAGCACCGCGACAATCACCAGTGCCACCACCACGCTAACCATCTGCGTCTTGCCGCCCACCAGGTCGTTCACCGCCGTGCGCGAGTCCGCACCGCTGATGACGAACGACTGGGATACCCCGGCGCCGACGTTGGCCAGGCCCAGGGCGATGAATTCGTGGTTGGCGTCGATGGCGTAACCGTGACGGGCGGCGAAGCTGCGGGCGGTGAGCATGGCACTGCAGAAGCTGACGATGGTGATACCGGTGGCATCGCGCAGCAGGCTGAGCAGCTCCTGATAGCTGGCGCGAGGCCAGCCCAGCTCAGGCAACCCGGCCGGGACGGCGCCCAACAATGCCACGCCGTGGCGGTCGAGCCCGAGCCAGGCGGCCGCCACCGAAGCCAGCACGATGGCAACCAGCGAGACCGGCAGCTGTGGCCAGCGCCGGGGCAGGACGATCATCAGCAGCAGGGTTGCAGCACCCAGGGCCAGGGTCGGCAAATGGGTGCTGGCCAGGTTGCGGATCATCGCCAACAGCCCGGCGATGAAACCGCTGGTCTCGCTCTGGTAGCCCAGCAGCTTGCCCAGTTGCCCGGCCAGCAGGCTGAGGCCGATGCCGTTCAGATACCCCACCAGGATCGGCCTCGACAGGAAGCTGGCAATGAAGCCGGCACGGATGAAGCCAGCGAGGATGGACAGCATGCCGACCATCACGGCAACGATCATCGACAGGTGCACCAACCGCTGCGGATCGCCCGCCGCCAGCGGCGTGATGGCCGCCGCCACCATGGCCGCAGTGGCGGCATCGGGGCCGACCATCAACTGCCGGGAGCCTCCCACCAGCGCGTAGATCAACATCGGCAGGATGCAGGCATAGAGCCCGACCTGGGCGGGAAAACCGATGATCTGCGCATAGGCGATGGCGGTGGGAATCTGCACCGCAGCCACCGACAGGCCGGCGGCGATGTCGGTGCGCAGCCATTCGCGGCGGTAGTGGAAGCGGCTGGCGCGGGCACGCAGCCAAGAGATGGGGTGCATCGGAGTCGTCCAGGGTTCGACCTCAGAAGCTTAGGACGACACTGCCGGGAACGCCCCGCTCTCTTGGCAGCGCACGCAGGCCTCGCGGGTTACTGATCCTTCTCGCAGTTGATCATCCAGGGCACCCCGAACTGGTCCATCAGCATGCCGAAGCGCGCGGCCCAGAAGGTTTGCGCCAGCGGCATCTGCACCTGGCCGCCCTCGGCCAGGGCATTGAACACCCGTTCGGCTTCATTGATCCGGTCGACGTTGATCGAGATGCAGATGCCGCTGATGCCCTCGAACGGCGCCTGGGGCGGGCAGTCCGAGCCCATGATCACCTGGTCACCTACGGCCAGGCGGGCGTGCATGATCTTGTCGCGGAAGTCCTCCGGCACATCATCGCAGGCCGGACTTTCGGCGAAGGTGAGAAAGGCCTCCAGGGTGCCGTTGAGCACCTTGGCATAGAACTGGAAGGCCGGGCCGCACTGGCCGTCGAACGTGAGGTAGGGATCGATTTTCATGAAGGTCTCCTGTCCGTGGTGGAGGGCGGTCACTGCTGCCGGGCTTTCTCGAATACGCGCTGTTCCTGCTCGCGCAATTCGGAGGTGAACTCCGCACCGAAGTCCTCGGCCTCGAAGACCTGGCGGATTTCGATTTCGGAATCGGAAAGCATGGGGTTGGGGCAACGCTTGACCCACTCGATGCACTCTTCCAGGGAATTGACCTTGAACAGCCAGAAACCGGCGATCAGTTCCTTGGTTTCGGCGAAGGGGCCGTCGATGACGGTGCGGTCCTTGCCCTTGAACGCCACGCGCGCGCCTTTGGCGCTGGGGTGCAGGCCCTCACCGGCGAGCAGGATGCCGGCGTTGACCAGCTCCTCGTTGTACTGGCCCATGGCCGTGAGCAGTTCCGTGCTCGGCATGATGCCGGCTTCCGATTCCCTGGTTGCTTTGACAATCACCATGAAGCGCATTGTTGTTCTCCTGTTGAGTGGCATGAACGCCAGCCTGCGGCCCTTGCCTGCTGACTGTGCTTGTTAGTCGAAGGGGAAACGACGAGATCGACAACAGGCCCAAAATTTTTCAGGTGCGCAGGACTGAATCAGCGTAGACCCGGATCGGAGGTTTGCGCGGATGGGGTGACGGGTGAACGAGTGGCGGCGATTTCAATCGCCAGGACGGCCGCAGGCACTTAGCCCACCGTAGGGGGCACCATGCGCACCGATTCAGAAGGCAGCCCCGCCACAGCGGCAAAATGCCGGTGCGCGCAGCGCACCCTACCCGTTGAGCGAGGGGAATGGGGCGGGAAGCCCACCCCTTCCGAAAGCCAAGCGGAATTGTTGCAGAGGGTCTTCAGCGCGGGGCGATGTGAGCGACCATCAGTTGCACGCTTTCCTGGCCGCGGTATTCGTTGACGTCCAGCTTGTAGGCCAGTTCGGCCCAGCGGACGCTGGCATTGGGCCATTGCTCGCGGTCGATGTTGAAGGCGATACCGTCCAGTTGCACCGCGCCGCATTCGCTTTTCAGCACCAGCTTCAGGTGGCGCTCCCCGACCAGGCGCTGCTGGACGATCTGGAACACGCCGTGGAACAGCGGCTCTGGGAAATGCTGGCCCCAGGGGCCGGCCAGGCGCAGCGCACGGGCCAGTTCCAGGTGGAATTCCTCGATGCTCAGTTGGCCGTCGGAAAGCAGGCGGCCGGTGAGGTCGTCTTCGGAGAGCTGGCGGCGGGTTTCGAAGTCGAAGGCGGCGGCGAAGGCGCCAAAGTTTTCCACAGGCAGGGACAAGCCGGCTGCCATGGCGTGGCCACCGAATTTGCTGATCAGCCCCGGATGGCGCGCGGCGACGGCGTCCAGCGCATCGCGGATATGGAAACCCGGCACCGAACGGGCGGAGCCCTTGAGCAGGCCGTCACCGGCGTCGGCGAAGGCGATGGTCGGGCGGTGGTAACGCTCTTTGAGACGCGAAGCGAGGATGCCGATTACACCCTGGTGCCAGTCCGGCTCGAAGACGCAGAGGCCGAAGGGCATGTCCTCGATGGGCAGGTTCTTCAGCTGGGCCAATGCCTCGCGCTGCATGCCCTGCTCGATGGCCTTGCGGTCCTGGTTGAGCTGGTCCAGCTGCACGGCCATGTCGCGGGCCAGGGCTTCGTCTTCGCAGAGCAGGCATTCGATACCCAGGCTCATGTCGTCCAGGCGGCCGGCAGCGTTGAGGCGCGGACCGAGGATGAAGCCGAGGTCGGTGGAGGTGATGCGTCCTGCCGGACGTCCGGCGACTTCGAGGATCGCCTTGAGGCCGGGACGAGCACGGCCTGCGCGGATGCGGGCCAGGCCCTGGTGCACGAGGATGCGGTTGTTGGCGTCCAGGGGCACCACGTCGGCCACGCTACCCAGGGCCACCAGGTCCAGCAGTTCGCCCAGGTTCGGCTCCTTGAGGCTGGCGCGGGCGAACCAGTCCAGCTCGCGCAGGCGCGCACGCAGGGCCAGCAGGACGTAAAAGATCACGCCGACACCGGCCAGGGACTTGCTGGGGAAGTCGCAACCGGGCTGGTTGGGGTTGACGATGGCATCCGCCGCCGGCAGCTCCGGCCCCGGCAAGTGGTGGTCGGTGACCAGCACCTTGAGTCCGGCGGCCTTGGCCGCGTCCACGCCTTCGACGCTGGAGATGCCGTTATCCACAGTCACCAGCAGGTCCGGCTTGCGCTCCAGGGCGACGGCGACGATCTCCGGAGTCAGGCCGTAGCCGTACTCGAAGCGGTTGGGGACCAGGTAGTCGACGTGGAAGGCGCCGAGCATGCGCAGGCCAAGCACGCCGACCGTGCTAGCGGTGGCGCCGTCGGCGTCGAAGTCGCCGACATAGAGGATGCGCTGGCGCTTTTCCAGGGCCTCCACCAGCAGCGCCACGGCGCCCTCGATGCCCTTGAGCCGCTGGTAGGGGATCAGCCGCGCCAGGCTCTTGTCCAGTTCCGCCGCGGACTGGACGCCACGGGAGGCATAAAGACGGGCCAACAAGGGCGGCAGGTCGCCCAGGTCAGGCATGACGTCGGGCAGGGCGCGGTGTTCGATACGCATGAAAGGTCCAATCTTTGAATCGACTTCCCCTCTCCCTCCCGGGAAAGGGCCTTGGGGCGAGGGCCTGGCCCCTACCCCCGGAAATCCTCCGGACTTCCGATCAACGCTCCCCAGCCAGCCACTCCAGGGGAATTTCATGCTGGCCGCGCTCATCGGTGATGAACAGCGAGCCGTCGCTGAACATCACGCTCCAGCTGACCGAGCGCGGCAGGTCGCGGGCCAGTTCTTCCAGGGCTTCCTGGCCGACGGCCACGACATTGATGTTCTTCAGGCTGCGCACGCCGTCGAGGACCTTGGTCTGCCAGACGCGCAGGTTGCCGTAGGCCACCAGGCTGAAACGCTCGGTACGACGCGAGCACCAGGTGATGCGCTCGGCGTCCGGCTGGCCCACTTCGATCCAGTGCAGGACGCGGTCGTCCAGGCTCTTTTCCCACAGCGCCGGCTCATCCACATCCGACAGGCCACGACCGAAAGCCAGTTGCTCGTGGTACCAGAGCGCATAGGCGATCAGTCGCACGGCCAGGCGCTCCTCGGTTTCCGAGGGGTGCTTGGCGACGGTGAAACGCAGGTTCTCGTAGATGCTGCGGTCCAGGTCGGTGAGGTTGAGTTCGACTTTGTAGGGGGTCGCTTGGAGGGCCATGGCGGGCTTCTTGGTTAGTCGCGGAGGGCGGCAAGTCTACCCTGATTCCACGGCCGTGGCTGAGCCTTCCAGCTAATCGGCGGGGTAGCGCTGGATGCGGTTGCGCCCCTTGTCCTTGGCGGTATAGAGGGCATCGTCGGCCAGGGAAAGCAGGCGGAACAGGTCGTAGCCGGCTTCCTTCGAGCTGACGATACCGATGCTGACGCTGAGGGCTCCCGGCTCCTGGAACGGCAGCTCGGCGAATTCCCGGCGAATGCGTTCGGCCACCTGGGCGCCGGCCTCGTCGTCGGCATCGGCCAGCAGGCAGGCGAACTCCTCGCCACCGATCCGGCCGAACACGTCCTGTTTGCGCATGCTGCCGACGGCAATGCGGGTGAAGGCCACCAGGGCCTCGTCGCCGGTAGCGTGGCCATAGCTGTCGTTGAGGCGCTTGAAGTGGTCGAGGTCGCAGAGCAGCAGGGCTGCCGGTTCGCCCCGATGCTCGCAGCTTTCCAGCAGGTACTCGCCTGTGGTCATGAAGGCGCGGCGATTGCCGACGCCGGTGAGCGGGTCGCAATAAGCGGCGGCACGGAATTTCAGCTCAGCGCGCTCCTTGACCATGGCCAGGGTGACGAAGGCGATGCCGATGGCGTAGAGAAGGGTCTCGAACACCAGCAGGGAAAAGAAGCTGGTGCCCTGGCCGCTGCTGGCGATCGCCATGTCGGACGGCATGCCACGATCGACGACGATGCGCACGCTGTAGAAGACCATGTGGAACAGGGTCAGGGCCAGGGCCGGCAGGTAGGCCACTTCCAGGCTCTTGCGGCTGTGCCAGAGCTCATGGGCGCCAAGGCCGCAATAGCCGACGGTGATCAGCGAACTGACCGCCACCCGCACCGTCAGGGAGTCGTAGAACGCCGGATTGAGGCACAGGACCGACCAGATCACCGCGCCGGCGCAGATGCCTGGAAGATGCGGCTGGCGCCCGGCGAACACGCGCATGGCCGTCCAGTTCATGGCCGCGCAGAACTGCAGCACCACGTTGCCCAGTACCAGGGACACGAAGTCCATGCCCACGCCACGCAGGCTGACCAGCACGGTCCCCAGGGCACCGAGCAACAGCATGGCGGCCAGGTAGCCCAGGGTCGGTTCGCGGCGACCACGGCGCCAGGCATGCAGCGTAAGCAGGCCCACCAGTACGAGGACGTAGATGTCCACCAATACCAGGGTGGGGACGTTCAATTGCATGGGCCCTCCTCCCGGCGCGAACGGGGCGACAAGCGGCAGAAGATGGCAGGGCGTGTTGGCATGGTGGCCAGCATGTGCGAAGCGGGTTCCTGCCAAGCACTTTAAGTCGGCGCGGAAGGGGGCGCCAGCGCCAAACCGGACTGTTCGCGACAGGCCCCAGGGAGTAGAGTCGCCGCCATCGTCTGGCCCATGGATATCCCGATGAACGCCCCCGCCAAACCCCTCGCCGGCCTCAAGGTGATCGAACTCGGCACACTGATCGCCGGCCCCTTCGCGTCGCGCCTGTGCGCAGAGTTCGGCGCCGAGGTCATCAAGATCGAATCCCCCGATGGCGGCGACCCGCTGCGCAAATGGCGCAAACTCTATGAAGGCACTTCGCTCTGGTGGTTCGTGCAGGCGCGCAACAAGAAGTCGCTGACGTTGAACCTCAAGCACCCCGAGGGCCAGGAAGTCCTCAAGAAGCTGCTGGCCGAGGCGGACATCCTGATCGAGAACTTCCGCCCCGGCGTGCTGGAGAAACTGGGCGTGGGCTGGGACGTGATCCACGCCCTGAACCCGAAGCTGGTGATGGTGCGCCTGTCCGGCTTCGGCCAGAGTGGCCCCTACAAGGACCAGCCGGGCTTCGGTGCGGTGGGTGAGTCCATGGGCGGGCTGCGCTATATCACCGGTTTCGAGGACCGCCCGCCAGTACGGACCGGCATTTCCATCGGCGACTCCATCGCCGCCCTTTGGGGCGTGATCGGCGCGCTGATGGCGCTGCGCCACCGGGAAGTGAACGGCGGCCAGGGCCAGGTGGTGGACGTAGCGCTCTACGAGGCGGTGTTCGCCATGATGGAAAGCATGGTGCCGGAGTTCGATGTGTTCGGTTTCATCCGCGAACGCACCGGCAACATCATGCCCGGCATCACCCCCTCCTCCATCCACACCGCCGCCGACGGCCGCCATGTGCAGATCGGCGCGAACGGTGATGCCATCTTCAAGCGCTTCATGTTCGCCATTGACCGCGACGATCTGGCCAATGATCCGACGCTTGCCAGCAACGACGGGCGCGATGCGCGCCGCGATGAGCTCTACGGGGTGATCGACCGCTGGGTGGGCTCACTGCCACTGGACGAGGTATTGGCCGCGCTGAACCGCGCGGAGGTGCCGGCCAGCCGCATCTTCTCCGCCGAGGATATGTTCGCCGACCCGCAGTTCCTGGCCCGCGAGATGTTCCTCTCGGCGAAGCTGCCGGACGGCAAGCCGTTCAAGATGCCGGGCATCGTGCCCAAGCTCTCCGACACGCCCGGCTCCAGCGAATGGATCGGCCCGGAGCTGGGCGAGCACAACGCCGAGGTGCTGGCCTCCCTGGGCTACAGCGCCGAGCAGGTGGCGGCGTTGAGGGGGGATGGGGCGATTTGACGTCAAGCGGGACGGCTTTTCTGTAGGGGCGAATTCATTCGCCAAGCAGGCCGAAGGTCTGCCCCGCGAGGCCGAAGAGGCATGCTGCGCATCCCTTGGCGAATGAATTCGCCCCTACAAGCAATCTCCTTACACGAACAAAAAAAGGCCGGCCCCTTTCGGGAGCCGGCCTTTTCGTTCTGGCGCCTGACTTACAGCGGCTTGCCGCGGTTGCCATGCTGGCTGACGAAGGCCTGGATCTGCTTCAGGTCGTTCGGCAGCACGGTGCAGCGTTCCTCGCGCTGGAACAGATCGGCGAGGTGCGGCGGCAACGCCGGGGCCTGGCCAACGCCGGCCTTTTCCACCGCCTCGGGGAACTTGACCGGGTGCGCGGTGCCGAGGGTGACCATGGGGGTGGCCAGGCTGCGACGGCACTCGCGGGCGGCACGCACTCCGATGGCGGTGTGCGGGTCCAGCAGCTCGCCACACTCCTTGTGGACCTCGGCGATGGTTTCGCAGGTGGCTGCGTCATCCACGGCCAGGGAATCGAAAAGTTTACGCGCTTCGGTCCAGCGGTCTTCCTCGACGCTGAAGCCGCCACCTTGCTTGAAGGTGTCCATCAGGTTGGCGATGGCGCCACCGTTGCGGCCGTGCAGGTCGAACAGCAGGCGCTCGAAGTTGGACGAAACCATGATGTCCATCGACGGCGACAGGGTCGGGTGCAGGGTGTCCTTGACGTACTGGTTGCCGCTCATGAAGCGGTGCAGGATGTCGTTGCGGTTGGTGGCGACGATCAGCTGGCTGATCGGCAGGCCCATGTTGCGCGCCAGGTAGCCGGCGAAGATGTCGCCGAAGTTGCCGGTGGGCACGGAGAAGGCCACGGAACGGGCCGGACCGCCGAGCTGCAGGGCTGCGTGGAAGTAGTAGACGATCTGGGCCATGATCCGCGCCCAGTTGATCGAGTTGACCGCCACCAGACGGGTGCCCTTGAGGAAGCCCTGGTCCGCGAAGCTGGCCTTGACCATCTCCTGGCAGTCGTCGAAGTTGCCCTCGACCGCGATGTTATGGATGTTGTCGCCGAGGATGGTGGTCATCTGGCGACGCTGCACCTCGGACACGCGGTTATGCGGGTGCATGATGAAGATGTCGACATGCTCGCAGGCCTTGCAGCCTTCGATGGCAGCCGAACCGGTGTCGCCGGAAGTGGCGCCCATGATCACCACGCGCTCGCCACGCTTGCTCAGCACATGGTCGAGCAGGCGACCCAGCAGTTGCAGGGCGAAGTCCTTGAATGCCAGGGTCGGGCCGTGGAACAGCTCCAGCACCCACTCATTGCCGTTCAACTGGCGCAGCGGCGCCACGGCGTTGTGGGCGAAGACGCCGTAGGTCTCTTCGAGGATCTTCTTGAAGTCCGCGTCGGAAATGCTGCCGGCGACGAAGGGGCGCATCACACGGAAGGCCAGTTCGTGGTACGGCAGGCCGGCCCAGGAGGCGATCTCTTCCTGGGTGAAGCGCGGCAGGTTTTCCGGGACGTAGAGGCCGCCGTCGCTGGCCAGGCCAGCCAGCAGCACGTCTTCGAAGTTCAGGGCCGGAGCCTGGCCGCGGGTACTGATATAGCGCATGTCTTAAAACCTTGGTTTCGAGCGGCCGGGGCTGGCGCGTCGCTCCGGGGGATCGCCCCTCGCGGCCGCGCTCTGGTCCGGCGGCTGCTTAGTTCAGTTGCTCGACGCGGATGCGCACTACGCTGCCTACCACGTCTTCCAGAGCTTCCAGCGCGGCGATGGCGTCGTTGACGCGCGCCTCGACGACCCGGTGGGTAACCAGGATCATCGGCACCAGGCCGTCCTGCTCTTCGACTTCTTTCTGCATGATGGATTCGATATTGATGCCGCGCTCCGACAGGATGGTCGCGACCTGCGCCAGCACGCCCGGATGGTCCTTGGCCTGGATGCGCAGGTAGTAGGCGCTCTCGCAGGCTTCGATCGGCAGGATCGGGTGGTCGGACAGCGAGTCCGGCTGGAAGGCCAGGTGCGGCACATGGTTTTCCGGGTCGGTGGTCAGCGCGCGGACCACGTCCACCACGTCGGCGACCACGGCAGAGGCGGTGGCCTCCATGCCGGCACCAGCGCCGTAGTAGAGGGTACTGCCGGCGGCGTCGCCGTTGACCATCACGGCGTTCATCACGCCGTTGACGTTGGCGATCAGGCGGTCGGCCGGGATCAGGGTCGGATGCACGCGCAGCTCGAAGCCGCTGTCGGTACGGCGCGCCACGCCCAGGTGCTTGATGCGGTAGCCCAGTGCCTCGGCATAGTTGACGTCGGCGCTGGTCAGTTTCGAGATGCCTTCGGTGTAGGCCTTGTCGAACTGCAGCGGGATGCCGAAGGCGATGGACGCGAGGATGGTCAGCTTATGGGCGGCGTCGATGCCTTCGACGTCGAAGGTCGGGTCGGCTTCGGCGTATCCCAGGGCCTGGGCTTCCTTCAGCACGTCTTCGAAGGCGCGGCCTTTCTCACGCATTTCGGTGAGGATGAAGTTGCCGGTGCCGTTGATGATGCCGGCCAGCCAGTTGATGCGGTTGGCGGAGAGGCCTTCGCGGATGGCCTTGATCACCGGGATACCACCGGCGACAGCGGCTTCGAAGGCGACCATGACGCCCTTCTCGCGAGCCTTGGCGAAGATTTCGTTGCCGTGCACGGCGATCAGCGCCTTGTTGGCGGTCACCACGTGCTTGCCGTTCTCGATGGCCTTCAGAACCAGCTCACGCGCCTGGGTGTAGCCACCGATCAGTTCAATGACGATGTCGATTTCCGGGTTGTTGACCACGTCGAAGATGTCGGCGGTGATGGGGGTAGCGCCGGTTTCACACTTCGGGTTGGGACGACGAGCGGCAATCTGGGCAACCTCGATTCCACGCCCGGCACGGCGGGCAATCTCCTCGGCGTTGCGTTTGAGTACGTTGAAGGTGCCGCCACCGACGGTCCCAAGGCCACAGATGCCTACTTTTACCGGCTTCACGCTGAACTCCCCATCATCACTGCGAAAACGGCCGGGGGTGCCCCGGCCGAGGAAAAGAGCCGCACTTTACGAAGCGGCTGAATATTGGTCAATCAAGGCAGGCGCCCGGATTACTTGGCCTCCAGGGCCAACTTTGCAAGCTGTGGAGCGGGCTGATACCCCGGAATCATCTGGCCGTTGCCCAGCACGATGGCCGGGGTGCCGTTGACGCCGATCAGTTGGCCCAGTTCGAATTGCTTGGCCACCGGGTTGTCGCAGGTTGCGGCCGGCAGCTCCTCGCGGGATTTGGCCTTGTTCATGGCGGCCTGACGATCCTTGCTGCACCAGACGCTGACCAGGCTGTTGTAGCCGTGGCTGCCGATGCCCTGGCGCGGGAAGGCGACGTAGCGCACTTCGATACCGCGACGGTTCAGCTCGGGCACTTCGCTGTGCAGTTTCTGGCAATAGCCACAGTCGGTGTCGGTGAACACGGTGATGTGGGCCTTGGCCGGGTCCTTGGGCGCAAACACGACCATCTCGCTGGTGGGGATGGCGTTGATTTCCTTGGCGATGGAGCGGCTCTCGGCCTGCTCGGTGAGGTTCACCGGCTTGCCGTTCTGCACGTGGTAGAGGTAGCCCTGCATCAGGTACTGGCCGTTAGCGCTGGTGTAGAGCATCCGGCCGCCCTTGAGCTGGACCTGGTAGATGCCGGTCATCGGGCTTTCGCCGATGGATTCGATGGGCAGGCCGAGCTGCAGCGCATCAAGGGTTTTGCGGATGGCCTGGTCCGGGTCGGCGGCGAGGCTGAGGGTGCTGGCGAGGCCGAGGGCCAGGCCGGCGATGAGACGGGTCACGCGCATGGGTACTCCTGTCGAGCGGCGGACGTGCGGAAATCGCTCAAGCCTACCACAGAAGCCCTGGCGCGCAGACGACAGACGCCCGGCGGAAACTGTAGGCAGCCGGCCGGCACTGCGTCGGCCTCATCCACGAGGGTGATGCCGTGCGTGCAGCTCCTGCAGGCGGGCGCGGGCGATGTGGGTGTAGATCTGGGTGGTGGACAGGTCACTGTGGCCAAGCAGCATCTGCACCACCCGCAGGTCGGCACCATGGTTGAGCAGGTGGGTGGCGAACGCGTGGCGCAGGGTGTGTGGCGAGAGGGACTTGCTGATCCCGGCCACCTGGGCCTGGTGTTTGATCCTGTACCAGAAGGTCTGGCGGGTCATCTGCTCGCCACGCAGGCTGGGAAACAGCACATCGCTGGGTTTGCCATCGAGGAGGGACGGGCGGGCCTCCCGTTGATAGCGTTCGAGCCAGGCGATGGCTTCCTCGCCCAGAGGCACCAGACGCTCCTTGCTGCCCTTGCCGAAGACCCTGAGCACGCCCTGGCGCAGGTTGACCTGCTCCAGGGTCAGGCTTACCAGCTCGGTGACCCGCAGGCCGCAGGCGTAGAGCACCTCGAGCATGGCGCGGTCACGCAGGCCGATGGGGTCATCCAGCTCCGGGGCTTCCAGCAAAGCCTCCACATCCGCCTCGGAGAGCGACTTGGGCAACGGCCGCCCCAGTTGCGGCAGGTCCACCTGCAGGGTCGGGTCCTCGAGGATCAGGTTTTCCCGCAGCAGGAAACGGTAGAAGCCCCGCAGCCCGGAAAGGAAGCGTGCGGTGGAGCGGGCCTTGTAGCCCTGCTCCAGGCGCCAGGCAAGGTGATCGAGGATCAGGTCGCGCCCAGCCTTGTCGAGGGCGATGCCGCGCTCGTCGAGCCAGCTGTTGAAATGCGCCAGGTCGCTGCGATAGGCGGAGCGGGTGTGTTCGGACAAGCCTTTTTCCAGCCAGAGGGCATCGAGGAAGCGGTCGATCAGTACGTGGTCTAGCGTGGGCATGAAGGGCTGCCTTGTCTGTACGAGGCGCTAGTCTTCCATAGGGCTGTATCCGATTCATCCCCGAGAAGGACTTCCGATGAGCGAACACCACATCCTGCTAGGCCTGGGCGGTATTGGCGCAAACACACTGACAGACGGCATGGCCAGCCTATCCTTAGTCTGGTGACAGGGTCGTGCTGGCCGTGGATGATTCCATCTTGCTATCACCCACCACGGGTACCGGAACATGGCCAACCAAGTGAACTCCCGCCTGGGGCAGATCCTCATCAACCGGGGTCTGATTACCTCCCAGCAACTGGACGCCGCGATCAAGATGCAGCTCACCAGCAGGATGCGTCTGGGTGAAGTACTGATAGCGCAAGGCCTGCTGACCCAGAAGCAACTGACCAAGGCCCTGAAGAAGCAGAGCAACCTGCGTCTGGCGGCGACGCTCGTGGCGGCGTTGATGAGCCCCTTCCAAGTGGCCAGTGCCGACATCCAGCGCCTGCAACCGCCCGCGAGCATCAGTCGCCAGGAAACCCCGCAGGGGCTGCGTCCGCTGAGCGACATGGAGATGAGCAATGTCAGCGCCCAAGGGCTGGATGAGGTGCTACAGGGCTTGTTCCTGCAAGCGGAAAGCGGCGATGGCCTGGGCGCGGTCAAGCAACTGGCGAGGCTGGTGATGCCGGTGCTGGACAGCCTGGATTCGGAAACCTCAATGAAAGATGTGGTCTATGACACCCGCAATCTGACCTCGGCGGTCAATCCCGACGGCTCGGTGAACCTGCGCCTACCCAGCTCTATCGGTGAGCTGCGCTTCGAGAATATCCGCGTGGCCGGCGCCCCACAGAACCAGAGTTTCGGCAGCCTGACGCTGAACAACATCGACCTGTCGCAGGCTTCGCTGAAGATCAGCATGCGCCACTGACCTTCCCCCGGAAACGCAAGAAGGCACCCGAGGGTGCCTTCTTCATTCATGCAGCGGTGGCTGCCAGGGGAAATTCCGGCAGGACTTGCACTGGGCGCTTTTCGTCGTCGATCGCGACGAAGCTGAACAGGCCACTGATAGCCTTCTCGCGGGAGGCGCTGTACATGTCCTCGACGAACACGCCGACCTCCACCTTGAGGCTGGTATTGCCCACCTTCACCACGCGTCCTACCAACTCGACGATGGTTCCTGCCGGGATGGGATGCTTGAAGTCGATCCGGTCGCTGGAAACCGTCACCAGCGGCAGACGGCAGAAGCGCGTCGCGGTGATGAAGGACACCTCATCCATCCAGGCCAGGGCGGTACCGCCGAACAGCGTGTTGTGATGGTTGGTGCTGGGCGGGAATACCGCCTTGGTTACCCGGCTCTCGGACAGCTCGGTCCGACGGGCGATTTCTTGATCTCTCGGGGTCATGCCACTACTACCTGAATCGAACCCTTGTGGCTGCCACGCGTGCGGCGATGCTTGTCGTTCTTGTGTGCTGCCGGACAGGCAGGAATATCCCGACTGGCCATCCCAGCGGGGGGCGAATTATCCCCGCGCACAGGCAAGAAAAAACCCGCCGAGGCGAACCAGGGCGGGTTTTTCGAGGAAAGCTGCGTCGATTAGACCAGCTTTTCCTTGATACGAGCTGCCTTGCCGGACAGGTCGCGGAGGTAGTACAGCTTGGCCTTGCGCACGTCGCCGCGACGCTTGACGGACAGGCTGTCAACCAGCGGGGAGTAGGTCTGGAAGGTACGCTCAACGCCTACGCCGTTGGAGATCTTGCGCACGGTGAAAGCGCTGTTCAGGCCGCGGTTACGCTTGGCGATGACCACACCTTCGAAGGCCTGCAGACGAGCACGGTCGCCTTCCTTCACTTTAACTTGAACGATTACGGTGTCGCCCGGGGCGAAGGCCGGAATCACTTTGCTCATTTGTTCAGCTTCGATCTGCTGAATGATCTTGTTGGTCATCGCTATGCTCCTAAGACAGGCCTTCTGGGCGTGCCATCGATACGTTAACTATCGTTCCGCTGGCGGATGTATTCCTCCAGCAGCTTTTTCTCTTCTCCAGAAAGCGAGCGGCAATCCAGAAGATCAGCCCGACGTTCCCAGGTGCGCCCAAGCGCCTGCTGCAAACGCCATCGCCGGATGTGTTCGTGGTTGCCGCTGAGCAGCACCTCGGGAACACGCTTGCCTGCATACAGCTCCGGACGGGTGTAATGCGGGCAATCGAGCAGGCCATCCGTAAAGGAGTCCTCCTCGGCGGAGTCCGCGTGGCCCAACGCACCGGGCAGCAACCGCGTCACCGCATCGATCAGTACCATGGCCGGCAGCTCACCGCCGGACAGGACGTAGTCACCGATCGACCATTCCTCATCGACGTGCTCCTCAATGAAGCGTTCGTCGATGCCTTCGTAGCGTCCAGCGATAAGGATCAATGCATCCTCGTTCGCCAGCTCGCGCACGGCTGCCTGCTTGAGCTGGCGCCCCTGCGGCGAGAGGTAGATCACCTTCGCTCGCTCCCCCGTCGCTGCCTTGGCTGCCGCCAGGGCCCGTTCCAGGGGCTGGATCTTCATCACCATGCCAGGACCACCGCCGAAGGGCCGATCATCCACCGTCTGGTGGCGGTCTTCGGTGAAGCTCCGCGGATTCCAGCAATTGAGCTTGAGCAGCCCTTGCTTCACCGCACGGCTGGTGATGCCGTACTCGCTGATGGCAGCGAACATCTCGGGAAATATGCTGATGACTCCGACCTGCATGCTTTTCATGTCAGGCCCTCAGAAATCAACGTCCCATTCCACCTGCATCTCACCGGCGTCCAGATCAATCGACAACACACACTGCTCCGTGTAGGGCAGAAGGCGTTCGCGATCATCAAGGCTGCCAGCACAGGGCTTGACCACCATCACATCGTTGGCGCCGGTCTCCAGGAGGTGATCGATGCGGCCGAGCAGGTGCCCGTCCTGGTTGATCACGTTGAGACCTTCCAACTGGTGCCAGTAGAACTCGTCCGCTTCAAGCTCCGGCAGTTCACTGGAGGGAACACAGATTTCAAAACCTGCGTAGGTACGAGCGACCTCGCGGTCGTCCAACCCCTTCAGCCTTACTACCAGGACCTTGCCATGGACGCGTCCGCTAGCAACTTCGACCTGCTTCACCTCGTTGTCACGCCTGAGCGTCCAACGGTGGTAATCAAGCACGTTATCCAGCGGATCGGTGAAGGAGTAGACCTTCACCTCGCCACGTACGCCATGCACCGAGAAAATCTTGCCGAGAACGATGAATTCATCGGCGGGAGCCGGCGTCGTGCTCATAAAGATGCTTAGGCAGCAGCCTTGGCAGCTTCCTTCAGCAGCTGAGCAACGCGCTCAGACGGCTGGGCGCCCTGGCTCAGCCAGTAGCTGACGCGCTCCTGGTTTACGGAGAGCTTCACTTCAGCACCCTGAGCAACCGGGTTGAAGAAGCCGACGCGCTCTACGAAGCGACCATCGCGCGCGTTGCGGCTGTTGGTCACGGTCAGGTGGTAGAAGGGGCGCTTCTTGGAGCCGCCACGGGCAAGACGGATGGTTACCATTGAACTTCGTTCCTATAGTCGGTGCTTTTCAAGCTGTGCACACACATGGGCCATGGGCCCGAAAGGCCGCATATTCTAAGGATTATCCGGCCGATTGCAAATCTCTTTTTGCTGGCCGCCGGTCGGCGGCCAGGTCTCACATCTTCGGCATGCCGCCGGGGAACATGCTGCCCATGCCGCGCATCATTTTGGCCATGCCGCCTTTGGCGGTGACCTTCTTCATCATTTTCTGCATCTGCTTGTGCTGCTTGATGAGGCGGCCGACGTCCTGCACCTGAGTACCGGAACCCAAGGCGATGCGGCGTTTGCGCGAGCCACTGATCACTTCCGGATCACGGCGCTCAGCAGGCGTCATGGAGTTGATGATCGCCTCCATCTGCTTGAACTGCTTCTCTGCCGCATTCTGGGCATTGCCCATCTGCGCCAGATTGACGCCACCGAGCATCGGCATCTTGTCCATGAGGCCGCCGAGGCCGCCCATGTTCTTCATCTGTTGCAGCTGGTCACGGAAGTCTTCGAGGTCGAAGCCCTTGCCCTTCTTGATCTTCTTGGCAAGCTTCTCGGCCTTCTCGCGGTCCATGGTCTGCTCGGCCTGCTCGATCAGGCTGAGCACGTCACCCATGCCGAGGATGCGCGAGGCGACGCGGTCCGGATGGAAGGGATCGAGGGCTTCGGTCTTCTCGCCCATGCCGAGGAACTTGATCGGCTTGCCAGTGATGGCGCGTACCGACAGTGCTGCACCGCCACGGGCATCGCCGTCCACCTTGGTCAGCACCACGCCGGTCAGCGGCAGGGCGTCATTGAAGGCCTTGGCGGTGTTGGCGGCGTCCTGGCCGGTCATGGCATCGACCACGAACAGGGTTTCCACCGGCGTGATCGCCGCGTGGACCTGCTTGATCTCATCCATCATCTCGGTGTCGATGTGCAGACGGCCGGCGGTGTCGACGATGACAACATCGATGAACTTGAGCTTGGCTTCATGAATCGCCGCCCGGGCGATATCCACCGGCTTCTGGCTGGTGTTGGACGGGAAGAAGGTGACGCCGATGTCGTTGGCCAGGGTTTCCAGCTGCTTGATCGCCGCCGGGCGGTAGACGTCCGCCGACACCACCAGCACGGACTTCTTCTTCCTCTCTTTAAGGAAGCGTGACAGCTTGCCCACGGTGGTGGTCTTGCCCGCACCCTGCAGGCCGGCCATCAGGATCACCGCCGGCGGCGCGGCGTTCAGCGCCAGGTCCTCGTTGGCGGCGCCCATCAGCTCCACCAGTTCGGCCTGGACGATCTTCACGAAGGCCTGGCCGGGGGTCAGGCTCTTGGAAACTTCGGTACCGACCGCACGGTCCTTGATCTTGCCGACGAAGTCCTTCACCACCGGCAGGGCGACGTCGGCTTCGAGCAGGGCCATGCGCACCTCGCGCAGGGTGTCCTTGATGTTGTCCTCGGTCAGCTTGGCCTTGCCGGTGACATGGCGCAGCGTCTGTGAGAGGCGGTCGGTAAGGTTTTCAAACATGCGCGTTCCTTTCGGGCTCTCGTGAGCCCCGGGTGAGCTTGCGGCAGGCGGCGGAGTATAACCAAGTGTCGCCGCCGCCGACACCGCCAGCGGTCTTTCACCGGCAGGCCTTGTATGCCACACTCACTGCCTTTCGGGCTTGCCTTACAAGGACTTATGCACCCTCTGCTGCCCAGCCTCCTGGCTGCATTCCTCTATGCGGGCACTACTGGTTACCAGGGCCTTCGCCTCAGCCAGCGTACAACGCCGGACAAGCGCCTGCTGATCCTCGGCGGCGGCCTGGCCCTGCTCGCCCATTGCACCGCACTCTTCCTCGAGCTGCTGACCCCTGCCGGGCTCTACCTGGACTTCTTCAACGCCGCCAGCCTGATCGCCGCAGCGGTGATCCTGCTGACCATCCTGGCCTCCACGCGGATACCCATCGAAAACCTGCTCCTGCTGCTGCTCCCCCTCGGCGCACTGACTGCACTGGCAGCGGCACTGGTACCGGGCGGCACCTCCCAGGCAATAGATGAAGCCCCGGGCATCCTCGCGCATATCCTGCTGTCGATACTGGCGTACGGCCTGCTGACCATGGCGGTATTCCAGGCGCTGCTGCTGCTCCTGCAGGACCACCAGCTCAAGCACAAGCACCCGTCCGGGCTGATCAAGAACTTCCCAGCCCTGCAAACCATGGAAAGCCTGCTGTTCAGCTTCCTCTGGGCAGGCTGGAGCCTGCTCTCGCTGTCGCTGATCTCTGGTTGGGTGTTCGTCGACAACCTGTTCGCCCAGCACCTTGCGCACAAGACCATCCTCTCCTGCATCGCCTGGGTGGTGTTCGGCGTGCTGATCTGGGGTCGTCACCAGCTCGGCTGGCGCGGGCACAAGGCCATTCGCTGGACCCTGGCGGGCTTCTGCCTGCTGATGCTGGCGTATTTCGGCAGCAAGCTGGTCCGCGAATTCATCCTCCACGTCTGAGTTGATCATGCACGGATTGCTCGCCGGCCTCCTCCTCGGAATCACTGTCTCCCTGGTAGCCGGCGCGCTAGTCGCCTGGCTGGCGACCCGGCGCCGCCACGGCGTGGAAATCCAGCCGCAAGCCCGCCTGCCCGTGGCGGTGACCGACGCGCTGCAGCGGGTCACCATCAGCTCCATCATGATTCCCCGCAGCGAGATGCAGGGCATCGACCTGGCGACCACGCCGGACGCGCTCCTCGCCCAGTTGCAGAGCGCCACCCACACGCGCCTGCCGCTTTACCGCGAAGACATCAACCAGATCGAAGGCATCCTTCACCTGCGCCAGTTGCCGCGCCTGCTGGCCGAGGGCCCACCCAGTGCCGAGCAGCTGTTGGCAGTGAGTCGCGAAACCTACTTCGTGCCGGAAAGCACGCCGCTGCTCACCCAACTGGTGAACTTCCAGAAGCAAAAGCGCCGCCTGGGAATCGTGGTAGACGAGTACGGCGACGTGGTGGGACTGGTCAGCCTGGAAGACATCTTCCAGGAACTGGTGGGCGAATTCGGCAGCCTGGAAGACTTCGCGCCCAATCCTGGCATTCAGTCACGCGAGGATGGCCGCTACGAGCTGGACGGCTCCCTGCACCTGCGCGAACTGAACCGGGTACTGGGCTGGCACCTGCCCTGCGACGGCCCGAAGACCCTCAATGGCCTGATCACCGAAGCCCTGGAACAGATTCCCGACTGCAGCGCCTGCCTGAAGGTCGGCCCCTATCGCCTGGAAATCCTCCAGTCCGGCGAGAACCGCGTGCAGCGGGTGCTCGCCTGGCGTGCCGCACTCACGCCCAAGGCCTAGGGGCCGCTGCGCCCCTCAACCTCATGCGCTGAGGTCGAGCACCAGACCCTCTGCCTCGCGCGTTGGCAGGGCCTCGACGATTAACCAGTCGGCGAGCGATTCGCCCCAGACCCGATACCCCAGCGACGACGGATGGTAGCCATCCAGCGCCAGGAACTCCGGGCGCATTTCCAGGCGGGTCGCGCAGCAAGCCAATCCCTCGCGCGCGGCCAGCTCTTCCAGTTGCCGATCCAGTATCCGCGCACGCCATCCCAGCAATTGGCGCAACAGCCAGGGTAATGCCGTGAAGTGCTGTAAAGGCGGCACGCCGGCCAGGGCAACCTGCGCACCGCGCTCGATGAAATGTCGCGCCAGCCCTGCAATGGCGACCTGCCAACTGCGGCTGGAACTGAAATGGGTGGTGTCGTTGACGCCGAAGACCAGCAACACCAGCTCGACGGGCTCATTGGCGACCAGCGGCAACAGGCGCTCCACGGCCTCACCAGCGGTAATGCCGTTCTCACCACAAGCGCGCCAGGCCACTGGGCGCGAAAGGCGCGAAGCGAGGGCGGCAGCCAATTGACCGGCCAGGGCGAAGTCCAGACAGGAAGCGCCGACGCCCACAACCGTGGACTCGCCAATCAGGAGAAGACGCAGGGGCTCCCCTTCGAGTTTGCTGCCGGCCAAACCGCTCTGCGGCCCGGCAGCCGGCGCCAGGCGAAGGGCCGCTCGACGGGCTTGCATGCCCATTGGCAGTGCCAGGGGCAGCAGCGGTAACGCCGCCGCCCACCAGCACAGCCCGGCCAGACGGATCACAGCTGGACATCGACCGCCTGGGCCGAACGGGTCGCCTTGGCCCGCGCCAGGTCAGTGGACTCGTCCCGCGCCAGCGCCACGCCCATGCGGCGCTGGCCGTCCACTTCGGGCTTGCCGAACAGGCGCAGAGCAGTGTCCGGTTCGCTGAGGGCAGCCCCCAGATTGCCGAAGCTGACCTGATTGGACTTGCCATCGACCAGGATCACCGCGGAGGCCGAAGGGCCCGCCTGGCGAATGACCGGGATCGGCAGGCCCAGGATGGCCCGTGCGTGCAGGGCGAACTCGGACAGGTCCTGGGAAATCAGGGTCACCAGACCGGTATCGTGCGGGCGCGGCGACACTTCGCTGAACCACACCTGGTCACCCTTGATGAACAGCTCGACGCCAAACAGGCCACGTCCGCCCAGGGCCTCGGTCACCGCCTGGGCGATGCGTTCGGATTCGGCCAGGGCTTTCGGGCTCATGGCTTGAGGCTGCCAGGACTCGTGATAGTCGCCCTTCACCTGACGATGGCCGATGGGCGCGCAGAAGCTGGTGCCGCCGATGTGACGCACGGTCAGCAACGTGATCTCGTAATCGAAATCGATGAAGCCCTCGACAATCACCCGGCCCTTGCCGGCGCGGCCGCCTTCCTGGGCGTAGTCCCAGGCGGCCTTGAGGTCGGCGTCGGATTTCAGTACCGACTGGCCCTTGCCGGACGAGCTCATGATCGGCTTGGCCACACAGGGGTAGCCGACGCTGGCCACCGCCGCGCTGTAGTCTTCGAACGTATCGGCGAAGTGGTACGGCGAAGTGGGGACACCCAGCTCTTCGGCCGCGAGGCGACGGATGCCTTCGCGGTTCATGGTCAGTTGGGCAGCGCGAGCGGTCGGCACTACGGTGAAGCCTTCAGCCTCCAGCTCAACCAGGGTTGCGGTGGCGATGGCTTCGATCTCCGGCACGATGTAGTGCGGTTTTTCCTGCTCGATCACCGCGCGCAGGGCGGCACCGTCCAGCATGCTGATGACGTGACTGCGATGAGCCACTTGCATGGCCGGGGCGTCGGCATAACGGTCAACGGCGATCACTTCGCAGCCGAGGCGCTGCAGTTCGATCACCACCTCCTTGCCGAGCTCGCCGGAGCCACACAGCAGTACACGGGTCGCGCTGGGCGACAAGGGGGTTCCAATACGGGGCATGTCATTTCCTCGGGGAGTCAAGAAGCCTGAGTCGGGGGTGTAATGAAAAGGCCGCTGGCCTTGGCGCGCTCGAAACAGCGCACCAGCACTTCACGACGCTCGGTATTGTCCATGCGACCCCAGCGGGTGATTTCGTCGGCGGTGCGCTGGCAACCGCTGCAGACGTCATGGTCGTCCAGCACGCAGACCTGCACACAGGGCGAGCGAACGGGGCGTTCGGCGTCCATCAGTCGTCCTGCTCGGCCAGATCGCGGGCGTAGCGCTGGGCGTTATGCACGTAGTGGGCTGCACTGGCTTCGAGCATTTTCTTCTGTTGCTCGGTCAGCTCGCGCACCACCTTGCCGGGGGACCCCATGACCAGCGAGCCATCGGGGATTTCCTTGCCCTCGGGAATCAGCGCATTGGCGCCGATGATGCAGTACTTGCCGATCTTCGCGCCGTTGAGCACCACGGCGTTGATGCCGATCAGGCTGAAATCACCCACCGAGCAGCCGTGCAGCATGGCGTTGTGACCGATGGTGACGGAGCGGCCGATGTTCAGCGGGTAGCCCATGTCGGTGTGCATCACAGTGCCATCCTGGACGTTGCTGTTCTCACCAATGTGGATCAGCTCGTTGTCGCCGCGCAGTACGGCACCGAACCAGACGCTGGCGCCGGCGTCCAGGCGAACCTTGCCCACCAGGGTGGCAGTGGGGGCGGTCCAGCTGTCAGGGTGGGTTTCGACCTGGGCGGTTCCAAGGCGGTATTTCATCAGGCGCTCCTCGGAGGGGCTTATTTGAGTTGTATGAAGTTCGCGGGCGCGCGGGTCATGTCGATCCCGGCGTCGTACACCAGGTTGACCAGTTCGACGACCATGATCGCGGTCAGGCCCCAGATCTTGTACTCGCCATACTGGTAGCTGGGCACGTACCAGCTGCGGCTGAGGTAGTCGATGCGGTGGGTCACCTGCCGCGGGTCGTCGCGAAAGAACTCCAGCGGCACGCTGAAGACCGAGTCGATTTCGCCGTCGTTGGCCTTGTACTGGACGAAGTCCGGAACCAGCCCCACGTAGGGCGTGACCTTGATGCCATGCCGGGAGACCAGCGTACTGAGCGGGCCGATGACCTCGACCAGTCCGGGGGGAAGGCCCACCTCTTCTTCCGCTTCGCGCAGGGCGGTGCGGATCAGGTCAGGATCTTCGGGATCGCGACGACCGCCGGGGAAGGCCACTTCGCCGCCGTGGGTAGACAGGCCACTGGCGCGCAGGGTCAGGACCAGTTCGGGCTCCTCGCTGCGGGTAATCGGCACCAGCACCGCGGCCTCGGGAAAGTCGTGATCGGTCTCCAGGATTGTCGGGGAGTAGCTCTGCACACGACGGAGCAGGTCATCCAGCATGGATTTTCTCGTTGTTCTCGACTGCCGGGCATCATGGCATGAACCTCTGGACCGCCCAAGCCCCGCGCCGACAGGTCGCACCATTCACCACCTTTGGTTTGCCCGGTAAGACGCTTGCCGTGCGGCACCATGCCGCGCCAAGATGAGCGCCTGATCCCGAGGAACTTTGATGAAATTCTGCAGCCAGTGCGGCGGCCCGGTTGTCCAGCGCATTCCCGAGGGCGATAACCGCCTGCGTTACGTGTGCGACAGCTGCCACACCATCCACTACCAGAATCCCCGCATCGTCGCCGGCTGCCTGCCGGTATGGGACGAGCAGGTACTGCTCTGTCGCCGCGCCATCGAGCCACGCAAGGGTTACTGGACACTGCCCGCCGGTTTCATGGAAAACGGCGAGACCATGGAGCAGGCTGCCAGCCGGGAAACCTTCGAGGAAGCCTGCGCCCGGGTGCGCAACCTCAGCCTCTATACCCTCTTCGACCTGCCACATATCAGCCAGGTGTACACCTTCTTCCGGGCCGAACTGGTGGATCTGGACTTCGCCGCGGGCGACGAGAGCCTGGAAGTGCGGCTGTTCTACGAACGGGAGATTCCTTGGTCCGAGCTGGCTTTCCCCACCGTGGGCCGTACCTTAGAATGTTACTTCGCCGACCGCGCCGGGCAGGTTTTCCCGGTGCGCAACGAGCCCCTGCCGCCGTTGTTGGCCCACTACAAAAAAGCCTGACCGCTACTCTGCTTACTTGAACACTGTGGGGATGTTGTGCCGATGCGCTGGTTGCTAGTTGTACTTTTCATGAGCCTTGCCGCGCTCGCCCAGGCAAGCACCACGCCGACACTGGGCGGCAAATCCATCGACAAGGTCCTGGTGGTGAAATCGGAGCGCAAGCTGCTGCTGATGAATCGCGGCGACGTGCTCAAGGCCTATCGCATTTCCCTCGGCAAGCAACCCTCGGGCCCCAAGCTGCGTGAGGGCGACCAGCGCACCCCGGAAGGTTTCTATTGGATCGACTGGCGCAAGACCAGCGACAAGTTCAACCTGGCCATGCACATCTCCTACCCCAACGCCCGCGACGCCGCCAAGGCTCGAGACAAAGGCGTACCCCCCGGTGGCATGATCATGATCCACGGCACCCCGCTGGATGAGGAATACCCAGAGTGGTACTTCCATACCCTGGACTGGACCGAGGGCTGCATCGCCATGAAGAACGCCGATATGCGTGAGATCTGGGCCCTGGTGAAAGACGGCACGCTGATCGAGATTCGCCCCTGAGCCGATCTGCTACGAACAAGGCGCCTCTGGGCGCCTTTCCTTTTAAATCATCGGCAGCGCACAGACATCGGCGTGCGCGCCGGTGTAGTCCGGTAGCATTTTTCAGGCAGATTCAGGCCGAGGCGGCCAGAGGGCGAAAGCTGAAATAGAAGCGCAGGGAGTCGATGAGGTCGGCGTATTCCGAAGGCGGCGCCACCAGCGAGAAACCCGAATCGTAGTGCCCAGGCGTCACATCTTCATGGCACCACTGGCACGTGGCGTAGAAATCGACGAAATGCAGTTGCCCGTCCTTGCCCGGAATTTTCAGCCGCATGTCGAAGCGCGCGCCCACCAGCATGGGCAGCTGGCTGATCAGCATCAGGCCGTCCATGGACACATTGCCCAGGTAACCCATGGGCTTGTCGGTGATGCGATTGAACACCTTCAGGTAATAAGGCAACTGATGGCGTTCGATATGGCGCTTGGTCGGCATGATATCAAATCGCTATTAATGACGTTTCAGTATGCGCTCGTTGCGGCGTCAGACCAACCTTCAATCGCACTCACGTGCCATGCGCTCCGCCAGCGAGCGACGGAAGGTTTCGATCTGCTCATCAGTGTAGTACTGCCGTTCACCCTGTTCGTCGACTCGGTAGAGCGGTCCACCGTGATTCAACTTCCCTTGCTGGTCACGCAACTGACCGCAACGCTTCTGCTGTTGCCCTCGCGCTTCTGCCGTCCGGCTGGCTGCCGCAGCCTGCTCCTGGCGGCGCGCATCGTAGAACCTGGCAGTGCGCACTTCACGCTCACGGGTAGCAGCATCGCGTTCCACCACCTGCGGCTTCACCGACACCTGCTCGGCGCCCTCTCGGGGTGTTTCACTGAAATGCACCCGCCCCTGGGCATCGGTCCAACGATAGATCTCCGCCCCGGCGACAGCCGGCAGCAGCAACAGGCAGCACAGCAGGTGGCGCATTCCTTGGCTCCTCGGAAATAGATGCTCAGCTTAGCCCTGGCCCTTCGCGGCTCAAGCGAAGCACGACCGACGGCCGAGTTGCGGGTCAGAGCGGTGCTGCAGTGGCCTTTGCCGTGCTGCCACCGAGGTGCCCGAGTTGCTGCAAGGTTTCCAGGCGCGCCTTGGCCCGGTAGGCGTACTCGCTGGCCGGGTAGCGGGCGATGATGAACTGGTAGGTCTGCGCGGCATCGACGAACAGGCTCTGGCGCTCCAGGCACTGGCCACGCAGCAGGGAGATTTCCGGCTGCAGGTATTGCCGGGCGCGGCTTTTGCGCTCGGCCTTGGACAGTTCGAGGATCACGTCTTCGCAATCACCGCGCTCATAGGAGCGGTAGGCGTTGTTCAAATGGTGGTCAAGGGACCAACGGGTACAACCGGCCGTGGCTGCCAGCACGGTGAGGATGATCAGGGTTCGCATGGTTAATTCCTCCGTCCACCGGAATATCGGCCGAATGCGCCGCTTCTTCAGGCCGCCGGACGATCACAAAGTACGAAGCATAACCTCCGATTGGTCCTGCCTGCGCGAGCCCCGGATGAGAAACCGCCACTGCTAGACTGCCGGAATCCATCTGCCACGGTCCCGCCATGCACGCAACGCGCCCCACTCTCCTCACCTTCTGCCTCCTGCTGAGCGCCTGCTCGCCCACCACGCCGCTGTTCATCGCACAGGTCACTACCAACGAAGTGGTGGAATACAAGGCCATGAAGAGCAAACGCATGGCCGCCGCTGTGGAAGAGGAAGGCGACCTGCTCACCTACAGCGCAATGGCCATCCGCGATGCCAAGAGCCCGGAGGCGGAAGAGCTGTATCTGGTTGGCTACCGCGATGACGAATTCAGCGATGACGTACGCGCCATTGCGCTCTACCAGATCGGCCTGATCTACATGAGCCGCTACAACGAGCAACGCAACGACACCAGGGCGCTGGCCTACCTGGAACGGGTCCTGAATGAGTTCCCCAGCAGCCGTGCAGCCGAGCGGGCCGAGGCGCGCATCCTGGTGATCCGCCAGCGTGCAAGGGACCCGGTGCAGAAAACCTCCCGCGAGCTGCTGGCCAACTGGAAGCCAAGCAATGCACTCGACCTCTACAAGGCGGGCCTGGACCCGGACATGACCCTGCTGTCGCGCCGCGCCGTACTCAAGGACCGTGTCGCCGAGGCCGAGGAGCTCTACCTGTTGGCGCTGTCCGATGCCCACGTGCAGCCCGACATCAAGCAGAAGGCGCTCTACCAGTTGGGTCTGATGTACCTGGCGCCCGACAATCCCCACGCCAACCGCGACAAGGCTATCGGCTACCTCCGTCGATTGCTCGTGCAGTTCCCCGACAGCGACCTGGCCAGCAAAGCCTCCCGCCACCTCGACCAGGCACTCAACCTGGACCGTCCCTGAGAGCAACGCAGCCACTCGGCGTGACGGCATTGAGAAGGTCGCCGAAAAACCGTTTGGCGGGCCACGTGAAACAATTCAGCGAGTAGTGAAAAGTAACCATGACTACAGTTTCCGCGCGTAGTAGCCTCGGGCTCTGCTTGAAAAATGGAGTCTTCGCATGCCCTTCCGCCGCACCAAAATCGTCGCCACCCTCGGCCCGGCCAGCAACTCCCCGGAGGTCCTGGAGCAACTGATCATTGCGGGCCTCAACGTCGCCCGCCTGAACTTCTCCCACGGCAGCCCCGAGGAACACAAGGCACGTGCCCGCCTGGTCCGCGAGCTGGCCGCCAAGCACGGCCGCTTCGTCGCCCTGCTCGGCGACCTGCAAGGGCCGAAGATCCGCATCGCCAAATTCGTCAGCAAGCGCATCGAGCTGAAAGAGGGCGACAGCTTCCGCTTCTCCGTCACCCACCCTCGCGATGCCGGCAACCAGGACGTGGTGGGCATCGACTACCCGGACCTGATCAAGGACTGCGGCGTAGGCGACGAATTGCTGCTGGACGACGGCCGCGTGGTCATGCGCGTCGAATCCACCAGCGCCGATGAACTGCAGTGCCGCGTGCTGATCGGCGGCCCGCTGTCCGACCACAAGGGCATCAACCGCCGTGGCGGCGGCCTGACCGCTCCAGCCCTAACCGCCAAGGACAAGGCCGACATCAAGCTGGCTGCGGAAATGGAACTGGATTACCTGGCCGTGTCCTTCCCCCGCGACGCCGCCGACATGGAATTGGCCCGTCGTCTGCGCGATGAGGCCGGCGGCAAGGCCTGGCTGGTCGCCAAGATCGAACGCGCCGAAGCCGTGGCCGACGACGAGGCGCTGGACGGCCTGATCCGCGCCAGCGATGCCGTGATGGTGGCCCGTGGCGACCTGGGCGTGGAAATCGGCGACGCCGAGCTGGTGGGTATCCAGAAGAAGATCATCCTGCACGCCCGCCGCTACAACAAAGCCGTGATCACCGCGACCCAGATGATGGAGTCCATGATCCACAGCCCGATGCCGACCCGCGCGGAAGTCTCCGACGTAGCCAACGCCGTGCTCGACTACACCGACGCCGTCATGCTTTCCGCCGAGAGCGCCGCCGGCGAATACCCGGTGGAAGCCGTGCAGGCCATGGCGCGTATCTGCCAGGGCGCCGAAAAACACCCGGACACTCGCCGCTCCCACCACCGTATTGGCAATACCTTCGAGCGCTGCGATGAGAGCATCGCCCTGGCGTCCATGTACGCCGCCAACCACTTCCCCGGCATCAAGGCCATCATCTGCCTGACCGAAAGTGGCTACACCCCGTTGATCATGTCGCGCATCCGCTCTTCGGTGCCGATCTACGCCTACTCCCCCCACCGCGAAACCCAGGCCCGTGTGGCGCTGTTCCGTGGCGTCGAGACCATCCCCTTCGACGCTGCCGCACTGCCGCCGGAGAAGGTCAGCCAGATGGCCGTGGACGAACTGCTGCAACGCGGCGTCGTGACCAAGGGTGACTGGGTGATCCTGACCAAGGGTGACAGCTACACCACCCAGGGCGGCACCAACACCATGAAGATCCTCCACGTCGGCGACCTGCTGGTCTGACCCGATCTGGAACGAAAAAGCCGCCCCGAAGAGGCGGCTTTTTTGTTTCCTGGTAAGAGCGAAGCAGGCCGCAGGCCTGCCATTCATTTCTGCAGGGGCAGCTCCGCTGCCAATCTCGAATGAATTCGCTCCCACTGGAAAAACTGCAGGCGTTTACCCATCACACAAACTTCGAGAAATCCGGCTTGCGCCGCTGGGTAAAGGCCGACAGCGCTTCTACCGCTTCCGGCGAGCGCAGGCGCTGGCTGAACAGTTCGCCTTCTTCGGCGATCACCCGACGCAGTTCTTCCCGCCCCGGCGCCTGCATCAGGCGCTTGCTCACTGCCAGGGCCGAGGGGGCCAGGTCGAGGAAGCGCAGTGCGGCTTCGCGGGCGCGGGCAAAGGTCACGGCGCCATTCTCCAGGGCGGCGTTGGCAATACCCCAGCTGGCGGCCTGTTCCCCCGTGAAGCCCTCACCCAACAGCAGCAGTTCCGCCGCCTTCGCATGGCCGAGCAGGCGCGGCAGGATGAGGCTCGAGCCGAACTCCGGGCAGAGGCCGAGATTGACGAACGGCATCTTCAGCTTGGCTGCGCAGCTCACGTAGACCAGATCGCAATGCAGCAGCAGGGTGGTGCCGATGCCCACCGCCGGGCCGCTCACGGCGGCCACGACCGGCTTGGGAAAATCGAACAGAGCACGCATGAACTGGAATACCGGGCTGTCCATGCCGCTCGGCGGCTCCTGAAGGAAGTCGACGATGTCGTTACCGCTGGTGAAGCACTCTTCGCTGCCCGTAATCAGCACGGCGCGGACCTCGCGATCCTCGCGCGCCGCATCCAGCACCTCGGCCATGCGGCTGTACATGGCGCGCGTCAGGGCGTTCATCTTGTCCGGGCGGTTCATGCGCAGCGTCAGCAGGCCTTGCTCGCGCTCGACCAGAATGTGCTCGCTCATGGGAAATCCTCAATGGGCAGGGGCCCGCTCACGTTTCGCGGGTCAGGAAAGTATCGGCCAGCAACTGGTTGCGGGGCAGGCCAGCCAGGTAAAGCCGGCGCGCGAATTCCTCGACGCTGGCAGGATGGCCGCAGAGTAAGGCGATGGTCTGCCGGGAAACAAGGCGGAATTGCGCCAAAACCTCCGGCAACTCGGCCGGTGTGATCAACTGGATGTCCACTCCGGAATGGGACGCTGCCAGCGCTGCCAAGGGCTCGGCCAGATAGTGACCGCTGCGGTCATGAGCCAGGTGAATGACGCGGATCGATCCCTGGTGATGGTGCCTCAAAGCATCCCGCAACAGCCCCCAGAGTGGTGCCAGGCCGGTGCCCGAAGCGAGGAAGAGCAGCGGCCGGGTGTCCCAGGATGGGTCATAGTGCAACGCGCCAGCGTGCAATTCGCCCAGGCGCAAGGTGTCGCCAACCACCAGGCGCCGGGCACGATCGCTGAACAGGCCGGGCTTGCGGCAGTCCACGTGGAATTCCAGGTAATCATCGGTGCCGGGCAGGCTGGCCAGGGAATACGGCCGGGCGACGCCGTCTTCGGTCCACAGCAGCACATGCTGCCCGGCTGCGTAGCGCAGCGGCCGCGACGGGGCGAGCTGAAAGCGCAAGACATCGGGCGCGGGCCAGTCCAGGCCTACCACTTGCGCAGCCATACCATCACGCGAGGGGTCGAAGACCTCGACCACCAGGTCCTGCACCACCAGGCACTGGCACGACAGTCGCCAGCCCTCGGCACGCTGGAAGCGGTCCAGCGCCTCCGGCCTGGCGTCCGCCGGTTCACCGGACAGGCAACGCACCAGGCAGGCATGGCAACTGCCCGACCGGCAGCTGTAGGGCACCTTGCAGCCCCCGGCGTTCAACGCATCCAGCAGGTTGCTGGCAGGTGCCACGGTCCAGCGTTTACCAGCCACTTCGAGTTCAGGCACCCTGCCCCTCCCAGGCGGCATCGCAACGGTTACGTCCGCCGCGCTTCGCTCGATAGAGTGCCTGATCCGCACGCTGCAACGCATCATCCAGATCGTCCCCGGCGACCAGCAGGGTCATGCCGGCCGACAGGCTCAACCGTTCAACCCGCACGCCTACCGGTTCGGCCTGCTCGAAGGCCTGGCGCAGGCGCTCGCAACAGGCGGTGAGGCGATCGGCATCGCAATTGGGCAGCAGCAGGACGAATTCCTCGCCGCCGTAGCGCGCCAGCACATCGCCGTCACGCAGGCAGGCTCGCGCTACGGCCGCAAAGGTTTGCAGCACGCGATCACCCGCGGCGTGACCGTGGACGTCGTTGATCCGCTTGAAATGGTCGAGGTCGATCAGCGCCAGGCCGTGTTGGCGGCTGGATGTCAGGTTGTCCAGCTCACGACCGGCCAGGCGCAGGAAATGGCGGCGGTTGAACAGCCCGGTCAGCTCGTCGGTGGCCACCAGGTCCTCCAGCTGGCGCATCATCCCGCGCAGCGTGTCCTGGTGTGCCTGGAGCGCAAAGCGGCGTTGGCGCATCCGCTGACGCAGCGCCTGGACGTAACTGGCGAAGAGGCTCAGCCAGACCATCAGCACGAACAGCATGCAGACCTGCAGCAGCGCCAGCGCCGGGTCGGCCAGCTGCATATGGTAGGCCTCGAACAGGTTGAGGCCGGCGAAGGCGAAGAAACCAATCGCCGCACAGCGGGCGAATACCCGCGGCTTCAACTGGAATACGCCGAAAAGCATGATCAGCACATAGACCGCCAGCAGCGTGCCCCGCGCACTGTCCACCATGGACATCAGCCAAGTGTTCCAGACAAGGGCGAGCAGCACCTGGGTCTCGGTCAGGCTGGGATCGGAAAAGCGCAGGTTATGGCCACGGATGAACAGCCAGAACAGGGCGACTTGAGAGCAGGCGACAAGGCCGGTGGCGACCAGGGCGGTGGAGAGCGGCACCCGGAACAGGCCACCCCACAGCGCGACCCAGCACAACACCAAGACCATCGCGTAGGTAGCCACGGCCATGCCGAAGCGCTTCAGCAGCAGACTTTGCAACGCTCTATGGCTGACCCGCTGGCTGGATGGGCTCATGGGCTCCTTCCCGTAATGGCACCATGCCTTCAATGTACGCCTGTGATCACAAATTTCCTAGCCTGTAGGATGTGTCCGACAACCGACCAAGGTCGACTACCGGCGACTGTGCCCGCTCGCCCCCACGCGCTATACTTCCGCGCCTTTTTAGCCTGCAAGCGCGCCGGGTCGTGGTCCGGCGCTTCCCTGATGTTCCCTCCAAGAGGAGCGCCCCCATGACCGTGATCAAGCAAGATGATCTGATCCAGAGTGTCGCCGACGCCCTGCAATTCATCTCCTACTACCACCCCGTGGACTTCATCCAGGCCATGCACGAGGCCTATCTGCGTGAAGAGTCGCCCGCCGCGCGCGATTCCATGGCGCAGATCCTGATCAACTCGCGCATGTGCGCCACCGGCCACCGCCCGATCTGCCAGGACACCGGTATCGTCACCGTGT
This sequence comes from Pseudomonas sp. TCU-HL1, assembly GCF_001708505.1. Lineage (NCBI taxonomy): Bacteria > Pseudomonadati > Pseudomonadota > Gammaproteobacteria > Pseudomonadales > Pseudomonadaceae > Pseudomonas > Pseudomonas sp. TCU-HL1. The sequence goes on from NZ_CP015992.1 coordinate 5,053,067, forward strand.
TCGTCCGCGTCGGCATGGACGTGCGCTGGGATGGCGCCACCATGAGCGTGGACGACATGATCAACGAGGGCGTACGTCGCGCCTACAACCTGCCGGAAAACATCCTGCGTGCTTCCATCCTGGCCGACCCGGCCGGTGCCCGCAAGAACACCAAGGACAACACCCCGGCGGTCATCCACTACTCCATCGTTCCCGGCAACACCGTGGAAGTGGACGTCGCGGCCAAGGGTGGCGGCTCCGAGAACAAGTCGAAGATGGCCATGCTCAACCCATCCGACTCCATCGTCGACTGGGTGCTGAAGACCGTTCCGACCATGGGCGCCGGCTGGTGCCCGCCGGGCATGCTCGGCATCGGCATTGGCGGTACCGCCGAGAAGGCCGCGGTGATGGCGAAGGAAGTCCTGATGGACCCGATCGACATCCACGAACTGAAGGCCCGTGGTCCGCAAAACAAGATCGAGGAAATGCGCCTCGAGCTGTTCGAGAAGGTCAACCAGCTGGGCATCGGCGCCCAGGGCCTGGGCGGCCTGACCACCGTGCTCGACGTGAAGATCATGGACTACCCGACCCATGCCGCGTCCTTGCCGGTGTGCATGATCCCGAACTGCGCGGCCACCCGTCACGCCCACTTCGTGCTCGACGGCTCCGGCCCGGCCGAACTGGAAGCCCCGCCGCTGGACGCCTACCCGGAAATCGTCTGGGAAGCCGGCCCGTCCGCGCGCCGCGTCGACCTCGACACGATCACCCCGGAAGACGTGCAGAGCTGGAAGCCGGGCGAAACCCTGCTGCTCAACGGCAAGATGCTCACCGGCCGCGACGCCGCGCACAAACGCATCGTCGACATGCTGAACAAGGGCGAAGAACTGCCGGTGGACCTGAAAGGCCGCTTCATCTACTACGTCGGCCCGGTCGATCCGGTCGGTAACGAAGTGGTCGGCCCGGCTGGCCCCACCACCGCCACCCGCATGGACAAGTTCACCCGCCAGATCCTCGAAAGCACCGGCCTGCTGGGCATGATCGGCAAGTCCGAGCGTGGCCCCATCGCCATCGAAGCGATCAAGGACAACAAGGCCGTCTACCTGATGGCCGTCGGCGGTGCCGCCTACCTGGTGGCCCAGGCGATCAAGAAGTCCAAGGTCCTGGCCTTCGCCGAACTCGGTATGGAAGCCATCTACGAGTTCGACGTGAAGGACATGCCGGTCACCGTCGCCGTCGACACCAACGGCGAGTCGGTACACATCACCGGCCCGGCGATCTGGCAACAGAAGATCGCTGAAAACCTGGCGGTGGAAGTGAAGTAAGCCTTCAGCGTCCCACGAAGAAGCCCGGCCTCGCGCCGGGCTTTTTTATGCGCTCCCCGTAGGTTGGCGCCGAGCTTGCGAGGCCCAACGCCGCGATGTTGGGCTTCGCTCCGCTCTGCGCCAACCTACAGGAGCCGTGCCTGGCCGAACTGCTCCGGCCAGTCGCGGCGAGTGAACACCTGCCCCTCATTGCGAACCCTGCGCACTTCCTCCAGGTCCAGGTCGCAGACCAGCCACCGGCTGGTTGCCGGGCAGAGTTCGGCGCTTTCGGCGATCACGCCGTCACTCGGCATGCCAAAGTCCGGCGGTACATAGAGACCAGCGCGTCCGATGTTTTCGTCCAGTGCTGGCGACCAGGGCGCCAGGCCGACGGTAGGCGACTGAAGAACGGCGATCTGGTTTTCCAGGGCGCGAGCCTGGGCGCCGATCCGCACACGGTTGTAGCCGGCCTCGGTGTCGGTGCAGCTGGGGGCGAGAATCAGGTCTGCGCCCGCTTCGGCCAGGGTGCGGGCCAGCATCGGGAATTCGTTGTCGTAGCAGATGAGGATGCCCAGCCGCCCCAATGCCGTGTCGAACACCTTGAGCCCCTCCCCCGCCACGATGCCCCATTGCTCGCGCTCGAAGCGGGTCATGATCAGCTTGTCCTGATGGCCCAGTTCACCGCCCGGCCCAAACAACCAGGCGCGATTGCGATACAGGCCGTCGGCATCGCGCACCGGCAGGCTGCCAGGCAGCAGGTAGACACCGAGCCTGGCCGCGATACCGGCGCAGAGCGCGCGCCAGTCCTGCAACAAAGGCTGGATGCCGGCGATGGACGCCTGCAGGTCGCCGCGCTCATCCGGCGGCAACTGGCCGGCGAGCGCCAGCCCGGCGTATTCCGGCAGCACCAGCAGCTTCGCGTCGGCCGCCGCGGCTTCGGCGCATAGGCGTTCAAGATGGGCGGCGTAATCGCCCCAGCTTTCGTGGAGTTCAATGGCGTACTGGCAGGCGGCGATCCTGATCATGGGTTGAGCTCCTTGAGCCAGAAGGACATGGGCTTGGCCGACTCGGTGTCCTCGTCCAGGTCGCGCCAGTGAAATTCCGTGCGCAGCTCCGGATGATGGTGGTAGCCACGCCTCCCCCAGAAGTCGTTCAGGGGCTGGTAGCCGGGCGGGCGGCGCGGATGCTCGACGGGCCGCTCCACCGCGCAGAAGGCGCAGAAGTCGAAGCGCCCCAGGCGCCGTGCGTAATCCTCACGCTCGGCGAAGAAACGCACGCCGAGCCCCGTGCCGCGATACTCCCCCAGCAGCACCGACTCGCCAAAATAGAAGATGCGCTCCGGGTCCCACCCCTGCTCACGGAACGGCCGCTGGAACGCTTCGGTTTCATCCGCCATCGGCAAACCTGTGGAAGCGCCTACGACGCGCTCACCGTCCAGAGCCAGGACGAACAGGCTTTCCGGCGACTCGGCGTAGGTGGAGAGATAACGTGCCTCGTACGCCAGTGTGCCGTCGTAGAGGTAGGGAAAGTCGCGAAACACCGTCAGGCGCAAACGCGCGAGGTTGTCGATATGCGGCGCGATGGCGGCGCCCTGGAGCAGGCGGATGTGCATGGGAGCGGTCGTTCTGGCGATGTGGATGACGCCCCTGGCTAAGCCGGGTCTTGGCCAAGAACCTATCATGCCGGTCAGTGACCGACTGACTCCATTGCGACAGGAACCCAACCATGACCGCTACCGAACTGGTGCACGCTTATTACGACGCCTTCAACGCCGGGGACATGCCGGCCTTCCTCGCCCTGCTCAGCGAGGACGTGGTGCACGACATCAACCAGGGTGAACGCCAGCAGGGCAAGGTGGTTTTCGCGGCCTTCATGGACAAGATGAACCGCTGCTACAAGGAGCGCCTGTCGGACATCGTGGTCATGCAAAGCGCCGACGGCAGCCGCGCCGCCGCCGAGTTCGTAGTGCACGGCCAGTACCTGGCCGACGATGAAGGCCTGCCGCCGGCCACGGGGCGGACCTATGTGCTGCCGGCCGGGGCCTTCTTCCACATTCACTGCGGCAAGATTGCCCGCGTGACCAACTACTACAACCTGAACGACTGGGTCGAACAGGTCTGCTAATCGCAGCCTGCTGCGCGTCGGCGATACTGCGTCATAAACAGTCTCGGATTGCTCATTTACAGTCGTAAACTCCGCCTCCTCGACTGTTTATGCCTTGTCTCGCTCTAGCTCGCGAGGCGGTGAAGATATCCGTTAGTTGTTCTGCACCCGTGCCTTCGGCAGTTCGACCACCGTGGCGCGGCGCTGGGCCAGGTAACGGGTGCAGCTCACCCGCAGGAAGGACGCGAAGTTGACCACCTCGCCGCGGTACTCCATCACCTCGTCGTAGAGCTTGGTGATGAGCTGGTTGGTGGTCATGCCGTCCACTTCGGCGATTTCCCGCAGGATGTCCCAGAACTGGTTCTCCAGTCGCAGGGTGGTCACCACACCGCGAATGCGCAAAGAGCGCGAACGGGATTCGTAGAGAATGGGGTCGGCTTTTACGTACAGCTCGCACATGACGTAACTCCTGGTTCGTGGTGCGGCGCGTCGGCGTATATGGATCACGCTTCACCGATCCACCTTCGGAGTCCAGCATGACCTCGGTGGTGGAAACGAATAGCGGTTTCCACCCTACGCGCCTCACAGCTCGATCTTCGTCCCGAGCAGCTTGAGGAAGCCCGCCAGCCAGGCAGGATGCGCCGGCCAGGCCGGGGCGGTCACCAGGTTGCCCTGGGTATGAGCGGTATCCACCGGGATATCTACATACTGCCCACCGGCGAGTTTCACCTCAGGGCCGCAGGCCGGATAGGCGCTGCACTCACGGCCTTCCAGCACGCCGGCGGCTGCCAGCAACTGCGCACCGTGGCAGACGGCGGCGATGGGCTTGCCGGCCTTGTCGAAGGCCTGCACCAGTTCCAGCACACGTGCATTCAGGCGCAGGTATTCCGGTGCGCGCCCGCCGGGGATCAGCAGGGCGTCGTAATCCTCGACCTTGACCTTGGCGAAGTCGAAGTTGAGGGCAAAGTTGTGGCCCGGCTTCTCGCTGTAGGTCTGGTCGCCTTCGAAATCGTGGATGGCCGTGCGCACGCTCTGCCCGGCGATCTTGTCCGGGCACACGGCATGCACCGTATGGCCGACCATCAGAAGGGCCTGGAACGGCACCATGGTTTCATAGTCTTCGACGTAGTCACCGATCAGCATCAGAATCTTCTTCGCGGCCATTTCGCATTCTCCTGGAGTGGAAGCTCTGGGGCTTCAAAGGGTAGCCAATTATCCCCGGCCTTTTTCGGCCTCGGGTAATAGTCCCCTACTACAGAAGTTGCATGCCTCAGATGCCGATCTTGTCCAGCGCCCGGCCTACGCCGCGCCAGAACCCCTCCTGCAGTCGCATCACCTCACCGCTGGCGGCGACCCGCTCGCAGGGCTGCACCTGGCGGGTCGCAGTGATTTCCTGGCTAGCCAGGGGCTCTTCAACCAGTTGCAGCGGACCATTGCCGGCGCTGGGTTGCTCGCTGTTCTTCGGCGGCGGGTCCAGTTCGTCGTAGCGCAGGTAGTAAGTACGCCCGGCGCTGGCATCCAGGGCAAAGGAGGTGATGAGGGTGAAATCCAGCGGGCCGTCGGCGAACAGGCTCCAATAACTGCCGAACAGCGGCCGGCGCATCTCCAGCTTGTAGCTGGCCGCTTCGAACTCCAGCACAAGGTAGCCGTTGCTCGGCAGGCTGCCGATCAGTTCATTGTTGAGGAAGATGCCGGGCGCTTCCAGTTCCTGGTCGGCCCATTCGTTTTGCGGCCGATAGAGGTAGACCAGCGCATGGTCGCCGTCGCTCGGCGCTGCCGTCTGGAACGCGGGCCCTTCGGTTGCACCAAAGAAGGCACCTGGGGTGGAACAGCCGCCCAGCAAAGCGGCCAGCAGCAGGATCGGCAGATATCGGCGGCCCATGCAGCCACTCCCTCTGGTTATCGTGGAGCAAGCCTAGCCCGGCCCCGATCTACAGGCACCCGACGAAAGTGCGGCTACGGGTTCCGCGTCGCTAACGACGTCGATCGAGAAGGTTCACGACCAGCCGATCCAACCACCCCCAGAGACGCTGGCGCAGGCGCTTGATCAGGGGACGGGCGTGCCAGTCGTCCATGGTGATCTCGCGGCTGTCGGCGAAATCCTGGCGCATGCAGGCGTCTACCGCCCGGGTGAAGTCAGGGTCCAGCGCTTCCAGGTTGGCTTCCAGGTTGAAACGCAGGTTCCAGTGATCGAAGTTGCACGAACCGACGCTGACCCAGTCATCCGCCAACACGATCTTCAGGTGAAGGAAGCGCTGCTGGTATTCGAATATCCGCACCCCGGCACGCAGCAGGCGCGGGTAGTAACGCTGGCCGGCAAAGCGCACTGGCGGGTGGTCGGTGTGTCGGCTGGTGAGCAGCAGGCGCACCTCGACACCCCGCCGCGCCGCCTTGATCAGGGCGCGGCGCACCTTCCAGCTCGGCAGGAAATAGGGCGTCGCCAGCCAGACGCGGTTGCGTGCCGTACGAATGCTGCGCGCCAGCGACTGGACGATGTCGCGGTGCTGGCTGGCATCGGCATAGGCCAGACGGCCGAGCCCCTTCCCTACCGCAGGATAAGGTGGCAGGTGGGTCAGGCCCGGCGCTTCACCCGATTTCCAGGGGTGGCGGCCGAGGTTGGCCAGCCACTGATAGTCGAAGATCAGTTGCCAGTGCGCCACCAACGGACCTTCGATAGCCACCATCACTTCATGCCAGCGGCTGGACTCCTGTGCGGGGTTCCAGAACTCGTCGGTGGAACCGGTACCACCGATGAAGGCCAGGCGGTCGTCCACCACGAGGATCTTGCGGTGGTCGCGGTACAGGTTGCTGAAGCCGCGCCGCCAGCGTAGCGGGTTGTAGAACTGCAGCAGCACACCGGCGTGGCTCAGCCGCTCGCGCAGCGTTCCCCCCAGTTTCAAGCTGCCGAAATCATCGAACAGGCAGCGTACCCGCACGCCGCGGACCGCCGCCACGCAAAGGGCATCCACCAGCGCCTCGCTGCACTTGCCGTCTTCCACCAGGTAGAGCTCCAGCGCGACCTGGTACTCGGCCCGGGCAATGGCCGTGAGCATGGTCGGAAAGAACTGCGGCCCGTCGATCAGCAGCTCGAATCGATTGCCGGCCTTCCAGGGGAAGATCTGCCCCATCAGCGCTCCGTGAAGATCAGCACGGCCCCCACCGGCACCGACAGACTGATGCCCGACAGACCGGCCAGTTTGCGCAAATCATCCAGCGCCGAAGTCAGGCCGAAGTCTTCCACTTGCAGAACCAGTGGCGCCAGGGTCACCACCTGGAAGCGATGATCGTCCAGACGGGTCGCCAGAAGCTCGGCGCGGTATTCCTTTTCCTGGTCGCGAATCTTCACCTTCAACGGCAGCCCCAGCTCCAGTTGGGCGCCGGGCGCAAGGTCGGTGATGGGGCGCAGGTCGAGCTGGGCGGTCACTTCGGCGTCGGGGAACCTGGCAATTTCGAAGAACTGATCACGCAGGCGCTGATCGCGCAGCGGCACCCCGGTGCTGACCGATTCCAGTTCGACGCGCAGCCTCGCCTGGCCATCCTGGCCGATCTTGCCGTGCAAGGTGAGGAACCGGTGCACTTCAGAGATGCTGCCGGCCTTGGTGGAAATGAAGGAGATCCGCGAGGACTCGTTGTCCAGGTACCAGCTTGCGTGGACGGGCAGGGCCAGGGCGGCGAGCAGGGCAATGAGGGGGCGTATCGATTTCTGCATGCGGGCTTCCTTTGGCATGTCGCTGACGGCCCAGAGACTCAGGCCGGACTCCATTGGTCACACGGATCACCGTCAGGTTCCACCTGGGGCGATCCCGACGGACGGGCAATGGATGCAAAGCTACCAGAGGATGCAGACCATTACTTCCCTCTCCCTCCGGGAGAGGGAAGGCCAGGATGGCCCCAGTCGCCCAAATCGCGAATGAATGCGCTCCCACAGGGCGTTATCCGGCCCGCAATGAAAAAGCCCCGTCCTTGCGGCGCGGGGCTTCTCTCAAGAGGGTTGCGCTGTTACAGGCGCGGGTAGTCGATATAGCCCACCGGGCCCTTGGCGTAGAAGAGTTCCGGGCGCGGATCGTTCAGCGGTGCATCCAGGCGCAGGCGCTCGGGCAGGTCCGGGTTGGCGATGAAGGGAACGCCGAAGGCGACGGCATCGGCCTTGCCGCTTGCCAGCCAGGCATTGGCGCTGTCCCTGGTGAAGCGCTCGTTGGCGATGAACACGCCACCGAAGGCGTCCTTCAGTTGCGGCGTCAGGCTGTCCGCGCCTTCCCGCTCGCGGGTGCAGATGAAGGCCACGCCACGCTTGCCCAGTTCGCGGGCGACGTAGCCGAAGGTGGCAGACAGGTCGGAATCGCCCATGTCATGCAGATCGGCGCGCGGCGACAGGTGCACACCCACGCGGCCAGCGCCCCAGACCTTGATCGCCGCATCGGTGACCTCCAGCAGCAGGCGCGCACGGTTCTCGATGGTGCCGCCGTACTGGTCGCTACGCTGGTTGGTTCCGTCCTGGAGGAACTGGTCCAGCAGGTAACCGTTGGCGGCGTGGATTTCCACACCGTCGAAACCGGCGACCTGCGCGTTCTCGGCACCCACGCGGTAGGCGTCGACTATGTCGGCGATCTCTTCTGTTTCCAGAGCGCGCGGCACCGGGTAGTCACGCAGCGGACGCAGCAGACTGACGTGCCCCTTGGCGGCGATGGCGCTCGGCGCTACCGGGACTTCACCGCCCAGGTAGCTGGGGTCGGAAATACGGCCCACGTGCCACAGCTGCAGGACGATCTTGCCGCCGTTGGCGTGCACGGCCTTGGTGATATTGCTCCAGCCCTTCACCTGCTCGTCGGACCAGATGCCGGGGGTGTCCGGGTAGCCGACGCCCAAGGGGGTGACGGAGGTGGCTTCGCTGATGATCAGCCCGGCGCTGGCGCGCTGGGTGTAGTACTCGGCCATCAGCGCGTTGGGCACGCGGCCCTCGTCGGCGCGGCAGCGGGTCAGCGGCGCCATGATGATGCGGTTGGAAAGTTCCAGATCGCCGATCTTGATCGGGTCGAAGAGCGTGGGCATGTCATTTACCTCGGGTCAGTCGAGAGCCGCTTGCAGCTCGGGGTTACGGTTGCTGGATGACAGGTTCGGTGGTGCCTATCGCGAATGCGGACAAAGTGAGGGCGAGAAGCGCAGTAGGCATGTGCCTGCTCCTGGAAAATTGCGGGTTGTAGGCAGGTGCTGCAGTTACAGCTCGTCGCTCATCTGGCGAAGAAATTCAGCGATGACGGCTTCATTGCGTTTGAAGAAGTTCCACTGGCCCACCTTGCGACTGGTCACCAGCCCCGCACGCTGCAAGGTAGCCAGGTGCGCCGACACGGTGGACTGGGAAAGCCCGCAGCGCTGGTCGAACTTGCCGGCGCAAACGCCGATCTCGAAGGGATGGTCCTGTTCGACGAAATACTTCTCCGGCTCCTTGAGCCACTGCAGCATCTCTCGCCGCACAGGGTGCGCCAGTGCCTTGATGATTTCGTCGAAGTCGATGATGGTGCTCATGGCCGGATTCGTATATCGAGATGGAGCGAACTTTATATCGAGAAATGACGATACAGGATCGTTTGTGCCGATAGTCGTCATCAACGCTCATGATGGAAGCGTCTCCCGCCTGAGTTAAGCTCAACCGATGAACTACCTCGCCCACCTCCACCTCGGCGGCTCACAGCCGGCACAACTGCTCGGCAGCCTCTATGGCGACTTCGTCAAGGGGCCGCTGGCGGGGCGCTGGCCAGCGGATATCGAAGCCGGCATCCGCCTGCACCGGCGCATCGACGCCTTCACCGACAGCCACCCGCTGATCACCCAGGCCAAGCTGCGCTTCCCCAGCGAACGGCGACGCTTTGCCGGCATCCTGCTGGACGTGTTCTTCGACCATTGCCTGGCGCGCGACTGGGAGCTCTACGCCAACGAACCGCTGGACATCTTCACCCACCACGTTTACCAGGTGCTCGGCGCCGAACCCGAGTTGCCTGGCCGCCTGGCACTGATCGCCCCACGCATGGCCGCCCAGGACTGGCTGGGCAGCTACCGGGACTTCGAAACCCTGGAACTGGTCATCGCCGGCATGGCTCGGCGCCTCTCGCGACCGGAGGCGCTGAACGGCGCCATGGCGGAGCTGGAAGCGCTCTATCAGCCCCTCTGCGATGACTTCCGTCAGTTCTATCCACAGCTCCAGCACTTCGCGGGAAGCCAACAAAGCCTCGGTTGACCTGCATCAAGGGAGGCCCCCGGCGCTTGCAGTGCAATGGCCACAGACTCTGACTATGGAAGTCCCCGATGAAAGCGCTGATGCTGGCAACCGATCTTTCCAACCGCTCCGACCTCGCCTTGCGGCGCGCCGCCCGACTGGTCCGGCAGTTCGACTGCCCCTGGTTCATCCTCCACGTGGTCGACGAAGACCAGCCGCAACCGAGGCTCGAACGGGAAGTGGAATACGTCCGCCGCTACCTGAATGAACACGTGGACGCGTTCACCGAACTGGCTGGCCGCGCCCCGGAAATCTGGGTGGAAGTGGGCGACCCGGCCAAACACATCGCCGAGTGCACCCGCTGGACCGAAATCGACCTGCTGGTAGTCGGCAGCCACCGCAAGAGTCCGCTGCGCGACATCTTCGTCGGTACCACCCTGGAGCGCCTGGTGCGCACCAGCCATGTGCCCATCCTGCTGGTGAACAAGGACGTCGAGGACGACTATCGGGCGCCGCTGCTCGCCGCGGACTGCTCCCCCGGCTCTGCCCAGGCCATGCGCACCGCCCGTGAACTGGGTCTGCTGCCCGCGGACGGAGCAAGGGCGCTGTACGCCTTCGACTCGCTGGGAAGCGTGCTGGTGGCCGGCACTGGCGCCGGAACGATTCTGGGTGACCGCTCCGCCGAACGCCACCGGGCCGCCGCCGCGCTGCACGAGTTCCTGCTTCGGGAAGAACTGGGCAGCATGGTGGGTCAGCGCCTGGTCGAGGAAGGCCAGCCCATGATCGCCCTGCGCCGGGTTCTGGACCGCGAACCCACCGACCTGCTGGTGATGGGTACCCGCGGGCTGACGGGATTGAAGCGGGTGTTGATCGGCAGCGTGGCCGATGCAGCCATGCGCGAGCTGGACTGCGACATCCTCACAGTGCCGCCCAGCAAGGCTTGACCCGCCCTCAGGCGGCCAGCGCCTCGTTCTCCACCTCACCGAAGAGCGCCCGTTGCACGGCGCTCTTCGCCCGTTGACTCAACACCGTACGACTCAGGCCTTGGCTGGGGATGGGCTCCAGCAACTGGATTTCCACCTCTACCCGGTCACTACGCAGCAACCGCACCAGGTGCGACAGCAGATCGTCTTCACCGATGAAGGGCGCCACCTCGTCCCGCTGACCGTCACGCAGGTAGCGGATCGCCACGGGCTGTACCGGCACCTCAGTCTCCACCGCACTGGTCAGCAGACGACTGTGGAACGTCTTCAGCAGGCTGCCATCGGTGGTGGTGCCTTCCGGGAAGATCAACAAGTGGCGGCCAGCGCCCAGGTGTCGGGCCAACTGCTGGCCGACCAGGCCGCTGTCTCCCGAACCTCGACGGATGAACAAGGTACCGGCCTTGTGCGCGAGCCAGCCCGCCACCGGCCAGGCGCGCACCTCGGCCTTGGACAGGAACGACAGTGGCGCTACGGCGCCGAGCAGCGGGATATCGGTCCAGGACACGTGGTTGCTGACCCAGAGCATCGGCTGCCCGGGCACGTGGCCGATGACACGGACACGAAACGGCAGAGCAGCCGCCAGGCGCGCGAGGAACCAGCGGGTCAGGCGCTGCCGGGTCGCCATCATCTCGCTCCGCCCCAGACGCTCCAGCAGGCCGACCCAGGCGGCCAGCGCCAAGCCAAGGCCGATCACCGCCAGCAACCGGGCGACGCGGGCGTAGAAACGCGCGGTCTTCAACATGCCCGACCTCAGACCGCGGCCTTGAAGTGGCGGGCGTAGCGCGGGCAGAGTTCGTCGCGCTTGAGCAGGATGAATACATCGGCCACCTGGAAATCCGGGTCCCAGCACGGCTCGCCACAGATCTTCGCGCCGAGGCGCATGTAGGCCTTGAGCAGCGGCGGCATCTCGGCGATCACATTGCCCGGCAGCTCCAGCGCCGGCAGCGGGTTCTTCGGTTCCGCACGCAGGTATTCGGTGCACAGGTAGCGTTCGCGCAGACGCTGCATGATGGCCTGGGCCTGCACGCCGCCGTCCTGCATCGGGATGCTGGCGCAGCCCATCAGGTAGCCGTAACCGCCCTCGTTCAACACCTCGGCCAACTCGCCCCAGAGCACGGCGATGGTGGCGCCGTTGCGATAGGTCGGGGCGACGCAGGTACGGCCGATCTCCAGCACCGGGCTCTGCAGTTCACCGAGCCCATGGAGGCTGAATTCCTCTTCGCTGTAGTAGCGGCCCAGGTCGCGGGCGGCCTGGTGGTCGAGCAGGCGGGTCGTCGCCACCAGCTCTCCGCTTTCCAGGTCGCGCACGCCGATGTGCTGGCAGTGCGGGTCGTAATCATCCATGTCGAGACCGAACTCGGCGCCTTTCAGCTTGGCATCGAACTCGGCACTGAAGACACGGAAGCGCAGGGCCTGGGCCTCGCGCAATGCAGCAACGCCTTCCAGGCGCTCGGCCTGCAGGCGGCGAGGACTCTTCCCGTTGGGTGCGACACTGTCGCGGGTCATGGCGATCTGGGTCATGAATAAGCCTCCGTAGGCCGGCTCGATCCCGGTTGCAGCCGGACGATCTTGTTGTGCAAGCTCAGGCTAGGTAGACCCGGTGTCACCACCATGACGGTCCAATGATGCTTGTATGACAGCCCCCAAGGAGCGCCCAATGCCCTGGCAACGCCTGCTCGAAGCTTCTACCCGCCTGCCCTCCGGCCAGGCCCTGGACGACGGATACGGCGCAATGCTGGACCGCCTGGGTGAGGTCACGCCCTTCGAGCTGGCGGTGCTCGGCGGCAAGCTGGCGCCCACGCCGGGGCTGGCCTTCCTTGCGGGTTATCAAGGTGCCCTGCGTCTGCTCTGGCCGTCGGCGCCGCGGAGCCTGGGCGCGTTGTGCGTCACCGAAAACCGCAGCGTGCGCCCGGCCGACCTGCAGACACGCCTCACGGGCCTCACCCTCGATGGACGCAAGGACTTCGTGACCGCGGGCAATGCCGCCGACTGGCTGCTGGTGGCAGCGCGCGAAGAGGCCGACGGCGAGTCGCCGCGCCTGGCCCTGGCAGTCGTGCGCAATGGCGCGCCCGGCGTGCGCATCGAGCCACTCAAGCCGCTGCCGCTGATGCCCGATGTCCCTCATGCCCGCCTGCACCTGGAGGGCGCCCACTGCGAGCGCCTGGCCGGCGACGGCTGGGATGCCTACGTAAAACCCTTCCGCAGCATCGAAGACCTCCATGTACTCGCTGCCCTGGGCGGGTGGCTCTACGGCGTGTCCCGCGACAACGCCTGGCCCCATACACTGCAACTGCGTTTGCTGGGACTGCTCACGGGCGCGGCGGAGGTGTCGCGCCAATGCGCCACCTCACCCACCATGCACCTGTTGCTGGCAGCGCTCTTTGCCGAGTTCAAGGCGCTCAAACCGGAGGTGGACGCTGCCTTCGCCGCCGGCCCGACGGAATGGGCCCGGCTCTGGCAGCGCGACCAGGGCGTGCTGGAAATCGCCGGTGGGCCGAGGGCGAAACGGCTGGAGAAAGCCCTCGCCGCGCTGGGCCTCTGACGGCTGTCCTGCGGGGGATTCCATGTCAACGCCGTAGCTCTGTAGGGTGGATGGCGCTTTTCCATCCACCAGCGGCGCTATGCCAGGCCGCGAATGGTGGACCGATGGAGCGTGGTCCACCCTTGTATCTCGACTTGAGCCTCCTCAGAGGCGATAGTCCCCGACTGATCATCGGGGGAGGAACCGCAAGCCGTGTCCACCCTAAAGCCTCGAGCTTGTAACGTAGATTGCGCTGCGCTCCTCCGCACTCATCCAGTAAGTCCGAACGGTATCCAGAGCTTTGAGCTCGCATCAACAAGGTAGGACGGATGCAGTGACGATCAGCCCTTCACAGGAGGACATGATGGGAGTTGTTGTCGGCATTGATATTGCCAAGCACACATTCGATATCGCCACCTTGCAAGCCAACGGCAAGTACCGCACCAAGGCCAAGCTGGGCAATGACCAGGGCGGCTTCGAAGTTTTGCAGCAGTGGTTGAGCAAGTACGCAGAGCCGCAGGCCTGGGTCGTGATGGAAGCGACAGGTATTTACCACGAGGCCCTTGCCCAATGGCTGTACGAACGGGGTTACAAGGTCTGCGTGCTAAACCCTAGCCAGACGGCGCGTTACGCCAGTAGCCAGTTGCAGCGCGTGAAGACCGACAAGGTCGGTGCCAAGATGATTGCAGAGTACGGCCGCAGGCATCAGGACAAGCTGCGTGCCTGGGAGCCTGAAAAGCCGAAGATTCGCCGCCTCAGAGCACTTACGCACCGCCTGAAAGATCTTCAGGAGCTGGAGCAGATGGAGCAAAACCGTCTGGATGTGACGCATGATGACAAAGCTATTGAATTGATTCAGTCGATGCTCAAGCACATCCGCCAACAGATCCAGGACACGCTGGCGGCGATCGAAAAACACTTCGACGACAACGATGATCTCAAGGGGCAACGGAACCTGCTCAAGAGCATCGATGGCATTGCAGACCGAACCGCGGGACTCTTGCTGGCCGAGCTTGGCGATATCCAGCGCTTTGAGGACAGTCGAGCGGTCACCGCCTTTGCAGGACTGAACCCGAAGTTGCAAGACTCAGGCACGCTCAAGGGCCATGTTCGTATCTCGCGGATGGGCTCTGCCAGGTTGCGCGCAGGACTCTATCTGCCAGCCGTCGTATCCCTGACCTACAACCCAGCTATCCGCGCGCTGGCCGAGCGCATGCGCAGCGCCGGTAAGGCCGGCAAACAGATCGTCTGCGCAGCCATGCGCAAGCTGCTATGCATCGCTTATGGCGTGCTTAAATCAGGCGAGCCGTTTGATCCCAAACTGGCTATTGCGAAGTAAAAAACAAGACGGTATCTACGGCCGAAGCCCATCCTTGAGCGTCGGGGTCCTGTGGGAGCGAATTCATTCGCGATTGAAATCGCTCCACAAGAAGACGCCACCTGCCAGCCTGAATTGACTCAGGTCAGCACTCGCACCTCAGAAATGCCTTACATCTGCGCGTCGTTTTTCCTATCGAGGTTTACATGCGTCGCGACCCCATCGTGCTGTTCGACAACGGCACCCATCAATGCCTGATGTTTGACGATCTGGTCAGCGGCGACGGCGTGCAATCCAACCAGTTTCTGATCACCGACCATGAGCAGTATCTGCTGCTGGACCCGGGCGGCGACCTGACCTACACCCCGCTGTCGCTGGAACTGTCCAAGCACATGCCGGTGCAGGACCTGACCTACATCTTCGCCTCCCACCAGGACCCGGACATAATCGCCTCCCTGGACAAGTGGCTGCTGCATACCCGCGCGCGGGTGATCTGCTCCAAGCTCTGGGCGCGCTTCCTGCCGCACCTGACCGCCAACTACCTGGCCATCAGCCACGGTATCTCCACCTACGACCGCATCATCGCCCTGCCCGACCGCGGTCAGTCCATCAATCTCGGCCGCTGCCAGCTCAAAGCCGTGCCGGCGCACTTCCTCCATTCGGTGGGCAACTTCCAGCTCTATGACCCGGTCAGCCGCATTCTCTTCTCCGGCGACATGGGGGCTTCGCTGGTGGAAGACGCCACGCCGGTGCGCGACTTCGTCAACCATGTGCCGAACATGGAAGGCTTCCATCGCCGCTACATGGCCAGCAACAAGGTGTGCCGACTCTGGGCCGGCATGGTGCGCGGCATGGACGTGGACATGATCGTCCCGCAACACGGCCGCCCCTTCGTTGGCAAGGAAATGATCAACGCCTTCCTCTACTGGATCGAGAACCTGGAATGCGGCCTCGACCTGCTCGGTCCGGACGACTATCGCCTGCCACGCTGAACTGACCTATCGCGCTGAATAACCGCATTAGGCGGCGCGTTCGGCGCTTTTTACCGTCATGATCTCCGTGCTAGGTTGCGCCCGTCGATAACGACAAGAGGCCCACCGATGCCCATCCCCTTTCTTCGCCCGCTTGCCCTGACTCTGGGCTTGACGGCGGGCCTGGCCCAGGCTGAAACCTGGCCCGCTGCCGACTGGCAGCAAGGCCCCGCGCCCAGTGGAAACGCCGTACAGGCCTTCGAATCCTATGCCTTCCCCACACGCGACGACGCCGGCCGCAAGGGTGTGCGCACAGACGCCGTGGTAGTGATCCGCGATGGCGAACTCATCTACGAGCACTACACCGGCCCCACCCGCGCGCAGACCCCGCACCTCACCTGGTCGGTGAGCAAGAGCCTGCTGGCGTCCGTCCTTGGCGTGGCCTACGGCGAAGGCCGCTTCAAACTCGATGACCCCGTGGCGCGCTACTACCCGGATTTTTCCGGCCATCCCGACGTCCGTCTGGACCACTTGCTGCACTGGGCCTCAGGCCTCGCCTGGCAGGAGGACTACGAGTACGCCCCGCTGAAGTCCTCAGTGGTGGCCATGCTCTACACCCGTGGCCGTGGCGACATGGCCGCCTTCGCCGCCGACCATCCGTTGGACGCCGTGCCCGGCAAGCGTTTCCGCTACTCCAGCGGCGACACCAATGTGCTGTCCGCCGCGCTGCGCGGCATGGTCGGCGAGCAGGCCTATGCGGAGTACCCCTGGCGCGCGCTGTTCGAGCCGCTCGGAATCCGCTCGGCGGTATGGGAAACCGACGCCGCCGGCACCTACGTCGGTTCCTCCTACATCTACCTGACCGCCCGCGACCTGGCCCGCGTAGGCCTCTTGATGCAGCGCGGCGGCCGCTGGGGCGAGCGCCAGTTGCTGCCGGCAGACTGGGTAGCGTTCAACCGCAAGCCCTTCGCCGACTACCGGCCAGACCCCGCCGCCTCGCCGGGCGAAGCCGTACCGGGTGGCCACTGGTGGCTCAACGCCCAACTGGCCGGCGCTACGAAGCCGTGGCCAGACGCCCCGGGAGATGCCTTCGCCGCCCTCGGCCATTGGGGCCAGGCGCTCTACGTACTGCCCAGCCAGAAGCTGGTGATCGTGCGCTATGCCGATGACCGCGACGGCAGCTACCACCACAACGACTTCCTCAAACTGGCCCTTTCCGCGTTCGCCCCGGAGGTGCAGCCGTGATCGTCCGTCGCCCCGTCCTCAGTCTGCTAATGCTGGCGCTGATCCTGTTGGCAGCGCTGGTCTGGCAGAACCGCGCCCACCTGGCCGCCTTCCCCGGCATCATCAGCGCCTACACCGCCAAGGAGTACTGCTCCTGCCGCTACGTGATGGGCAACTCCGCCGACTACTGCCAGGGCTATGTGAAGCAGTACGTGCCCACCAGCGGCTTCCTCGACGACGCCGAGCACAAGCGCGTGACCGCCAGCGGCCTCGGCCACAGCAATACGGCGGCCTGGGTCAGCCCTCACCAGGGCTGCCGGTTGATGCCGGAGGCGGACAGCACACTCTGAGGCATTCGCGCCTGGCCTGTTGGGCTTCGTGGACTCAGCCCAACCTACGGACCGCCCCGATGTCCCCGTAGGTTGTGTCTGAGCGGAGCGAAGCTCAACGCAGCCCTCTCCCCGACTCTGCCCCCGGTTCCACTCTGCGGAACCACCTTCGATTGTTCTCCTTTCGCCCTCGCGGTTAGCTGAAAGGCAGCCGCGCAAGTCGGCAGTCGCCCCAACGAGGAGAACAACAACAATGACCCGTTACGCACACATCCAGGCCTGGCTCGACGACGTCGCCGACGAACTCAAGGTGCTTCGCCAGGACATCCACGCTCACCCGGAACTCGGTTTTGAAGAACAGCGCACCGCGGCCCTGGTGGCCCGGCTGCTGGGCGAATGGGGCTATGAGGTACACAGCGGCATCGGCCACACCGGTGTGGTCGGCGTGCTGCGCAACGGCTCCGCCAATCGCACCCTGGGCCTGCGCGCCGACATGGACGCCTTGCCCATCGTCGAAGCCACAGGCCTCACCTACAGCAGCTGCCACACTGGCCGCATGCATGCCTGTGGCCACGACGGCCATACGGCGATGCTGCTGGGTGCGGCGCGCTACCTGGCCGCCACCCGCCCGTTCGACGGTACCCTCAACCTGATCTTCCAGCCAGCCGAGGAAGGCCAGGGCGGCGCCGAAGCCATGCTCGCCGATGGACTGCTGGAGCGTTTCCCCTGCGAGGCGCTGTTCGGCATGCACAACATGCCCGGTCTGGAAGCCGGCCACCTGTGCTTCCGCGCGGGCTCACTGATGGCCTCGCAGGACCTGCTGGAAGTCGTGATCGAAGGCGTCGGCGGCCACGGCTCCATGCCGCACCTGTCCGTCGACCCGCTGGTGGCGGCCTCCAGCACCGTGATGGCGCTGCAGACCGTGGTGGGACGCAACGTCGACCCGCAACAGGCGGCGGTAGTCACAGTCGGTGCCCTGCAGGCTGGCGAGGCCGCCAACGTGATTCCCCAGAGCGCCCTGTTGCGCCTCAGCCTGCGCGCGCTGGATGCGAACGTGCGCGAGCAGGTCCTGGAGCGGGTTCAGGCGATCATCCACAGCCAGGCTGAAAGCTACGGCTGCCGTGCGACTGTCAAACATCGTCCGGCCTACCCCGTGCTGGTCAACAGTTCGGCGGAGACCGCCTTTGCCCGTCGCGTGGGCGAGGAGCTGGCGGGCATTGAGCACGTGCAGGACGCCCCCACCGTGATGGGCAGCGAAGACTTCGCCTGGATGCTCCAGCGCTGCCCCGGCAGCTACCTGTTCATCGGCAATGGCACTGGAGCCGGACGACCAATGGTCCACAACCCCGGATACGACTTCAACGACGACATCCTGGTGCGCGGCGCTGCGTACTGGGCCGCGCTGACGGAAACCTGGTTCCAGGAATCCGCCGCGCCTTCCCAGGCTTCTGCCACTGCCGCCTAGCCCAACACCAGACTCCGGAGATTACCCATGCACGCTTCCCAGAGCGGAACCTCGCGTTCCCGTCAGGTGACCGCTGCCGTCATCGGCAACGCCCTCGAGTGGTACGACTTCATCGTCTATGGCTTCCTGTCGAGCATCATTGCCCGGCTGTTCTTCCCCTCCGAAAGCGAATACACCTCTCTGCTGATGGCCCTGGCCACCTTCGGCGTCGGCTTCTTCATGCGCCCGGTCGGCGGTGTACTGCTCGGTCTCTACGCCGACCGCAAGGGCCGCAAGGCGGCCATGCAACTGATCATCCTGCTGATGACCTTGTCCATCGCCCTGATCGCCTTCGCCCCCGACTACGCCGCCATTGGCCTGGGTGCCCCGCTGCTGATCGTGGTCGCACGCATGCTCCAGGGCTTCGCCACCGGTGGCGAGTACGCCAGCGCCACTGCATACCTGGTGGAGAGCGCGCCAGCCAACCGTCGGGGCCTCTACGGTGCCTGGCAACTGTTCGGCCAGTGCCTGGCGGTGTTCGCCGGCTCTGGCATGGGCGCCCTGGTGACCCACACCCTCTCTCCTGAAGCGCTGGACAGCTGGGGCTGGCGGGTGCCCTTCATCGTCGGTCTTCTGATCGGCCCGGTGGGGATGTGGATGCGCCGCCACATGGAAGAGACCGAAGCCTTCCTCGAAGCCCGCGAGGCCCAGAGCGGAGAGTCCGTGAGCTTCTTCCGGATGCTGCGGGAGAATCGCCGCGCCGTGCTGGTGACATTGGGCAACACCATCTGCGGCACCGTGGCCTTCTATGTGGTGCTGGTGAACATGCCCACCTTCGCCCATAAGCAGCTCGGGCTGCCCCTGGACCAGGTGTTCATGGTGCAGATGGCGGCGGTCGCCCTGATGACCGTTGTGATCCCGCTGGCCGGCGCCCTCTCCGACCATCTCGGGCGCCGCCCGGTGCTCCTGGCGGGCACCCTGGCCTTCCTGCTGCTGGTCTACCCGCTGTTCACCTGGGTTGCCGCCGCCCCCAGCCTGGAACGCCTGCTGTTCATGCAACTGCTGCTGTGCACCGCCATCGGCACCGTCTACGGGCCGGGCCCTACGGCCGGCGCCGAGCAGTTCCCCACCGGGGTCCGCTCCACTGGCCTGGCCCTGTCCAACAACGTTGGCGTGATGCTCTTCGGCGGCTTCGCCCCCTTCATCGTCACCTGGCTGACCAAGACCACCGGCGACCCCGTTTCGCCAGCCTACTACGTGCTGCTGGCCGCCAGCATCGGCCTGGTGTCCGCCTGGTTCCTCCGCGAGGGCGCCCCCGCCGCCCTGGAGCGCCGCCAGCGCCGCGAGGTGATCGCCACTGCTGCCCGGAGCCTGTAAATGACCCGTTTCGAAGTCCCTCGTCCTGCCGCTGGTTCGCTGCAGGAGGAAATCGTCGCGCTGGACGCCCTGCCCTTGTCGGAGGCCATTCGCTCGCGTCAGCTGTCCTGCCGTGAAGTGATGCAGGCCTACCTGGAACAGATCGACCGATTCAATCCACAGGTCAACGCCGTGGTCGCCATGCGGCCGGCTGAGGCGCTGCTGAGCGACGCCGACAAGCGCGACCGCCAGTTGGCCAACGGCCAATGGCTGGGCTGGATGCACGGCATGCCGCAAGCAGTGAAGGACCTCGCCGCCTGTGCCGGCCTGCCCACCAGCATGGGTTCACCGCTGTTTGCCGGGCAGGTCGCCCAGCACGACGCCATCGCCGTCTCGCGGGTGCGGGCGGCCGGCGCGATCTTCATCGGCAAGACCAACGTGCCGGAGTTCGGCCTCGGCTCGCAAAGCTACAACAGCGTGTTCGGCACCACCGGCAATGCCTATGACCCGAGCCTCTGCGCGGGTGGTAGCAGCGGTGGCGCGGCGGCTGCCCTGGCCCTGCGCCTGCTGCCGGTCGCCGATGGCAGCGACATGATGGGCTCGCTACGCAACCCGGCCGCCTTCAATAACGTCTATGGCCTGCGTCCGTCCCTGGGCCGCGTTCCCTTTGGCCCCACGCCGGAACTGTTCGCCCAGCAACTGGCCACGGAGGGCCCCATGGGCCGCAGCGTGGCCGATGTGGCGGCACTGCTGCGCACCCAGGCCGGCCCCCATCGCGCCACGCCGCTGGCGCTGGCCAGCGCGGCCGATCTGATTGGCCCATTGCAGCGCGACTTCGACGGCGCACGCATAGGCTGGCTGGGCGACCTGGGCGGCCACCTGCCCATGGAACACGGCCTGCTGGCCCTCTGCGAAAGCGCCCTGGCGGATTTCCGCGACCTGGGTTGCCAGGTCGAGGACTGCCTGCCGGCGTTCGACATGGAGCGACTCTGGCGCTGCTGGCTGGTGCACCGCCAGTGGCTGGTGGCCGGCAGCCTGGCCGGGGCCCACACCGATCCGGCGCGGCGCGCGCAACTCAAGCCCGAAGCGATCTGGGAAGTGGAAAGCGGCCTTGGCCTCAGCGCTGCGGACGTCTACCAGGCCTCGGTGGATCGCAGCGACTGGCACCGCGCGCTGGAAAAACTCTTCGAGCGTTACGACTTCCTGCTTCTGCCCAGTGCGCAGGTGTTTCCTTTCGATGCAACGCTGCACTGGCCCAAAGCCATAGCCGGCCACGAAATGGACACCTACCACCGCTGGATGGAAGTGGTGATCGGCGCCACCCTGGCCGGCATCCCGGCGATGAGCGTTCCGGTGGGGTTCAACCCCGCCGGCCTGCCCATGGGTCTGCAGATTCTGGGCCCGGCCCAGGCCGACCTGGCGGTGTTGCAACTGGCCCACGCCCACGAACAGCTCACCCAGTGGGTACGCAACTGCCCGCCACCGTTGCTGCAAGAGGCTCGCTAAGCGAATGGCAAGCGCGGCCGGCAAATTCAGGTCCCGATCTTGCAGCGTCATCACAGTGGATACAGCCGAGACGCGGCAGGGGACGGACATGCAGGGCAGAGACGAACATGGCACGGTGAGGTCAGTGGAACGGGCGCTGGCGATCGTCGAACTGCTCGGTGAACACCAGGAGTTGGGGCTGGAGGAACTGCACTACCTCACCGGCCTGCCCAAGGCCACCGTATCGCGCCTGCTGCATACCCTGCTGGAACAGGACTGGATCTACCGTGGCCTGTGCGACCGCCGTTACCGGCTGCGCGCACGGCGACTGTTCGGCGATCCCATCCAGCGCTTCAGCCGGCATCTGGTGGAGCAGGCCGCGCCGCTACTGCGCGAGCTTAGCGAACGCACCGGGCTGGTGGCGGACCTGTCGTTCTTCGATGGCGATGACCTGCACGTGATGGAGAGTTCCATTCCTGAGGTGCTGCGCAAACGCTACCCGGTCAACCGCCTGGTGGTTGGCCTGCAGGCCAGTCTGTTCCACTCGGCCATGGGCAAGGCCTGCCTGGGCGAACTGGACAGCGCCGAGGTCCAGCGCCTGGCCCAGCGCCACCGGCTGAGCGGTGACGACCTGTTGCGCGCCCATGAACAGGCACACAACCTGGGCTTCGGCGAACGCACCGAAGGCTCCTGGGAATATGCGGTGCGCCTGCCCTTCCTGATTCGCGCCGTCGCCCTGCCGATACGCAATCAGGGGCGACTGGTAGGCAGCATCGCCTTGCACTGGCCACGGGATGCCTACAGCGTCGAAAGTGTCCAGCAGCGACATCTCGGCAGCCTGGCCGAAACCATCAGCCAATTGCAGAACAATCTAGGCTGAGTCCACCCACCTAAACCTGGAAGTTACCGCCCTAAACTTCGGCGGCAACTTCCCGCGCGCACGTGGAATACGCATTCCATAGTGTGGAACTCAATTGGATTGCCCTTTATTCACGTGATTCGACAATAGAGCCCGGCCCGAACATCGGCCTTACCGTCAAAACACAAGAATAAAGGTGATGAGATGTACAACGTTCGCTGCAAGTACCTGGCAGGGATTGCCGGATGCTTATTGGCCGGGAGTGCAAGTGCCGATGGTTTTATCGCTGACAGTGTCACCTCGATGCGTTACAGCCAGTTCTACTGGAAGGAAAACAATGGTGATGGCGTCGGCCCCACCCGTGACGAATGGGTTCAGGGTACGCAATTCAGCTTCAACTCCGGCTGGTACCGCGATGTGCTCGGCATGGATTACAGCTATGGCTTGGCCGATGACCTGCGCGTCGGCGACGAGGCCAACAGCATCAGCAACCTCGAACCCGACGACTCGGTGCAATCGCCTCACGGCCTGGCGAAACCACTGGAAGCCTACCTCCGTGGCCGCCTTCAGGGCGACGCGGGCGAACTGGTGGTCGGCGGCGGCAAGAAGGTTCGCCGCTACGCCCAGTACTTCGACGACGCCACACGTATCCTCCCCGCCGGCACGCTGGGCCTGGACGCGGACTACCGCGTCGGTGGCCTGACCCTGCGCTACAGCCATATCGGGCAGTTCAGCCCACGCAACGAGAACGGCTGGGGCGATGACTTGACCAATTTCCGCGGCGAAAGAATCGACAAGCTGCAGCTCTACGCCCTGAACTACCAGTTGCCCTTCGGCAGCCGGCTGCTGGGCGAGTACGCCGAATCCCACCAGTACCTGCGCGCTGCCTCCCTCAAGCTGGAGCACAGCGTCAACCTGGGTGCCGGCCGTTTTATCGATCTCTACGCCACCCATGGCATGCAGCAGGATGCCGGGGACCGATTCGAATACGGCGGCGTACTCGGCCTCTACCGGGCGGAGAGCTCCCACGATGCGCGATACGTCGATCTGTCTGCCAAGTACCGGACAGCCAACTACTACTTGGGCATGACCTACAACAAAGTTCGCGGCGATGACTTCGACCGGGTGTTCTTCAGCAAGGACCACGGTGCCTGGAACAGCAGCGCAAAGTTGTTTTACTTCTTCGGCGTTGAAGATGAAGAGATGTTCAAGCTGATGGGCGGAACAAACTTCTCGGCCATTGGCATTCCACAACTAAGGCTGGACGTCCACTATGCATTCTCTGACCACGCTGCCGGTTATGAGGGATTCTCCCGGCGTGAATTCCAGAGCGTATTGCAATACAGCTTCGACGGCCTTCTGAAAGGTTTGAGCCTGGCTTGGTTGCACAATGAGTTTCATACCAAGGGGCAGCCGGACGGCATCGAACGCACCAGCACCTCACGCGGGCCTGCAGGGATCATCACCCACAATGCCGAGCGGGTTTATATGAGTTACGTCTTCAAGTTCTGAAGGTCGCGACGCCCCCTCTCCCCCAACCCCTCTCCCAGAAGAGGAGAGGGGTGACTCGCGCCGGCGAGGCCCAAGCATCCGGAAGCCCACACGAGCCTGAAACGTTGCAGAGGCGGTGGGGCATCCCGACGACAGCCAAAGGGACTCGCCCGGCAAGGCGAAACAGAAACCTGATACCCACTCGGTAATGAGCCGGGCCGCCATCACCAAATCAGCTCACTAGTCATTGCACCAGAGCGTCAAATCACTCATCAAAAAGCCCCCGGACCACAAGGCACGGGGGCTTTCGTCAAACCAGCGGATCAGCGCATGTTGAGCTGCTGCTGCAGGTTCTGCACCTGGGTTTGCAGAGTGCTGATGTTGCGGGTCATCTGCGCGCGGAACGCATCGAACTCGGCGGTGCTGGCGCCCTGGGAGGGGGCCGGACGGTTATCCAGTTCGCTGCGCAGTACCAGCAGATCCTGCTCCAGGCCCTTGATCGCCTGGTTCGGATTCCCCTGCCTCTTCAGAGCTTCGACATCACTGCCCAGGCCTTTCAGGCGGCTGTCGAACTGGGCGATATCGCCCTGGGCGGCTTTCAGCCTGGTCTGCTCGGCGGCCAGGCCATCGAGCTTGCTGCCCAGCTGGCTACCCACCTGGGTCGCGGCGCTCTGGACGGTCCTGACGTCGGCGGCAAGCTGGTCGACGCGCTTGCCCTGGCTGCCAAGCTGGGCGCTGGCCGCGGCTTGCTGCCTGGACAGTTCGGCCACCTTGGCCTGCAGTTGCTTGAGCTGCAGCTTCAAGGACTCGCTGCCGCTGGTGATGTTGGATTCAGTGGCAACCACCTTGCCGGAGATATCCTGGATGCGGCCGGCCGCTTCTTCGCTGATGCGGGCGAAGCTTTCCTGAGTAGCGACCAGCTGCTGCTCCATCAGGCTGATCTGCTGGAAGCTCCACCAACCCAGGCCGCAGAGGGCAACCACCAGAGCAACGACCAGGGCCCAGAGCGGGCCGGTGCTGGCGCCCTTGACCGCGGGTGCGGCGGCGGAATGGCCATTGTGGCGGTGATGCAGGGATTCGGCGGCGGCCGGGTGATGATCGAACTCGTCACGATCACGGTCATCGGTGGTCAGGCTGGGGACATCATCCACTTCGTCGAGGGCGTCATTACGCATGGGGGGACCTTTGGGGAGAAACGCAGAACCGCGAATGCCCGGAAGTATACCGGTTCGCACGGCGGTCTTCAGCGTCGCGCCACGGCAGTGCGGATTGCACCGCAGGGGAGCAGCGACCCTCGGTTGACCACGCCGGAGCCCGGCAGTTCCGGCCTCCGGCGCCTGGTACGGGGTTTGCTAGCCAGTTGCCAGCCCCAGCACGGGGCATGCCAGGAAAGCGCCAGGCCGGGTCGTCGGCTCCGGCGCACTCCAGATCCGCCAGGACCAGGGCGGACCATCTTCAACCATGGGGGAAGAAGGAATGGAATTGACCAAGGCTGTACTGGATTGCATGCAGGCCCTGCGGCGCCAGCTCCGCGAAGAACAGGCTGTGGATATCCGCCTCAGTCAGCCCGATGCCGTTCTGTCCATGCTCAACGCCTGCGCCGAATCCCAGCACGACGCCACGCGCGAACTGGGCGAGCACCTCAGCAGCCTGACCGGCGTGCGCCAGAAGCCGCCGGTGCTCAGCGAAGAGGAGCTGATCAGGAAGTACACGCAATACGCGGGTCCCTTGAGGGGCTAGCCGATCAGGGCTGCTGCGCCCCCCACCAGGCACAGAACTCATCCAGTGCCGCCCACACGCTTACCTGCGGGTCGTAGTCCAAGTACTGCCGCGCGCGGCTGATATCCAGGGAGAAGTCCTTGGCCATCACCGCCACGGCCAGGCGATAGAGTGACGGCTCCGGACGCCCCGGCAGCAGCTTGCAAACCGATTCGTTCAACAGCGCGGCACTGTAGGCGAGCCCATAGGGGACATGGCGGGTCACCTGGGGCTCGCCCAGCTTGCGCAGCACGTAGTTGACCACGTCCCACAACGGTACCGGCTGGCCATTGCTAATGTTGTAGGCCTGGCCCAGCGCCGGGCCGGCGGCCAGCAGGCCACTGAGCAGGGCATCATTGAGGTTCTGCACACTGGTGAAGTCAACCTTGTTCAGGCCGTTGCCGATGATCTTCAGTCGCCCCTTGCGTTGCATGGCGATCAGCCGGGGGAAGATGCTCGTGTCGCCGGCGCCGGTGACGAATCGCGGGCGGAAGGCAATGACTTCGAGGCCGAACTCCTCGGCGGCGAAGACCTTCTGCTCGGCCAGGTACTTGGTCGCGCCATAGTGGTCGGAGAAGCGCTTGGGCACCTGCTCTTCGCCGATCCCCACATGAGCACGGCCGTCGAAGTAGATGGACGGTGACGACAGATGCACCAGTCGCCGCACCCGCTGCTTCAAGCACGCTTCCACCACGTTCTCGGTGACCTGCACGTTGGCCTGGTAGAAATGCTCGTACTTGCCCCAGACGCCCACCGCACCCGCGCAGTGCGCCACCGCATCGACTTCGTGGCACAGACGCTGCACCAGTTCCGGGTCCGACAGGTCGCCCTGGATGAACTCGGCGCCCCGCTTCACCAGATGCTCCACCCCTTCGGGACGGCGGCCGTTCACCCGCACATCGAGCCCCTGCTCCAGGGCGAAACGGGCAAAACGCCCGCCGATGAACCCACTCGCCCCCGTCACCAGAATCTTCATCAGTCGCCCCTTGGTACACCTTGTGATGCCCGCGACTCTAGCAGCCCTGGCGCCTGCCAGGTGTGGCGTCGCGAGCCAATAGAACGACTCTGAACGCTAACCCCGGCCATCGTTCCCGCCCGAGCCGGTGCCGTGGGCTACCTTTGTTTGCGAAACCACCGCCGAGGAACCACGCAGTGAGCACGAAAACCTGGATGATCTATGGCGCCTACGGCTACACCGGCCAACTGGTGGCCGAGGAAGCCCTGCGGCAAGGGAAAGTACCGATCCTCGCCGGCCGCGACCCGGCCCGGCTGGAAGCCCTGGGCAGCCGTCTCGGCCTGCCGACCCGGGTCTTCGACCTGAGCGACCCGGTCCACGCTGCGGAGCGCCTGGAAGGCGTCTCGGTGGTCGCCCATTGCGCCGGCCCCTTCTCCGCCACTAGTACGCCGATGATCCAGGCCTGCCTCACCAGCGGCACCCACTACCTGGACATCACCGGCGAAATCACCGTGTTCGCCCTCGCCCATGCCCAGGATGCGGCGGCACGCAAGGCCGGCATTGTGATCTGCCCCGGCGTGGGGTTCGACGTCATCCCCACCGACTGCGTGGCGGCCTGCCTCAAGACCGCCCTACCGGACGCCACTCACCTGGCCCTGGGCTTCGACAGCGACAGCGGGCTGTCGCCGGGCACCGCCAAGACCAGCATCGAGGGCCTGGCCCAGGGTGGCCAGGTGCGCGAGAACGGCCGTCTGCGCCCGGTGCCCCTGGGCCATCGCCGCCGCGAGATCGACTTCGGGCGCGGAACGAAATCTGCGGTGACCATCCCCTGGGGCGATGTGGCCACTGCCTTCTACTCCACCGGCATTCCCAATATCGAGGTCTATCTGCCGGCGCCCGCCGCGCTGGCGCTGGGCATGCGCCTGAGCGATCCGCTGCGCGGCCTGCTGGCCGGCGAGTGGATACAGGGCAAGTTGAAGGGACTGGTGACCCGCAACCTCAGGGGGCCGGACGAAGTCACCCGCGTACGCAGGCCCACCTGGGTCTGGGGCGAGGTCCGCAATGCGGCCGGCGAACGTCGCACCGCCTACCTGGAAACCGCCAATGGTTACCAGGTCACGGTGCATGGCGTGCTGCATGCTGTGCGCCATATGCTGGATTACCAGGGTGAAGGCGGCTACTTCACACCCTCGCTGCTGCTCGGTGACCGCTGCATAGAACAATTGCCCGGCTCAGGGCAGATCCGCATCACGGCCTAGCCCCGCAGCGAAAGCTCCGCGATGCAGGCACCCTGGCTGATAGGTATCGCGGACTCCCTCCCGGGAAGGCAGGCTTTCAACGTGCCAGGGGAACCAGCCAGCGGCTGGCGGCCCTGGCCAGGTGGTCGGTGAGCAGACTGAGCAGCTCGCCGCCATGGCGCCAATGGTGCCAGTAGAGCGGCACGTCGATGGGGTGGTCGGGAATCAGTTCCTGCAGTTCACCCCGCGCCATCTGAATGACGACCTGCTGCTCCGGCACCAGCCCCCAGCCCAGCCCCCCTTCGGTCAGGCGTACGAAGCCTTCGGATGAGGGGCACAGGTGGTGGATGAAGCCGCCGTCGACACCGAGAGCCTGCAGGTAGCGATGCTGCAACAGGTCATCCGGTCCGAACACGATGGCCGGTGAACGCGCCAGCGCCGTCGGCGTCACCCCCTTGGGAAAATGCCGTTCGATGAAGGCCGGGCTGGCCAGGGCGCGGTAACGCATGGCACCCAACAGCAGGCTGCGGGCCCCCGCCACCGGCCGCTCGGCAGCGCAGACACAGGCGGCCACTTCACCGGCGCGCATGCGTTTCAGGCCCACCTCCTGATCCTCTACCACCAGATCCGTCAGCACCCGCTGTTCGGCGCAGAAGTCCCCGACCGCTGCCGCCCACCAGGTCGCCAGGCTGTCGGCATTGAGAGCAATGCGAAGGCGCTCCGGCATACCGCCTTCCTCCAGCGCCGGCACCTGGCGTTGCAGATCCCGTTCCAGCAGGCGCACCTGCTGCACATGGTTGAGCAGGCGTGTACCCACCTCGGTCGGTGCAGGCGGCGCGGCGCGTATCAGTACCGGCTGGCCGACCCTGGCCTCCAGCAGCTTGATCCGCTGTGACACAGCCGACTGCGACAAGCCCAGCAACTGGGCCGCGCGCTCGAACCCACCCTGCTCCACCACGGCCGCCAGGGCCGCCAGTAACTTGTAGTCGAACAAATCAGATTTCCTAATGATAGATCAGCATGATTCGTTTTCCTTATACAGGGTCGCGCCACACACTCGCCACATCCCAACCCGTCGTAGCGAAGGAAGCACCATGGCCGGCGAAACCGCTCTCTCTACCCTGATCCGCAACATGTCGCCGCAACTCAACCCCGGCCAGTACGTGTTCTGCACCCTGATCGATGCCGCCCGGCTGGAGGGCTGCGTACCGATCGGCAGCTTTCGCGAGCGCGAAGGGCTGACGGTGATCCTCGAACGCGGCGACGCCGACCGCCTGGGACTGACCTATGACTACACCGCGGCGTGGATCACCCTGGACGTGCATTCCTCCCTCAGCGCCGTGGGTCTGACCGCCGCATTCGCTGGCGCACTGGCCCAGGCGGGCGTCAGCTGCAACGTGGTGGCCGGTTATTTCCACGACCACCTGTTCGTCGCCAGCGCCGACGCCGAGCGCGCCCTATCCACCCTGCGGGCCCTTGCGGCCAACGCCCATACGGAGTGAACAAGATGTGGCAGAGCTACCTGAACGGCGTGCTGGTGGCCGCCGGCCTGATCATTGCCATCGGCGCCCAGAACGCCTTCGTCCTCGCCCAGAGCCTGCGCCGCGAGCACCACCTGCCAGTGGCGGCGCTTTGCGTGCTGTGCGATGCGATCCTGGTGTGCGCCGGCGTCTTCGGCCTGGCCACCCTGCTGGCGCAGAACCCGATGCTGCTGGCCATCGCCCGCTGGGGCGGCGTCGCTTTCCTGCTCTGGTACGGCATCCAGGCCCTGCGCCGGGCCTTCAGTCCCAGCACCCTGGACCAGTCCGGCGACGCCGGCCCGCGCTCGCGCCGCGCCGTGCTGCTCGCCGCCCTGGCGGTGACCCTGCTCAACCCGCACGTCTACCTCGACACCGTCCTGCTGATCGGCTCCCTGGGTGCCCAGCAAACGGTTCCCGGTGCCTACGCCCTGGGCGCGGCCAGTGCCTCGCTGGTGTGGTTCTTCGCCCTGGCCCTGGGCGCGGCGTGGCTCGCCCCCTGGCTGGCGCGACCAGCCACCTGGCGCCTGCTGGACCTGACAGTGGCGCTGATGATGTTCGGCATGGCGGCGCAACTGGTGAACGGTATCTGACGCTCCGGGAGCCAAATGGGAAGGCCGTGCCAGTGCACGCGGGGGCCTCATTTCCACACAGTTGCTGCGTGGTTAAGCCCCCAGCCCGGTGCTATGATCCGGGCTTCGCGGCCAAAAAGAGTACATACTCGCAGCCGCACTTTCGGCCGACCGTGAACGGCCCCGCGCCTGGCGCAAAAATCCCGACCTGATGAAGGAGATAGACATGGCTTTCGAATTGCCGCCGCTGCCGTATGAAAAGAATGCCCTCGAGCCGTACCTGAGCGCCGAGACCCTGGAATTTCACCACGGCAAGCACCACAACGCTTACGTGGTAAACCTGAACAACCTGGTTCCGGGCACCGAGTTCGAAGGCAAGACCCTGGAAGAGATCATCAAGACCTCCTCCGGCGGCATCTTCAACAACGCAGCCCAGATCTGGAACCACACCTTCTACTGGAATGGTCTGAAGCCCAACGGCGGTGGCCAGCCCACCGGCGCCCTGGCTGACGCCATCAACGCTGCCTTCGGTTCCTTCGACAAGTTCAAGGAAGAGTTCACCAAGACCGCCATTGGCACCTTCGGCTCCGGCTGGGCCTGGCTGGTGAAGAAGGCTGACGGTTCCCTGGCCCTGGCCAGCACCATCGGCGCAGGCTGCCCGCTGACCAGCGGCGACACCCCGCTGCTGACCTGCGACGTCTGGGAACACGCCTACTACATCGACTACCGCAACCTGCGTCCGAAGTACGTCGAGGCTTTCTGGAACCTGGTCAACTGGGACTTCGTAGCCAAGAACTACGCAGCCTGAGACCCGCTCCAGCGCTAAGAGAAACCCGGCCATTCGCCGGGTTTCTTCATTTTTGCGCGTCGTTCGTCGTCTTGTGGCGGTACAAGGGAAAAATTGTCGGCCCCCTCCTCAAGCCCGGCCCAGTTCGCACCGACATAACAGGGGTGAAGGTGAAATCAGCGGATACCGGCAGCGGCACGCCGGAGTGAATGGTGGCATTCGCATACTGGCCCTTTGACGGCCAGTGCCTGTTTGCCAATACTCACATCCGTCTGGACACCTGGCGGCATCGAACAAGGAATCTCCATTTGAAGCTGGATATCAAACACAGCTTGTCGCTGAAGCTGCTGCGCGTGGTGTTGCTCTCTGCACTGGTAGTCGGTGTGGTGCTCAGTTGTGCGCAGATCGTGTTCGACGCATACAAGACGCGGCAGGCCGTGTCCAACGATGCCAACCGGATTCTCGGGATGTTCCGCGACCCCTCCACGCAGGCCGTCTACAGCCTGGATCGCGAGATGGGCATGCAGGTGATCGAAGGCCTGTTCCAGCACGAATCGGTACGCCAAGCCTCCATCGGCCATCCCAACGAGCCCATGCTGGCGGAAAAGGACCGGCCGCTGATGGAGCTGTCCACCCGCTGGCTGACCGACCCCATCCTCGGCAAGGAACAGACCTTCACCACCCAACTCGTCGGCCGCAGCCCCTACAGCGAGTACTACGGCGACCTCAGCATCACCCTCGACACCGCCCCCTACGGCGAAGACTTCGTCACCAGCTCGGTCATCATCTTCATCTCTGGCGTGCTGCGCGCGTTGGCCATGGGCCTGGTGCTCTACCTCGTCTACCACTGGCTGCTGACCAAGCCCCTGTCGAAGATCATCGAGCACCTGACCAGCATCAATCCCGACCGCCCCAGCGAACACAAGCTGCCCATGCTCAAGGGCAACGAACGCAACGAGCTGGGCCTGTGGATAAACACCGCCAACGACCTGCTGGCCTCCATCGAACGCAATACCCACCTGCGCCGCGAAGCCGAGAACAGCTTGCTGCGCATGGCCCAGTATGACTTCCTCACCGGCCTGCCCAATCGCCAGCAACTGCAACAGCAACTCGACCAGATCCTCGAAGACGCCGGCCGCCTGCAGCGCCGCGTCGCGGTGCTCTGCGTGGGCCTGGACGATTTCAAGGGCGTCAACGAACAGTTCAGCTACCAGACCGGCGACCAGTTGCTGATCGCCCTGGCCGACCGCCTGCGTGGCCACAGCGGCCGGCTCGGCGCCCTGGCGCGCCTGGGGGGCGACCAGTTCGCCCTGGTCCAGGCCGATATCGAGCAGCCCTACGAGGCCGCCGAACTGGCCCAGAGCGTGCTGGACGACCTGGAAGTCGCGTTCTCCCTGGAGCAGCAGGAGGTGCGCCTGCGCGCCACCATCGGCATCACCCTCTTCCCGGAGGACGGTGACAGCACCGAGAAGCTGCTGCAGAAAGCCGAACAGACCATGACCCTGGCCAAGAGCCGCTCGCGCAATCGCTACCAGTTCTACATCGCCAGCGTCGACAGTGAAATGCGCCGCCGCCGCGAACTGGAAAAGGACCTGCGCGAAGCCCTCAACCGCGGCGAGATGCACCTTGTCTACCAACCCCAGGTGGATTACCGCGATCATCGCGTCGTGGGTGTCGAAGCCCTGCTGCGCTGGCAGCATCCGCAACACGGCTTCGTGCCGCCGGACCTGTTCATCCCACTGGCTGAACAGAACGGCTGCATCATCCCCATAGGCGAATGGGTGCTGGACCAGGCCTGCCGGCAGCTACGCGAATGGCACGACCAGGGCTTCTCCGAACTGCGCATGGCCATCAACCTGTCCACCGTACAGCTGCACCATGCCGAGCTGCCGCGGGTGGTGAACAACCTGCTGCAGGTCTACCGCCTGCCCCAGCGCAGCCTGGAAATGGAAGTCACCGAAACCGGTCTGATGGAAGACATCTCCACCGCCGCCCAGCACCTGCTGAGCCTGCGCCGCTCCGGCGCGCTGATCGCAATCGACGACTTCGGTACGGGCTACTCCTCGCTGAGCTACCTGAAGAGCCTGCCGCTGGACAAGATCAAGATCGACAAGAGCTTCGTCCAGGACGTACTGGAAGACGAAGACGACGCCACCATCGTGCGCGCCATCATCCAGCTGGCACGCAGCCTGGGCATGCAGGTGATCGCCGAAGGCGTGGAAACCGCCGAGCAGGAGGCCTACATCATCGCCCAGGGCTGCAACGAAGGTCAGGGCTACCTCTACAGCAAGCCCCTGCCTGCACGCGAAATCACGCTCTACCTCAAGCAGGCCAGGCGACTGACCAACGCGGCGTCCAACCCGGCGACGCTCTAGCATTAATGATGGGTTTCGCAGGCTCTACCCATCCTACTGGAGCACCGCCCTATCCCGCTTTCGTAGGATGCGGTAGAGCGAAGCGAAACCCATCGAGTGAACCGGGGCTCACATGAGTCCGGTCACCCGAAGTACGTAGACAGTCGCCACCGCACCGCCCACGCAGAGCACGGCACCGAGCAGTGCCTGCCAACGGAACTGCCGGGCGAGTACATCTTCACCATGGCTGGACAGCAGGAACGGCTGGGACTCCGCCGGACGACGCATGTGGTTCATGGCGGGTGCCGCACTGGTGTGGCGGTGCCGATCCTCGGCCTCCAGTTGCGCGGCCAGGCGTACGCGGCCCCACTCGGCCTCGTCCAGCTGACCGTTGCCATTACTGTCGAAACGCTGCAGCAGGCCGGCGAAATCGCCCTTCCACTCACGGATCACCGCACCTTGGGCCGACCCTAGGTCCAGCCCCTGACGACCGCCGCCGCTGGTGCGGAAATCGCCTATGGCATAGAGGGGCTCATTGGCGTGCAGGCGTTCTTCGGTGTAGCGGTACTCGCCGCCGGACAGCCAGCCCCTCAGCCCGCCTGGGACCATGGCACCCCGAGGGTGACGCTGATGCCCGGTCCAGACCTGACGCGTGGCGGGGCGCACTTCGGCGCCACGCGGATCGATGAGGCACTCGCCGGTCGCGTCGGCCAGCCGCAGCCAGGCATCACTGACACCACTGTCCACGACGCGCCACGACTTGCTCTTGCCACTCTCGCGGTATTCCTCGATGCGGTAACGCCACCAGAGGCAGGGCGTGCCGGTCAGCGGCGCGCTGAGCTGACCGTCGCCCTGCGGATGCAGCATGCCGTACAGCTCCACATAGCCCTGGGCGGCGGAGCGAATCTTCGAGGTCGGGGTATCCAGCAACAGCCGCGCCTGCGCCATGCGACGCAGGCACCACCAGCCGCCACCCGCGAAAGCACCCAGGCTGAACCCCAGGCTGATGGCCAACCCGGCGATATCGACGGCCATATCAGCCGAACAGCGTCTTGAGGTCGACGTCGGCCTTCTCGGCCTCGCTGAACTCCAGCAGCTCGGCAGCCTTGAAGCCGAACAGGCCGGCGATGATCACATCCGGAAACTGCTCGATGCGCACGTTGTTCAGGTTCACCGCCTCGTTGTACAGCTCGCGACGGTCGGCGATGCCGTTCTCCAGGCCGCTGATGCGCTGCTGGAGGAACTGGAAGCTCTCGTTGGCCTTGAGCTGCGGGTAGTTCTCCGCCAGTGCGAAGAGCTGGCCGAGGCCGGCCCGCAGGCCGCTTTCGGCCTGGCCGAGGGCTCCGATATCGCCCTTTTCGCGGGCACTGGCCACGGCATTGCGCGCGGCGATCACACGCTCCAGCGTGGTGCGCTCGTGCTGCATGTACTGCTTGCAGGTTTCCACCAGCTTGGGCAACTCGTCATGCCGCTGCTTGAGCAGCACCTCGATGTTCGACCAGGCCTTGCCCACGCCGTGCTTGAGGCGAACCAGGGCGTTGTAGAGAACCACCGCATAGGCGGCGGCGAGCAGCAGGACCACGATCAGGGCAACGCTGGTAAGGCTCATGCAGGCTTCTCCTTCAGACTGCGGGGCACAGGGCTTGGGCGATTCTAATGGTGTTTGGCCAATAACGCGGAGACCTTGCACACAGGGTTGCAAAACGCCCGAGAACGGCCTTTCCAAAAATGAAAATCTTTCGCATTATGTGTCGGTTTCCGTTGCGCAACTTCACATTGCCATCACCCAGAAGCAAAGGACCCCGCACATGATTCGTATGCCCCTGGCCACCGCCAGCCTGCTCGCCGTCGCCATTTCCCTCGCCGGTTGCGGTGACGACAAGAAAGAAGCTGCAGCACCGCAAGCCGCTGCTCCGGCCGCCACTGCCGCAGCCCCGGCTGCAACCGCCAAGGTCGACGAGGCCGAGGCCAAGAAGGTCGTTGCCCACTACGCCGACCTCGCCCTGGCCGTCTTCACCGATGCCCACAGCACCGGCATGAATCTGCAGAAGGCCGTTGACGCCTTCCTCGCCAAGCCCGATGCCGACACCCTGAAAGCCGCTCGCGAAGCCTGGCTGGCGGCCCGTGCTCCCTACATGCAGACCGAAGTGTTCCGCTTCGGCAACCCGGTGGTCGACGACTGGGAAGGCCAGCTCAACGCCTGGCCGCTGGACGAAGGCCTGATCGACTACGTCGCCGGTGACTACCAGCACGCCCTGGGCAACCCCGGCGCTACCGCCAACATCATCGCCAACACCACCATCCAGGTTGGCGAAGACAAGATCGACGTCACCGAGATCACCGGCGAGAAGCTGGCCAGCCTGAACGAGCTGGGCGGTTCCGAAGCCAACGTCGCCACCGGTTACCACGCCGTCGAGTTCCTGCTCTGGGGCCAGGACCTGAACGGCAGCGGCCCGGGTGCCGGCAACCGTCCCGCCACCGACTACGTCGTCGGCGAAGGCGCAACTGGCGGCAACAACGAGCGTCGTCGTGCCTACCTGAAGGCCGCCACCGACCTGCTGGTTGCCGACCTGGAATACATGGTTGGCCAGTGGAAGTCGGGCGTTGCCGACAACTACCGCGCCAAGCTAGAAGCCGAACCGGCTGAAGCCGGCCTGCGCAAGATGCTGTTCGGCATGGGCAGCCTGTCCCTCGGTGAACTGGCGGGCGAGCGCATGAAAGTCGCCCTGGAAGCCAACTCCACCGAAGACGAGCACGACTGCTTCAGCGACAACACCCACAACTCGCACTTCTACAACGGCAAGGGCATCCGCAACGTCTACCTGGGCGAGTACAAGAAGGTAGACGGCACCACCCTGACCGGCCCGAGCCTGTCTTCCCTGGTCGCCAAGATCGACGCCCAGACCGACACCACCCTGAAGGCTGACCTGGAAGCCACCGAAGGCAAGCTGCAAGCCTTGGTGGACAGCGCCAACAAGGGCGTGCACTTCGACCAGCTGATCGCCGCCGATAACACCGCCGGCCAACAACTGGTACGTGACGCCATCGCCTCCCTGGTCAAGCAGACCGGCGGTATCGAAGCGGCCTCTGCCAAGCTCGGCATCACCGACCTGAAGCCGGACAACGCCGATCACCAGTTCTGATCGACGCAGCGGTAAGCAGAAGCGGATGCGGCCCAGTGCCGCATCCGCTTTTTTGTGCCTGCGGCTCCGGTGGGGCCTTGTAGGGGCGAATTCATTCGCCAAGGGTGGCGAAGCCGCCCCGGCGCGGCTTCAAGGCAGGACTTCGTCCTGCTTGGCGATTGAAATCGCCCCTACAACAATGCCGATTGCAGTCGGATCCAGAATGCAAGCCAAACGCAAATCCCTCTTATTCAGCGATCCCAGTCCTGATAAGCTTGCCGGCCTGTTTATCGCCGACCGGACCCCGCCAATGCCCGCTTCACAGGCCTTTCGCCGCTTGTCGCCCCTGCTGCTGGCCCTGGGTCTCATCAGTGCCTGTGACGACGCACCGCGGTTCACCCAGGCTGAGCCAGGCGAGCACCTTTCCGGTGGTGCCGCGACTGTCCGCCAGTTCGACCAGAACGCGTTTTCCATGCCCTCGGCCAACCTCACGCCGATGCGCCGGCTGGACTTCAGCGTGGGCAACAGCTTTTTTCGCAATCCCTGGGTGATCGCGCCCGCCACCACCACGGCGCGTGACGGGCTGGGCCCGCTGTTCAACACCAACGCCTGCCAGAACTGCCACGTGAAGGATGGCCGCGGCCACCCGCCCGCTCCCGGCGCGAACAACGCGGTGTCGATGCTGGTGCGCCTGTCGATCCCAGCTGATGCGTCGGCCGAACACGCGCGCCAGCTGGAGCGCCTGGGCGTGGTGCCGGAGCCGGTGTATGGCGGCCAGCTGCAGGACGTGTCGATTCCCGGCGTCGCCCCCGAAGGCAAGGTGCGGGTCAGCTACGAGCCGGTGCCAGTGACCTTTGCCGACGGCACTGCAGTCGAGTTGCGCAAACCGCTTCTTGCGATCACCCGGCTCGGCTATGGCCCGATGCACCCGGATACCCTGTTCTCCGCCCGCGTCGCGCCGCCCATGATCGGCCTGGGCCTGCTGGAAGCCATTCCTGAAACCGCCATCCTGGCCAACACCGACCCGGACGATGCGGATGGCGACGGCGTCCGTGGCCGCCCCAACCGGGTCTGGGACGATGTCGCCGGCAAGACCGTACTGGGCCGCTTCGGCTGGAAAGCCGGCCAGCCAAACCTGAATCAACAGAATTTTCACGCCTTCTCTGGTGATATGGGCCTGACCACCACGCCGTTGCCGAAGGACGATTGCACAGCGGCGCAGACCGCCTGCAAGGCAGCCGTGAATGGCGGCGAACCGGAGGTCAGCGACAACATCCTGTCCCTCGTGCTGTTCTACACCCGCAACCTGGCCGTACCGGCCCGGCGCCAGGTGGACGATCCGCAGGTGCTGGATGGCAAGGGCCTGTTCCACCAGGCCGGTTGCCAGGCGTGTCACACCCCCAGTTTCACCACCGCGGCCGACGCCGCCGAACCCGAGTTGGCCAATCAGGTGATTCGCCCCTACAGCGACCTGCTGCTCCACGACATGGGCGATGGCCTGGCCGACGGCCGCGCCGAGTTCCAGGCGGGTGGCCGCGACTGGCGCACGCCGCCGCTCTGGGGCATCGGCCTCACCGAAGCGGTGACCGGCCACACCCAGTTCCTGCACGACGGCCGCGCACGCAACCTGCTGGAAGCCATCCTCTGGCACGGCGGTGAAGCCGAAACGGCGAAGCAGAAAGTCCTCCAATACGATGCCGGGCAGCGTGCCGCGCTGCTGGCTTTCCTGAATTCCCTGTAAGGAGCCCCGCATGTTCCGCCCCAAACTGCTGTTCACCAGCCTCGCCGCCCTGGCCCTGGGCGCTTGCGCCCCTCAGGACCCGCAGGCGCAGACCGCCTCGGCCCTGGCCAAGCAAGTGATTCTGCCGGCCTACAGCCGCTGGGTAGATGCGGACCGCCAGCTCGCGGCCAGCGCCCTGGCCTTCTGCTCCGGCAAGGAAGACCTGGCCAAGGCCCGCGCGGACTTCATCAAAGCGCAGAAAGCCTGGGCCGAGCTGCAGCCCTTGATGGTCGGCCCTCTGGCTGAAGGCAACCGTGCCTGGCAGGTGCAGTTCTGGCCGGACAAGAAGAATCTGGTCGGCCGTCAGGTGGAGCAACTGGTCAAGGCCCAGCCGCAGGTGGACGCCGCCGCCCTGGCCAAGGCCAGCGTCGTGGTCCAGGGGCTTTCCGCTTACGAGTACATCCTCTTCGACAGCAACCTGGACATGGCCGACGGCGCCCAGAAGTCCCGCTACTGCCCGCTGCTGGAAGCCATCGGCGAGCGCCAGAAGGGCCTGGCCGAGGAAATCCTCGCGCGCTGGAACAGCAAGGACGGCATGCTCGACCAACTGAGCAAGTTCCCCAACCAGCGCTATGCCGATTCCCATGAAGCGATTTCCGAGCTGCTGCGGGTCCAGGTCACCGCGCTGGATACCCTGAAGAAGAAGCTCGGCACGCCCATGGGCCGCCAGACCAAGAGCCAGCCGCAACCGCTGCAGGCCGACGGCTGGCGCAGCGATTCCTCCCTGGCCAGCCTGGGCGCCAGCCTGGCCAGCGCCGAGAGCCTCTGGCTGGGCGTGGACAAGCACGGCATCCGCAGCCTGTTGGGCGACGACCAGAAGGCCCTGGCCGAGAAGATCGACGCCGCCTACGCCGAAACACGTGGCAAGCTCGAAGCCCTCGAAAAGCCCCTGAGCGAACTGCTGGCCAGCGAAGAGGGCCTGAAGCGCCTCAACGACTTCTACGACAGCCTGGACCGCCTGCAACGCCTGCATTCCGGCGAACTGGCCAAGGCCCTGAACGTTCAGCTCGGCTTCAACGCCAACGACGGTGACTAAGATGCTTCGTCGCCAGGTGCTCGCTCTCGCCAGCCTGCTGCTCGGTGCCGTCGGCCTGGGCGGCTGGACCCTGACCCGCAAGGGCGGCTCGCCCCTGCTGCTCTCCGCCCGCGACGACGCCGACGGTCAGCACTACGCCGTGGGCTATCGCCTGGATGGCACCCAGGTGTTCGCCACTCGTGTCGCCCAGCGCTGCCACGACATCGTCGAACATCCCAGTGAGCCAGTGGCACTCTTCGTCGCCCGTCGTCCGGGCACCGAAAGCTACCTGGTCGATCTGCGCGACGGCCGCCTGCTGCAAACCCTGGTCTCACAGAAAGACCGCCATTTCTATGGCCACGGCGTGTTCCACAAGGATGGCGAATGGCTCTACACCACCGAGAACGACACCACCGACCCCGGTCGTGGCGTGCTCGGCCGCTACCGCTATCAGGACGGACTGCTCATCCACCAGGGTGAAATCTCCACCCACGGCCTGGGCCCGCACCAGGTCTCGTGGATGCCCGATGGCGAAACCCTGGTGGTGGCCAATGGTGGCATTCGTACCGAGGCGGAAAGCCGGGTGGAGATGAACCTCGACGCCATGGAGCCAAGCCTGGTGCTGATGCGCCGCGACGGCAGCCTGGTGTCCAAGGAGACCCTGCCGCAGCAGATGAACAGCGTCCGCCACCTGGCCATCGGCGCGGACGGCACCATCGTTGCCGGCCAGCAGTACATGGGCGACGCCACCGACCGCGCCGACCTGCTCGCCATCAAGCGCCCTGGCCAGCCGTTCCAGCCCTTCCCGCTGGAGGACGAACAACGCCTGGCCATGGTCCAGTACACCGCCAGCGTCGCCATCCACAACGAACTGCGCCTGGTGGCCCTGACCGCGCCGCGCGGCAACCGCTTCTTCATCTGGGACCTGGACAGCGGCGCCGTGCGCCTGGACGCCCCCCTGCCGGACTGCGCCGGCGTCGGCGCGGTGAAAGACGGCTTCGTGGTCACCTCCGGCCAGGGCCGCTGCCGCCTGTACGACTGCCGCGGTAAGCAGTTCACCGCCACCCCGCTGCAACTGCCGGCGAGCTTCTGGGACAACCACCTGCACCTGGCCTGATGGCCCAAGGTTTTTCCGGTGGGGAATTCATTCGCGAGTTGTGTTTGCCCCCTATAAGGGGGCCATCTTCACACGCAGCACCCAGCTGATCTCCGCCACCATGCCCAACAGTAGGGTGCGCCATGCGCACCGCGGCGATGGTGGCGACTCCGAGCCTGTCTCCCGGTGCGCGCGGCGCACCCTACGGGACCGGCAGCATCCTGCTGGTTCGCTGACTCGAATCGTCACAGGCAGAGCCGGTGATTCATGACCACGTCCGCAGGATGTGGTTTCCCACGCTCAAATGAATTCGCTCCCACAGGACAAGCGCCAACAACAAGCTTTCCCGCTCCGACTACCGCGCAAAACCAAGGCCAGCACGAGCTTCCGGCCACTTGCGTACCCCCACGAAATCCCTCGTTCGCCCCTTCAGCGGCATCTCGCCGTGCCGACCAGGTGAATGCCTGCCCGACGTGCATCAACGCGCCCCGCCGGCCATCTCACAACTGCAACATTTATCTGGTAGAGAGCCGACATCCCTTTCCATTCCAAGAGGCGCAACACCATGTCTCTGCAACGCTCCTTGCGTGGCCAGATCCTCACCCTGCTCGGCGGAAGCCTGGCCCTTCTACTGCTGATTGCCCTGGCCTGTATCCACTTCTTGTCCGGTGGCATCCAGTCCTACCGCTCTCTGGTCGACGGCACGCTTGAGGCATCAAGCCTTGTGGATGAGGCCAACCTCGAGTTCAAGGTGCAGGTTCAGGAATGGAAGAACGTGCTCCTGCGCGGCAAGGCTCCGGAAAACCTGAACAAATACTGGAGCCAGTTCGAGGGCCAAGAAGCCAAGGTCCAGGCCGTGCTCGGCAAGCTGCTGGACAAGGCCACTGCACTGGATGACAGCACCCTGAAGGCCAAGGTGGAAACCCTGCGTAACGAGCACCGCAATCTCGGCATCGCCTACCGCAAGGGTCGCGACGCATTCGTCGCGGCGGGCGCCGATCCGGTCGCAGGGGATAACGCGGTCAAGGGCATCGACCGCGCCGCCAGCGAGCAGATGAGTGCCCTGGTCGCCGAACTCCACGCGCGTGGCAGCCAACAGTCCGAAGCCATCAGCGCCAGCGCCGACAGCACAGTGAACCTGGGCATCCTGGTCATGTTGCTGTCGAGCCTCGGCATCGGGCTGTTCAGCCTGTGGCTGATCAACCGCAACCTGATTGCTCCCATCAGCTCACTGATCGAGCACATCGCGCAACTCGCCCAAGGCAATTTCGGCCAGCGCGTGGACGCCAGGCGCCAGGACGAACTCGGCCGCCTGGCCGTGGCCGCCAACACCCTGCGCGATTTCCTCGCCGATACCTTCAACCGCCTCAAGCAGAGTACCGCCCAGCTGGACAACGCCAGCGGCGAACTCAACGCCATCGCCAGCCTGATGGCCGAAGGCACCCGCGAACAGTTCTCCCGCACCGACCAGGTGGCCACCGCCATGCACGAGATGTCCGCCACCGCCCAGGAAGTCGCACGCCACGCCGCCGAAGCCGCTGGCGCTGCCGACCAAGCCGATCATTCGGCGCAGCAGGGCGGCGCCGTGATGCAGGCAACCATCCACAGCATCACCGGCATGCGCAGCGAGATCGCCAACACCGCAGAGGTGATCCGTCGCCTGGAAAGCGACAGCGGCCGCATCGGCAAGGTGCTCGAAGTGATCCGTGGCATTGCTGAGCAGACCAACCTGCTGGCCCTGAACGCCGCCATCGAAGCCGCCCGCGCCGGCGACCAGGGCCGCGGTTTTGCCGTCGTGGCCGATGAGGTGCGCACCCTGGCTCAGCGCACCGCCGAGTCCACCGCGGAGATCCACCAGATCATCGACACCGTGCAGACCGGCGCGCTGAACGCCGTGCGCGCCATCGAGAGCGGCCAGAGCCGCAGTGAGGAAAGCGTGGCCCAGGTCACCGAGGCCGGCGCGATGCTGCAACGCATCACCGACGCTGTGGAGGCCATTCGTGACATGAACCGGCAGATTGCCACGGCTGCGGAAGAACAGACGTCCGTGGCCGAGGACATCTCGCGCAACCTCACCGAGATCACCGCCATCGCCACCACCAACGAAGGCAATGTGCAACGCACCCAGGGCGCCAGCCACCACCTGCACGGCCTTTCCAGCGACCTCAACCAACTGACGGCGCGCCTCCACGACTGACTGGCTGACGGCACAGGGACGTGCCGTCACCCCTGGTCCGCTAATCAGAAAAGGCCAGGCTCCCGCAAGGGGAAATGGCGCAAAATCTCGCGATCTCCGTCGATCCGCAACGCCAGATTTCGACTACTTCCCTGAAAGCAACGTTCTGCAATTTCTTGTCTTTGACTTGGTCTAAATCTGGCACTAAGGTGCTTGACTCGCCTATTCCCAGGCCTCTTTTTTCCCAGCCAAGGAACCGGAATATGTTGCTCCGCCGCATGCTCATCATGCTGGGCATGGTTACCCTCGTGGTGCTCGCCCTTGCCGCCTATAAAGGCTTCTCGATCTATCAGCAGGTCCAGCAGTTCTCTGCGCCCCAGCCGCCCATCAGCGTCTCCGCCGAAAAGGCCGTCGAGCAGCCCTGGCAAAGGCGCCTGCCCGCCATCGGCTCGCTGAAAGCCTTCCAGGGGGTCGACCTGACCGTTGAAGCCAGCGGCACCGTTCAGGACGTGCTCTTCCTCTCCGGCGAGAAAATCAAGCTGGGCCAGCCGCTGATCCAGATGGACAGCGATGTCGAGCGCGCCAGCCTGGCCACCGCCGAGGCCGAGCTGTCGCTGGCACAGGTGGAGTTCCAGCGCGGACGCAGCCTAGTCAGCCGGCAGAACATCTCCAAGAGCGAGTTCGACCGCCTGTCTTCGGAGCTCCAGGCCGCCTCTGGCAAGGTCGCGCAGCTCAAGGCACTGCTGGCCAAGAAGCGCATCATCGCGCCCTTCTCCGGCACCATCGGCATCCGCCAGGTAGACGTGGGCGACTTCCTCTCCTCCGGCACCACCATCGCCACCCTGCAGGACCTGAACACGCTGTTCGTGGACTTCTTCCTGCCGGAACAGTCCGCCCCGCTGCTGGCCGTGGGCCAGAAGGTACGCATCAGTGTCGCGGCGTATCCGGGCGAGTATTTCGAAGGCGACGTGGCTGCACTCAACCCCAAGGTCGAGGAAAGCACCCGCAACCTGCAGGTCCGCGCAGTTCTGCAGAACCCCGAGGGCAAGCTGCTGCCGGGCATGTTCGCCAACCTGGAAGTGCTGCTGCCCGGCGAGCAGGAACGCATCGTAGTCCCGGAGACCGCCATCACCTACACCCTCTATGGCAACTCGGTGTACGTGATCAGCGAGAAGCAGAATGCCGAAGGCCAGATCGACAAAGGCCAGGACGGCCAGCCTCAGCTGGTGGTGGAGCGCCGCTTCGTCGAAACCGGCGAGCGCCGTGACGGCAAGGTCGTGGTGCTGAAGGGCCTGGAAGTCGGCGAGCAAGTGGTGACGTCCGGCCAGCTCAAGCTGGATAACGGTTCCCACGTTGCCATCGTGCCCGACCAGCCCCAGGCCACCAAACCGGATAACCAAGCCCGCGCCCAGCAATAAGCGCTCGCGCGAAGGAACGGAACATGGCTTTCACAGATCCTTTCATCCGTCGCCCGGTACTGGCGACCGTGGTCAGCCTGCTGATCGTGCTGCTGGGCTTCCAGGCCTTCAGCAAGCTGGTGATCCGCCAGTACCCGCAGATGGAAAACGCCCTGATCACGGTGACCACCGCCTACCCGGGCGCCAACGCCGAGACCATCCAGGGTTACATCACCCAGCCGCTGCAGCAGAGCCTGGCCAGTGCCGAAGGCA
The DNA here is from genome assembly GCF_001708505.1 of Pseudomonas sp. TCU-HL1. Classification (NCBI taxonomy): domain Bacteria; kingdom Pseudomonadati; phylum Pseudomonadota; class Gammaproteobacteria; order Pseudomonadales; family Pseudomonadaceae; genus Pseudomonas; species Pseudomonas sp. TCU-HL1. The sequence continues at coordinate 5,096,682 of NZ_CP015992.1, forward strand.
TCGACTACATGACGTCGTCGAGCCAGCAGAACATGTCGGTCATCCAGATTTACGCGCGCATTGGCGCCAACTCCGACCGCCTCTTCACCGAGCTGCTGGCCAAGGCCAACGAGGTGAAGAACCAGCTACCGCAGGACGCCGAAGACCCGGTGCTGTCCAAGGAAGCGGCTGACGCCTCGGCGCTGATGTACATCAGCTTCTACAGCGACGAGTTGTCCAACCCGCAGATCACCGACTATCTGTCGCGCGTGATCCAGCCCAAGCTGGCCACCCTGCCAGGCATGGCCGAGGCGGAAATCCTCGGCAACCAGGTCTTCGCCATGCGTCTGTGGCTGGACCCGATGCGCATGGCCGCCTATGGCGTCACCGCCAACGACGTCAACGATGCCGTGCGCAAGTACAACTTCCTCTCCGCCGCCGGCGAGGTGAAGGGCCAGTACGTGGTGACCAGCATCAACGCCACCACCGACCTCAAGTCGCCCGAAGCCTTCGGCGCCATTCCGGTTAGGACGGTCGGCGACAGCCGGATTCTGGTGCGTGATATCGCGCGGGTGGAAATGGGCGCGGAGAACTACGACTCCATCAGCTCGTTCGACGGCATTCCCTCGGTCTACATCGGCATCAAGGGCACACCCAGCGCCAACCCGCTGGACGTGATCAAGCACGTGCGCGCCATCATGCCGGAGCTGGAATCCCAGCTACCGCCGAACCTGAAGGTCTCCATCGCCTACGACGCCACGCGGTTCATCCAGGCCTCCATCGACGAGGTGGTGAAGACCCTGGTCGAGGCGGTGCTGATCGTGATCGTGGTCGTCTTCCTGTTCCTCGGCGCCTTCCGCTCGGTGCTCATCCCGGTGATCACCATCCCGCTGTCGATGATCGGCGTGCTGTTCTTCATGCAGCTGATGGGCTACTCCATCAACCTGCTGACGCTGTTGGCCATGGTGCTCGCCATCGGCCTGGTGGTGGACGACGCCATCGTCGTTGTCGAGAACATCCACCGTCACATCGAGGAGGGCAAGACCCCCTTCGACGCGGCAATCGAGGGAGCCCGAGAAATCGCCGTGCCGGTGATCTCCATGACCATCACCCTGGCGGCGGTCTACGCCCCCATCGGCTTCCTCGAAGGTCTGACGGGTGCGCTGTTCCGCGAGTTTGCCCTAACCCTGGCCGGTGCGGTGATCATCTCCGGCATCGTCGCGCTGACCCTGTCGCCGATGATGTGCTCCAAGCTGCTGCGCCACGAAGAGAACCCGTCGGGCCTGGCACACCGCCTGGACATGATCTTCGACCGCCTCAAGCAGCGTTATCAGCGCGCCCTGCACGGCACCCTGAACACCCGCCCGGTGGTGGTCGTGTTCGCGATCATCGTGCTCTGCCTGATCCCGGTGCTGCTGAAGTTCACCAAGAGCGAGCTGGCCCCGGACGAAGACCAGGGCATCGTCTTCATCATGGCCAAGGCGCCACAGCCCACCAACTTGGACTACCTGAACACCTACACCGAAGAGTTCGTGAAAATCTTCAAGGCGTTCCCCGAGTATTACTCGTCGTTCCAGATCAACGGCTTCGATGGCGTGCAGTCCGGTATCGGCGGCTTTCTGCTGACGCCCTGGGACGAACGCGAGCGCACCCAGATGGAGCTGCTGCACGAGGTCCAGGCCAAGCTCAACCAGATTCCGGGATTGCAAATCTTCGGCTTCAACCTGCCGTCGCTGCCGGGTACGGGTGAAGGCCTGCCCTTCCAGTTCGTGCTCAACACACCCAACGACTACGAGTCGCTGCTACAGGTGACCGAACGCATCAAGGCGCGTGCCTTGGAGTCGGGCAAGTTCGCCTTCCTCAACGTCGACCTGGCGTTTGACAAGCCGGAAGTGGTGGTAGAGATCGACCGCGAGAAAGCGGCCCAGATGGGTGTGTCCATGGAAGACCTCGGCTCGACCCTGGCCATCCTGCTCGGCGAAGGCGAGATCAACCGCTTCACCATCGACGGCCGCAGCTACAAGGTGATCGCCCAGGTGGAACGCCCCTACCGGGACAACCCGGGCTGGCTGAGCAACTACTACGTGAAGAGCGAAAGCGGTGACATGGTGCCCCTGTCGACGCTGATCAGCGTGCATGACAGCGCCCGGCCGACCCGCCTGAAGCAGTTCCAGCAGCTGAACTCGGCGATCATCGAGGGCTTCCCGCTGGTGAGCATGGGCGAGGCCATCGACACCGTGACCCAGATCGCTCGCGAAGAGGCGCCGCGCGGATACGGCTTCGACTTCGCTGGCGCCTCGCGCCAGTATGTGCAGGAAGGCAGCGCGCTCTACGTGACCTTCGCCCTGGCGCTGGCGATCATCTTCCTGGTGCTGGCGGCGCAGTTCGAGAGCTTCCGCGACCCGCTGGTGATCCTGGTGACGGTGCCTCTGTCCATCTGCGGTGCGTTGATCCCGCTGTTCCTCGGCTGGTCGAGCATGAACATCTACACCCAGGTGGGCCTGGTGACGCTGATCGGCCTGATCAGCAAGCACGGCATCCTGATCGTGGAGTTCGCCAACCAGTTGCGTCGGGAGAAAGGCCTGAACGCCCGCGAAGCCGTGGAGGAAGCCGCGGCCATCCGTCTGCGCCCGGTACTGATGACCACTGCGGCGATGGTGTTCGGCATGGTGCCGCTGATCTTCGCCACCGGCGCCGGCGCGGTCAGCCGCTTCGACATCGGCCTGGTGATTGCCACCGGCATGTCCATCGGCACGCTCTTCACCCTCTTCGTCCTGCCTTGCGTCTACACGCTGCTGGCGAAGCAGGAGTTGCAGACGAACGAACAGGTGGCGACCAGTCACTGAGCGTTGTTGTGACGAGAAAAGCCCCGACCCGGTCGTAATGCTGTTCACTTAAGTGGTGGCGGTAGCGCATATGAGGAGAGGCGTGACCGGCCTTCGGAGTAGTCTGCCACCAAGCTGAAGGCCCCGTAGGAGCGAGCTCTGCTCGCGAAGGCGGCGGGTTCGCGAGCAGAGCTCGCTCCTACGAGGGTTAGATGCCTCGGACAAACAGCTTTTGATGATGCAAAACCAAAAACGCCGCCCTCCTGCTGAAGGAAAGGCGGCGTTTTTTCTTATGTGAACAGCATTACGCGCTCGCGGGGTTTTCCGTGAATCCGACTGTTGCTACTGGGCGCGCAGTCCCTGGGACAGTCCGAACATGAACAGCAGCAGGTTCTGGTCCGGCTGCGCCTGCGCTTTCAACCGGGCATTAGGAGGAAGTGGGCAGTATCCGAGGCCGTTGACGCTGACCACAGAGGGCGAGGGTTCTTGCCAGGCAGCCGCCGCCAGGGAGGCCACTCCCAAGGCACCGACGAGGAACAGAGCTCGCGTGGTTTCTAACTTCATGATCGCAACCTCTTGATAGCGCTGCCAAACGCTGCTTCATAACCGTAGATCAGCATCTGCCAACCCGCCTCGTCCAGCGACGAATGGCGCCTAAACTGCCACAGGTCGCGCAGGGCTGCCCGTTTACTCGACCACCGGCGCCGGGCTTTTTCCAGGTCCAGCAGGGCCACTTCGGGCAAGCCGCCCGCCCCCATCGGCCGCACGAAAACATGCTTGGAATAGAGGCAACCATGCTGCCAGCCGCCTTGGTGCAGGCGGCACAGCATAGCGGCCAATTGTTGCAGTACGAGGTGCCGGTCCCCCTCGCCCGCCTGGGCTGCGTACCAGCGATCGAACTCGATGAAACCCTCCAGGACCTCGGTCACCAACAGCCCCTGCCAGCCACCCTGCGGGGAATGGCGAACAGCACCGAAGACCAGGTGAGGCACCCTGACCCCCAGCCGCTCAGCGGCCAGCAGGGCCTCCCGCTCGCGCTGCACGGTCGGGCGACCGAAGGGGTGACGCAGGCTGCGGTACAGGTGCCCGACCTGGCGTTTCACGTAGAGCACGCGACCGTTCGTCAGGCAAACCCGCTGCACGCCGCTCACACCGCCACGACGCTGGTTGGGTGCTTCCACCCATTCGCCGCCCAGGGCCCAGAAACGCTGGAACTGTTCATGCTCCTGAGACCGCAGGGCGCCTGCGTACTCAGCGGCCATGGCCCGGTACCTTGCGCAGCACATAGATCCGCCACATTGCATAGAAGGGCAGGAAATCCAGGTGCTCCTGGATCTCGAATCCAGCCTCGCGAAACTCCGCCTCGGCGGTGGCCGCCGGGATTACATGGCGATTCTGGTAGCCCTGCGCGGCCCGCCGGGCCTGGCGCCGGCTTTCCAGGCGACGACGACGCCAGGCCTTGTAGTTGCCGTCCACCCAGAGCGACAGGATCAGGCTGTCACGGGTAACCCGGCGGCATTCACGCAGCAGGGTCATGCGGTGGGCCGGATCGCCGATGTGGTGCATCAGGCGCATGCAGAAGATGCTGTCCACGGCGTTCTCGGGCAGTTGGATGGAGAACGCCGAGGTTTGCAGCAAGCGGACGCGCCGGACCACTTCAGGTGGCTGGAACTCACTGGCCACCCGAAGCATCTGCTCGGAGTTGTCGGCACCGATGATCACCCGGTTCGGCTTCTCCGCCAGAAGCGGCCAGAAGCGGCCAGCACCGCAGGGCAGGTCGAGTACCAGGCCGGGCTCGTCGGCCAGGGCCAGGGCCCGACGCGCCAACTGCAGGTCCCGCCAGTTCGACAGCCGCCGCGCGAGTCCCGCCTGGTGCTTGCGAAAGTAGGCTTCAGCGTGATCGCGGTCGTACTTGTCGGAGAATTCGAGGTTGATCGGGCGGGTCATGGACCACCTCCGCATGGATGATGGCCCCTAAACTAATCCCCGGCTGGTCAAGGACTGGTCAAACGCAGGTGAAAAAAGCGTCAAGGCAAGATGCTGAGCTGCCCGTTGAGGTCCACCTCGAAGCGGCAGCCCGTCGGCTCCACTGCACTCAGGGTGACCGTCCAGCCCTGGTGGTCGCAGATCCGCTGCACCAGCGAGAGCCCCAGACCAAGACCGTCGCCACGTCGCGCAGGACCTCGAACGAAGGGCTGGAACATGGCTTCGCGCTCTGCTTCAGGAATACCGACGCCGCTGTCCTCCACCACAAAACCACCGTCCCTGAGGACCAGACGTATGCTGCCGCCATCGGTGTAGTGCAGGGCATTGCGCAGCAGGTTACCCAGCACCGAACGAAGGAAGGACGCGTTGTAGGGCTGGTACTGGATCGGGCCGGGCTGATAGTCGAAGCGCAGGCCCTTGTTCTCGATAGGCTCGCGCCACAGGCTGACGAGATCGTCGGCCACGTTGCTAAGGCTCGCCTTGGGCGCTGCGTTGGCTTCTTCGCGCTGGGAACGAGCAAGCATCAGGAAGGTCTGCACCAGGTCACGCATCTCCTCGGTCGCGCGGGCGATGCGCTGCACCTGGGCGCGGCCACGGGCGTCGAGGTTGGGGTTTTCCACCAGCAGTTCGCAGGAACTGGCCAGCACCATGAGCGGGGTGCGCAATTCGTGGCTGACATCGCTGGTGAACAGGCGCTCGCGGTTGAGCACATCATGGAGACGGCCCAGGGTGTCATCGAACGCCTGCGCCAGTTGCCCCACTTCGTCGGCGGCGTAGTCCGGCGCCAGGGGTGGTGCCATGCCCAGCAACTGATCGCGGTGCCGTACCTGACCGGCCAGGCGCACCACCGGCTCGATGACCTTGCGCGCCAGCAGCCAGCCCAGCAGTAGCGCCAGCAGCACACTGAGGCCGAAGCCGACCATCACCACCCGGTACAACACCTGTTCGCGGGCTTCGAAGTCGCTCTGGTCCTGCAGCATCACGTAGCGCTGGCCATCCAGCTCCCGCACCAGCGCGTGGTAGGAATTCTCGCCCTCGAACACCTCATGGAAACCGACCTGGAGATTGGCGAGGTTCTCGGGAATGGCATAAGGCGGCGGGCTGTCGCTGCTGTAGAAGCGCGTATCGCTGTCGAGGCTCGGCGCCCGCCCCTGGGCGATGTTCTGGGTCAGGACCCGGTTGAGTTCGTTGTTCAGGTCGCGGGAGATCAGTTGCTCTTCGATCAGGTGCACCACCGCGATGATGCCGACCGCGAAAGCGCCCCCCACCAGGCTCGTCATCAGCACGAAGGCGATGAGGATCCGTCGAGCCAGGCTCTGCTTAAACTCCATCAGTGGACTCCGCCAGGCGATAACCCAGCCCGTGCGAGGTATGCAGCAATGGCTTGCCGAATGGCTTGTCGATCACCTGGCGCAGTTGGTGAATGTGGCTGCGCAGGCTGTCGCTGTCGGGGCAGTCGTCACCCCAGAGGGCTTCTTCCAGCGCCTCTCGACGCACCAGGTGGGGGCTTTTCTGCATCAGCACGGCGAGCAGCTTGAGCCCGATCGGGTTGAGCTTCAGCGGCTTGCCCGCGCGGTTGACTTCAAGGGTGTCCAGGTCATAGCTGAGGTCGCCGACCTGCAAGGTGCGCTTGCCACCGCCCTGGGAGCGGCGCAACACCGCCTCGACGCGTGCCGCCAGTTCGGAGAGAGCAAAGGGCTTGAGCAGGTAGTCGTCGGCGCCGGCCTTGAACCCCTGCAAGCGGTCATCCAGCGCGTCGCGTGCGGTGAGCATGATGACCGGCGTATCGCGCCTCGCCTCTTCGCGCAGCCGGCGGCACAGGTTATAGCCGTCGAGCCCTGGCAGCATGATGTCGAGCACGATGAGGTCGTAGTGCTCGCTGGTGGCCAGGTGCAGGCCGGAGAGGCCGTCCCGCGCGCAGTCGACGCTGTAACCCTTGAGTTCGAGGAAGTCGACCATGTTGGCCAGGATGTCGTGGTTGTCTTCGACTAGCAGGATACGCATCGGCTCAACTCCATTAATTCACTGGTGACCAGTTGCCGGCCCGAGCACCTTTGACCGGGAGCCCGCTGGGAGTTCCCCATGGCGCCTGGGTCCGATCATACCCATGCTCCCTGCAACGGCGCAGTCATGCAGGCAAGAAAAAGCCCCGCACGAGGCGGGGCTTCTTCAGACCGGATGGCCGGGTGGCTTACATCATGCCGCCCATGCCGCCCATGCCGCCCATGTCCGGCATAGCCGGGCCAGCCTTGTCGTCAGCCACTTCGGCAACCATGGCCTCGGTGGTGATCATCAGGCCGCCGATGGAGGCAGCAGCTTGCAGAGCAGAACGGGTGACCTTGGCCGGGTCCAGGATGCCCATTTCGATCATGTCGCCGTAAACGCCGGTGGCAGCGTTGAAGCCGAAGTTGCCGGAACCTTGCTTGATCTTGTCGACCACCACGCTCGGCTCGTCACCGGCGTTGGCGACGATCTGGCGCAGCGGCGCTTCGACAGCGCGACGCAGCAGGGCAATACCGACGTTCTGGTCTTCGTTGTCGCCTTTCAGGCCTTCGATGGCCAGCAGGGCGCGAACCAGGGCCACGCCGCCGCCAGGCACCACGCCTTCTTCCACCGCAGCACGGGTAGCGTGCAGGGCGTCTTCAACGCGGGCTTTCTTCTCTTTCATCTCGACTTCAGTAGCGGCACCGACCTTGACCACGGCAACACCGCCGGCCAGCTTGGCCAGACGCTCTTGCAGTTTTTCCTTGTCATAGTCGGAGGTGGTTTCCTCGGTCTGCTTGCGGATCTGGGCAACGCGGGCTTCGATGTCAGCCTGGGCGCCAGCGCCGTCGATGATGGTGGTGTTTTCCTTGCTCAGCACAACGCGCTTGGCGTTACCCAGGTGCTCCAGGGAGGCGCTTTCCAGGGACAGGCCGACTTCTTCGGAAATCACGGTGCCGCCGGTCAGGATCGCGATGTCCTGCAGCATGGCCTTGCGGCGGTCGCCGAAGCCCGGAGCCTTGACGGCCGCGACCTTGACGATGCCGCGCATGTTGTTCACCACCAGGGTGGCCAGGGCTTCGCCTTCGACGTCTTCAGCGACGATCAGCAGCGGGCGGCCGGCCTTGGCGACGGATTCCAGCACCGGCAGCATTTCGCGGATGTTGGAGATCTTCTTGTCCACCAGCAGGATCAGCGGGCCTTCGAGCTCGGCGACCATGGTGTCCGGCTTGTTGATGAAGTAGGGGGACAGGTAGCCACGGTCGAACTGCATGCCTTCGACGACGGACAGTTCGTTTTCCAGGCCCGAGCCTTCTTCAACAGTGATCACGCCTTCCTTGCCAACTTTCTCCATGGCTTCGGCAATGATGTTGCCGATGGAGTCGTCGGAGTTGGCGGAGATGGTGCCTACCTGGGCGATGGCCTTGGTGTCAGCGCAGGGCTTGGCCAGCTCTTTCAGCTGGGCGACGATGGCAGTAGTGGCCTTGTCGATGCCGCGCTTCAGGTCCATCGGGTTCATGCCGGCGGCAACGGCCTTCAGGCCTTCGTTGACGATGGCCTGAGCCAGAACGGTAGCGGTGGTGGTGCCGTCACCGGCAGCGTCGTTGGCCTTGGAGGCAACGTCTTTCACCAGTTGGGCGCCCATGTTCTCGAACTTGTCTTTGAGCTCGATTTCCTTGGCAACGGAAACGCCATCCTTGGTGATGGTCGGAGCGCCGAAGCTCTTGTCCAGAACCACGTTGCGGCCTTTCGGGCCGAGGGTGGCTTTAACGGCGTCGGCCAGTACGTTTACGCCAACCAGCATTTTCTTGCGGGCGGAATCGCCGAATTTGACTTCTTTAGCAGCCATGTTGATTGATCCTCAATTCTTTAGTGTGTAGGCGGAGATTCGCGAGACTCAGGCTTCGACGACAGCGAGGATTTCGCTCTCGCCCATCACCAGCAGCTCTTCGCCATCGACCTTGATGGTGTTGCTGCCGGAGTACGGGCCGAACACCACCTGATCACCGACCTTGACGGCCAGCGGACGCACTTCGCCGTTGTCCAGCAGGCGGCCGGTGCCTACAGCGACGACTTCGCCACGGTTCGGCTTCTCGGCAGCCGAACCCGGCAGCACGATGCCGCCAGCGGTTTTGGTCTCTTCTTCGCTGCGACGGATGACGACGCGGTCATGCAGAGGACGAAGCTTCATTGTCGATCTCTCCCAATAGTTGTTTCTACGACCGGTGATGCACCGGTGGGTTGGTAATGTCCGGCGGGGCCGGTTGCAGCGCGACGAGCGCGCCGCTGGAATCTGACCTGCCATTTGGCAAGAACCTTGCGGTGACCGATACATAGGGGCGCCGGATGGCATTTCAAGGGCCGCGTGCAAAAAAATGCGTTTTATTGATCGCGACGCTCGTACTCGCCTTCGATGACGTGCGGGCGGGTCTGACCGCTGCGGGCCGCCAGGTCATCGGCGAAGGCGCGCTGACGCAGGGCCTGCTCCTGGGCACGCTGGCGCAGGTTGCGGATGAACAGGCGACGGGTGAAGGGGATCAGGCAAAGCAGGCCGAAAATGTCGCTGATGAAGCCCGGCAGCAGCAGCAGGCCACCCCCCACGGCAATCAGCAGGCCCTCGAGCATTTCCTGCTCGGGTACCTCGCCCCGCGCCAGGCGCTCGCGGGCACGCCAGGCGGTGGCGACACCCGCCACCCGCAGCAGCACGCTGCCGAGCACGGCGGTGCCGATCACCAGCAGCAAGGTGGGCAGGACGCCGATCACGCTGCCGACCTTGATCAGGACAGCCAGCTCGATCAGCGGAAAGAGCAGGAACAGGAAGAGAAAAACGCGCATCAAATGTTTCCTTGCTGGAAGAACAGCTTCCGATACCCCTCTACATGAAGTCGCCTTCCCGCCAATTCAAGCCACCGCTTCACCACTGGTCGGCCAGGCTTGCGCGCGGGCCAGCTGAACCAGGGCCTGACGGACCGCACCAGGGTTGTTACAGGATGTTGGGAAGGGCAGCCAGTGAAGCGTCTGACCAACGCGTAGGTGGAAGCCTTCGGTATCGATTCCGACCATCTCCGCCACGGGATTGGCAGGCAGCCCGGCCAGCTCCACGTAGTGGCCAATGGCATTGGCGTGGTCGCTGTTCATGTGCTCGAGCATGCTGATTTCCGCATCGCCGGCGAAGGCATTGGCCAGCACCAGGTGATCCACCCAGTGGATGGCGCCGAAGCCGCCGATGAAGCGCGCCCGCACCGGTTCCAGGCACCAGAAATCGAAGTCGTGAGTGCGGTGGTAGTCCGCTGCCTGGGGGAAGTAGCGGTAGTAGCGGGTGGCGGCGGCCTCGACCTCGGCGGCGTCACTGATCGGCCGCGCTTCGGCCAGCAGGGTCAGGCGCCCGGCGGCCTGGACATCGACAGCACCACGCTCGCCCACCAGCAGCGAGCACTTGGCGTCCTTCTGCAGGTTATGGGTGTGCTGGGCAATGCGGCTGATCAGGATCAGCGGCCGGCCTTCCGCGTCCAGGCAATAAGGCACCACTGATCCGAAAGGGAAGCCCGGCATGGCCTTGGAATGGGTGGACAGCACCCCCTGGTATTCCTTGAGCAGCATTTCTCGTGCATGCTTTGCGGCTTTCACGCTCACCTTATGACTCCTCGCAGAGAATCCGTCGAAAACGGACGAGCGCCCAGAATAGCGGTTTACCGGCGCCAGCGGGGGCAAAGCGACAGTTATTCGAGGGGATTCGCATGCAACTCAAAGACAAGGTCATCATCATCACCGGTGGTTGCCAGGGCCTCGGCCGCGCCATGGGTGAGTACCTGGCGGCCAAGGGCGCGAAGCTGGCCCTGGTGGACCTCAACCAGGAAAAACTCGATGAGGCCGTGGCCGCCTGCAAGGCCGCGGGTGGTGACGCCCGCGCCTACCTGTGCAACGTGGCCAACGAAGAACAGGTGACCCACATGGTCGCCCAGGTGGCCGAAGACTTTGGCGCCATCAACGGCCTGGTGAACAACGCCGGCATCCTGCGCGACGGCCTGACCATCAAGGTCAAGGACGGCGAAATGACCAAGATGAGCCTGGCCCAGTGGCAGTCGGTGATCGACGTCAACCTGACCGGCGTCTTCCTCTGCACCCGTGAAGTCGCCGCCAAGATGATCGAGCTGAAGAACGAAGGCGCGATCATCAACATCTCCTCCATCTCCCGCGCCGGCAACATGGGCCAGGCCAACTACTCCGCCGCCAAGGCCGGCGTCGCAGCCGACACCGTGGTCTGGGCGAAGGAACTGGCTCGCTACGGCATCCGCGTGGCAGGCGTGGCACCGGGCTTCATCGAGACCGACATGGTTGCCAGCATGAAGCCGGAAGCCCTGGAAAAGATGACCTCGGGCATCCCCCTGCGCCGTCTGGGCAAACCGATGGAAATCGCCCACTCGGTCGCCTACATCCTGGAAAACGACTACTACACCGGTCGAGTCCTGGAACTGGACGGCGGCCTGCGCCTGTAAGGCTCCGCCCCAAGAAAAAGCCCCGAACTCTCGGGGCTTTTTCGTTTCGGCCAGAACCAATCTTGTGGGAGCAACTTCAATCGCGAGCAAAGATCCACGTTCCTAGAACGTGGACTTGCGGCAGCCCCCCCCTGGAAAGGGGCGAATCCGCCCTCACGCACAAGGCCGCCGCTTTTGCCTGGTCTGGATCGTAGGGTGCGCTGCGCGCACCGATTCCGGGATCGGCTTCGGCACCACGGCGCACCCTACCGGATCGGCTTCATCCCGCTCGCCCGGCCATTCGAATCGTCACAGGCAGAGTCAGTGAATCATGACCGCGTCTTCAGAACGTGGCTTCCCACGTTCAAATGAATTCGCTCACACAGGATCACAGGCCGCAGGACCGTAGGATGGGTAGAGCCTGCGAAACCCATCAACCGAAGCCCGCCAGGGTATCGCTTCGCTCACTCCCCATCCGCAAGCCACTACTCACGAAGCACCGCACCCTCCCCGCACACTGGCAAGGCCTGGCATTGCCCCCTGCCCGACACAGTCCCTAACGGCACAGCCAGACGCGGGTCGTTCGGCGCCAGTTGCCGTGCACAGGCGCGCGCCTGGCCAGCCTGAACCGCGCAGCCCTTCTCGTTGAGCACCTCGGACAGGTTGAACCAGCCCAGGGCGTAGTCCGGCTTGCGCTTCAGGCTTTCACGTAGGGCCGCTTCGGCACCGTCGCGATCCCCCTCGGCATAACGCGCGTTGGCCAGGGCGAAGTGTGGCAGCGGCTCCTTGGGCCAGTGCTCAGCCGCCGTGCGGTAGGCGCGTTCCGCCACGGGGCGTTGGGCGGTCTGCTCCAGATCGCTGGCCGCCTTGATCCAGGGCTCCAGCCGCGCTTCTGCAGGCAGTTGATCCGCTGGCACTGTTACCACGGCCCAGCGCTCGGCGCGCTGCCAGGTGCGGTCAAAGCTGCGCAGGTCAGTCACCCAGCGCTTGGTGGTGCCGGAGCGCAGCACCAACTCTTCCTTGCTGCGATCAAACCCTACCACCACCGCGAAATGCCATCGCGGCAACCATTCCAGGCCGAGGTTCTGCATCACCAGCACCGGGTTGCCAGCGGCCACCTGGACCAACAGGGCATCCAGATTCGGCTCCAGCGGGTACACCAGCATGCCGTGCTGGCGAGCAGCAGCCACCAGCTCCAGCTTCAGGCTGCCTTGCCGGGCTGGCAGGTAGACCTTGGGCATCAGCACCTCGGGCGAGGTCTGCACCCCGCGCTGCACCAGCACCGTGGCCAGCGCGGCCGGGCCGCACTGGTAGATCTCCTGGGGGTAGAACGGCGTCTGGGTCAGCTCTACCTGCTTAGGCAGCCGTTCGCTCTGCGGCGGCAACATCGGTTGCTGCCCGGCACAGCCGGCCAGGGCCAGCGCCAGGACAGCGAGCCACGGGCGCATCAGTTGATGCATTTGATGAAGCTGAAGATGTCAGTCGCGCAGAGCATGTCGGTGATGATGAAGATCACCAGGAACAGCACAATGATGCCCACCCAGCCACCGGCAGGCTCCTGCTCCAGGCGCTGGTTGAATTGCTGCAGCTCGGCGGGGGTCAGGCTGGCGATACGCGCCTCCACCTGCTCACGCGGCACACCAAGGGATTCGAGCTTCTGCTGGACCTGTTGGTCATCGAGCATGGCGCGCAACTGTGCCTGGTCGACAGGTTGATGCTGCGGCAGCTGTTGTTCCTGCATGGCTTGAGGCGTGCCGATCATGGCGGCCTGGGCCACGGGCATCTGGCCGAGGAAGACGAGTTGGCTGGCGATCAGCAGAGAGGCAAGACGACGATTGCAAGGACGCGAAAGCATGGTGGTTTCTCCAGATTTTGTTCTCAGTTGACCACGGTGCGTGTTTGACGGTTCCAGACCTCCTACAGCAATAGCAGAGGTTTCATCACATTCCAGGGATTATTGCTGAAATCCGGCGAGCAACCATAGAATGCGAACCATTAACATTTGTTTCCGAGTCCAGCTCTTGAATCACGCCGCCGACGCCCTTTCGCCCCCGCCGGCCGAATCCCTGCAGACGCTCTACAACGACCACCATGGTTGGCTGACGGGCTGGCTGCGCCGTCGCCTGGGCTGCCCGCAAAACGCCGCCGATCTCGCCCAGGACACCTTCCTGCGCGTGCTACTGGCGCGGGAAAAGCCAGTGATCCTCGAACCTCGCGCCTTTCTCACCACGGTGGCCAAGCGCGTGCTGGCCAACCACTACCGCCGCCAGGACATCGAGCGTGCCTACCTCGAAGCCTTGGCCGCACAGCCGGAAGCACTCGCGCCAAGCGAGGAAGAGCGCGCCATCATCCTGGAAACCCTGGTGGAGCTTGACCGCCTGCTCGACGGCCTGCCGCCGCTGGCGAAGAAGGTCTTCCTGCTGGCCCAGGTGGATGGCATGACCTACGTCGAAATCGCCTCCCAGCTCGCTATCTCCCTCTCCACCGTCAAGCGCCACATGGTCAAGGCCGCGCAGCGCTGCTACTTCGCGGAGAGCGTCTGAGATGAGCCTGCACGCCCTGGATCGCAGGCGCATTGCCTCCGCCGTCGCCGAGCAGGCGGTGGCGTGGCTGGTGGAATTGCAGAGCGGCGACATCAGCGAGCAGCGGCGCCAGGCCTGGCAAGACTGGCGCGCCGCCGATGCCGAACATGAGCGCGCCTGGCAGCGCATTGAAACCGTCAACCTCAGCCTCCGTGACCTGGATACACCGCTGGCGCTGAACGCCCTGGGTGCTCCTGCCCGGCGCAACCGCCGTGAGGCGCTGAAGCTGTTGATGCTCTGTGCCCTGGTGAGTGGCGGCGCGATCAGCCTGCGGGACAGCGAGCCCCTGCTGGCGCTGCGCAGCGACGCGGCCACGGGCGTCGGCGAGCGCCGTGCGCTACACCTGGCCGACGGCTCGCGCCTGGACCTGAACACGGCCAGCGCCGTGGATGTCCGCTTCGATGCGGGGCAACGACTGATCGAAATGCGCCAGGGCGAAATCCTCCTCGACGGCGTCGCCGATTCACGCCCCTTGCGCATCCGCACGTCCCAGGGGCTGATCGAAAGCCGTGGCGGCCGCCTCGGCATCCGTATTCTCGAACGCAGCAGCCGAGTCAGCCTGTTCGCCGGCAGCGCCGACCTGCTTGCCGACGGTCAGCGCCAGTCGTTGCTACCCGGCCAACAGGCCAACCTCAGCCCGGCACGCATCGGAACGCCGTTCAGTGCCAGCGAGGACAGCGTCGCCTGGACCCGGGGGATGCTGGTGGCAAGCCACATGCGCCTGGACGACTTCCTCGCCGAACTGGGGCGCTACCGTCGCGGCCACCTCAGCTGTGACCCGCAAGTGGCAGGGCTGCTGCTTTCTGGCAGTTATCCGCTGGATAACACCGAGCGCATCCTCGCCATGCTGCCCAAGGCGTTGCCGGTGGAGGTGCATAGCCTGACCCGCTACTGGATCAAGGTGCATCCACGCGCCACGGGGTGAACAACACCCTTCGCCGTGAGCGCAAGGGTGGACCACGCTTCATCGGTCCACCGTTCGAGGCTCGATCGGGCTCCGTTGGTGGATGTGAAAGGCGACATCCACCCTTGCACGAGCCAATGCGCAGCGGCGCGGCGATACCCATCAGAAATTTTTTGCGAAAGCTGAGCCTTTTTTCGGATCTCGCGTGACAAGGCAGGCAGAGACCTTCCCCATTCACTGACGAGACACCTCCATGCAGTATTCGCCCCGCGGTCATCGCTTTGCCCGCAAGCCCCTGTTCCGCGCCATGCAGCCGCTGTTGCTCGGCCTCAGCCTGGCCACTGCCCTGCCCTCCGCCGCTTTTGCCGCCAGCCTGGAAATCGGTGCGCAAAGCCAGCGCCAAGCCTTCGACATTCCCGCCGGCCCGCTGGAGTCCGCGCTCAATCAGTTCGGCCGCGAAGCCGGCGTACTGCTGTCCTTCAGCCCCAAGCTGACCACCCGCCGACAGACCCAGGGCCTTCACGGCCAGTACGGCGTCGATGAGGGCCTGCGCCAGCTGCTGGTCGGCAGCGGCCTGCAGGCCGTGACCCAGGACGGCGGCTACAGCCTGCAGTCCACCGGCGGCGCCATCGAAGTGGACCGCCAGGTGGTCGTCGGCTCCCGTGCACCCACCAGCATCAGCGAACTACCAGGCACCGTGTGGATCATCGACGCGCCCCAGCTGCAGGAGCAGACCAAGGGCGGCGTGCCCTTCAAGGAAGCCCTCGGCCAGTTGATCCCCGGCCTCGACATCGGCCCCCAGGGCCGCACCAACTACGGCCAGAACATGCGTGGCCGTAGCGCCCTGGTGATGATCGACGGCGTTTCCCTGAACAGCTCCCGTGGCATCAGCCGCCAGTTCGACTCCATCGATCCGTTCAACGTCGAGCGCATCGAAGTGCTTTCCGGCGCCAGCGCGGTCTACGGCGGCGGCGCCACCGGCGGCATCATCAACATCGTGACCAGGAAGGGCGAGGCCGGCCCGGCACGCCTCAACAGCGAAGCGGGCCTGCGCAGCGGTTTCGAGACTAGCCAGGACCATGACTGGCGCGTGGCCCAGTCCGTCAGCGGTGGCAGCGAGCAGATCAAGGGGCGTGCCTCGGTGGCCTATCAGAAGAACGGCGCCGCCTACGACGGCAGCGGCGACCAGGTGATGCTCGACATCACCCAGACCGACCTGCAGTACAACCAGTCGGTGGACGTCATGGGCAGCCTCGACTTCAACTTCGCCAACGGCCACAGCCTGAGCCTGGGCGCCCAGTGGTACGACTCCGGCTACGACGGCGACAAGGGCGTCGATCTCGGCCGCAACTTCCGTGGCCTGCGTGGCCTGGAGCCCTTCGAGATCGAAGGCGGCGCCAGCTTCGACCGCGAGCCGCGAACCGAACGCACCCAGTTCAACGCCACCTACCATGCGCCTGAAGTGCTCGGCCACGATCTCTACCTGCAGGCTTACTACCGCAGTGAGGAAATGGCCTTCCAACCGTACCCGAGCATCACCTTCACCGGCACCGGCGCCATCAACCCGACCCGCTCCTACTACTCCGCCTCCCAGCAGGACACCGACTACTACGGCCTGAAAGCCGTGCTGGTGAAAGAGTGGGATCGCTTCACCCTGACCTACGGCGCCGACATCGAGCGCGAGAGCTTCGACGCCGACCAGGCCCTGTTCGACCTGAACACAGCCGCCCAGACCGGCGGCCTGGTCGCCGACGAATACGCCAGGGTAGGCCGTTATCCCGGCATCGACACCGACAGCAACTCGCTGTTCGCCCAGGGTAGCTGGAAGGCTACCGACGACCTCACCTTGTCCGGCGGCGTGCGCCGCCAGCGCACCAACAACGATGTCGGCGACTTCGTTGCGGCCACCCAGCAGATCCAGATCAGCAAAGGCAACGGCACCAGCGCCGATGCCATTCCCGGCGGCGAGAAAAACTACCAGGTCGACCTCTACAACTTCGGTGCCGTCTACAAGCTGAACAAGGCGCAGCAGGCCTGGACCAACTACTCCGAAGGCTTCGAGCTGCCCGACCCGGCAAAGTACTACGGCCAGGGCACCTACTCCGCCGCTCCGGTCAATGGCCGCTGGGTATTGCAGAAAGGAGTGAACGTCAGGGATTCGGCCCTGGACGGCATCAAGACCAAGCAGGTGGAACTCGGCTGGCGCCACTATGACGGCAGCCTGGACGCCCAGCTGGCGGCCTTCTATGCGTGGTCCGACAAGAGCATCACCTACAACCGCACCACCCTGCTGGTGGAGCAGCTGGACAACAAGAAACGCAACTACGGCCTCGAAGGCCAGGCCAACTACTGGCTGACCGAGAACTGGCAGGTCGGTACCAGCGCCCTGGCCATTCGCTCCCAGCAGAAGATCAACGACCGCTGGGAAAAGCAGGACGTGACCGCCGCCAGTCCCTCCAAGCTGACCAGCTTCGTCGGCTGGCGTGACGACGAGACCAGCCTGCGCCTGCAAGGCGTACGGACCTTCAACCTGAGTGACGACGGCAACGTACTCGCCAGCGGCCAGTTCGACGGCAACGACCACAAGATCGATGGCTACACCACCTTCGACTTGCTGGGCAGCCAGGCCCTGCCGGTGGGTACGCTGAACTTCGGCATCCATAACCTGCTGGACAAGGACTACACCACCGTCTGGGGCCAGCGTGCGCAGGTGTTCTACAGCGCCAACATTCCCGCCGACCTGTTCGACTACCACGGTCGTGGTCGTACCTACAGCCTGAGCTACAGCGTGGAGTTCTGAGGCAGGCGGGAATGCCTGGTCTACCTGTGGGAGCGAATTCATTCGCGAAATGGGATAGCGCCGCGTCAGCCTGAATCTTCGCTCACCCCCACCCCTCTCCCAGTGGGAGAGGGGTGAAGCTCGCCCTACCTTCAGCGCGATCCTGTAGGGGCTAATTCATTCGCCAGGCAGCCCCGGCCTGCCCTGCAATTCCCCTTAATAGGACACCGTCTTGTCCTTCGGCCCGATGTTCCAGCGGAACCAGTCGTCCAGCATGGTCTTCTCGTAGCGCAGGCGGTCGTTGCTGAAGTAGTAGTTGCCGTGCTGCAGGTAGGACTGGTCGATCACCGTGACATCGCGGCTGACCAGGGTCTTGCCGTCCCGCTCGAGGCTGTAATGCAACTTGATCCGGGGCCAGGTCACTTCGCGCATGAAGCGAACATCCCGGAAGTTGACCCGCCAGGGCTCGTACTGGCCGGCCAGGTCGATGTCGCGGATGTCCACCTTGAGGGTCTGGCCAGGCTGCAGGTAGCGCTTGCCCAGTTTTTCGATATGGGCCTTGAGGTCCTTCAGCACGATATCATCCGCGCCACGGCCGTAGTCGCGGTAAAGGCGTGCGTCGCTGTACTTCTCCGGCTGGGTGAAGCTGACTTCGGTGGTGGATGCCAGTGCGGTCGGGGTAAGAATCAGCACCGCCAGTACGATGAGGGGCAGTGTGGGTCGCATGGAACACCTCCTGACGGTGATGCAGGCACCGCCAGGATCAGTGTACGCCCGCCCGAGCAGTCGGAAAGCGGAGCCAGTCAGACGGCTCAGAGCAGAGCCAGCGCACCGGCGCACAACGGTAATAGCGCCACCAGAGGCAGCACCCAGCGGCTTTTCCAGGCCAGCAAGGCAACCAGCAGCAAACCGGCCAGCATCAGTTGGCAAAGCCAGATCACGCCGCCGACTTCCCCACCCCGTTCGGCGATGGTCAGGACCAGGGCGACCAGCATGGCGAACACTGCGCCCACCCGCAGCACGCGGCTGCGGAATTCGCCCGGTGCACCACTGAAAACCAGCTTGTGCTGGCGCGACATGGCCAGCGCCAGACCGACCATCGCCAGGTAGCAGAAGGCAAAACTCAGGGCCAGCATCAGGCGCGCTCCTCTACCAGGCGACGGCGGACGCGCGGCGCCTTCGCCACCTGCGGCTGTGAACGGCGCCAGGCCAGCAGGCCGCAGAGGGCGCCGGACAGGAGCAGCACGAGATCGATCCCGGCCATGTCCCAATCACCGCGAGCCAGGGTGGCCAGCAGGCTGCCCTGGGGCGTGACCACGGCATTGAGCAGTGGCAAGCCGAGGGCCAGGACTGCCACGGCCAGCAGCACGTCACGAGCCACCTTGCCGCTGTTGCGATGCAGCACCGCCCAAAGCGCCACCGCTAACCAGACACTGACGAACACCCAGGTCTCCGCGCTGGCGCGCTCGGCCATGCCGGCCGGCAGCAGGCGATTGCCGTAGAGCAGGCCCAGGCTGGCGACAGGCAGGCCGCCGACCACCGCGCCATTGAGCGCGCGCACCAGGCCGATGCCAAAACCGCCGCGCGCCTCGCGCTTGCGCAGCCAGACCTGCAGGCCGGCCACCAGCATCGCGCAGCCCATCAGGCCGAGCAGCAAATAAAGGGCGCGGACGATCTGCCCGCCGAACTGCGCCATGTGCAGGTTGGTCAGCCAGGCGTAGCTCTGGTAACCGGGGCTGTAAGGCTTCTGTTGGTGGAGCAGCTCACCGCTGGCCGCGTCGTAGGACAGGGTCCACTGGAAGTCGACGATGCCGGAACGGTCATAGCGGCGGATGTCCACCACCGCAGCGGCATCGCCCGGGTGGTGCACGCTGATCCAGCCAGTTTCATTGCCGCCCCAGCGACGGTGAGCGTCGGCCACCAGCCCGTCGAGCGATGCCGCCGGCGGTGCCGGGCGCTTGACGTCTTCACGGTGGTACGCGCCCATGGTGTCGAAGAAGAAGCCTTCCGCATCGCCCTTGTAGGCCAGCTGAATGCCGGCGGGCATGTAGAAGGTCACGAAGATGGCCAGGCCGGTGTAGGCAATGATCAGGTGGAACGGCAGCCCCACCACGCCGAACAGGTTATGGGCATCCAGCCAGGCGCGCTGGCCATTGGCGTCCGGGCGCAGGGTGAAGAAGTCCTTGAAGATGCGGCGGTGGATGATGATGCCGCTGATCAGCGCCACCAGCATGAACATGGCGGCAATGGCCACGATGTACATGCCGATCATCCCGGCGTTCAGGTCGTAGTGCAGGGTGAAGAAGAACAGTCCGCCGACGGTTTCCGGCATCGCCTCGCCGGTCGCCGGGTTGAGGGCGAAGCGCACGAACTCGCTCTCGTCGGCCGGCTCGTAGCCAGCCCAGTAGAAGGGCTCACGCTCGCTCGGCGGGCGAATCCAGATGGCGTGGGCGTCCGGCGCTTTCGCCAGCATGGCGTCGCGTACCTGGTCGACGGTCATGCTGTAAGTGGCGGTCTCGTGCAGCGCCGGGCGCATCCAGCGCTCCAGTTCCTTGTCGAAGCAGGCGATGCTGCCGGCGAAGAAGATGACGAACAGCAGCCAGGACGGCAGCAGCCCACCCCAGGTGTGCAAACCCGCCATGGATTGGCGCAGGCTCATGGACGTACTCCGAAATCACTGGGCAGGTAGGCGGCCAGGGCCATCAGGACGGTCACCGCCACCAGCACCAGCCAGGCGCTTAGGGCCGAGCGCGCGGCAAAGGCGTAAAGGATGGCGAAGGTGTAGACGGCGAAGCAGGACAGGCTGGCGAACACCACCCGATCGCTGCGCACGAGCGGCAGATAAACGGACAGGAATGCCGTGGCCGCATAGGCCGCCGCGTATCCGCCGAGGATCGCCGCCAACACCCGCGCGGTCACGTCCCAGCACGTGGAGGTCTTGGCTTTACTCACGTTGCTACCTTGATCAAGGACACCCCTGGCAGAGGGAATTCCAAAGGGCGGAAGGAAATTTCAGAAATAATTCTGAGAATTATTTACATATGCGCCTGGATTGCAACAGAGAAATGCTATCGGCACGGATCGAACGACCTCGATCCGGCTATACGCGACATCTGGTCGGGGCACTCACCCACCACCGGTCATTGCGGTTCGAACTTTGCAGTTCTCCTGGCGTCCATCGACTCATCGCTCGACCAACCAGGTGACAGGCCATGTACAACCCTTTCCAGATCCTGACCGACGCATTCCAGGCCGAGTACCGGGTCAACCTCAGTCTTGAAAGCCAGGGCGGCAACATCATGCTGACCCTCACCAACGAGCGCGGCGTGGTAGCGCGGCGCTTGATCAGCCCGGCCCAGCGCAATGACCCGGTTCGACTCCAGCGGGTGATCGAAAGCATTCGCTTGGGGATAGCCATCGAAAGCGGTCACAAGGTAGGTGAATTGCTCACCAGCATGACCGGCGGCCATGTCGCCGCGGTGCGTACCGGCCGGGTCAATGTTGCACAGGTAGCGCGCATCTGATGCACGCTACCTGTGCACGGCGTCAGGCCTCATCTTCCGCGGCTACCTGACGACGCAGGCGCTGCCGGCGCGGCGGGGAATCGGTCTGCTCCGAAGGGAAGCGCGAGGAGGCGTAGCGCACCACCAGGATCGCCAGTGCCAGCAGCAGGATCGCGCCAGAGACGAACACCGCCCCCAGGTCCGGCCGGTGGTGGTGCGACACATCGGAGATGAGCAGGCGCGTGAGCGCGGTGATCGCCACATAGATCAGGAAGCGCACCGGCATGTGGTTGGTCTTGAAGTAGATGCCGACCATGGCGCCCAGTTCGAGGTAGATGAACAGCAGGAGGATGTCATCGACCGTGATATGCCCCTTCTCCACCATCCCCAGGAAGGCCACCACCGCAGCCCAGGCGGTGATTCCGCCGATGGCGAACAGCGCCAGGTAGTGGAAGCTTTCCACCAGCAGGTTTCCCAGCGATTCGGCCAGGCCATGCACGTTCTCGCGCAGTTGTTCAGCCCAGTTGATTTTCACGATACAGCTCCTTGGTACTACAGGCCCGATGGTGACGGGCGAAAGTGACAATGGGGTTATGCAGAATGGAGGCCGTACCGGCCCCTGCGCCACGAGACAGGTTGTCGCAGCCTGCACCCCCGCAAGGCGAAGGCACGGGCTATGCTTGGGTCCCAGCGGAATTCGGCCCGATCCGCAGCGATCGCTGAGGTCGGTCGGCAAGTGGAAATTTCCTACGGGCTATTCCCATTTGCCATCATTCCGAATACTGTATGCGCATCCAGTATTTTTTTAGACCTGATGATCAAAGGTGAGGGGTGATGAATGGCCGTCGAAGTGGTGTACCGCAGCAGCCGCGATCCGGAGCGCCTGTTCATGGATAAGGCCGAAGCCGACCGTTACGACAAGATGCTCGAACTGGCCGAGTCCGTGGCTGAAGTCCTGCAAAAGGCGGTGCCATCCCTGAGCGAGCAGCAGGTCGAAGACATCGGCATTTTCATGGCCAAACACCGCGACACCTTCGCCCGCGCCTTCAAGAACCAGCCCGAGGCCCTGACCGAACTGGAACTGCCCCTGTAGGAGCGAATTCATTCGCGAAATGGCATGGCACCGAGCCGCCGGAAACCACCCTCTCCCCCAGCCCCTCTCCCAAAGGGAGAGGGGTGACTCCCGGCCAACCATCGGCGCAGTCCTGTGGCCAATTGAGGCACAGCGGCCTAAGGCTGCTCCAGCGCCTGCACCAGCGCTTTCAGGAACCGCGCGGCTTCCCCACCAGTGACCGCACGGTGGTCGAAGGTCAGGGACAGCGGCAGCACCGGGTGGATTTCCACCTTGCCCTGCCAGGCCACCACTTCATCGCGGATGCCACCGGCACCGATGATCGCCACCTGCGGCGGGACCACCACGGGGTTGGCGTAACGGCCGAACAGGGTGCCGAAATTGGACAGGGTGATGGTGGCGCCCATCATTTCCTGCGGCGGGATGGAGCGTGCCTTCACGTCCGCCCGCAGCCGCGACATACCCTCTTTCAGGTCCTCCGCACTGCGCCCGCCAACATTGCGCAGCACCGGTACGAAGAGCCCGTCCGGGGTGTCGACGGCGATGCCGAGGTCAAGCTTGTCGTGCTGGCGAATGGAAAGGGCGCGGCCGTCGAACCAGCTGTTGAGGATGGGCTCCACCTCACAGGCAGCGGCAATGGCCTTGCCGAGGCGGATCAGCGGGTCGCGGGCCTCCGGCCAGCGGTGCAGGTCGGCATCGCCGAAGATAGTCACCGGCACCACCTCGGCATGAGAGCGCGCCATGTTGATCGCCATGCTGCGACGCACGCCGCGCAACCGCTCACCACCGAAGCTGTCGCGGGCACTTTGCGCAGCCTGCTCCACATCGGCACGGGTCACCAGGCCATCCGGGCCGCTGCCGGCCAGGGCCGCCAGTTCCACGCCCATCTGCCGGGCCAGCTGACGCACCGCTGGCGTGGCACGCGGCGCTAGATGCTCGCGAGTGGAGGGCGCGGCGCCAATGAAGAAGCTGTCGGCTTGGGCATTGCCGCCCCCCTCCAGACGACCGACCACCGTACCAGCGTCGGCGTCCTCGCCTTCATAGCCGAGCAGCGGTTCGCCCACATGGAGAATGTCGCCCTCGTTGCCGAAGGTCTTCGCCACCACGCCATCGTGAGGCGCCGGAATGTCCACCAGGGCCTTTGCGGTTTCCACCGAGACGAGCAGCTGGTCGGCCTTGACGCTATCCCCCACCTTCACGTGCCACTGGACGATTTCCGCTTCCTGCAGTCCTTCGCCCAGGTCGGGCAGTTTGAAGTATTTCATCGTGCACTCCTCAGGCGTAGTTCAGCACCAGCTCGCAGGCCGCAAGGATATCCTCAGGGCTCGGGATGTAGAGCTGCTCCAGGCGATACAACGGCGGTGGAATATCCGGCGCGGTAACCCGCTGGATAGGCGCTTGCAGGTCGAGCAGCGCGCGCTCGTAGAGGCTGGCGGCAATCTCCGCGCCCACCCCGCAACTGCGCGGCGCCTCATGGACGATCACGCAGCGGCCGGTCTTGCGCACCGAGGCTTCCAGGGTATCGAGGTCCAACGGCTTGATGCTGGCAACGTCTATCACCTCGGCGGAAACGCCCCGCTCTTCCAGCCGTGCGGCGGCCTGCAAGGTCTCGTGGACGCTGGCGCCCCAACTGATCAAGGTGATGTCCGAGCCCTCGCGCAGGGTGAAGCAGGTGTCCAGGGGCAGGCGCTTGCCGTCGTCGATGATCGGCTGCGGGTTCATCCGGTAAAGCCGGGTGGGTTCGAGGAAGATCACCGGGTCCGGGTCGTCGATGGCGGATAACAACAGGCCGTAGGCCCGTGCCGGTGAGGATGGGATGACCACCCGCAGGCCGGGGATATGGGCGAACAGCGCTTCGGTACTTTCGCTGTGATGCTCCGGCGCACGGATGCCGGCGCCCATCGGGCTGCGTAACACCATCGGGCAGGTCAGTCGGCCGCGGGTGCGGCAACGGATGCGACTGGCATGGGACACCAGGTGCTCCATGGCGGCGTAGATGAAGCCGAGGAACTGGATTTCCATCACCGGCTTCAGGCCCTGGGCGGCCATGCCCACGGCCAGGCCGCCGATCATGGTTTCGGCCAGCGGGGTGTCGATCACCCGCTTGAAACCAAAGCGGTCGCGCAGGCCGAGGGTGGCGCGGAACACGCCACCGTTGACGCCGACGTCTTCCCCCAGGATCACGACGTTTTCGTCCTCCTGCATGGCACGGTGAAGGGCCATGTTCACGGCCTCCAGCAGGGCGCGCTTTTCTGTTGTGGCGTTGAGGTTACTCATGATGGCTGTCCTTCCGACGGGAGACCCGTTCCATCAGCATTTCGCGCTGCTCGCCGAGGGCGGAGGGCCAGCGTGCGTAAACATGATCGAGCACCGACTCCACCGGCTGGACACCGCTGGCCTCGAAGTTATCCACAGCCGCCTGTACCTGACGCTGGCAGTCAGCAATCAGTGCCTGTTCGCGGCCCTCGTCCCAGACCTTGTGGCTGGCAAGGAAAGCCTGCAAGCGTTTGATGGGCTCCTCCTGCCAGGCCGCCTTGACCTCCTCGGCACTGCGGTAGCGCGTGGCATCGTCGGCGGTGGTGTGGTCGCCCAGGCGGTAGCTGATGCACTCCAGCAGCACCGGGCCCTTACCGTGGCGGGCACGGTCCAGCGCCCATTGCACGCGGTCATGGACGGCCAGCACGTCGTTGCCGTCCACCTGTTCGCCATGGAAGCCCGCGCCAATGGCCTTCTGCGCCAGGGTCGGCGCGCCACTCTGGATGCGCCGGGGCACCGAAATGGCCCACTGGTTGTTGTTCACCACGAAGAGCACCGGCAATTGCCAGGCACCGGCGACATTCAGGGCTTCGAGGAAGTCGCCCTTGCTGGTGGCGCCGTCGCCGCAGGTGGTCACCACCGCGCGGTGCTGGCCACGGATCTTGATCGCCGTGGCCACGCCGCAGGCATGCAGGGCCTGGGTGGCGATGGGCACGCAGATGGGGAAGTCCTCTTTCGAGCGCGAGTCCTGGAAGTCGCTGCCGCGTTCGTCGCCCCCCCAGTAGAGGAGGATTTCCTCCATGCGCACGCCGCGCATCAGTTGCACGGCGGTGTCGCGGTAGTAGGGTACCAGCACGTCTTCGGCGCGCATCAGGCTGCCGATGGCGACGCCGATGGCTTCCTGGCCGAGGGTCGGGGCATAGGTGCCGATGCGGCCTGTGCGTTGCAGGGCCACCGCCTTCTGGTCGAAGAGGCGGGTCAGCACCATGCGTCGGTAAAGGTCGGTGAGCAGATTGAAGTCGTCGGCCCAGGCCGGCAGCTCGCTGACCAGGCGCCCCTCGGGGTCGAGGAAACGCGTGTAGGGCAAATCGATCCGATTGGACATGGCATCGCTCCTTACACCTTTTGGGTGCCTGTGCAGTACCCGGTGCTTGTGGCTCCGGGGCTAACGGGCCGGGCCGCTGGTTGGCGGCCGCTCAGCCGAACAGCAGGCGCTCGGCCAGGGCGTCGGCGACCCGCGCGGGGGATCGCTTGTCGGCCTGGGCGTGCGCGTAGATCTCGGTGAGGCGCTGGCTGATCCGCGCCAGGTGCGCGGTAATCGCCGGCAACCCCGCGCCCTTGTGCTTGAGGGCGACGTAAATGAGCCCGCCGGAGTTGATCACATAGTCCGGTGCGTAAAGGATGCCGCGCGCTTCCATCTCGTCGGCAATCTCAGGGCTGGCGAGCTGGTTGTTGGCCGCGCCGGCCACCGCCGCGCAGCGCAGCTGGCCCACGGTCTGGGCATTGAGCACGCCACCCAGGCCACAGGGCGCGAGGATGTCGCACGGGGTGGTGAGGAAGGCATCGGCCGCCACCGGCTGGGCGCCGAACTGCTCCATCGCCAGTTGCACGCGGCCGGCATCCAGATCGCTGACCAGCAGTTCGGCGCCCACCGCGTGGAGCTGCTCGGCCAGCGCGTAGCCCACATGGCCGAGGCCTTGCACGGCCACGCGCAGGCCTTCCAGATCGTCGCTGCCCAGGCGCGCATGGGCCGTGGCACGAATGCCGGCAAATACGCCGAGTGCCGTGTGCGGAGACGGATCGCCGGCAGCGGTGGTGCTGGTCACGTGCCCGGTCTGCTGGGCGATGCAGTCCATGTCGGCGCTGGAGGTACCACTGTCCACGGCGGTGATGTAGCGGCCACCCAGGGATTCGATCATGCGGCCGAATGCTTCGAACAGCGCGGCGCGGTTATCCACATGGGCGGAGCGAATGATCACGGCCTTGCCGCCACCCTGTTCCAGACCAGCCAGTGCGGCCTTGTAGCTCATGCCCTGAGCGAGGCGGATCGCATCGCGAATCGCGCTTTCATCATCGGGGTAAGCGAGATAACGGCAACCGCCCAAGGCCGGGCCGAGGCGGGTGTTGTGGATGGCGATGATGGCCTTGAGTCCGGTGGCAGGATCGTTGGCGAGGTGCAACGCCTCCAGCCGGGCGGTTTCCATCATGGCGAACATGGCGGGCTCCCTTCCTGACTTTAGGGCCAGTATAGGACGAGCTGCGCAGTCCGCCCTCTCGCATCCGGACATAAGGCGGGCCACCGAGATAACCACGGCGCGGGCCGGCACTGGACGAAAATCAACCAGTTGGCTACAAGGAAACAACCCCTCGGAGATGCCCCATGGACCCGCGCCAACGCTGCCTGGCCTGCCTCGAACGCGACCCTCCTGCAATGCTGGAGGCGGCGCTGTGGATTGCCGCCGAGCATGATCCGCGCCTGGACCCGGAACGGGGGCTGCGTGATTTTGGTGGCCTGCTCCAACTGGTGGCGACCGGCCTGCCGAACCTGGCACCTGTCGAGCTGGCCCAGCCACTGCTGCGACGGCTGAACGAGCTGGACTTCCATGAAGACGACGACACGCCCCTGCGCCCACGCGCCGCCCTGCTGCCCCAGGTACTGGCGCGCAAACGCGGGCAACCGCTTTCACTGGCGCTGATCGCCCTGGAGTTGGCCGCGCGATTGGGCATTCCCCTGACCGGAGTCAACTTCCCCGGCCATTTCCTGCTGCGCGTGCCGGGGGCCGATCACCTGCTCGACCCGTGCAGCGGTCGCCGTCTCTATACCCGCGACTGTCGCGACCTGCTAGCGCGCGTGCAGGGCCCCCAGGCCGAACTTCAAGCAACGCACCTGCAAACGGCCAGCGCGAAGGAAATGATCCAGCGCCTGTCGCGCAACCTGCGCCTGCTGCACCAGGACGCCGGTGAGTTCCTGGCCGCGTTGAAGGACGCCGAGCGCGTGTTGTTGCTCGGCCCTCCGAGCATGCATGACCACCTGGCGCGAGCCGATATCTACCAGCGCCTGGATTGCCCCCAGGCGGAACGCTATGACCTGGAACATGCCCTGCTGCTCTGCGACAACCCCGCCCAGCATCTGCAACTGGCCCAGCGCCTGCGCCGGCTGGGGCATGTGCAGGCATTGCATTGAATCGGACACTACATCAGGCCCAGCGACTTGGCGTGCGCCACCGCCTGGGTGCGGCGCTTCACGCCGAGTTTGCCGTTGATGCGCCGGGCGTGGGTCTTCACCGTGTGCAGGGAGATAAACAGGCGCTCGGCGATTTCCTGGTTGGAACTGCCCAGGGCAATCAACCCGAGCACTTCCAGTTCACGCTGGCTGAGCGGACCGACCGCGCACTCGGCAGCGTCATCCTCCTCTTCCATGCCCAGGGCCCTGAGCATGTGCGGCTGACGCAATTGCAGTTCGCGTAGTGGCTGCTGCAGGTTGATCTGGCTCGCCAAGGTCAGGCCATCACGCAACTGTGCTGCGGCCTTGTCGAGCTCACCGGTCAGGTAGGCGCATTCGGCCAGGGCCACATGAATCTCGACTTCCAGTGCCGGCATGCCAGCCTCGCGCGCCCGGTGCAATTGACCCAGCAGGCGCTGCCGGGCGTTGAACACTTCCCCTTCGTAAAGCTCGGCCAACGCAAGGTGCCACTCGATGCGGGGAATCAGGTCGAGGGTCGCTGGTGGCGCCTGCACGGCGTGCTCGCCACGGAAATGCTTGAGCACGCGCAGCAGGGCATGGCGCGCCTGGCCGCTGCGTCCCTGCATGAGCAGCAGGCTGCTGCTGACCTGCAGCAGCACGGCGCGGTATACCCGCTCGGGGATATGGCGCATCTGCATCAGGCGTTCGGCTTCGCGCAAGCGATCGAAGGCCGAATCGAATGCCTGCCGATTGGCATCCAGCGTCGCCAGGCCGAGGTAGCCGAACAGGACGCGGTAGTCGCCGCAGTTGCGGGCCTCCTGCAGTCCGAACTGGTAGTGCTCGCGCGCCTGGTCATCATTGCCCTGCCGCAAGGCGAGGCGACCACGCCGCAGCGCCAGTCGTCCCAGCAACGGACTGGCCAGGCGGCCCTTGGTGAGCAGGAAATCCTGTGCCCGTTCCAGCACGGCGTCGGCACGCAGCAGTGCGCCCCGGTGCTCGAGTATCTGGGCATGGTCCAGTTCGAGAAAGGCTTCCATCAGCAGGCTGCCGTGGCTGCGTGCCAGCAGCAGCGCCTCGCGATTGAGGCTCTGGGCGTCGTCCAGCCGGCCTTCCAGCAGCGCCTGCTGGGTAAGACCGGAGTAACAGACCAGGCACTGCTCCCAGGCGGATTCAGGCAAGGCATCCAGCGCCTCACTCAAGTGCAGGCGGGCGCTGGGGGAATCCCCTTGCAGGTGCGCCAGCAAACCGTACTGCGCCTGCCAGTACGCCACCAGCTCCTGCTGCCGGACGGCGTCGGGTTGTGGCAGGAATCGCGCCTGCTCGGCAATGCAGGCGGCAGCCTCGTCCAGCTTTCCGGCAAACAGCAGCGCGCCGGCCAGCATGCGCATGCAATGAGGCGACACCCGCAAGAGGTTGTCGTCGACCTCCCGATCCAGGCGCAGCAACAGGCCGACGTTGCGTCCCTGGAACAGATGCTCGACTCCCAAGTGCTGCAGCAGGCTGACCGCGGCTTCGGGCTGCCCGGCCTCCAGGGCGTGTTCGACGGCGGTCTGCCAGTCTCCCTCGGAGGCGAACCACTGGCAGGCGCGCAGGTGCCACCCCCTCCCCGCCTGGGCATCCTGTACCGGCATCTTGCCGGCCAAGGGGGCGAAAACCCGGAACCAGCCGGGCTGATCAGCTAGCGGTTCGATGAAGCTGCCCAACACCTGCAGATCGCGCAGCAGGGCCGCGCCCTCGCCGTTACCGAACAAGTGGTCGCAGAGTGGCGCATTGAAGCGCGGCAGATGTACCAGCGCATGCCAGGCTTCGGCCTGCTGGGCATCGAGGCTGGCAAACATCTCGTGGTGGAGGTAAGCCACCAAGGTCGCGGAATGGCCGACATCGTTGCCGTATTCGGCAAAGCCCCATTCGGTTGGCTCAAGCAAGGCCATGCGCAGGCCCGCACACCATCCGCCGGTACTCTCCAGCAACCGGCTGACGGCATCTCCGGGCCAGGCCTGGAGTGACTGATCGAGCAGTTTGAGCAATTCGCCGCGCTCGAACGCCAGGGCATTGGTGTCCAGCTCCAGCAGTTCGCCGTCGATCAGCAGGCGCGGCAAATTGCAGGAAGGCCGGCAACGGCCGCTGATCCACCAACTCACGGATGCGCTGCTGGCATTCAGCAGTCGATCCAGGCAGGCATCAAGTTCGGCAGTAGGCCGGCGACAGTAGTCGTCCAGCATCACCCAGGCGGGTGTTTTCCACAGTGCCAGCGCACGCAGCACGCCCTCTTCGTCCGCTTTCGCGATGCCCAGGGCGTCCGCCAGCATCGCGCAGAATTCAGCGACCGTCCGTTCCCGGCCTCCCAGTGCCAGCCAATGCACCGTGCAATCGGCCGGACGGCGCATAGCGCACTCGGTCAGCAGAACACTCTTGCCACTCCCGGCCGGAGCGCAGAGCAGCCGCAACCGCACCCTGGAGGTAACCAGCCGTTCGCACAGGCGCGGACGCGGGACATGCAGCGTTGGCAGGCGCGGCAGGAAGGCGAGGGTTTCGAAGCGGCTCATTGCAGACATCCGGGTATGCCCTTTGTTCGTGCAGGTACGACCTGGAGCCACACCCTAGGCCTCTATCTCGGGCTTTATGAAGGATCATTCAGCGCCATTATCCGGCTCCATAAAAAAGGCGGCCTACGGCCGCCAGGTTCTGGAGTAGCACAATCACATGCCTTGCCTGACGCACATCCCCTGTGCGCCTTGCCCTCAGCGTACCCCGGCGTTGCGCAGCGCCGCCGGGGTGTAGTCGGCCGCCTTGCCGACGAAGCCGAACTCGAAGCTGTGCTTTTCCTCGTTCTTCATGCCCAGGGCCAGGTAGCGGCCGGCGATGATGTCGTACAGGGCTTCCAGGGTGTAAGCCGGAACCTGCTGGTGGTAGTAGAACTGGGCGTGCCCCTCGGCGACGCGCCAGAGCTGGCCGCGACCGTCGTAGTGATCCACCAGCGCCACCTGCCAGCTGTCTTCGTCAATGTACATGTGGCGCTTGGCATAGATATGGCGCACCCCCGGTTTCACGGTGGCGACCACTTCCCACACGCGATGCAGCTCGTAGCGCGTCAAGTCCTGGTTGATGTGCCCGGCCTTGATCACGTCGTCGTACTTGAGCTGCGGCGAATCCAGCCTGTAGCTGTTGTAGGGAATGTACATCTCCTTCTTGCCCACCAGTTTCCAGTCGTAACGGTCCGGCGCGCCGGAGAACAGGTCGAAATTGTCCGAGGTGCGCAGGCCGTCGGCGGCGGTGCCCGGACCGTCGTAGGCGACCTGCGGGGCGCGGCGCACGCGGCGCTGGCCGGCGTTGTAGACCCACGCCAGGCGCGGCTCCTTGACCTGGTCCAGGGTATCGTGGACCAGCAGCACATTACCGGCCAGGCGCGACGGCGCGGTGACCTGCTGCTTGAAGTAGCTCAGCACGTTCTCGCCCTTGGCCACTTGCAGGTCGGGCATCTCCTGAGGTACCGCTATTTCTTCCTCGAAGCGGATCGGCGTGTAGGAGCCGTTAACCTGGGGAGTGGCCTGGGTGATGATCCGCCGCAGGTTGCCGCCACGGTATCGAGTGATGTGGTTCCAGATCACTTCCACGCCGTTCTTCGGGATCGGGAAGGCGTAGTAGCGGCTGCCAGTGAAGTTGGCCAGGCCGTTGCCATCGTTGATCGGCTGCACGTTGACCGCGCTCTTCTTCGCCGCTTCAGAGACCTCCGGCGGCACGGCGACCGTGCGATGTGTCGGGTAGACCGGAATCCGGTAGGTCTCGGGGTAACGCTTGAACATCGCCACCTGGCCTTCGGAGAGTTTGTCCTTGTACTGCTCGACGTTGGCCGCGGTGATGGTGAACAGCGGCTTTTCGTCGGCGAACGGGTCGGCGAGGAAGCCCTTGGCGTCCACCGCGCCGGCGCTCTTGCCGAGGCCACCGGTCCACGCGGGGATGCTGCCGTCGGCATTGCCGGCCTTCTCCGCCCCCAGCGGGGTCAGGCTGGCGCCAAGTTTCGCCGCGTCATCGGCGGACACCGCCGCCATCACGTTGGCAGCCAGCAAGGACAGCGCCAGCGCGCCGCATTGCAGAATCGTTTTGCGCATCGTCATGCTCCCTTTGCCACTCAGAAGTTCACGCCGAAGCTGACGGCGAGGAAATCGCGGTCCACCAGCGTGTTGTACGTGCCGCCGAAGAAGTCTGTGTAACTGAGGCTCGCGGTGTAGGTGTTCTGGTAGTCGGCATCGACTCCGATGCTCAGTGCCTTGGCGCCTTCGTTGAACAGGCCGTTGGGGCCGTAGCCGTCGACGTCGTGGGACCAGGCGAGGTTGGGCCGCAGGTTGATGCCGGCGATCACGTTGCTGTAGTCGAGCACTGCGCGGGTGCGGTAGCCCCAGGCGGTGCCGGTGACGAAGCCGTGGGTATCTCCGCCGAAGCCGTAGGCGCCGTAGATCGAGTCGCGGCCGTAACGCAGCTCGCGGGTCGACTCCAGGCCGCCGACGTGCACCACACCGATTTCACCCACCAGGGTCAGGCGATCCGCGCCCATGACCTGGTCGATGAAGTGGGTCAGGGTGGTCTGCACCTGGGTGATTTCCTTGCGCTTGTAGCCAGTGTTGTCGCCACCGGGACGGGTGGCGATGGGCGAGGCTGCGCCGCCGGCGATAGGGTTGACCAGGGCCAAGGTCAGGTCAGTGGTGTTCAGTTGCACCGGCGCGTTGGGGCGATAGCTCAGCTCGCCGCTCCAGGCTGTGCCGGTGGGCAGGGTGGTGGAGAAACTCAGGCCGTAGAGTTGGATGTCCTCCGGGTACTCCAGGTAGTACTGGCCATTGCCGAGCAGGGTGCTCTGCGCCAGGCCGGCGCCCGTGCCCGGGGCGATGGCGTTGGCCGTGGCGACGATCCGGGGGATGGCCGCCAGGGTTGCGGCGCTGGCGGTGGAGGTGCCGACGAACGGCGTACGGCTGTGGTAGTTCAGGAAGTACGCGCCGTACTCGGTCTCGTCGCCCAGCCAGCGCAGGGCCGTACCGAACTGGCCGCCATCGCGGGCGTCGCGGTCACCGCCACGGGGCAGGATCACGCCCTCGGACGTCACGTCGAAACCCTGGCCGAAGGCCGCGGCGATCGGCTGCAGCGGCGCAATGGCCGGGCTACCCACGGTGTAGCCGGTGTCGCAGCCGTCGGCGGCCACATCGGAGGTTGCGAAGAAGGTGCCGCAGTTGTCGAGGACGGTCTGGTCCCACTCCAGTTGGTAGAACGCTTCGACGCTGAGCTGGTCGGTCAGGCTCTGGGACAGGTAGAACATGTTGACCGGAATCAGCCCTTCCTTGATCTCGGCACCGGGGCGACGGAACGCGGACACGTCCACCGGGTTGATCGCGTTGATGCTGTTGCCGATGAAGGTGCTCTCACCCCAGCTCACCACCTGCTTGCCCAGGCGCACGCTGCCGGGCAGGTCGGCGAGTTGATAGTTGTGGTAGACGAAGGCATCGAGCAACTGTGCGCCGGAGGACTTGGAGCCTTCCTTGCGGTTGTGGTCGCTGATGTCCTTGAACAGGCGGCTCTCGTCCTTCAGCTCGAAGTCGTACCAGTACTTGCCACGGACGAAGACGCCGGTATCGCCGTACTTCAGTTCGAGGTCGTGGATGCCCTTGAAGATCTTCGAGAAGGTTTCGCCCTTCTTGAAGTTGAGTCGGCTGTCATCGCCGGTCGAGGACTGCCCCTTGCCGCCGTTGTTGACGCTGATCAGGTCCGGGTCGGCGCCTCGCATGGACCAGCTCGCGCCCACCGACAGCGAGGAGTCGAACTGCCCCTCGATCTCGCCAATGTTGAAGGAGACCGCGTGAGCCTGGGCGGCGACTCCTATGGCGACGGCGGCGGCCAGCGCGTGCGGCCGGAAAACTGCGCGCATTGTTGTTTTTGTCATGCGGCGTTCCTGGTTGGTGAAGGAGGGCACCACCCTAACCAGTCACCCGTGCAGGCGATAAGCGCACCAAGGAGGGATTCATCCTGTCGCTCGAAGGAGTGAATCGACGCTCTGCAATGCCGCCTGGCGCACCTTCATGGACACCCCGCATGCCGCGCCATGCAGAACATGGATGGAACTTCCGCCGCTCACTACCTCATGGCCGCTGGCTGAGGCATCCTGAGCGGATCCCGCTGCCCTGATCGACCATGACCATGCACGACGCCCTCCCCGACCCGCAGACCGCCGCCACCCGCGATGTGGTGATGCGCTATCACCTGAGCTGGAAAGCCCGCGATATCGATGCCGTATTGGCGCTCTATCACCCCGAGGTGGAATACAACGACTTCTTCCAGAACCGCTGCATGCGCCGCGAAGACCTGCGGGGCTACCTGCAGGCCACCATGCCCAGCGGCCCGGAAGACTTCCTCGAACACAACGACCGCATCCGCATCGATGGCGACACCGCCTTCATCCAGTACGCCATCAGCGTCGCCGGCGGGGGCACCTTCCGCGCCAGCGAAGCCATCACCGTGCGCGACGGGCTGATCTGGCGGATCAACGAGTACGCCCTGCTGGTTCAACCCGCCGTCCAGCCCGGCAAGTCCCAATCGCAACGCCCGGCAGCCAGCCGCCTCGGCCTTTCGGCACGGCAACTAGGCATGCTGGCGCGGGATATCGAAGAGTACTTCCAGCGCTCCCAGCCCTACCTCGACCCGGCCCTGGACCTGCACCAGGTGGCCAGCGCCACCGGCTACACCCGTAACCAGATTTCTTACCTGCTGAACCAGATGCTCGGGCAGAGCTTCTACCAGTACGTCAACCAGGCGCGCCTGCAGCACCTGCTCACCCTGCTGGCAACCGCCGTGCCGCCGGTGCGCATCGACGAACTGGCCTTCAGCGCCGGCTTCAACTCGCTCTCCGCCTTCTACCGCTGCTTTCGCCAGCACACAGGGTTGTCGCCCAAGGCCTACCTCAAGCAACGGCCCCAATCGTAGGGTGCGCCACGCGCACCGGGCGGAGTTCAGCCCCGCACCAGGGTTCTGGTGTGCACGGCGCACCCTACCGGCAAGTCCATGAATACAGGCGCATTCCCAGCGTGCCCGCGCACACGACAAGTGCCCGGCCAGGCACTAGCCTTGCCAGCCACGACAACCTGCCAACGGGAACCTGCCTATGCCGAACTGGCGCTCGATCAGCCTGTGGATGGACACGCTCGATGAAGACCTCAAGCCACGACCGGCGCTGTCCGGCTCGCACGAGGTGGATGTGGCGATCATCGGCGCCGGCTACACCGGCCTGTGGACGGCCTACTACCTGAAGCGCCAGGCCCCCGAGCTGAAGATCGCCATGGTCGAGGCGCAGTTCGCTGGCTTTGGCGCCAGTGGCCGCAATGGCGGCTGGCTGATGGGCAACCTGCTGGGCGAGGACCGCGCCCTGGCGTCGCTGCCGGCCGAGGTGCGCAAGGCGTCCTTCGACCTGCTCCACGGCATTCCCGATGAAGTGGCCGAGGTGCTGCAACGCGAAGGCATCGACTGTCACTTCCGCAAGGCCGGCATCCTCTACTGCGCCGCACGCTACCCAGAACAGGAAAAGCGCCTGCGCGACCAGTTGGCGGACCTGTATGCCGAAGGCCTCACCGAAGCCGACTACCGCTGGCTCAGCCCCGACGAATTGAACGGCCAGTTGCGCGTGGCCAATCCCTACGGCGGCATCCACACCCCGCATTGCGCCACCATCCAGCCGGCGCGACTGGTGCGAGGCCTGGCACAGGCCGTGGAGCGCATGGGCGTGCAACTGTTCGAGCAGAGCCCCGCTACCCACTGGGAGCCCGGCCTGGTGCGCACCGCACAGGGTCAGCTCAAGGCCCGCTGGGTAGTGCCGGCCATCGAAGGCTATGCTGCCAGCCTGCCGCCGCTGGGCAAGTACCAGTTACCGGTGCAGAGCCTGCTGATCGCCACCGAACCGCTGAGCGATTCGCAATGGGCGGAGATCGGCCTGGAACACGGCCAGGCCTTCAGCGAGAGCAGCCGCCAGGTCACTTATGCACAACGCACCGCCGACAACCGCCTGGCCTTCGGCGCCCGCGGCGGCTACCGCTTCGGCGGCCGGCTACGGGAAAACTTCCAGCTCAACGACGAAGAAGTCGGCCTGCGCCGCTACCTGCTCGGTGAACTCTTCCCGCAACTGCGCAACGTGCGTATCACCCACAGTTGGGGCGGCAACCTGGGCATGGCGCGGCGCTTCCGTCCGCACATGCTGGTGGACCGCAAGCACGGTATTGCCCTGTCCGGCGGCTACGGCGGCGAGGGCGTGGGCGCCAGCAACCTGGGTGGACGCACCCTGGCCGACCTGATCCTCGGCAAGGAAAGCCTACTCACTCGCCAACCCTGGGTCCTGGGCGACGGCCCGCTGGAGCGCCTCAGTGCCTGGGAACCAGAACCCTGCCGCTGGCTCGGCTACAACGCCATCATCCGCAGCTTCGTCCACGAAGACCGGGTGCTGGCCAACCCCCACAGCGCGCCCTGGCGTCGCGCCATGGCGCTGAAACTGGCCACCCTGATGGAAGGCCTGATGCGCTGAGCCGCGCGAAATCTCACTGAACCCGTTCGCGAGCAGAGCTCGCTCCTACATCCAGGCATTTGCGGAGCCAACAACATGAAAGCCACCTTGCTGAAGAACACCCACGAAATGTCCCTGTCCGAACCCACCCCGGTCGCAGTCCCCGTTGGCGAGCCTGTACCGCACACCCGCGTGCACTCGGTGGAGCGCAACGACAATGTGGAAACCGGCGTCTGGGAATGCAGCCCCGGCCGCTTCCGCCGGCAGATCGTCGAGCAGGAGTTCTGCCACTTCACCCACGGCAGCTGCACCTTCACCCCGGATGGCGGCGAGCCCATCGCGATCAAGGCGGGCGACGCCCTGCTGCTGCCGGCCAACAGCCTGGGTATCTGGGATGTGAAGGAAACGCTGCGCAAGACATACGTGATCATTTCGCGCTGATTGCGTTGTGGGGGCGAGTTCATTCGCAGAGGGCTGCGCAGAAGCCTCCATTCGGAACCGAACGGCAGGCCTAAGGCCTGCCTGCATAGCGAATGAATTCAACCCCACGAAATGCAGAAGGCCGGCGACAAGGCCGGCCTTCAACATAGTGCTTCCCCGCAGGAATGCTCAGCCCGCTGGCTGAACTGCCCCGAAGAACGGCGCGATCAGAGGGCGTACTTCTGCAGGTTGGCCATCATTTCGCGCAGGGCTTCGACGTTGTCCGCCGGGTGCGCGGCGCCTTCGAAATCGCAGATGGTCTTCCAGTTGGCAGCCACGTCCTCGGCATCGAAGCCCGCCTTCGGGTCGAAACCGAAGCCCAGGCTGCGCTCCCAGCGCACCTTGCCGATCCAGCCGCCGCCGACTTCGAACAGACCGGAGGTGTCCTGGCACTGCTCGCTGCCGAGAAACACCACCAGCGGGCTGACCAGCTCCGGCTTGAGCTGCTCGAACACCTGCGGCGGGATCAGGCCTTCGGTCATGCGAGTACCGCCGGTGGGGGCGATGGCGTTGACCAGGATGTTGTTCTTGCGGCCCTCGATAGCGAGGTTCCGGGTCAGGCCGTAGAGGCCGAGCTTGGCCATGCCGTAGTTGGACTGGCCGAAGTTGCCGTAGATGCCCGAGGTGGACGAGGTGAAGATGACGCGGCCGTAGTTCTGCTCGCGCATGTGCGGCCAGGCGGCGCGAGTGACCTTGTAGGCGCCTTCGACATGGACCTTGTAGACCAGGTCCCAATCGGCGTCGTCCATCTTGTGGAAGGTCTTGTCGCGCAGGATGCCGGCGTTGTTCACCACCACGTCGACACGACCGAAATGGTCGAGGGCGGCCTGCACGATCTTGTCGCCGTCGGTCACCGAATCATGGCTGGCAACGGCGGTACCGCCGGCTTCGCGAATTTCCGCTACCACACGGTCGGCTGCCGAGGCGTTGGCGCCTTCGCCATGGGTGCTGCCACCCAGATCATTGACCACCACCCTGGCGCCATGACGGGCGAACAGCAGGGCGTGGGCGCGGCCAATGCCACCACCGGCTCCGGTAACGATCACGACTTTTTCTTCGAAGCGGATTGCATCGCTCATGGGTTGGGCTCCTTGGCAGACCTGGGTATCGGCCGAGTCTCCGGCAGCTCACCCCGGCCTCACAAGAATCGGAGCCGCCATGAATGTTGCCCGATAAGGACGACGCTACTTGAAGGGAATGAACAGGCTGCCGCGCGGACGCAGCTTGAACAGCCACCAGTGGTAGCTGTGGCAAAGCAAGGCAAGCAATGCCGCCGTCAGCAGGCAACCGACCGCGGCCAGCCAGCTCCACAGACCGGGTTCGCGCAGAATGGCGTAGCCGATCAGGCTGAGGCCCGCGATGACCAGCACGGCTGCGGTGGCCGGTCCGAGCGTACGAATGGCGGGATAGAGGAACACCAGAAAGCGGAACAGCATGATCAGGCCTCGAAGATGCCGGACACTCGGTGCCCAGCCAGTGGGTGAGGCCGGAGATGCTAGTGCCACGCCTCCAGCGGATGGAGGCGGGACCGTCTGATCAATCGATGGAAATTTCCGTTATCCGTGTCGGTCACGAAAAGCCAGATAGTGCTCCAGCACCTGCTCCGGCGCTTCGGTCTGCGGGTAATGGCCGATCCCCTCCAGCAGCACGGTATCGGCGTCCGCGATCAGCTCATGGTAGCGCGCCACCATATGGGCGCCGGAGATGGGGTCCACCGCACCGTCGATCACCCGCAACGGCACCCCGCCCTTCTGCATCGCGGCCACCCAACGGTCGCGTTGCTGGCGACGTTCGGGGATGTAGTGGATCAGCCGGTGCATCACCGCCGGCCCGTTCTGTTCGGCAATCAGGCGCCAGAAGTCATCCAGTTCCATGTCGCTGGGCTGGCTGTGCGGCCCGAACACCTGGGCAAAGCTGGCGGCCAGCTTGCGCCGCGAGAACAGCCGACCGACCAGGCCACCCAGCGGGCTGAGCAGCAGTTTCTGTACCAGCACCGGTCGATGGGTTTCCGGAAACAGGCCACCGTTGAGGAAGACACAGCTGGCCAGTTTGCAGCGTCCCTCGTGGTGCCGGGCCAGCAGTTCCTGGGCGACGCTGTCGCCGTAGTCGTGTGCCAGCACATGCACCGGGTCCTTCACGCCCAGATGGGCGAGAAGCGCCTGGTTGATATCCGCCTGCTCCAGCAACCGGTAGTCATGGCCACGGGGCTTGTCGGAATAGCCGAAGCCCAGCAGGTCGCAGGCGATGACGCGGAAGCGACGGGCCAGCGGCTCCCAGAGGTAGTGCCAGTCCCAGGAGGCGGTGGGGAAGCCGTGGATCAACAGCAGCGGCTCGCCCTCCCCCGCCGTCCAGTAGCGGATGCGTTGCCCGCGAAAGTCCATGTCCTGCGCCTGGGCGCGCCAGTCGCCCAGGGGAATGCCGGACAGGCCGGTCACTCGGCGTACCCGGGATTCTGCAGGTCGAGCTTGCGCAGCAGCGCCGGCCAGGGCAGCGCGCCGCCCATACCCGTGGAGCTCTTCATCACCCCGGCGATCATCGCCCTGGCGCCGTCGAGGATCTGCTGCGGGATGTGGATGAGTTCACCACCACCGGCCTCGGCCATTACCTGGATCTCGCAGGCGCGCTGCAGGGTGAACATGCCAAGGAACGCATCGGGGATGCTGCCGAAAGCGGTGAGCAGGCCGTGGTTGGGCAGGATCATGAAGTTGGCCTGGCCGAGGTCGGCCTGCAGGCGGGACTTCTCGTCATGGTTCAGCGCCACGCCCTCGTAACCGTGGTAGGCCAGGCTGGCGAGGACGAACAGCGATTGCTGGGACAGCGGCAACAGGCCGTTCTTCTGCGCCGACACGGCAATGCCGGCGGACGTGTGGATATGCAGCACGCAGCCCACGTCCGGGCGCGCTTCGTGCACAGCGCTGTGGATGGTGTAGCCGGCCGGGTTGATGTCGTAGGGGCTGTCCATCAGCTTGTTCCCGGCCAGGTCGATCTTCACCAGGCTGGATGCCGTGATCTCGTGGAACATCAATCCGTAGGGGTTGATCAGGAAGTCTTCGGTGCCGGGCACCTTGGCCGAGATGTGGGTGAAGATCAGGTCGTCCCAGCCGTAGAGGGCAATGAGCCGATAGCAGGCGGCCAGGTCAACGCGGGCCTGCCATTCGGCAGCGGACACCTGATCCTTGACGTTGAGCGACGGGAGGGCTTGGGCGGCGGTCATGGCGAAACCTCGTTGTTGTTATGCGTCCGAGGAGTCTAGCCATGGGCTGCCGCAGCGATAGTCGCCTTGGCAGCCAGCTTAATGGCCTTGCGGGTCAGATCAGGTTGGCCATCAGGCGTGGCTGGAATCGTTGAGGGCGTATTCGCCGTTGAAACCGCAGGATGGGACGGCAATTCGCCCCCACAGAAAAGCAAAGCGGGATCAGATCAGCGCGGCGATGACGCTGGCCAGCCAGGGCTCGGCATCCAGCTCGGGGGTGACGGTTTCGCTGGCGTCGACGCGCTGCATCTCGACCACTTCACGCAGGCCGAGCTCGGCATAGAGCTCGCGCATCATCTCGCCACCGCCGCAGAACAGGTCGTAGCTGGAGTCGCCCAGTGCCAGGATGGCGCCAGGGCGGCCGCGCCAGTTGGGCAGGCGGTCGCGCAGCTCGTGATACAGCGGCAGCAGGTTGTCCGGCAGCTCTCCCATGCCGGTGGTGGCGGTCACGGTCAGCAGCGCGTGCGGATCGAAGGCAATCAGTTCATCCAGGCTCGCACGCTGCAGGTAGTGGGCGTCCAGGCCTGCGGCCTTGAGCAGCTTTTCCGCATGGCGGGCGACTTCTTCGGCGGTGCCGTAGACCGAGCCGGACAGGATGGCGACTTTCACTTGGGTACTCCGAGTCTGGGTGAAATGCCGCGCATTATGCCGCAACTGGACCGGCCGACAGGATGACTTAGACTGCTCCGATCAGATCCAATGAGCCCGAACGATGATCAACGCCAAGCTGCTGCAACTGGTAATAGACGCCTCCAACGATGGCATCGTGGTCGCCGAGCAGGAGGGCGAAGACAACATCCTGATCTATGCCAACGCGGCCTTCGAGCGCCTCACCGGCTACCCGCGCGACGACATCCTCTACCAGGATTGCCGCTTCCTCCAGGGCCAGGACCGCAACCAGTTGGGCCTGGCGGCCATCCGCCAGGCGATTCGCAGCGGCCAGCCGTGCCGGCAGATCCTGCGCAATTACCGCAAGGACGGCAGTGCCTTCTGGAACGAACTGTCCATCACCCCGGTGTTCAACGAATCCGACCAGCTCACCTACTTCATCGGCATACAGAAGGACGTTACCGAGCAGGTCGAAGCCCGCCAGCGGGTGCGCGAACTGGAAGCGGAGCTGAGCACGCTTAAGGCCGAACTGGCCAAACTCAGGGACAGAGGACCAAAGCCGTAGGAGCGAGCTCTGCTCGCGAAGCCGTTCGCGAGCAGAGCTCGCTCCTACAAGGTTTGGTTGACGGTTCAGGTATCCAGATGTCCAGCGAGCAGTTGCCGCAGGCGTCGCTGCATCAGTCGGCCTTCGCTGCCCAGGCAGGCCAGCGGGGAGCCATCGAGCTCTTCGCTCAACAGGTCAGCCATTTCACCGGCCACCGCCAGCGGGCACTCCAGCCCCAGAGCCATGCGTTTCAGCTGCAGGTGAAGGTCATCCGCCGGAGGCTGGTTGGAGAAGAGCACCAACGCCTGGGGCTGCAGCTTGTCGCACACCATCGCCAGCTCCGCCAGCGGCTGCCCCAGGCCAAGCACGCTGACCGACACATCGCTGCTACCCAGCAGCACGCCTGCCACCAGCAACTCCAGCTCACGACCCTGCTCCGGCAGGGGTGCCAGCACCACACGCTCGCGCTGGCCACAACGGGCCATCTGCAAACGCTGCAGGACACGAGCCCGGAGAAAGCTGTCGAAGAACACCCACTCACTGCCACGGCCGAACTCGTCCTGGCGCAGCAGGAGTTCCTGCCAGACCGGCATCAGCACATCGGTGAACACCACGTGCAACGGGTAGGTAGAAAACACCTGGCCGTAGACGCGCTCCAGTTCGGCCTCGTCCAGGGTGGACACCGCGTTGCGCACCATGGTGCGCCATTCACTCCATTCCCCCGCCGCCACGTCCTCGTGGAGCGGCATCACCGGTGCCTTGGCGGCATTGCTGCGGGCAAGCAACT
This sequence comes from Pseudomonas sp. TCU-HL1, assembly GCF_001708505.1. Classification (NCBI taxonomy): domain Bacteria; kingdom Pseudomonadati; phylum Pseudomonadota; class Gammaproteobacteria; order Pseudomonadales; family Pseudomonadaceae; genus Pseudomonas; species Pseudomonas sp. TCU-HL1. Next base: position 5,138,410 of record NZ_CP015992.1, read on the forward strand.
TGCCCACCTTGCTCACCGAAACACCGCGTTCGATCCAGGCGAGGATGCTGCGCACCGCCTCGACATCCGCCAGGGAGTAGAGCCGGTGACCGCTGTCGGTACGGATCGGCTGGATCAGCCCATAGCGCCGCTCCCAGGCACGCAGGGTGACGGGATTGACGCCGGTCAGACGTGACACTTCCCGAATCGGGAAGAGTTCTTCCCGTTTCAGGGCGGCCGAGGCAAGGGATGCACCGGATTCGGTCATGGCGGTCAATCATCAGGGGAAATATTCACGCAGTTTAAACCTTGTTGCGCAGATTCCAATTGGCGGCAGGCCACGGCGGGCGCGGCACGACCTGCCGGTCATCCTTCGCGCTGGCGCTTTGCCGAAAAACCGGAATAATCCTTGCCTCTTTTTCAACGCAGCCCACCACCCCGGCGCTGCGTGATGCGCCGCGCCCTACCCGGGCGGCGCTTGGTTGCGAGGAGATACACGATGTCTGCCGATCCCGTCACCCTGATGGTGGCCCGCCGCGTCGCCCGCGAGCGCTACCACGACTTCATGGCCTGGCTACGCGAAGGCGAGCAACTGGCCGCCGATTTTCCCGGCTACCTGGGCTCGGGTGTCCTGGCGCCACCGCCGAATGACGACGAGTTCCAGATGATTTTCCGCTTCGTCGACGAACCGACGATGGCCGCCTGGGAGCACTCCGCCTCGCGCCGCGCCTGGCTGGAGCGTGGTACCGGCCTGTTCGAACAACCCCACGAACATCGCGCCCTGGGCCTGGACGCCTGGTTCGGCAAGGCCGAGCAGCGGCCCCCGCGCTGGAAGCAGAGTGTGGCGATCTGGCTGGCGTTCTTCCCGGTGTCCCTGGCCTTCAACCTGCTGTTCGGCGGCTGGCTGGGCGACTTGTCGCTGCTCCTGCGCATTCTGCTCAGCACCCTGGTGCTGACGCCGCTGATGACCTACTGGTTCATCCCGCTCTCCACCCGCCTGCTAGCCCCCTGGCTGCAAGGCACTCGCCCGGCCTCCACACGCACTGGCGCGGCGGTCCATTCCCGTTAACTCAACAGGAGTTGTACACAGCCAGCCTGCGTACAACTCATCTCGCACCGGCTCTGCCCGCGCCGTTCGTCGAATCAAGCACTTAGCCTCGCCGCCCGATGCACCATCAGTCGGCGAGCGCGCGCATTTGTACACAGCCAGCCCCTGGTATAACGTTCTACACATTCGCCCCGGCCGTCTCCGGCCCCCCGCTTGTTCCCCCGCACGAGGCGTTCATGAGCCGTCCCGCCGCCCCCATCCTGATCACCGGTGCCAGCCAGCGCATCGGCCTCTATTGCGCCGAGCGCCTGCTGGACGACGGCCAGCCGGTGATCATCAGCTACCGCACCGAACGCGACGGCGTGCAGCACCTGCGCCAGCGCGGTGCCCTGGCACTGCAGGCGGACTTCTCCCATGAAGCGGGCATTCTTGCCTTCATCGATGAACTCAAGGGCAGCACCGACAGCTTGCGTGCCATCGTCCACAACGCTTCGGACTGGCTGACCGAAGCCCCCGGCCAGGAAGCCGATGCCTTCAAGCGCATGTTCAGCGTGCACATGCTGGCGCCCTACCTGATCAACCTGCACTGCGAAGAGCTGCTGCGCCGTAGCAGCCCGGCGGACATCATCCACCTCAGCGACGATGTGGCGCGCAAGGGCAGCGAGAAGCGCATCGCCTACTGCGCCAGCAAGGCCGGGCTGGATAACCTGACGCTGTCGTTCGCCGCGCGCTTCGCCCCGCACATCAAAGTCAACGGCATTGCGCCGGCGCTGGTGATGTTCAATGCCGATGACGACGACGCTTACCGCAAGAAGACCCTGGCCAAGTCGGCGCTGGGCATCGAGCCCGGCCCCCAGGTGGTTTACCAGGGCCTGCGTTACCTCCTGGACAACGCCTACGTCACCGGAACGACCCTCACCCTGAACGGCGGCCGCCACCTGAAGTGATGCGGCCGCAAGGACTGTCACCATGAGCGACGAGATAATCGGGCACTACCGGGAAATCCTCCTGGGGCTGGGCGAGAACCCGGACCGCGAAGGCCTGCGCGATACGCCCATGCGCGCCGCCAAGGCCATGCGCTATCTCTGCCACGGTTACGAGCAGAGCCTGGAGGGGATCGTCAATGGCGCCCTGTTCGCCTCGGACAACGACGAGATGGTGGCAGTCAAGGACATCGAGCTCTATTCCCTGTGCGAGCACCACCTGTTGCCCTTCATCGGCAAGGCCCATGTAGCGTACATTCCCACCGGCAAGGTGCTGGGGCTGTCGAAGATCGCACGCATCGTCGACATGTTCGCCCGGCGGCTGCAGATCCAGGAGAACCTCACCCGCCAGATCGCCGAGGCGGTGCAACAGGTCACCGGCGCCGCCGGTGTGGGGGTGGTGATCGAAGCCCAGCACATGTGCATGATGATGCGCGGTGTGGAAAAGCAGAACTCGGTGATGAGCACCTCGGTGATGCTCGGGACCTTCAGGGCATCCCAGAACACCCGACACGAATTCCTGAAACTGATCAAGCGGAGCAACTAGAGAATGCCGCGACTGGAGCCCGGAATGGCGCGAATCCGCGTCAAGGACCTGCGCCTGCGCACCTTCATCGGAATCAAGGAGGAGGAAATCCTCAACAAGCAGGATGTGCTGATCAACCTCACCATCCTGTACCCGGCCGAAGAGGCGGTGCGCGACAACGACATCGACCACGCGCTGAACTACCGCACCATCACCAAGGCGATCATCCGCCACGTCGAAGAAAACCGCTTCGCCCTGCTGGAACGCCTGACCCAGGAAATCCTCGACCTGGTCATGGCCAACCCCAGCGTGCGCTACGCCGAGGTGGAAGTGGACAAGCCCCATGCGCTGCGCTTTGCCGAGTCGGTGTCCATCACGCTCGCCGGCCACCGCTGACAACCCGTCCACGACATCGTGGGCAGGTTCTGACTGATTTGCCGCGGCCAAGGAGGGCTCTTATCATCCCTGCCAATTCCTCCCGCAAGCCCCAGGAGAGTCCTGCCATGACCGAGCAAGAACGCCTCGAACTCGAAGCCGCCGCCTTCCGCAGTCTGGTGCAACACCTTCGCAGCCGCCCCGATGTGCAGAACATCGACCTGATGAACCTCGCCGGTTTCTGCCGCAACTGCCTGTCCAAGTGGTACAAGGCCGCGGCCGATGACCTGGGCCTGGACGTCACCCCGGACCAGGCGCGCGAAGAAATCTACGGCATGCCCTACGCCGACTGGAAAGCCAAACACCAGCAAGAAGCCAGCGCCGAGCAACAAGCGGCCTTCAACAAAGCGAACAAAGAATGAGCAATCTGAACGACTTCCGCGCCCGCCTGCACAGCGACCAGCACGTCTTCGCCGATACCCTGGCGTTCATCGCCGAGGGCTACGACTACCAGCAGAGCGCCTTCGCCAACGGCGCTGTGGAAAACACTGCCGGCCAGAACGAAGGCTCCTGCAAGACCCTGGGCCTGGCCCTGCTGGAAGGCTTCAGCCTGGAAGAGACCCTGCTGGCCTTCGGCGAGCACTACCGGTCGGTGCTGGCCACCCCGGAAGGCAGCGACCACGGCAATATCCGCGCCCTGATGAACACCGGCCTCGCGGGCGTGCGCTTCGAACGCCAACCGCTGCAACGCAAGGCCTGATCCCCCGCCGCCCTGTCCGGGGCGGCATTTCCTTAGGCTCCGGCTTCCGTTTTCTATCAGCAATGGCTGACAGAAATTTTCTACCAAACGCGTAGGATTCTCATCAGACAGCTGTGGAGATAACGGCATTCGTCCCCACAGGAAAAGCCCCACTCTCTGCCGGAGCGCACGGATGCAGCAGACCCTCGTGTGGAAGCCACTGACAACGCCCGGTGTCGAAAGCCTGCACCTGTCGATGGATGAACAAGGTATCCATGCCAGCAGCCACCTGATCCAGAATCGGCATGGCCAGAGCATCGCGGTCACCTATGTGCTGGACAGCGACCCGCGCTGGCGCTTTCGCCATCTCTGGCTGAAAGTCGAAAACCATGGCCAGCGCAGCCTGCGCCTGGATCGCGACATCCGCGGACGCTGGCTGCTCAACGGCCAGCACCGCCGCGATCTCGACCCGTGCCAGTTGGTGATGCTTTCCGGCACCCCCTTCACTCACACCCCGGCACTGCAACGCTGCGGCCTGGCAACCGGCCAGAGCGAACAGTTGCAGGTCGCCTACATTGACCTGCCAAGCCTGCGGGTCGAAGCGCGCCAGCTGCGCTACTACTGCTTGCGCCAGCAGGCCCAGCAGAGCCTGTATCGCTGCGAGGCGGAAGGTCGCAAGGCGGTCGAGCTGACGGTGGACGGCCAATCCCTGCTGCTGGAGGCCCCGGGCCTGTACCAGCGCATGAGCGCGCGGACCCTGTCGTTGAGTTCCTGGGTCTGATGCAAGCCTGCGGCAGGTTGGGCCGGGGTACGAAGCCCAACACATCGTCGAGGACGTACGTGAACGGCCGTCGGAGTAGTCTGCCACCTTGTAGCCCGGATGAAATCCGGGAGCAGTGGTTAGACTTTCCCCGGATTTCATCCGGGCTACCAAGCTGCAAAGCGCTCCAGTCCTGTGGGGGAATTCATTCGCAGCCCCAAATGGAAAGCCCCCGCATTTGCGGGGGCTCTCTATGTGGGCAGGTCTTACTGCGCGTCGAGGTAACGCTCGACATCCAGGGCGGCCATGCAACCGGCGCCGGCCGAGGTGATGGCCTGGCGATAGACGTGGTCGGCCACATCGCCGGCCGCGAACACGCCGGGGATGCTGGTGGCGGTGGCATTGCCATCGCGGCCACCGTTGACCACCAGGTAGCCGTCCTTGAGGGCCAGTTGGCCTTCGAACAGCGAGGTGTTCGGCGTATGGCCGATGGCGACGAACAGGCCGTCGACCTTCAGCTCGTCGGTGCTGCCGTTGTTGCGCTTCAGGCGCACACCGGTGACGCCCATGTCATCGCCCAGCACCTCATCCACCGCGGCATTCAGCTTGAGTTCGATCTTGCCTTCGGCAACCCGCGCCATGAGCTTGTCCTGAAGGATCTTCTCGGCGCGGAAGGTTTCGCGACGATGTACCAGGGTCACCTTGCTGGCGATGTTGGCCAGGTACAGCGCCTCTTCCACCGCCGTGTTGCCGCCGCCCACCACCGCAACTTCGCGGTTGCGGTAGAAGAAGCCGTCACAGGTGGCGCAGGCGGATACGCCCTTGCCCATGAACGCTTCCTCGGACGGAAGCCCCAGGTAACGCGCGCTGGCGCCCGTGGCGATGATCAGTGCGTCGCAGGTGTAGGTAGCGCTGTCGCCAACCAGGGTGAACGGTTTGCCAGCCAGGTCGACGGCGTTGATGTGGTCGAAGACGATCTCGGTCTCGAAACGCTCGGCGTGTTCCTGCATGCGCTGCATCAGCGCCGGGCCGGTCAGGCCGTGAGGGTCGCCGGGCCAGTTGTCGACTTCAGTGGTGGTGGTCAACTGTCCGCCGGCCTGCATGCCGGTGATCAGCAGCGGCTTGAGGTTGGCACGGGCGGCGTAGACGGCGGCGCTGTAACCTGCCGGGCCGGAACCGAGGATGATGACCCGCGAATGACGTGCAACGGACATGGCTGACTCCTGCCCTCAGGGCAATAAAAAGGAGCCACTGCGGCACTTGGGGAAGGCTTTGGGTGCAGTGGCCCCGTTGAACCGGGTCTGGCCGTTACCGATTGGCCAGCAATGGGCGCAAGGTTACCGAGGGGTCCTCGATAGCGGAAATACCCGCTCTCAATCCCACCCATAGGCGGCACCTATTGGCGTAATGGCCATCAAATTTGTTCCGAGCCTTTTCCAGGCTTTCCACGCCGCCGGCAAAGCCGTTAAGGTCGGCGCGTTTGCAACCTTGGGGGACCACCATGCCTGCACCCACACTATCCGGGCCGCAATACCTCGGCGAAGGACTGAAGCTGATCCTCAGCCCCGGACTGCGCCTGTTCGTCCTGCTGCCGCTGACCGTCAACCTGCTGCTGTTCGCCGCCCTGATCGGCTTCGCGATGCAGGAATTCAGCGGCTGGGTCGACGCTTTCATGCCCACGCTTCCCGACTGGCTGAGCGTCCTCCAGTACCTGCTCTGGCCACTGTTCGTGCTGCTGGTGGTGGTGCTGGTGTTCTTCACCTTCACCATGCTGGCCAACATCATCGCCGCGCCCTTCAACGGTTTCCTCGCCGAGAAGGTGGAAGTGGTGGTGCGCGGCCAGGACGATTTCCCGGCCTTCAGCTGGGCCGAGCTGATGGCCATGATCCCGCGTACCGTGGGCCGCGAGCTGCGCAAGCTGGCCTACTTCCTGCCGCGCGCCGGCGCCCTGCTGATCCTCTCCTTCATCCCCGGCGTCAACCTGCTGGCCACGCCGCTGTGGATCATCTTCGGCATCTGGATGATGGCAGTGCAGTACATCGACTACCCGGCGGACAACCACAAGCTGGGCTGGAACGAGATGCTCGCCTGGCTGCGGGAGAAACGCTGGCAGAGCCTGGGTTTTGGCGGCATCACCTACCTGGCGCTGCTGATTCCCTTCGTGAACATCGTGATGATGCCCGCCGCCGTCGCCGGCGCGACGCTGTTCTGGGTGCGCGAGCAAGGCGATCTGGCCCTGCAGAAGCAATCCGGCCAGGTGGTGCGCTAGCGCGCCCTTTCGGATAAGCCACCGGGCCACCGTCACACAGGCGTCACCTGGCTGTCACGCGGGCTACACGGCCCGTGTCGACACTGGCGTCATGACCATAGCGCCTCTGTACATCTCGCTGATCAGCGAAACCTTCCTGCCCGAAGTCAACGGCGTGGCCAACACCCTTGGCCGCCTCTGCGACGGCCTGCGCGCCGCCGGTCACCGGCTGCAACTGGTGCGCCCGCGCCAGGCCTGCGACCAGGGCCGCCGGAGCGACGATGACCTGCTGCTGATCCGCGGGTGGCCGCTGCCGGGTTACCCCGGCCTGCAATGGGGTCAGTCCTGCCTGCACAAGCTGTTGCGCCGCTGGCGCCAGCGCAAGCCGGATGTGCTCTACATCGCAACCGAAGGCCCACTCGGCTTATCCGCCCTGCGCGCTGCACGGCGCCTGGGGATTCCCGTGGTGAGTGGCTTTCACACCAATTTCCAGCAGTACACCGGGCATTACGGCGTAGGTCTGCTCACCCGGCTGCTGACCAACTACCTGCGCTGGTTCCACAACGCCACGCGGCTGACCCTGGTGCCCAGCGTCAGCCAGTTGCAGGACCTCACCCGACGCGGCTTCGAGCGCCTGCAACTGCTGTCCCGTGGCGTCGATGGCCAGTTGTTCAATCCAGCCCGGCGCTGCCCCGAGCTGCGCGCGCAGTGGGGCCTGGGCGAGCAGGACATCGCGGTGTTCCATGTTGGCCGGCTGGCGCCGGAGAAAAACCTCGTTCTGCTCGGCAAAACCTTCCAGCACCTTCAGGAACGTTTTCCACAGTTTCACCTGAAGCTGATCGTGGTGGGTGACGGACCGCAACGCGCCCAGCTCCAGCGCACCCTGCCAGACGCCATTTTCTGCGGTGTGCAACGCGGCGAAGAACTGGCCCGGCATTACGCCTCGGGCGACCTGTTCCTGTTCCCCAGCCTTTCGGAAACCTTTGGCAACGTCGTGCTCGAAGCCCTGGCGTCGGGCCTGGCGGTGGTGGCCTTCGACCAGGCTGCCGCCGCCCAGCATATCCGTCACGGCCACAACGGGTCCCTGGCGCTACCCGATGAACCGGGAAGCTTCGTCGAGGCCGCCACCTGGCTGCTGGAAGACCCGGAACGCCTGCGCCGCGTGCGTCTGAACGCACGCATGCACGCCGGCCGCCAAGGCTGGGAAACAATCGTCCAGCAGTTCGAGCAATACCTGCTGCACGCCCGCCGGCCGGAGCCAGAAGTCCCCCTGGGCCGAACGCTGCCACCGACCTAGGCGAACGCCGCTGGCGTCGCCGCGTAAGCCAGGTGACCCCAACGACAACGCACGGTCCGTAGAAGGTTGGTGCGGGCCACGCTGGTTCGAGCGCAGCGAGGCCCAACGATGGAGTGTTGGGCTTCGTACCTCAGCCCAACCTACATGAGGCCCGAGCCGGATAAAGCAGAGGCCCCGCATCCGTGGGGCTCCTTCATCGACTTACACCAGACTCGCCAGCGCATCCCGGCTGAAGGGCAGGATGTCCTGCATGCGGCCTTCACGCACTTTCACTGCCCAGTCCGGGTCCACCAGCAGGGCGCGGCCCACGGCGACCAGATCGAACTCTTCCTTGTTCAGGCGTTCCAGCAAGCCTTCGATATTCGCCGGCTGGGCGACCTTATCGGTTTTGACCATGAACTGCAGGAACTCGCCATCCAGGCCGACGCTGCCGACGGTGATGGTGGGCTTGCCGGTGAGCTGGCGGGTCCAGCCGGCCAGGTTGAGGTCGGAGCCGTCGAACTCCGGCTCCCAGAAGCGGCGGGTGGAGCAGTGGAAGATATCCACACCGGCCTCGGACAGCGGCTTGAGGAAGTCACCCAGGGCTTCGGCAGTCTGCACGAGGCGGGCGGTGTAGTCCTGCTGCTTCCACTGGGAGAAGCGGAAGACCACCGGGTAATCCGGGCCCACGGCAGCGCGGATAGCCTGGACGACCTCGATGGCGAAGCGCGAACGGTTGGCCAGGCTGCCACCGTATTCGTCGGTGCGCTGGTTGGTGCCTTCCCAGAAGAACTGGTCGATCAGGTAACCGTGGGCGCCGTGGATTTCCACGCCGTCCATGCCGATGGCCTTGGCATCACGAGCGGCCTGCGCGTAGGCGGCGACCACGTCCTGGATATCTTGTTTGGTCATGCCATGGACCACCGCCTGGCCGTCCTTCAGCTTTTCCATCGGGCCGTAGCCCGGAACGCTGGCATCCGGCTCGGTGCCCAGGCGACGCACATTGCCCACGTGCCAGAGCTGCGGCACGATGCGACCGCCTTCGGCATGCACCGCGTCTACCACCGCCTTCCAGCCAGCCAGGGCGTCCTCACCGAAGAAGCGCGGCACATGGGGATAGCCGTTGGCGGCCTGGTGGCCGATGGTGGTGCCCTCGGTGATGATCAGGCCGACACCGGCGGCGGCGCGACGGCGGTAGTACTCCACCACCTTGGCGTTGGGCACGCCGCCCGGGGAGAAGGAGCGGGTCATGGGCGCCATCACCACGCGGGTGGGCAGTTCCAGGCCGCCAAGGCGGAAGGGTGCGAAAAGGGCTTGTACGGGAGCGGTCATGGGTTCTCCTGTGGCCGGCCATATGACCGGTCGTCTCGGTTTCAAGGCATTGAAAAATCATGCCCGAAGCAGCAGCTCCAGGCGGTCGACGAAAGCGTTCATGGGGGCCGTGCCGCCGCCCACCTTCAAGCGCGTAAGCACGCCTTGCCAGGCATTGGTGATAAAGGCGGCGAGGTTGGCGCAATCTTCATCGGCGCGCAGCTCACCGGCGGCCACGGCGTCTTCCAGGCAGGCCTGGAGGATGTCCACCGAGCCCTGCAGGATGCTCTCCACCTGCTCGCCGATGGCGGGCGACAACTCGGCCATCTCGAAACCGAGGCTGCCGATGAAGCAGTGGTATTCGGGCTTTTCGCGGCTGGAAAAATGCGCCAGCAGCTCGCGGTAGTAACCGAGGATGCGCTGGCACGGGCTCAGCGCCGGGTTGCCCAGGGCCTGGGCATAACGCTCCAGGCGCGGCAGGTAGAGGTGTTCCAGGGCCTGCAGGGCAAAGTCTTCCTTGCTGGCGAAGTAGTGATAGAAGGAGCCCTTGGGAATGCCCGCGGCCTGGACTATCTCCTGAACGCCGGTGCCGTGGTAGCCACGGCGGGTCATCACCTGGGAGCCCTTGGCGAGGATGAGGTCGCGTTTGTCGAGTCGGATGCTGGTCATGGCGGCGAGCATATGACCGGTCGTCTCGCCTCGCCCAGCACTATTGATCGGCGTGATTGGGAGCCACAGGCCCGGATGGAATCGGAGGGTGCGAGCACGGGGCGGCTCCTTCCGCCCCGGTCGTCATGAGTGAGGGTGAATCAGGCCAGGGCCTTCTCGACGGACTGGATCAGCGCGGGATCGTCCGGCGCGGTGCGCGGCGAGAAGCGCGCGAGTACGCGGCCGTCCTTGCCGACTAGGAATTTCTCGAAGTTCCAGGTGATGTCACCGGGGAACTCGGCACCCTCGCCCGCCAGCAGGCGGTACAGCGGATGGCGCGCCGAGCCGTTGACCTCGATCTTGCTGCCCAGGGGAAAGGTCACGCCGTAGTTCAGGCTGCAGAATTCGCGGATCTCTTCCTCGCTGCCCGGCTCTTGGGCAGCGAACTGGTTGCAGGGCAATCCGAGCACGGTGAACCCCTTGTCGCGGTATTGCTGGTAAAGCTTTTCCAGACCGGCATACTGCGGGGTCAGGCCGCATTTGGAAGCGACATTCACCACCAGCACCACCTGGCCCTTGTACGGCGCCAACGGCAGGTCCTGACCGTCGAGCGCACGCAAATTGAGGTCGTGAAAGGCACTCATGACTGACTCCTCGAGAATCACAGGGATTTCACAGCAGACAAAAAAGGCGCCCCGGGGCGCCTTTTCGGTTTTCTCAGCTTAGCAGCCGATTCGCGAGTTGCCGGTTCGGCAGTCGCAGACAGCCGGTCAGTGGTGGTGACCGCCTTCGCCGTGGATGTGGCCGTGAGCGATCTCTTCGGCGTTGGCCTCACGCACGTTGACCACCTTGACCTTGAAGTTCAGGCGCTGGCCGGCCAGTGGGTGGTTGCCGTCGACGGTGACGTCGTCGCCATCGACGTCGCGGATGGTCACGATCTGCATGCTGCCGTCCGGGCCGGAGGCATGGAACTGCATGCCGACTTCCAGCTTGTCGACGCCTTCGAACATGGCGCGGTCCAGGGTGGCGACCAGTTCGGCGCTGTACTCGCCATAGGCATCTTCCGGCTCGACGGCAACGTTCAGCTCGTCACCCGCCTGCTTGCCTTCCAGGGCGCGTTCCAGGCCAGCGATGATGTTGCCTGCGCCGTGCAGGTACACGAGCGGGGCGCCGCCAGCGGAACTGTCGATCACCTCACCGGCGTCGTTGGTAAGGGTATAGTCGATGGACACGGCCTTGTTGGCGGCGATCAGCATGGTGCGAGACCTTCTGCGAATGAATGATGAAAGCGCAAGTTTAACCGCGCCGCCGGTCGATTGCGACCCGAGCGCTGACGGGCGGCCCCGTCTGGTCGGCTATAGGCAAGACGAAGACGGTCACTGGGTGGCGGTCCTTTCCTGCGGCCATACTCAACACCTACGGCACCAGCCGCCGTGGCAGTCGCGCGCTTGGGTGCTCGACCCCCTCCAGCGCGCAGCCCAGTTGGGCCGCTTGTTCCCCTGCGGCTGGTGCGCCCAGGGCGTAGCGCCCGAACCCTCTGAGGAAACCTGATGCCCGCACGCAACATCCTGGTGATCCACGCGCGCAAGACGTCGCTGCGCTTCGTCCTGGTCAACGAGGCCCACAGCCAGTTCATCCTCCATGGCATGGCTGAAGGGCTCGGCAGCCGCGACGCCGAACTGCGTTGGCAGCGCGGTGGCGAAAAGGACAGCCTGATGATCCCCAATGCGGACCACCGCGCCGCCCTGTCGCAACTGATGCCCATTGTCCAGGGCGCAGCCGGCGGCAAGCTGCACGGCGTCGGGCACCACGTGCTGCACGGTGGCGAGCTGTTCAACACTGCCTGCCGTCTGGACGCCCAGGTGATCCGCCGCCTGCACGCCCTCGTTCCGCTGGCGCCGCAGCAGATGCCGGCGAGCCTGGTGGGCATCGAGGCCGCCATGCACCTGCTGCCGAACCTCATCCACGTGGCGGTGTTCGACACCGCCTTCCACCAGAACATGCCCGAGCACGTCTACCGCCTTGCCCTGCCGGATGCCGTCTACCGCGACCATGGCCTGCGCCGCTATGCCTTCCATGGCAACAGCCATCGCTACGTCAGCCGACGCGCGGCCGAGCTGGCGGGCCTGTCCCTCGGTGACAGTTGCTGGCTCAGCGCCCACCTGGGCGAGCACAGTTCCGCCTGTGCCATCGTCAACGGCCAGAGCCGCGACGCCAGCATGAACCTGGTGATGGCAACGCGCAGCGGCGACATCGACCCGCACCTCTACACCCAGCTGCACCGCAGCCTGGGCTGGAGCCTGGAGAAAATCGACCAGGTACTGCGCCAGGAAAGCGGCCTGCTCGGCCTCTCGGCGCTGGCCAGTGACCTGCGCAGCCTGGAGACCGCCCGTGACCAGGGTCATGCCGGCGCCACCCTGGCCATCGAGGTGTTCTGCTACCGCCTGGCCAAGACCCTGGCCGCCGTTGGCTGCGCACTGCCGCAGTTGGACGGGCTGATCTTCACCGGCGAGATAGGCGAGAATTCGCCCCTCGTGCGCAGCCGCACGGTGGATCACCTGAAGCTGCTCAACCTGGCCATCGACCGCGAGGCCAACGCCCGCTGCGTGCGCGGCGTCGCCGGCCCCATCCACAGGCGCGGCCACCCGCGCGTGCTGGTGGTGCCCACCAACGAAGAACGCCAGATCGCCCTCGACACCCTGGCCCTGCTCGCCTGAATCGCCTTTGCCAAGGAGCCCCATGCACTGTTTCTTCATCGCCCCGACCGGCTTCGGCGTCGGCCTTACCTCCACCAGCCTCGGCCTGGTGCGCGCCCTTGAACTGGCGGGCCTGCAAGTCGGCTTCCTCAAGCCCGTGGCCCAGCCCCATCCCGGTGACCTCGGCCCGGAACGCTCCACCGAACTGGTGGCCCGTACCCATGGCCTGACGCCACCCGTTCCACTGGCACAGTCCCAGGTGGAACGGATGCTCGCCGACGGCCAGCTGGACGAGCTGCTGGAGGAGATCACCGGCCTCTTCCAGCACGCGGCCCAGGGCAAGGACGTGGTCATAGTCGAAGGCATGGTGCCGACCCGCCACGCCAGCTATGCAGCCCGCATCAACTTCCACCTGGCCAAGAGCCTGGATGCCGACGTGATCCTGGTGTCGGCGCCGGAAGACGAGAGCCTGTCCGAACTGTCCGACCGCCTGGAGATCCAGGCCCAGCAGTTCGGCGGGCCGCGCGATCCGAAGGTGCTCGGGGTGATCCTCAACAAGGTCCGTGAGCAGGACTTCGTTCGTCGTCTCAAGGACCAGTCGCCCCTGCTGCGTGGCAACGATTTCCGCCTGCTTGGCAGCGTGCCCTGGCTGGACGAGCTGAATGCGCCGCGCACCCGCGACGTCGCCGACCTGCTGCAAGCCCAGGTGATCAACGCTGGCGACTTCGACCAGCGCCGGGTGCAGAAGATCGTGGTCTGCGCGCGCACCGTGCCCAATACCGTGCAACAGCTCAAACCGGGCGTGCTGGTAGTGACGCCGGGCGATCGCGACGACATCATCCTCGCCGCCAGCCTGGCCTCCATGAACGGCGTGCCCCTGGCCGGCCTGCTGCTGTCCAGTGACATTCAGCCCGATCCGCGCACCCTGGAGCTCTGCCGTGGCGCCCTGCAAGGTGGCCTGCCGGTGCTGGGCGTCGCCACCGGGACCTACGACACGGCCACCAACCTCAACCGCATGAACAAGGAAATCCCGGTGGACGACCGCGAGCGCGCGGAGAAGGTCACCGAGTTCGTCGCCCGCAACCTCGATCTCGACTGGCTGCGCGCCCGTTGCGGCGCCCCCAGCGCCAACCAGCGCCTGTCGCCGCCCGCCTTCCGCCATCGGCTGATCCAGCAGGCGCAACTGGCCGGCAAGCGCATCGTCCTGCCCGAAGGCGCCGAGCCCCGCACGGTGCAGGCCGCCGCCGCCTGCCAGGCACGGGGTATTGCCCATTGCGTGCTGCTGGCCAAACCCGAAGACGTGCATGCGGTGGCTCGCGCCCAGGGCATCGAACTGCCCGAGGGTCTGGAAATCCTCGACCCGGACCGGGTGCGCGAACGTTATGTGCAGCCCATGGTGGAGCTGCGCCAGAACAAGAGCCTGAACGCCCCCATGGCCGCCGCGCAGCTGGAAGACAACGTCCTGCTCGGCACCATGATGCTGGCGCTCGACGAAGTCGACGGCCTGGTGTCCGGTGCCATCCACCCCACCGCCAACACCATTCGCCCGGCGCTACAGCTGATCAAATCAGCCCCTGGATACCGCATTGCGTCCTCGGTCTATCTGATGCTGATGCCTGAGCAGGTCGTGGTGTACGGCGACTGCGCGGTCAACCCCGAACCGGACGCCAGCGACCTGGCGGAAATCGCCCTGCAGAGTGCCGACTCCGCCGAAGCCCTGGGCATAGTGCCGCGTGTGGCGCTGATCAGTGATTCGAGCGATGAAGCGGAGCTGGCCAAGGTCCGCGAAGCCATTCGCCAGGCCCATGGCGTACGCCCCGACCTGCCCATCGAAGGCCCCCTGCCCTACGCCAGCGCAAAAGACGGCCGCACCACGGTCTTCGTGTTCCCCGACCTCGCCAGCGGGGATGCCGCCTACAAGGCCGTGCAGCAAAGCAGCCACGTGACCAGCGCCGGCCTCGTGCTGCAAGGTTTGCGCAAACCGGTGAACGACCTGCCACGCAACACCGTGGTCGACGACATCATCCACACCATCGCCCTGACGGCGATCCAGGCGGCGTGCGGGGCGGAAGGCTGAGGCTCCCTGCCGGCCGATGTGGGAGCGAATTCATTCGCGAAATGGCCGATCGCGAATGAATTCGCTCCCACAAGAGCAGACGCCAGCAGGCGCGCCCCTCGACCGTCCGGTCACCCTTCGCGCTTGCAGTCCAGTGAACAACCGTTAACCTTTGCCATCATTCTGCCCGCCGCCAGGGAATGCAGCGGGCCCAATCCATTTCAAGGTGGCCTTGACCACCCCACGGCGAGGCGCCATCCCCTTCATGCTCAGCTTTATCCCCTCTCCCCTGCTCGGTGCCCTGGCGGCGTTGTTGCTGACACTCAACACCCTGTTCTGGTGCATTCCGCTGTTCGCCGTCACCCTGCTTAAACTGCTGCTGCCCTTCCGTGCCGCCAAACACGCGCTGAACTGGGCCGCCAGCTTCGTCGCCGAGGGCTGGATCAGCTGCAACAAACTGTGGATGCGCCTGGTGCGTGACACCCGCTGGAACGTCGACGGCCTGGCCGGCCTGGATTACCAGCACAGCTACCTGGTCACCAGCAACCATCAGAGCTGGGTGGACATTCTGGTCCTGCAGCATCTGTTCAATCGCCGCATCCGCCTGCTGCGCTTCTTCCTCAAGCAGGAGCTGATCTGGGTCCCGGTGATCGGCCTGTGCTGGTGGGCGCTGGATTTCCCCTTCATGAAGCGCTACTCCAAGGCCTACCTGGCCAAGCATCCCGAGAAGAAGGGCAAGGACCTGGAAACCACCCGCCGCACCTGCGACAAGTTCCGCGACAATCCGGTCGGCATCTTCAACTTCCTCGAAGGCACCCGTTTCACCCGCGCCAAGCACGACGAACAGGGCTCGCCCTTCCAGTACCTGCTCAAACCCAGGGCCGGCGGCATCGCCTTCGTGCTGGACGCCATGGGCGAGCAATTGCACTCGCTGGTCAACGTCACCATCCACTACCCGGATGGCAACCCAAGCTTCTGGACCCTGCTGGCCGGCCGGCTGCGCCAGGTGGTGGTGCGTATCGAAAAGCTGGACATTCCCCAGGAGTTCATCGGCAAGAACTACGACCAGGACGAGCAGTACCGCCTGGCGTTCCAGCAATGGGTGAATCACCTGTGGGAAGTCAAGGACGCCCAGCTCGCCCGGCTGCACCAGCAATTCCCGGCGGCCTGAGCCGGATACGAAAAACCCGCCGAACGGCGGGTTTTTGCTTTTTCCTAGGCCGTCTGTAGCACCTCATCCACCTGGAGCAATGGCGCCAGGTTGGTGTAATTGGGGATATCGGCGCTGATCTCGTCGCCGTTCAGTTCCAGCGTGCTACGCAGTTCCTCCATTGACAGTACCCATAGGTTGGCCATGCAGATAAACGGCGCCACGGCGCCATCCGCTGCGGCCAGGCCCCTGCGCACTTCGACCTTCACCAGGTTTTCGCCGATCAGGCGGGTCAGGAGCGGGATATGTTCCTCGCAGTAGTAGGTGAAATCGAACTTGGCGCCCGGCGCGTTGGGGTACGCCACAACAAAGCAGTACATGGAGCCTCCTTATCGCGATGTGCCGGGGGCCTGATCCCGAATGCCCCGACACATGAAGTGTAGGCCCGTGAATTCGGGTGTGCGTGATGGCCCGCACACCCTGATCTCTCTCCGCCTCAGGGGGACGGCGTGAGGCTGCCGGAGCCCTCGCGCAGCGTGTTCCAGTCCACCCCCCGTGGAAAGGCCTCGGCCTTGGCCACGGGCAGGCCCGGCGCCACCAGGAAGCCCTGCATGTAGGCACAGCCATGCTCCAGCAGCCAATCTCGCTGGGCCAGGGTTTCCACGCCCTCGGCGATCACCTCCAGGCCCAGGTGGCGGCTGAGGTCGATGATGGTGCTGACCACCGCGGCGTCGCGCCGCGACTCCAGCATGTTGGAGATGAACAGGCGGTCGATCTTCAGCGTGTCCAGTTCGAAATGCCGCAGATAGGCCAGGGACGAATAACCGGTGCCGAAGTCGTCGATGGCGATGCGTACGCCCAGCGCGCGCAGTTGCCGAAGCTGTTCGCGGGTCAATTCGAGGTCCTGCATCAACGCGCTTTCGGTGACTTCCACCTCCAGTTGCTCGGGCCGCAGACTGAATTCGCTCAGCACCCGCCGCAGGTCGTCCACCAGTTGCGGCATGCCGAACTGCACCGGGCTGACGTTCAAGCTGACCACCAGATCGTCACCAAACAGCGGCCTCCAGGCACAGCACTGGCTGGCGCCCTCGCGCAGGACCCAGTCGCCCAGGCGGTTGATCAGACGGGTTTCTTCCAGCAAAGGGATGAACACATTTGGCGCCACGGTACCGGCCACCCGGTGTTCCCAGCGCAACAGTGCCTCGAAGCCACGCAGACGACCGGTTTCCAGGTGAATCTGCGGCTGGTAGACCAGGTGGAAGTCGTTCTGCTCGATGGCATTGCGCAGGCTTTCCTCCAGCATCAACCGGGATCGGGCGCGGCCGTTCATCTCCGGCGAGTAGAAGCGGTATTGCTGGCGACCGGCTCGTTTGGCCTCGTACATGGCGATGTCTGCCGCACGCAGGAGGCCATCCACGCTCTGCCCGCACTCGGGGAAACAGGCGATGCCGACACTGGCGCCAAGGGTAACGTCGATGCCTTCGATGTGATGGCGCACCGAGACCAGTTCGATCAGTTTCTCCGCCACCCGCGCGGCGTCCTCGGGATGATCGAGGGTATCGAGCAGCGCGGTGAATTCGTCACCGCCCATGCGCGCGAGGATGTCGTAGGGCCGTAAGCAGTTCTTCAATTGCTCCGCCACCCGCCGCAATACGCGGTCGCCCGCCTCATGGCCGAGGGAGTCGTTGATCAGCTTGAAGCCATCCAGGTCCAGATAGAGCACTGCCATACGCTTGCCATTACGCTCGATACGCGCCAGGGAAGCCTCCAGCGCCTGGTGGAAACCACGGCGGTTGAGCAGCCCGGTCAAGGCGTCGGTGATGGCCTGGGACTCCAGTTGGGCATGCAGTTGGCGCACCGCTGACATGTCCAGGGCAATGACCACCATGGAGCGTTGCAACCGGGGTAGAGGCGAGGATGACAGCGCCACCGGCAGGCGCTCGCCGCCTAGGGTCTTGAGGCTGGCGTCGTGCAAGCGATAGGTCTCGTTCTGCCTCCAGTGGCGATAAAAGTCCGAGCTTTTCCACTCGCCACCCACCTCCGGGTAAGCGATCAGGTTCAGCAGCGGCTGGCCTTCCAGATTGCCCACCGAGCCCTGCAGCATCTGCGCCATGGCCGGGTTGGCGAAGTTGATGATGCCGTCTTCGCCAACCACCAGGATGCCTTCAGCTGCATTCTCCAGCACCGATGCGTTGAATGCCCGGGCGCTGTCGAGCTGCTGGCTCAGTTGCAGCAGATCGCGCCGGTTGCGCTCGTGGGCCAGCAGGGATTGCACCTTGTGGCGCAGCACCTGCGGGTCGAAGGGTTTGAGGATGAAATCCACTGCGCCAGAGGTGTAACCCCGCAGCACGGCGTCCTGGGTATGGGCGATGGCCGAGATGAAGATAATCGGCGTGTAACGGGTCAGGGGGCTGCTACGCATCAGTCGCGCCACTTCGAAGCCGTCCATGCGCGGCATCTGCACGTCCAGCAGCACCAGGCCCACCTCTTCCTCCAGCAGGCATTTCAGCGCGGCCTCGCCAGAGTCCACGGTGCGCACCTGCCACTCGCCGTCGTCCAGCAGGGCCTCCATGGCTGCAAGGTTTTCCGGACGGTCGTCCACCACCAGCAAGATGTTCGCCACAGGGTCTTCCTTACGCTGCAGGCGCGCCATGGCGACCTCCTGGTTGTTCCATCCAGCGGTAGAGCATGTCCAGCAGTTCCTGGCGACTGACCGGCTTAGCCAGGTAGTCGTCGGCGCCGGCGGTTATGCATTTCTCCCGGTCGCCCTTCATCGCATGGGCGGTCAGGGCAATGATCGGGATACCACAGCCATGCTCCTGCTTGAGCACGCGGGTGGCGGTGTAGCCGTCCATATTGGGCATGGCCATGTCCATCAGGATCAGGTCGAAGGGTTCGCGCTGGAAGCAGTTGATGGCTTCCAGGCCATCGCTCGCGGCGGTGACTTTCAGGCCCACTTCATCGAGCAACGCACTGAGCGCGTAGATGTTGCGCACATCGTCGTCCACCAGTAGCACACGGCAGCCCTCCAGCGGGTCCGCTGCCGGGCCGGCCCCCGGCTGGCGCACGGCGGCGAGGAAGCCCTGCACCGCTGAGCTGAGATTGTCGAGGTCTTCACCGGCCTTGCGCACCACGACCGCCGAGTAGCGGCGCAGCCGCTGCAGGTTCTGCTGGTTGACGTCGACTCCGGTATTGATGACGACCCGCGAGCCATCCAGCGGGCGCTCGCGGTCAAGGCTGTCGAGCAGCTCGAAACCGTCCTGGTCAGGCAGGTCGAGGTCAATCACCAGGGCGGAAAAGTCGTTCTCCGCATAGGCCTTGCGCGCGCCCTCTCCGCTGGCACTGGCCACCACGTTGAAGCCCAGTTGCTGCAAGTGCTCGCGGTAGTGCTCGCGCTCTACCTCCACATCCTCGACCAGCAGCAGCTTGCGTTCCTCGGGTGGCTGGCCGCCTTCAAGGTCCTGGAAGACCTGCTCCAGGTCTTCGCGGGCGATGGGCTTGACCAGGTAGCGCGTCTCGTCCTCGTTCCAGTCCTGCGGCTGCGGCACGCAGGAAAGGATATTCACCGGCGTATTGCGGTGGTTGGCGTGGCTGCGCAGCCTGCGGTAGATCTGCCAGCCGCTGATGTCAGGCAGCAGGATGTCGAGGATGACGGCCGCGAAACGCTCGCTCTGCAGCAGGGCAATGGCCTGTTTGCCGCTTCGACAGTGGACCGCGGAAAAGCCGTGTGCCTGAGCTTCCTCGGCGATCACCGAGGCGAAATTGATGTCATCTTCGACGATCAGCACGGACGGCCCCTGCCCGCTGCGCACCGGCTGCTGGGGCTCCTCGTCGTCCTTCGGCTGGCTGGCGGCCACCGCCACCGGCAACTGGACGATGAAGCGCGAGCCGCGCCCCGGCACGCTTTCCAGGCGGATGTCGCCATCCAGGGCCAGCACCAGCTGGCGAGTGATGGCCAGCCCTAGTCCGGTGCCGCCGAAGCGGCGGCTGGTGGAGCCGTCGATCTGCTGGAAGGCCTGGAAGATGCGGTCGTGCTGGTCTTCGGGAATGCCGATCCCCGTGTCGCGGACCGCGAAACGCAGGACTTCGCGCTCGTCGGTAACAGCCGCGGGGTCCAGCTCGACGGACAGCTCTACCTCGCCCTGTTCGGTGAACTTGAGGGCATTCGACAGCAGATTGCGCAGGATCTGGTGCAGGCGCACACGGTCGCTGTGTATAACCCGCGGTACGCCGGCCTGGACGTGGGTGGACAGGCGCAGCCCCTTGATCTCTGCCATGGGACGCAGGCTGGCATCCAGCTCGGCGAACATGTCCTGGACGTTGAGCGGCTCCAGCTTGAGCTGCATCCGCCCCGCTTCCACCTTGGCCAGGTCGAGCACGTCGTTGATCAATTGCAGCAGGTCGTTGCCGGCGCGGTGGACGATGTCGGCATGGCGGGTCTGCTTCTCGGTGAGGTTGCCAACCATGTTCTGACGCAGCTGATCGCTGAGGATCAGGATGCTGTTGAGCGGCGTGCGCAACTCGTGGGACATGTTGGCGAGGAATTCGGACTTGTAACGGTTGGCTAGCATCAGTTGCTCGGCCTGGTCGCGCAGGCGCTGCTCCGCGGCGCGGCGCTCGCTGATGTCGATGATCACCGCCTGCACCAGCACCTCACGGCCGACGCGGATCGGCGACAACCCCACTTCAAGGGGAATCATGCGGCCGTCCCGATGCTGGCCGAACAGTTCGCGGTTGCTGCCCATGCGCCGCTGCTCAGGCTTGCGCATGAAGCCCTCGCGCAGGTGTATATGGGCCTCACGCAAGGCTTCTGGCAGCAACATCTCCACGGGAGATTCGAGCATTTCCAGACGGCCATAGCCGAACAGCTGTTCGGTCTGTCGGTTGACCATCGAGATCCGCCCAAGGGAATCCACCAGGACAATGGCGTTGGGCGAAGCCTCCACCACCAGGCGGAAGCGCTCTTCAGCGCTCTTGCGCGCCTGCAGGTCCACCAGGTTGATCAGGTAACGCTGGTTCACGCCAAGGTTCAGGCTGCTCAGGGTCAGCGCTACCGGGATTCGCTCTCCCCCCTCCTGCTGCGCTTCGACCTCGGTCAACTGGGTGGGCGCCTGGTCAACTTCACTCGACTCCAGGGCCGCCATATTCGGCAGGTAGCGCTGCAAGCGCTGCCCCAGCAGAAATTCGGTGTTGCAGGCCAACAAGTCGCCGGCACTGGCATTGGCCATTTCGATCCGCCCTTGGGCATCACAGATAAGCGTAGCCACCGGCAGGTGCTGCAGCAGCAGGCGGAAGCGTTCCTCACGCTCGGCAAGCTCGATGGAGGAAGACAGACTGAGTTGCAATTGTCGCTCACGCTGGTAGAGGTAGCCGCCCACCAACAGCGAGAGCAGCCCTGCGGCCGCCAGGCCGGTCCAGAGGCTGAAGGCGATTCGGTTGTTGCCCAGCATGGTCTCGTACTTTGCGGTGCTGCCTACGCCCAGGGCCCATGTGCGGCCAAACAGCTGCAGTTCCTGGACCTGGTGGAAACGTGGCTGGCGGTCGCCACCGGCCTGCGCCAACAGGGGCATGCCTGGGCTGCCGAGGTCCTTCAGGTCGATGCTGTAGAGGCTGCTCTGGGTCCCCAGGATGCCGTCCATCAGGTCGTTCACGCGAAAGGCGCCACAGACCATGCCGACCAGTGCCGCGCGGCGCTCCTCGACGGTGCTGCTGGGCGCGTCCGGGCGGTACACCGGCATGTAGAGCAGCAGGCCGCTCTGCACTTGCTGATCGGTTTCCTGCCTGAGCTTGACCGGCCCGGTGAGGATGGCCTCGCCGGTCTCCCAGGCGAGATTGATAGCCTCCCGGCGCACCGCCTCGGTGAGCATGTCGAAGCCCAGGGTGCGGCGGTTGCGCCAGTCCATGGGGCTGCTGTACTGCACCACCAGATACTCGTCCCTAGGCTCCGAAGGGAATATGCGGAACTCGCGACGCCCCTGGTCCCAGATCTCACCGACGAAATCGCTGAGTTCCTTGTGCTTCAGGTAACGCGCCCAGGCCAGTGCCTGGATACCCGGATAGCGGTCCTGCAACTGCAATTGGTCAGTGGCCCGCGCCCACCCCTCGGCCGACACGGCGGCGCTGCCGACCATCAGGCCGGACATGCCCCGAAGGACCATCTCGTAGGCGCGCATCCGGATGCCGACGCGCTGGGCAATTTCCTCCGCCTCGTTCTTGAAGCGCTGCTCGTACTCGGTACGGTTGCGTGCTTCCAGAGCTAACCATTGCCAGAGCACCAGGCCCCCGAGAACCAGCATCAGGATCAGGGTTACCAGCAATGGCAGCAGGTACTTGGGGGATGGGGGGGATTGACGATCGTCCATGCAGTCTCCTGTCCTTTCCATGGCCGTCGCCGCGTCGCTGGGTGCGCGGGCAAACGGTTCAGGCCGGGCTCAGCGGAGCCCTGCAACGCAGTCTAGACAGGAAAGTGGGAACTGGCGTTGAGCCAGTAGTCGAGCGACGAGCGGCAGGAACGAAAAGGCCCGCTGCTGCGGGCCCTTTCGGGGAGAGTGGAACTCAGTACTGCTGCGGAGCCTGGGCGCCGGGGATGGGGGTCAGTTTGATCTCCACGCGGCGGTTCTGCGAGCGGCCCGCCTCATTGGCGTTGCTGGCCACCGGCAGGTCCGGGCCCATACCACGGGAAGTCACGCGGGCACCATTGACGCCCTGGGCCATCAGGTAGTTGGCCACGCTCTGTGCACGCAGTTGCGACAGGTTCATGTTGTATTGGTGGCTACCGGTGCTGTCGGTGTGGCCGACCACCTCGATGTTGTTCTGGTCGTACTGCTTGAACGAGGTCGCCAGGTTGTTCAGCGGGGTGTAGAAGTTGCTGGCGATATCCGCCGAGTTGGTAGCAAAGGTGATGTTGCCCGGCATGATCAGGTTGATGTTGTCGCCCTGGCGCTGTACCTGCACGCCGGTGCCTTCCATGCTGCGACGCAGCTCCGCTTCCTGCTTGTCGACGTAGTAGCCGTAGCCAGCACTGGCAGCGCCCGCCACGGCGGCACCGATCAGCGCACCCTTGCCACGGTTGTCGTGATTGATCGCAGCGCCCGCTACGGCACCAGCCAGGGCGCCCAGGGCACCGTACTTGGCGGTCTTGCTCATGCCGCCCTCGGCGGGAGCCTGGACTTCACCCTGTTGATTGTAGGGATTCTGCGCGGCACAGCCAGACAACATGGCGAAAGCGGTGGCGGCGATGATCAGGCGACGCGGGGTGAACATGGACTTTTACTCCTGAGAATTCTCAAAGCCGATATGGCTGCGGGCCATTAGAGCATCTGGATGCAGAGAAATTCCGTGGATCAGGCCCGCACAAACGGATTTTCACGCATCTCGTCACCCAGGCGGGTATTCGGACCGTGGCCGGTGACCACGGTGGCCTCCTCGTCAAGGCTGTAAAGGCGCTGCTTGATAGAGCGTTCGATGGTGCTGTAGTCGCCACCCCAGAGGTCGGTACGGCCGATGCCACGACGGAACAGGGTATCGCCGGCGATCAGCAGCTTGGCCTCGGGGAACCAGAAACTCATGGAGCCCGGTGTGTGACCGGGTGTATGCAGGGCAACGCCACAGCCACAGGCCAGCTCCTCGTCATCGGCCAGCCACTGGTCGGGTGCGGGCACCGGCTTGTAGGGCACGCCGAACATGCGGCACTGCATCTCCAGGTTGTCCCAGAGGAACTGGTCTTCCTTGTGCAGGTGCAGGGTCGCGCCGGTGGCCTTCTTCAACTCGCCGGACGCGAGGAAGTGATCCAGGTGAGCATGGGTGTGAATGATGCTGACCAGCTTCAGGCCGTGCGCTTCCAGGCGCGCCAGGATCAGCTCATGGTTGCCGCCCGGGTCTACGACTATAGCCTTCTTGCTGACCGGATCGCCGATCAGCGTGCAGTTGCACTGCAACGGGCCGACAGGGAAGGTTTCGCGGATCAGGGTGGTGGGCTGGGTCATCGGGCATCTCCGGTACGGCGGTGCGCTCTGCGGCGCGCGGGGAATGGGCTTCACGGCTCGGCACGATAATCGCTCGGCAGCCTGCCCGTCCATTTGCGGAAGGCGCGGCGGAAATTGGAGGGATCGCTGAAGCCCAGCAGGTTGGCGATTTCGAACAGCGGCAGGTGGGTAGTGCTGAGGTATTGCAGGGCCAGGCCCTTGCGCACTTCGTCCAGTACCTGTTGATAACTGGTGCCCATGGCCGACAGGTGCCGGCGCAGGCTGCGCCCACTGGTGTGCAGGGCGCGGGCGGCGCCG
This sequence comes from Pseudomonas sp. TCU-HL1, assembly GCF_001708505.1. Classification (NCBI taxonomy): domain Bacteria; kingdom Pseudomonadati; phylum Pseudomonadota; class Gammaproteobacteria; order Pseudomonadales; family Pseudomonadaceae; genus Pseudomonas; species Pseudomonas sp. TCU-HL1. The sequence continues at coordinate 5,162,487 of NZ_CP015992.1, forward strand.
TCGAGGTCGGGAAAGTCGCCGGGGCGAGCCAACAGCAGGCGGCGCACGCGGGTCAGCAGCGCGTCCTGCACATCCAGGCTGGCCAGCAACGCCTCGCATTGCTGCTCGCACATCTGCACCGTGGCCGGATTGGCCAGGGCCATCGGCCGTTCCAGGTAGCCCTTGGGCAGGCTCAGCCAATGGCAGGCCTGCTCGAACTGCGCCGCCACGCCAAATACGTCCGCGTAGCGGCCGGAATAGTCGGGCGCCGGGTGGGCGAAGCCCACTTGCTGGCCGCGCAGCTCCTCCCCCACCAGAAAGCGGGCGATGCTGAAGAAGCTGGCCAGCAGCCCCTCGCCGGCAAAACGTCCGAGCGGTCCCATGGGGAAGGACTCGGTGGCGCGCAATTGCAGGGAGTCGTCCAGCTCCACCAATTCCAGTTCGTAGGCCAGGCCCAGCACCCGGTAGTACTTCATGGCGAACTGCAGGGCGCGGCCCAGGTTGGCGCTGGAAAGCACCGCGTAGCCGAGGATGCCGTGGGTGGAGACGTTCAGGCGCTGGCCGAGGATCAGGCCCAGGGCGGGTTCGCGGCAGTGCAGCAACGCCGCACCCGCCAACTGGTTGAAGTCGAGGAAAGACAACCGGCCGTTGGGATTGCCCAGCATTTCCGGCCTGACCCGTGCGGCGGTCAGCAACACCGCGCGCGTCACACCCAACTCTTCAGCCAGGCCCAGCAGGGCCTCGGCATAGGCGACGGGCACCAGTTCGGCGGAGAAGGTCAATGGTTGCTTCATATTGGCGTCTTGTTCTGGTTGTGGCCGGATATGACCCGAAGGTTGGCAGAAGATAACCTTGTCCGACAAAACCCGGCAAGCCGATAGTGGGACCATGGTCCAAACAGACTCAAGGAGACCCCATGGCCAGCACCACCCCCGAAGGATTGGTTATCCGTCCGCGCCACATGGATTTCGATCTGCCCAGCCCGCTGCCCCGCCACTGGCACAGCGGTGACGCCTTCAAGAGCCACCTGTTCGACGCGATGTCGGTGCTCTTCCCGGATGGCGAGCGCTTCTTCATCGACTCGGTGCGCCAGTTCCGCGACCAGATCGATGACCCGGTCCTGAAAGAACAGATCCGCGGCTTCATCGGCCAGGAAGGCCACCACAGCCGCGAGCACCTGGAATACAGCAACCGCCTTCGCGAGCTCGGCTACGACATCGCCGCCATCGAACGCCGTGCCCAGGCGCGCATCCGCTACACGCAGAAGACGTTCTCCGCCCGTCGCCAACTGGCCGCCACCGCCGCCCTGGAGCACATCACCGCGATCATGGCCGACGGCCTGTTGAAGAACCCCGAGTACATGGCCGGCGCTCACCCGACCATGGCCCGACTGTGGCGCTGGCATGCGCTGGAGGAAACCGAGCACAAGGCCGTGGCCTTCGATGTCTACAACCAGGTCTGCGGCAGCCATCGCCTGCTGCGCCGGGCAATGATGATGGGCACCTTCTTCTTCGTCCTCGACACCACCCGTGGCCTGGCCCACATGCTCAAGCGCGACGGCCTGCTGTGGAACTGGCGCGTCTGGCGCGACGGCCTGAGCTGGATGTGGGGCCGCAACGGCATCTTCCGCCCACTGGTCGGCACCTACCTGGACTTCTTCAAGCAGGGCTTCCACCCCTGGCAGCACGACAACCTGGACCTGCTGTACAAGACGCGGGAAGAGTTCGACGTGCCGCAGGCGGGTGCGGCTTGAGTAGTGCCCGGATAAGAAAAAACGGCCCTTCGGGGCCGTTTCCATTTGAGTATCCGAATCGCATGTAGGGTGCGCCGTGCGCACCGGTGCAACCGCGCAGGAGACTCGGTGCGCGCGGCGCACCCTACGGTCAAGTCCGAGTGGTGGACGCCCACTCACCCAAGCGCCTCTATCACCCCAACAAAAACCGCATTGCATCCGCCGCGCTCTGCTGCGGAATCTCTTCCATCGGGATATGCCCCACGCCTGGATAGGTCTTCACCTGGATACCCGGCAGGTCACGCTGCCACAGCGGCACGTGCTTCGGTGAAATCCAGCGGTCTTTCTCTCCCCAGAGCAGCAGGGTCGGCGCCTTGATCTGCGCCACGCGCTGGCCGGTGCCTTCGAGCTCGTCGCGGTTGACCTTCAGCAGCACTCGGAAGATGTCCATCATCGCGCGGCGGTTACCCGGCCTGCGGCTGAGGTCGTAGTAGCGGTCCACCACACCCGGCTTGATTCGTCCCGGCTCGCCGTAGACTTCCTTGATGCCCTGGGCGATCAGTGCTCGCGGCATCCACAGCGGCATGGCCAGGGTCGCGCCCGGAAGCGCGGCGGAGGCGATCATCCATGGCACCTTGCGCATCGGGTAACCCGCGGGGTCGACCAGTACCAGCTTCACCACCCGTTGCGGCTGGGCCAGGGCGAAGTTCCAGGCGATGTAGCCACCGAGCGAGTTGCCGGCGATGGAACACCTGCCCACGCCCAGGTAGTCCAGCAGCAATCCGAGGATGCCGACCATGCGCTCGGCCGAGTAGTCACCGGTGCGCTTGGGACCGGTAAGGCCGAAGCCCGGTACGTCAAAGCGGATGATCCGGTAGTGCGGAGCGAATGCATCGACCCAGTCGTCCCAGGTGTGCAGGGAAGCGACCACACCGTGGATCATCACCAAGGCCGGTTTGTCACGGCTGCCTTCGTCGCGGTAATGGACGTTGAAACCATCCAGCTCGATAAAGCGCGAACCGCTGTCGGCGCTGGCGTAGCGCGCCTTGAGACGGTCGAGCGGCAAGGAACCGAAGCCCAGGCGGGCGAAGCCGGCGGCGAGCGGTGGCGACAGCGGCAAGCTGGATGCGGACATGCGGGGCACCTCGTGGTTGTTATTGTCGAGGGCCTATCACAGCACGGCGCCCGGCCGACCGCGCCCAACCTAGGTTGAGCGTCGACAGAGCGCCGAAATCAGTACGCGCGGGTCAGTAGATCGCCCTCATCGCCATCGCTGCACCTTGCTCGCTCGTTTCCATCAGCCTGCATGCCCAACCAAGGCCCGGGTGACGGCGCTTCCCGGCGCCGTTACTCTTGACCGGCCTCCCCGCAGGACTGTCCGGATCGATGACGCTAAAACGCTCTCTGCCTTGGCCGCTGGCCATCCTTTTGCTGGTTTTCGCCCTGCGCGCACCGGCTGCCGAGCTTTTTTATCTCGGGCAGAAGATTCCGGATATCCAGCACCCCTGGGCCAGTGGCGAGTACCACCAGTTGATCGTCGCGCTGCAGCAGATCGACACCACCCAGGTCAACGCCCTGCCCCGGCGCAGCGGCGAGTTCACCGGGCCGATCTACACGCGCATGGTCAGCGAGGAGAACTTCAAGCCGCAGCTGAACATCTACGCACCGCTGGAGCTGCGCCAGAACGAAGCCCGCGAAGTGCTGTTCCAGCTCAAGGAGCTGATGCGCCTGTACTTCGACTTCAAGGCCCCGCAGCAGCCCTATGGCGCCGAGGCCCTGGGGCTGATGACCTACTCGCTGCGCCAGCAGGCCATCCTCTTCACCCTGACGGTGGAGTTCTGGATGACGCTCTCGGAGAAGGAACAAGGAAGCCCCATTCGCCTGCAGGGGCTGCTGGAGACCAAGGCGGCAGCGGCGATGCTGACCTCCAGCGCCCTGGATTACCTCGGCCTGACGCGCCAGTTCAACCGCGAGGACCTGGTGCTCTACAGCGCCGAACTGGCCAAGCAGCTACCGGAGCTTTTCGTGCACCTGCAGGGTGATGTGCGCGGGCAGTTGCTGGCACGGGTCGCCGACCTGGCGGACAAGCACCCCTATGGCGAAGTGCGCGGCAACATGGCTGACCTGCTGCCAGTCCTGGCGGCCATCCAGCAGGATGTGGACGCCCAGTTGGCCAAGCCGGTCAAAGCCAGACCGGCCACTCCGGCACTGGACCTCTCGGCACCACCGGCCGCCTCACCGCAGTAGGCCGAGGGCCTTGGCCCGGGCCACCGCCTGGGTCCGTCGCTCCACACCCAGCTTGCTGTTGATATGCCGCGCGTGGCTTTTCACCGTGTGCAGGGAGATGAACAGCCGCTCGCTGATTTCCTGGTTGGAACAGCCCTGGGCGATCAGCTGCAACACCGCCAGCTCCCGCGAGCTCAGCGCTTCGGCGGTCCCGACTTCCACGGGTGGTGCCATCTCCGCCCCCGGCAGCCGTTCGAAGAGTTCCCTTACTGCGTCCGGCGAGCGCGTCGCCAGCTGTTCGCGAAGCCACTGGGGCTGCTGCTCCAGCAGTTCCCGGTAGGGCAGCAGGGAGCCTCCGGCGAGTGACTCCAGCGCTCGGTCCAGCAGGGCGACGGCATCCCGCTCGCGAACGGCACGCAGCAAGGCTACCAACTGCAGCCGGGCCATCAGCGCCACATGCAGGGCACCCTGGCCTTCGGCCTTTTCCATCAACGCCCGCAGGCGTAGCTCGGCATCCACCAACCGCCCCTGGGCACGCGCCAGCGCGGCGAGCTGCAGCTCGATGTAGAACGGCAGCTGTGGATGGAATTCCGGCGCGGCGGCGGCCTGCTCGCCGGAATAGGTTTCCGCCAGGCGCGGCAGCCAGGCTTCGGCGAGTTCCAGTTGCCCCTGGGCCAGCCACAGTTCGCACTTGGACAGGGTAATCATGGCCAGGTAGTAGATCGGCGGCACATCCCAGATGTGCATCAGGCGTTCGGCTTCGGCCAACTGCGCGAAGGCGGCGGCGAAGCGCCCTTCACGGCCTTCAAGCCCAGCGAGGGCGCAGTGGCCGATAAGCAGGCTGATATCGCGGCAGGCGCGGGCTTCGGCGATGCCCGCCTGAAGGCTGGCCCGCGCGGCCTGGGGCTGCATCCGCACGCTGAGCAGATACCCCTGATAAAGCATCAGCCGCGCCCGAGCGACGCAGGCGCGAGGAATGGCAACGCCACGCAGGCGGTCCAGCCCTTGCTGCACCTCGGCCTGGGAGCGCAACAGTTCGCCGCGCACCTGCAGCACCCGCGCCCGGTCGTAGTGGACCAGGGCCTCGAACAGGGGATTGGCCCCACGCTGGGCCATCTCCAGGGCTTCGCGATTGAGGCTGCGGGCGCGCCAGAGGTCGCCGCGCACCAGCGCGATGTTGCCCAGCAGGGACAGGCTCAAATGGCGCTGGCCATAGTTTTCCGGCTGCAGCGCGCCAAGGGCTTCGGTGCAAAAATGCTCGGCACGGTCGATGTCGCCCCGGCCACGGGCGATCAGACCGCTGATGGCTTGCCACTGCACCAGCAGGCTGCGCTGCTGCACGGCGTCCGGTGCTGGCAGGAACCGCGCGAGGTTACCGGCCAGCTCTTCCGCCGCGTCCAGCTGACAGGCCAGGCCCAGTGCCAGGCTGTAGAGCACGATCAGTCGTGGCGTACTGGACAGCAGGCTGTCGGGCAGGTCCATCTTCCAGCGCAGCAGCATGGCGATGTTCTGGTTGGCCAGGAGTTGTTCTTCAGACAGGTTCTGCACCAGCGAGGCCGCCACGTCGGGCTGGCCAGCGCGCAGGGCCTGCTCCACCGCTTCGTCCAGCAACCCGCGTGCGCTGAACCAGCGGCAGGCGCGCAAGTGCATGCCGGAAGGCGCCCGGCTGGTGGACGCGCGTGCGCGCAGCAGGTCGGAGAACAGGTGGTGGTAGCGGAACCATTGGCCCTGCTCGTCCAGCGGCACCAGGAATACCTGGTGGGCTTGCAGGTGACGGAGGATGGCGGCGCTGTCGTGGCTTTCGCGGGCGGCGTCGCACAGCTCCGCGCAGAAGCGTTCGAAGCGTGCAGTCTCGTAGAGGAACGCCTGGACATCGGGCGGCTGGCGCTCGATCACTTCCTCCAGCAAATATTCCCGAATCAGGCTTTCGTCACCGTGGGCGCCCTGCTCCACGTCCGGCCCCGCGGGTGCGCCCTGACCGGCCAGCAGCCACAGACGCAAACCGGCGACCCAGCCTTCACTGCGCTGCAGCAGGCCATCCAGGTCTTCGTCTTCGAGCTTGGCGCCCTGGCTGTGCAGCAGCGCCAGGCACTCGTCCTCGGTCAGCCGCAGGTCCTGCTCATTCAGCTCCAGCAGGTGCCGGGACAGGCGCAAGCGCGCCAGGTGCCAGTCCGGACGCTGGCGACTGGTGACCAGCAGCACCCAGCCGTCCGGCAGGTGGTTGAGGAGGAATTGAAGGCAGCGGTCCAGCACCGCGTTCTGAGCCAGGTGGTAGTCATCCAGCACCAGCAGCAGCGGCTGGTCGGCATCCAGGCGCGCGGCGACTTCGTCGAGCAATCCATCCAGCCACTGTTCGAAGGCGAAGGGTTGGTGGCGCTGGCGCATCTTGAGGTGACCCAGCGCCTCGTCGCCCAGGCCCGGGTAGAACTGGCGCAGACCCTCCAGCAGTCGCTCCAGGAAACGCCCTGGATCGCAGTCGCGCAGGCTGAGGCTGAGCCACAGGCTCTGCCAGCCGGGCGGCAGGCTTTCGCAGAATTCGATGGCCAGGGAGCTTTTGCCGAAACCCGCGGGCGCACTGAGCATCAGCAGGCGGCCATCCAGACCGGCGGCAAGCCGCTCACACAAGCGCGGCCGCGGGACATGGCCGGCGGGTCGCGGCGGGCGGAAGAAGCGCGCATCCGCAATTGGGAAGGCGCCCGTAGTCATGGATCGCGAACGGGTCAGGACGGTCATCACCCAGCTTCTGGAAATGTTGTACTTGCAGGGACGCGAACCTGAACGAGCCTATCCGTTCAAGTAGCCCAATAGAAGCCCCGGCGGGAAGTACAAACAAGAAAAAGCCGGCCCGCACAGGCCGTGTGAAAACGTCACGAGCGAAGATCAGGCAAGGCGAAAACAGCCGAAGAAGCGCAGTTTACGAACTGTAAATGAGCATTCTGAGACTGTTTTCAACGCAGCATCATCGAGCGCAGTAGTTTTCACACAGCCTGCGTAGGCCGGCTTCCTTACAAGGTGTTGCAATGACTCAGCGAACACCCGCCTGGCGCAGGGCCGCCGGGGTGTAGTCGCTTTCGCCGGCGGCGTAGCTGAAGTCGTACGACTGCTTCTCTTCGTTCTTCATGCCCAGGGCCAGGTAGCGGCCGGAGAGCAGGTCGTAGAGGCTTTCCAGCGTGTACCACGGCACCTGATGGTTGTAGTAGTACTGGGCATGGGCCTCGGCGACGCGCCACAGGGTGCCACGGCCATCGTAGTGGTCGATGGCGGCGGCTTGCCAGGTGTCTTCGTCGAGGTAGAAGTCACGCTTGGCGTAGATGTGGCGTTCGCCCGGCTTCAGGGTCGCGACCACGTGCCACACGCGGTGCAGCTCGTAGCGGGTCAGGTCCTGGTTGATGTGACCGGCCTTGATGATGTCGCTGTACTTCAGCTTCGGATCATCCAGCTTGTAGCTGTTATAGGGGATGTAGATCTCTTTCTTGCCTTCCAGCTTCCAGTCGTAACGGTCCGGCGCGCCGTTGTAGAGGTCGAAGTTGTCGGACGTACGCAGACCGTCGGCGGCGGTACCCGGACCGTCGTAGGACACCTGCGGCGCGCGACGCACGCGGCGCTGGCCAGCGTTGTAGAGCCAGGCCAGGCGCGGTTCCTTCACCTGGTTGAGGGTTTCGTGCACCAGCAGCACGTTGCCAGCCAGACGGGACGGCGCGGTCACGCGCTGCTTGAAGTAGAACAGCACGTTGCTCGGTTTGCTGGCGTCGTAATCCTTCAGCTGGTCGCGGAAGGTGAACTCGTCCTGGAAGTACACCAGGCTGTAGGAGCCGTTCGGCTGCGGGGTCGCCTGGGTCACCAGACGGCGCACGCTGCCGCCGCGATAGCGGGTGATGTGGTTCCAGATGGCTTCCAGGCCGTTCTGCGGGATCGGGAAGGGGTTGGCGGTGCGGAAATTCTCCAGACCATTGCCACCCTCCACCAGCTTGGTGTTGGTGGCGTTGTATTGAGTGGCTTCGATCACCTTGGCCGGCACGGAGGCCGTACGGTGGGTCTTGTACACCGGCATCTTGTAGGTGTCGGGGTAGCGCTTGAACATCGCCAGCTGGCCGGGAGTCAGCTTGTCCTTGTACTGGTCGACGTTCTGCGCGGTGATGGTGAACAGCGGCTGCTCGCTGGCGAAGGGGTCCGACAGGAACCCCTTCGAATCGACGGCGCCGGCATTCTGAGGCAGGCCGCCGGTCCATTCAGGGATGGAACCATCGGCATTGCCGGCCTTCTCGGCGCCCAGCGGGGTCAGGGTCGCGCCCAGCTTGGCCGCTTCATCGGCCGAAACCGCCGCCATGACGCTGGCGGCCATCAGGGACAGCGCCAGGACACCGGTTTGCAGCAGACTCTTTGTTGTTTTCATTTTCATGGTCTTCCTCAAGATTGCAGTCCGCTTAGAAGTTCACACCGACGCTGAGCGCGAGGAAATCGCGATCGATCAGGGTGTTGTACTTGCCACCGAAGAAGTCGGTATAGGCAAGGCTGGCGGTGTAGGTGTTCTGGTACTCGGCGTCCACGCCCAGGCTGACGGCCTTGGCGTCTTCGGTGAACAGGCCGTTCGGGCCATAACCATCGACGTCATGGGACCAGGCGATGTTCGGCTTCAGGTTGATGCCGGCGAATACGTCGTTGTAGTCCCATACGGCGCGGACGCGGTAACCCCAGGCCGTGCTGGTGACGAAGCCGTCGTCCTCGCAATACTTGCTGACGTTCTCCGCCGTGGCGCTGCCCAGGGTGCTGGCGTTGAGGGTCCGGCAGGTGTTGAGCGCCCCGGTATTGGGCAGCGGTCCGGGGCCGAACACCGGGTCACGGCCATAGCGGGCCTCGCTGGTGCTTTCCAGGCCGCCGGTGTGAACCACGCCGATCTCACCCACCAGGGTCAGGCGGCTGGCGCCCATGACCTGGTCGAAGAAGTGGGTGAAGGTGGTCTGGAACTGGGTGATTTCCTTCCGGCGATAGCCATTCAGGTCCTGGCCCGGAACGCCATCCAGCACCGATGCGTTGCCGAACAGGGCGAATGCTGGGCTCAGGGAGGACAGCGGCCCAACGCCTGCGAACAGAATGTCAGTGGTGTTCAGTTGAACAGGAGCGTTCGGGCGATAGCTGAGTTCACCGCTCCAGGCCGTGCCGGTGGGCAGCGTAGTCGAGAAGCTCAGACCATAGAGACGAATGTCTTCCGGGTATTCGATGAAGTAGTTGGAGCGACCAGCCACAGCCAGCGGTGCCAGGGCTCCCAGCCTCGCGGAGTCGATGAAGGTGGCACGGGAAGGCGCCGAACCACTGAAGATCGGTGCACGGCTGTGGTAGTTGATGAAGTAGGCACCGAACTCGGTGTTCAGGGGCTCCATGAAGTAACGCAAGGCGGTACCCCACTGGCCGCTGTCCTCAGCGTCCCGGTCCGGGCCACGGCGCACCAGCACGCCTTCCTGGTTGATGTCCACGCCACGGGCGGTAAGCGCCGCCAATGCGGGCGCCGGGAGCGAGGAACGCTGGCGCAGGACACGCAGGTTGTCGTCACAACCATCGGCCACCACGTCCGGCTGGGCGAAGAAGGTGCCGCAGTTGTCGATGACGGTCTGGTCCCACTCCAACTGGTAGAAGGCCTCGGCGGACAGGTTGTCGGTCAGGCTCTGGGATACATAGAACATGTTGACCGGGATCAGGCCTTCCTTGATCTCGGCGCCAGGACGGCGGAACGCAGACACGTCGACCGGGTTGATCGAGTTGATGCTGTTGCCGATGAAGGTGCTCTCGCCCCAGCTCACCACCTGCTTGCCCAGGCGCACGCTGCCCGGCAGGTCGGCGATGTCGTAGTTGTGATAGACGAAGGCGTCGAGCAGTTGCGCGCCGGAGGCCTTGGCGCCCTCCTTGCGGTTGTGGTCGTCGATGTCCTTGAACAGGCGGCTTTCGTCTTTCAGTTCGAAGTCGTACCAGTACTTGCCGCGAACGAAGACGCCGGTGTCGCCGTACTTCAGTTCGAGGTCATGGATGCCCTTGAAGATCTTCGAGAAGGTTTCGCCCTTCTTGAAGTTCAGGTGGGAGTCGTCGGAGGTCTGGGACAGGCCGTCCCCACCGTTGTTCACACCAATCAGGTCCTTGTCGGCCCCCCGCATGGACCAACTGGCCCCCACGGACAGCGAGGAGTCGAACTGGCCTTCGATCTCACCGATGTTGAACGTCACGCCGAATGCCGGTGCAGCGAGCGTGGAAGCGAGGCTGACGGCCAGTGGCAGTTTCGCCAGGCGCCAGAACGTTGTGGTTGTTGTCATCGACGCTACTCCATGTGTTTTTTGTTATTGATGGTTGCGGACTATAGCCAGCAGGTATTAGCGCTTGATCCCTCGAAAGTGTGATTTGGAAACCCCAGGCACTCTGGCTCGCTCCTTCCGACGGATTAGTCCGATCCTTCGATAGGAAAGATAGCCAGTAATTTTCGGAACGCAGCAATTAACAAGCCAAGCGTTTGCTTGGTTGCCGGGCCGCGTCCCAGAGGGCGCGGCCCATGCTGATTAGAGAGCGGAGAGGAATGTGCTGCCGGCGGCCTGCCACTGGGCGATGTCGACACGAATGCGTTTCTTGTCCAGCTTGCCCACACTGGTCTTGGGAATTTCAGTAACAAGCGCGATCTGGCTGGGAATAGCCCACTTATTGATGTGACCTTGCTCGACAAAGGGCTTGAGGTGTTCCTTCAGCGCCTTGGCATCCAGGGCCTGATCGTCACGAACCACCACCAGGGCGAACGGGCGCTCGCCCCATTGCGGATCGGGCACTCCGACCACGGCGACTTCGCGTACCGCCGGGTGCCGACTGATCAGATCCTCCAGCTCCAGAGAGGAAATCCATTCGCCGCCGGTCTTGATCACATCCTTGATGCGGTCGCGGATCTCGATGAAGCCCATGCCGTCCAGGGTGGCCACATCGCCGGTGTGAAGCCAGCCGCGCTCCCAGAGTTCCTCACTCTTTTGCGGCTCGTTGAAGTAGCCGTAGGTCAGCCAGGGTGCGCGCAGCACCAGCTCGCCCTGGGATTCGCCATCCACCGGCTGGAACTGGCCGTCGCCGTCCATGATGGCGGCTTCTACCAGCGGCACTGGTACGCCGGCCTTGATGCGGTAGGTGATGCGCTCGTCTTCGCTACCGGCCAGCAACTCTTCGTTGAGGTGCGCCACCGAAATCAGCGGGCAGGTCTCGGACATGCCGTAGGCGGCGGTGAGCTGGATGCCTCGGGCCTTGGCCGCCTCGTAGAGGGAACGGTTCAGCGCACTGCCACCGATGATCATCTTCAGGCCGCCGAAGTCATGGCCCTGGGCGTTGGGGGCGTTCATCACCATCTGCAGGATGGTCGGCACGCAGTGGGAGAAGGTCACCTTCTCTTCGCGGATGAGGCGGCAGAGCATGTCCGGCTCGTAGCGGCCCGGATAGACCTGCTTCACGCCGAGCATGGTGGCCACGTAAGGCACGCCCCAGGCGTGGACGTGGAACATCGGGGTGATGGGCATGTAGACATCATCGGTGCCCATCAGGCGGATGCTGTCCAGGGCGCCGATGGTCGAGGCCATCGACAGGGTGTGCAGCACCAGTTGGCGGTGGGTGAAGTAGACGCCCTTGGGATTGCCGGTGGTGCCGGTGGTGTAGAAGGTGGTGGCCACCGAGTTCTCATCGAAGTCGGGGAAGTCGTACTTCGGGCTGGCAGCCTCCAGCAGCGTCTCGTATTCGCCCACCAGGTTCGGCAGGTCGGCGCTGTGGTCGCTGCCGTCCGTGAGCAGCAGAGTCTTCTCTACCGTGGTCAGTTGGCCGCCGATGGCCTTGTAGATCGGCACGAACTCGCTGTTGACCAGCACGAAGCGGTCCTCGGCGTGGTTCATGGTGTAGAGAATCTGGTCCGGCGAGAGGCGGATATTAATGGTGTGCAGCACCGCGCCGATCATCGGGATGGCGAACATGCATTCCAGGTAGCGGTGGCTGTCCCAATCCATCACCGCCACGGTATCGCCGGCCTTGACCCCGGCCTCGGTGAGGACGTTGGCCAGCCGCGCCACACGCTCGTTGAAGGAGGCATAGCTGTAGCGGATACGGTCGCGATAGACGATTTCGCGGGTCTTCTCGTAGCGGCTACCGGACATCAGCAGGCGCTTGATCAGCAAGGGATAGACGTAGGCGTTTTCGGCGGGCTTGATGATGCGGGTCTTGAGCATGGGGCACACCTGGTGAGGTTAGGAACTTATAAGGTTGATCCCGACTTTAGGGCCCATCGGCCAGACGCAAATCAGTCAAAAGAGTGATTTGATGAGTGACTCTTTTTAGCTTTCCGGTCACGAGATAGAATCCGGAACTTCGGCCGGTCGCGGCCAGTTATCCACAGAGGTAGGTTCGAGATGTCCGATATCGTTATTGTCAGTGGCGCCCGTACTCCCATGGGCGGCTTCCAGGGCAGCCTGTCCGGCGTTTCCGCCGTGGACCTTGGAGCGCTGGCCATACGCGAGGCCGTCAGCCGCGCCGGCATCCAGCCGGCCGACGTGCAGGAAGTGATCATGGGTAACGTGCTGCCCGCCGGCCTCAAGCAGGGCCCGGCCCGCCAGGCAGCGCTGAATGCCGGTCTGCCCGCCGCCACCGGCTGCACCACCATCAACAAACTCTGCGGCTCCGGCATGAAAGCCGTGATGCTGGCCCATGACCTGCTCAAGGCCGGCACCAACCAGGTCATGGTGGCCGGCGGGATGGAGAGCATGTCCAACGCCCCCTACGTACTGGAGAAGGCCCGCACCGGCCTGCGCATGGGCCACGGTGAGATCAAGGACCACATGTTCCTCGACGGTCTGGAAGACGCCCGCACCGGCCGCCTGATGGGCTCCTTCGCCCAGGAAACCGCCGACAAGTACAGCGTGACGCGTGAGGAGATGGACGCCTACGCCATCGAGTCCCTCAAGCGCGCCCAGGCTGCCATCGCCGATGGCGCCCTGAACGCCGAAATCGTCCCGGTAACCGTGGTCACCCGTAAGGGTGAAGTCGTGGTCAAGGACGACGAGCAGCCGCTGACTGCAAACCTGGACAAGATTCCCGGCCTGAAGCCCGCCTTCAGGAAAGACGGCACCATCACCGCCGCCAACGCCAGCTCCATTTCCGACGGTGCCAGCGCACTGGTATTGATGACCGCCGAAGAAGCTGCCCGCCGCGGCCTCAAGCCGCTGGCGAAGATCGTCGGCCACGCCACCCAGAGCCAGGACCCGAGCGAGTTCACCCTGGCCCCCATCGGCGCCATGTCCAACCTGTTCAATAAGACCGGCTGGAACAAGGACGACGTGGACCTGTTCGAGATCAACGAAGCCTTCGCCATGGTGACCATGCTGGCCATGCGCGAACACGGCCTGGACCACGCCAAGGTCAACGTCTACGGCGGCGCCTGCGCCCAGGGCCACCCGGTGGGCTCCACCGGCTCGCGCATCCTCATCACCCTGATCAACGCCCTGCGTAACAAGGGCGGCAAGCGTGGCATCGCTTCGCTGTGCATCGGTGGCGGTGAAGCAACTGCGGTGGCGGTGGAGCTGCTGTAACTGCACAAGCCGAATAGAAAAGGGCGCGGTCGATACCGCGCCCTTTTTGTTTTGACGCGACGGGCTCCAGCATCGAAAAAGCGAACGCCGAATATTCCGACCACCCCGTAAGAATCATCCCAAACTCAACGCCAAGTTCCCTGCCACCCAAGCGGCAGAACGCTCGCCCCACGCGGCTTTGACGAGTATCTACACCATTCTCCCGGTACTCGCATCCGCACACCCTTAGTCCCATCGGACTAAGACCATGCCCCCCAACATTTCGATAGTGGCGACGCCCAGCTCACTCGAAGGCGGCCGCTCCGAGCCGCCTGGAATGGAGGCTCGAATGACAATAAGAAACGCCCGACTCACGTCGACCCGCCTTGCCCTGCCCTCCTTGCTGCTCTTCAGTGGACTGTCGCAGTCCGCCACGTTCCACCCCACCAATGACCTCTCGATCAACAGCAGCACGGTGGTCTCCTATGGCCTGGCCATACGCACGGAAAAGCGCGCCCATTCCCTGAGCAGCCACAGCCCGGCGGCGGCCAATCGCGACGACGGCAACAACGCGTTCGACCGCGGTAGTCTCATCAGCCACCGCGTCGGCGTACTGAGTGACGCCGACTTCAACTGGCAGCGGGACTTCGGCCTGTTCGTCCGCGCCAGCGCCTATTACGACGATGTCTACCACCGCCGCAATGACAACCGCAGCGGCACCTCCAACTGCTTCGCCGGAGGCCAGTGCTCGCGTCCGGACCGTTTTTCCAGCCAGACAGTCGACGCCCACGGCGGCGAGGTGCGAATGCTCGACAGCTACGTCTACGGCAGTTGGCAGTTCGCCGAGCGCCCGTTCAACCTGCGCCTTGGCCGCCAGGTGGTGAACTGGGGGGAGGCACTGTACAACGGCGCCGGCATTTCCTCGGCCATGAGCCCGGTCGATGCCACCAAGTCCAACGTGCCGGGTGTGGAAGTGAAAGAGCAGTTACTGCCGGTGGGCCAGGTCCTGACCCAGTACGCCCTCACCGACAGCCTCGACCTGCAGGCCTACGTGCAATACGAGTGGAAACCCAATGAACTGAACGCGGTAGGCAGCTATTTCTCCACCACGGACTTCATCGACAAGGGCGGCTTCAACGACGCCACGGGCAACCTGCATCGCCTGCCCGACGATGAGCCCAGGGATAGCAGTCAGTACGGCATCGCCCTGCGCTATGTGGCCGAGCAGTGGAACAGTACCGAGTTCGGTTTCTACCGCCTGCGCTTCCACAGCAAGACGCCGCAACTGGACTTCCAGAGCCAGCGCGCGAAGCGGGCCTACCAGGCTCGCTATTTCGACGATATCGACCTCTACGGCAGCAGTTTCGCCACCAACATTGGCGACACCAGCGTCAGTGGCGAGCTGAGCTACCTGGACGGCCAGCCTGTCGCCGTCGAACGTACCGCGGTACGCGGCAAGGTCGCTCAGGCGCTACTCTCGGCAATCCACCCGATCGGCGCTACGCCCCTGGCCGACAACCTCACCCTGACCGGCGAAGTCGGCTACAACCGGGTGCTGGACACCGAGCTCGCCAATCCCGGCGAGCGCAACGGCGACAAGCTGGCCAACGACCGCTCAGCCTGGGGCTACACGCTCAACGCCAACCTGCGCTACATCGACCTGTTCAGTGGCTGGGACCTCAGCGTACCGATCACCGTCAGCCAGGGCGTGCGAGGCGTCTCCTCCCTCAGTGGCACCTACCGCGAAGGCAACACCCGCCTGTCGTTCGGCACCACCTGGCAATACCTCGGCAACTTCGCCATCGACGCCCGCTACAACCTCTACCTCGGCAGCCCCGACGACAACTCGCAGACCGACCGCGACCACCTGGCCCTCAGCGCCCGCTACAGCTTCTGAAGCACGTCACTGGATGAAGGAGAAATCACCATGACCGCACGCCTCTCCGTGCTGGTACTGTGCGGCCTGGGCGGATTGACGTCCCACGCCCACGCTGGCCTCAGCGACGCGGAACTCGCCCGCCTGGACCAGGACCTCACCCCCATCGGCGCCGAGCGCGCCGGCAATGCCGACGGCAGCATTCCCACCTGGTCCGGCCAATGGCGCGGCACGCCGCCCCATGTGCAGTTCGCCGGCAGCGGATCGCAGTACCCCGATCCTTACGCCGGCGAGCGCCCGCTGCTCAGCATTACCCGCGACAACCTGGCAGAACACAGCGCACGCCTCACTGATGGCCAACGTGCCCTCTTCGCCCGTTATCCGGCCAGCTACCGCATCGACGTCTATCCCAGCCACCGCGACTTCCGTTATCGCCAGGCAGTGGAGGACAACCTCCGCGAGAACGGCCGTAGCGCCGAGCTGAGCAACGAGGGCAACAGCGTGACCGGCGCCTGGGGCGCCTCGCCCTTTCCCATCCCGAAGAACGGCCACGAACTGGTGTGGAACCTCAACCTGCAGGCTCGGGGTGGCGGCGAGGATTCCACCTACACCATGATCGTCACCTACACCAACGGTCAGCAGGCGCGGCTGGTACAGCGCACGCAGAGCCTTAATGCCTGGTCCAACCCCGAAGGCAGCCGTGCCGATGCGGCCAGCGGTTTGCAGAGCCTGTTCATGAGCACCCAGCTAGAGCCGGCCCGCGCCATGGGCGAGATCACCTTCGGCCAGGAGTTCTTCGACCCCATCGCCAATCCCCGGCAGAGCTGGCAATACGTACCCGGCACCCGGCGCATCCGTCGCGCGCCCAACGTCGGTTACGACAACCCGTCCACCGGCGCAACCGGGAGCGTGCGGGTCAACGACGACAGCCGCATGTACAACGGCGCACCGGACCGCTACGACTGGAAGATCCTCGGCAAACGGGAAATCTACATCCCCTACCACAACTACCGACTGGACGACCCGGCGCTCAGCATCGCCGACATCACCGCCACCCGTGGCCACCCGAACCCGGAACACATCCGCTACGAGTTGCACCGGGTGTGGGTGCTGGAAGGCAAGCTGAAGCCCGGCAGGCGGCATATCTATTCCCAGCGAGTGATTTACATAGACGAGGACAGCTGGGGCGGGGTGCTGGCCGACAACTACGACAGCCGTGGCCAACTCTGGCGCAGCAACCTGCAAACGTCCTACTACGCGTACGACACCCAGAGCTACCAACCACGCGCGTCCGTCTATCAGGACCTCATTTCCGGCGCCTACCTGGTGGACCGCCTCGCCAACGAACACCAGCCCGTTCGCCTGGCCGACTTCGCGTTCGATGCCAACCACTTCAGCCCCGCAACTGTGCGCAAGCGCGCGCAATGAGGAGACCTGCGATGAAAGCTCTGATGACTGGCCTTGCGCTGTTACTGTTCACTGGACTCGGCTCGGCGACACCCGCGGACCAGCCTGCCGACAGTCGGCTGCTGCCCCTGCAAGGAGCCGCCAACGTCCGTGATCTGGGCGGCTACCGTACCGAAGACGGCCGCCGCGTGAAGTGGGGTCTGCTCTACCGTGGCGGCGCTCTGGACAAGCTCACCGAGCACGATCAGCAGCATCTGCAGCGACTTGGCCTGCAACGCGTGGTCGATCTGCGCAGCCCGGCAGAAATCGACGACGCACCCGACCGCCTCCCGCCGGACCTGCTGGCACGACGAATAGAACTGCCGGTGACCGCTGGCAACCTGGACATTCGCGACCTGACCCGGCGTATCCATGCCGGCGACCTCGCGAGCCTGGACCTGCAGGACATTCTGATGGAGGGCAACCGCAGTTTCGTCCGCGAGCATGCCGGGATCTTCCGTGACTGGCTGCACGGCCTACTGAACGATCAGAGCGCGCCGGTGCTCTTCCACTGCACCGCAGGCAAGGACCGCACGGGCTACGCCGCGGCCGTCCTCCTGTTGGCACTGGGCGTGCCCGAAGCCACCGTGATGCAGGACTACATGGCCTCCAACCAGTACTTGGCGGAGAAGAACCTGCGCATCGCCGAGCAGGTTCGCCAGGCTTCCGGCGGGCGCACCGATCCAGCCCTGCTGCAGTCGCTGCTGGGCGTGGAGCCGCGCTACCTGCAGGCCGCCTTCGACGCCATGCGCGAAGAACAGGGTTCGGTGGATGCCTACCTGCGCCAGACCCTGGGACTGGACGACGCGACCCGCGCAGGGTTGCAGGAACGATTCCTCGAAGTCGCAACCGAGGCCGGCAGCTGAGCTGGGGGAGAACGCCCGAAGGAGTGCGCGGCCAGCCTGGGACTGCTGGCCACTCTGGAGAAGCACGCGCCATAAACCTGTGGGAGTGAATTCATTCGCGAGTAAAGATCCACGTTCGTAGAACGTGGACTTGTGTTTGCCCCTTATAAGAGGGCCATCCTCACACGCAGCACCCAGCTGATCTCCGCCACCGTGCCCAACAGTAGGGTGCGCCATGCGCACCGCGGCGATGGTGGCAACTCCGAGTCCGTCTCCCGGTGCGCGCGGCGCACCCTACAGGACTGGCAGCACCCTACTGGTTCGCTGACTCATGACCACGTCCGCAGGACGTGGTTTCCCAAGTTCAAATGAATTCGCTCACAAGAGTGCTTTCAACCCAATCACTTCAGCTCGCTGAACGCCAGCTTGATCCCCAGCCCCACCAGCACCGCGCCCATCAGCCGGTCGAACCAGTGCCCCATGCGGGCGAAGCCGGCGCGCACCCGGCGCTGGCTGAAGAGCAGGGCCACGAGGCTGAACCAGGCTGCGGTAGCGAAAGCCAGGTAGACGCCGTAGCCGGCCTGGATGGCCAGCGGCGTGTGTGGGTTGATGACCACGGTGAACAGCGACAGGAAGAACAGCGTCGTCTTGGGGTTCAGGCCATTGGTGACGAAACCGGTGACGAAGGCGCCGCGCGGGCTGCGCTCGCCGGCCATGAGCGCGGCCTCGGCGGCGATTGGGTCAGCCGGCTTGGCCCGCAAGGCTTTTATACCGATGTACAGCAAGTACGCGGCCGCAGCCCACTTCAGCGCGTTGAACAGCATGATCGACTGGGACACGATCAGGCCGATGCCCAGCAGCGAATAGGCCACATGCACGAAGATTCCCGTGCCCACGCCCAGCGCGGTCCAGGTTCCGGCACGGCGCCCATGGGCCACGCTCTCGCGCACCACGATGGCGAAGTCCGGTCCGGGGCTGGCCACGGCCAGCAGGTGGATCAGGGCGACGGTGAGGAATTCCGTCCAGTACATGCGACCTCCAATGGATGTAACAAGCTTTGGTAGGCTGGCAACCTTACGCCTTCCCACGGACTCGCAAAAGGTACAGCCCCGCATGAACAGCAGCCGCGCCGTCTTCCTCGACCACGCCTCCCTCGACCTCGGCGACCTCGACCTGAACCCGTTGCGGCAGGCTTTCGGCGAACTGCAACTGCATGCGCAAACCGCTCCTGATGTGGTGGTGGAACGCTTGCGTGGTGCCCAGGTGGCGATCAGCAACAAGGTGCGCATCGGCGCCGACGCCATGGCCGTCAGCCCGGATCTGAAACTGATACTGGTGGCCGCCACCGGGACCAACAACGTCGACCTAGAAGCGGCCCGCGCCCATGGCATCACTGTCTGCAACTGCCAGGCCTACGGCACGCCCTCAGTGGCCCAGCACACCCTCGCGCTGCTGCTCGCACTGACCACCAGCCTGCCGGACTACCAGACCGCCGTGCGCGCCGGCCGCTGGCAGCAGGCCAATCAGTTCTGCCTGCTGGACTTCCCCATCTTCGAACTCGAAGGCAAGACCCTCGGCCTGCTCGGCCACGGCGAGCTGGGCAGCGCGGTGGCGCGTCTGGCCGAAGCCTTTGGCATGCGCGTGCTGCTTGGCCAATTGCCGGGGCGGCCGCCTCGCGCCGACCGCCTGCCCCTGCACGAGCTGCTGCCCCAGGTGGATGCCCTGACCCTGCACTGCCCGCTCAATGAACAGACCCGCGACATGATCGGCGCCGCCGAACTGGCGCTGATGAAACCCGGCGCCCTGCTGGTGAACACCGCCCGTGGCGGCCTGGTGAACGAGGAAGCCCTGGCGGCGGCCTTGCGCAACGGCCAGCTGGGCGGTGCCGCCACCGACGTGCTGACCCAGGAACCGCCGCGGGATGGCAACCCGTTGCTGGCCGCCGACATCCCGCGCCTCATCGTTACCCCGCACAGCGCCTGGGGCAGCCGCGAGGCACGGCAGCGCATCGTGCAGCAGCTTGCCGAGAACGGTACCGCTTGGATGAAGGATTCACCTGTCAGAGTAGTCAGCTAGTTCCTACAACTTCCTGATAAAATTCGCTGCTTTTTATCAGGATCTTCTTCAGATGGACCCACGCAGCGAAGTCCTGCTTCGGCAGGCCGAACTGTTCCAACGCCCGGTGCTCCTGGCCGGGCTGCCAGCGGACGACCTGCTCGGCACCCTGCCGCAAGCCAGCGGCTGGAGCTGGCACGCGGGCGACCAGGCGGCTCTCGAAAGCCGCTTTGCCGGGCGCAGCCAGTTCGGCACGACCCCGCCGGACGCGCCCGTCGCTGCGGCCGTGCTGTTCCTGCCCAAGTCCCGCGAACTGACCGACTACCTGCTGGCGGCCCTTGCGGCCCGGCTGCCCGGCGGCGAACTCTTCCTCGTGGGGGAGAAGCGCGGCGGCATCGAACGCGCTGCCAAGCAGTTGGCCGCCTTCGGCAAGCCGCGCAAGCTGGACAGCGCGCGCCACTGCCAACTCTGGCAGGTGAACATCGACCAGGCCCCCGCCGCCCCTGACCTGGAAGCCTTGGCCCAGCGCTACCGGCTGGACCTGTCTGACGGTCCGCTGGACGTGGTCAGCCTGCCCGGCGTGTTCAGCCATGGCCGCCTGGACCACGGCAGCGCCCTGCTTCTGCAGCAACTCGATGGATTACCCACTGGCCATCTGCTGGACTTCGGCTGTGGTGCCGGCGTACTTGGCGCGGTGCTCAAGCGTCGTTATCCACAGAGCCGGCTCAGCCTGCTGGACGTGGACGCCTTTGCCGTCGCCAGCAGCCGCCTGACCCTGACCGCCAACGGCCTGGAGGGCGAAGTCATCGCCGCAGACGGTATCCATGGTGCCCCCCAAGGACTGGTGGCCATCGTCAGCAACCCGCCCTTCCACCAGGGTGTGCATACCGATTACCAGGCCAGCGAAGACCTGCTGCGCGAAGCCCGAACTCATCTGCAGCCCGGCGGCGAACTTCGCATCGTGGCCAACAGCTTCCTCAAGTACCCGCCGCTGATCGAGTACCATCTCGGCCCCTGCCAGACCCTCGCCGAAGGGGATGGCTTCCGCATCTATCGCGCCCGCCGGGGCTGACCTGGCGGGCTCCGGCCCCTTATCCATACTCAAGCGGCACTCAATAGCCGCCCTCCCCCGGTTTCGGCCGGGAGACCTGGAGTTTTTCTCGTGACCGATCTCAGCACTGCCAGCGCCGCCCCTCCCACGGAGGGCCTGCACCGCTCACTCAAGCCCCGCCACCTGAACATGATCGCCATCGGCGGCTCCATCGGCACCGGCCTCTTCGTTGCTTCCGGTGCCACCGTTGCCACTGCCGGGCCGGGCGGTGCGCTGCTGGCCTACGCGCTGATCGGCTTGATGGTCTACTTCCTCATGACCAGCCTGGGGGAAATGGCCGCGCATATTCCGGTCTCCGGTTCATTCAGCACCTATGGCAGCCGCTTCGTCGATGATGGCTTCGGTTTCGCCCTGGGCTGGAACTACTGGTACAACTGGGCAGTGACCATTGCCGCCGAGCTCGTGGCGGCGCAGCTGATCATGAGTTTCTGGCTGCCAGACGTGCCCGGCATTTACTGGAGCGCCCTGTTCCTCGGCCTCATGTTCCTGCTCAACGTGATCTCGGTGAGGGGCTTCGGCGAGAGCGAGTTCTGGTTCGCCCTGATCAAGGTGGTCGCGGTCGTGGTGTTCATCGGCATCGGCCTGGCCACCATCTTCGGCATCATGGGCGGCATCGAGTCCCCTGGCTTCAGCAACTTCACCCAGGGCGACGCGCCCTTCGTCGGCGGCCTGCAGGCCATGGTCGGGGTGGCGATGATTGCCGGTTTCTCCTTCCAGGGCACCGAGCTGATCGGCATCGCCGCCGGCGAGTCGGAGAACCCGAAGAAGAACATCCCCATCGCCATTCGCCAGGTGTTCTGGCGCATCCTGATGTTCTACGTCCTGGCGATCTTCGTGATCGGCATGTTGATCCCCTACACCGATCCGAACCTGATGAAGAACGACGCCAGCGACATCAGCGTGTCACCCTTCACCCTGCTCTTCGAACGCGCCGGATTCGCCGCCGCCGCCAGCGTCATGAACGCGGTGATCCTCACCGCCATCCTCTCGGCCGGCAACTCCGGCATGTACGCGTCCACCCGCATGCTTTACAACCTGGCCCTGCAGGGCAAGGCGCCGAAGCTGTTCGCCCGCCTCTCGGCCAGCGGCGTGCCGCGCAACGCGCTCTATGCCACTACCCTGGTGGGTGCGCTGTGCTTCTTCACCTCCATCGTCGGTGACAGCACCCTCTACACCTGGCTGCTCAACACCTCGGGCATGTGCGGCTTCATCGCCTGGCTGGGCATCGCCATCTCCCACTACCGCTTCCGCAAGGGCTACCTGTCCCAGGGCGGCCGCCTGGAAGACCTGCCCTACCGCGCCAAACTGTTTCCCTTCGGCCCGCTGTTCGCCTTCACCCTCTGCCTGCTGATCACCCTCGGGCAGAACTACCAGGCGTTCTTCGGTGAGCGCATCGACTGGGCCGGACTGGCCGCCACCTACATCAGCCTGCCGCTGTTCCTCGCCATCTGGCTGGGCTACCGGATGAAGAAAGGCAGCCGGCTGGTGCGTTATTCGGAAATGGATGTACGCGCCAGCGACAGCTGACCGACAGGCAATTCGCACTTGCCGGGGCGACCCGGCTTGTGCAAAATGCGCCCCGTCCTAGGGGAGTAGTCTCCCGCGAGCGCCCTGCTCGCCCGGCGTGCGTCAACACACTTGGTCCGCAGACCATGGCGCACGCGACCCCGAGCCTGCACAGACAGGCCCGCGGTTTGACAAGACCTATGACACGAACAACCTGACCCGGGGCGGGCAGGCTGTACGTGTCATGGTGATTAGTCGACCCGCCCCCGTAGGAACCCTGATGCTGGAATCCCTCTTCGTCCCGACGCTGATCGTTGCCCTCGCCGAAATCGGCGACAAGACTCAGTTGCTCGCGTTGCTCCTCGCTGCCCGCTTCCGCAAGCCCTGGCCAATCATCTGGGGCATAGTCGCCGCTACGCTCGCCAACCATTTCGTCGCCGGCGCGGTGGGCTCCTGGGTCGCCAGCTTCTTCTCCACCGCCACCCTGAGCTGGATCCTCGCCGCCTCCTTCGCCGCCGTGGCCCTCTGGACCCTGGTGCCGGACAAGCTGGATGACGACGAAGAGTCCGGCCTGAAGAAATACGGCCCCTTCCTCACCACCCTGATCGCCTTCTTCCTCGCTGAGATGGGCGACAAGACCCAGGTCGCGACCGTGATGCTGGCCGCGCAATATCCGCACTTCATCATGGTGGTCATGGGCACGACCCTGGGCATGCTGGTCGCAAACGTGCCGGTGGTGCTGGCAGGCAACTTCGCCGCCGACCGCCTGCCGCTGACGCTCATCCGCCGTCTGGCCGCCGTCGCCTTCGCCGCCCTGGCCGTCTACGCCGTGTACGAAGCGCTGAAGCTCAGCGGGATTCTCTGACCAGGCAGGTTGGTGCGGGCCACACGGGTCTGAGCCTGCGAAGCCCAACGAGCGGGGCCGATCCCGATTTGCTGGGTTTCGCTTCGCTCAGCGCCAACCTACGGTGAAACACATGCGGAATTGCCTCCAACCAGCGGCGCTTCGGCCAATGGCTGGAACGATGGTACTGGTAAAGTGGCGCACTGGATCAAGGCGCAGGGGAGCGCATCGTGTCACTGGACGATATGAAACGGCTGGTCCGCCAGCACATTGACCTGTCCTGGAACAAGGGCCGCCTGGCCCTGGCCGAACAGCTGCAGAGCAAGGACTTCCTCTACAAGAGTTCCTTCATCGGCCGCCCCTTCAACAGCGCCGCCTATTGCCAGATGGTGGCGAACATCCGCAACGCCATGCCCGACCTGGAAGTGGTGATCGAGGAGTGCATCGCCGAAGACAACAAGGTGGTGACCTGGTGCACCCTGATCGGCAGCATCCAGAAGCCCGCCCTGGGCTATCCGCCCAGCGACAAGATCCTCAGTATTTCCGCCATGGCCTTCTGGACCCTGAACAGCGTCGGCGAAATTCAGGAAATCTGCACCATGTTCGACATGGAAAGCTTCCGCGCCCAACTCGGCCTCGCGACCCAGTCCCTGGCCGAGAAAGCCTTGCCCTGATCAGAGATAGCCGTTGGTTCGGAACCAGCCGATGGTGCGTTCCAGGGTGACGTCCAGCGCTGTCTCGGCGACGAAGCCCAGCTCGTGGCGCGCCTTGCTGCCATCGAGGAACTGCCCACCGGCCATGACCGCGATGGCGGTGTCGTCCAGCTTCGGCACCTCGCCGGACAAGCGATAACGAAGCCGCCCCATGGCTGCCATGCCCTTGGCCAGGGCCAGCGGCATGGGTCGAGGTGGCGGCACGCCCAGCCGTCCGGCGATCCGCTCGGTCAGCTCGACCATCTCGATGTTCTGCCCGGTGAGCAGGTAGCGCTCGCCCACTCGCCCCTTCTCCAGCGCCAGCAGCAGGCCGCGCCCGGCATCGGCAGCGTCCACCAGGTTGCGCCGGCCGGGGACGTAGTGGGTCATCCAGCCGCTGGCGATAGCCGTGATGATGCGTCCGGTGCTGGGGCCCACATCGAACTCGCCCAGGCACATGCCGGGAATTCCGATGATCACTGGCAAGCCGCTGCGGGCCTGTTCGCGGGCCTGCTCATCCAGCGCCCACTTGCTCAGCAGATAGGGGTTCTTCCAGCGCGGCATGCCTTCGTAGAACAACCCTTCGTGGCCCGGCAGGCCCTCGGGATGGCGCGGCAACGCGATGGCGGCGCCGGTGTAGAGGATGCGCGGCACATGGGCCGCCAGGCAGGCAGCGTAGAAGTGGTTGGTCTGGTCGAGGGCGCTGGCGACTTCCTCCTGCCAGCGGCGCGGCCGCTTCGGGTAGCCGGCAGCGCAGTAGATCACGCCATCCACACCGCCGAGCGCACGGGTGAGACCGGCATGATCGAGCAGCTCGGCGGCCCGGCACTCAGGCTCCAGGTAGGCCAGCCGCTCGATCCGGGAAGACGGCCGATGAATCAGCACCAACTGGTGCCCCGCATCCTTGACTGCCCGTGCCACGTGATGGCCGAGCAGGCCTGTTGCTCCAAGTACGGCGATTTTCACTGCGACTCCTCATCCGCTGGAGGTTCGCCACCGCGGAAGGCCCGAGGTGGCGGCAAGCAGTCTAGAACGCGGGCTGCCGGGATGCCAGGACGCTCAGCTCAACGCTGTCCCTTGGCCTGCTGGTACAACGGCATCACTTTCGGGATGGCCGCCTGGAGAGCCGACATGCGCGAACTGGACGACGGGTGGGTGCTCATGAACTCCGGCGGCGCACCACCACCGGCCTGCTCCATCTTCTGCCAGAGGGTGATGGCTGCATTCGGGTCGTATCCCGCGCGGGCAGCCAGCTCAAGGCCGATCAGGTCCGCTTCGTTCTCGTTGGAACGGCTGTTGGGCAGGGTCATCAGGTATTCGACGCCTGCATTGGCCATTCCCAGGCCGGCCTGGCCGACGCCCAGTACGGAACCGATCTGGTTGGCCATCTGCACGCCATAGGCCTTGGACATGGCTTCACGGCTGTGCTCACGCAGGGCGTGAGCGATTTCGTGGCCCATTACCGCCGCCAGTTCGTCGTCGGTGAGCTTGAGCTTATCGATCAGACCGCTGAAGACGATGATCTTGCCGCCCGGACCGCAGTTGGCATTGAGCTCGTCGCTGTCGATCACGTTGGCGTCCCAGGCCCATTGCGCCGCATCCGGACGGAACACCGGAGTCTGGGCGATCAGGCGCCTGGCGATGGCATCGACACGACGCGCGTCCGAGCTGTTCTTGTCCAGCACGCCCTTCTGCGAGGCCTCACTGAGCGTCTGCTGATAGGACTGGGCATACATCTGATTGAGTTCGGAACTCGACAGCATGCTGAACATGTACTGCTTGCGCTCAACCCCCACTGCTCCGCCGCTGGTGGTGTTGACGGCCTGGCACCCTGCCAGGAGCAGGGCTGCGGTCAGTCCCGACAGATAAAACAGCTTGGCCATGATGGCTCTCCATTGGTGCAACGATGGGTATGCTACGGCCGCTCCGGAAACGGGAGCAACTCTGCCGGCGTCGCATATGGACACGCGAAACGCCGTTTTTATCTCGCCCCAAGGCTAAGGAAATGCAAGGTGCTGGCCGATAACCGGTTTCTGGCGTCAACTCTGCTCGTGGAGCCCTTATGAAGTTCAGGTCCATCCAATTCTCGATAGCCGCGCTGGCCGGGGCCAGCGTTCTGGCAGTGGTCGTCGTGCTGGTCCTCTATGCGCTGTTTGCCGGAGCCCGCACCCAGGAACTGGTCAAGGAGCGGACGCAGTCCCTCCTGGAGCAGGGCATTCGCGAACAACTCGTGGCTCTGGCCGGCTCCCAGGTCAGCCAGATCCAGCGCGAACTGGAGTATCCCCTCACCGTGGTGAAGGGGCTGGCCAGCATTAACCGCCTGATGGGCCCCACCGGCGCCGGCGGGCAGCCAGAGCTGGGCCTGGTGCGCGAAGAGATGTCGCAACTGTTGCGTGCCACCGCGACCGACAACCCGAAGCTGCTGGATACCTTCGCCGCCTGGGAGCCCGACGCCTTTGCCGGGCGAGACAGCGATTACGCCGGGCGCAAGGCCGAAGGCTTCGGCCAGGACGGACGCTTCATGCCCTGGTGGTACCGCCAAGCCGACGGCAGCCTGACCGTCGAGCCCATGGGCGATACCCTGGAAAGCGAGAAAAAGCTGCCCACCGGCATCCGCGAGGGCGAGTACTACCTGTGCCCGAAGGAAACCCGCCGCCCCTGCATCGTCGACCCGGCACCCTACGAAATGGGCGGCAAGATGGTCATGATGTCCTCGTTCAACGCGCCGATCCTGGTCAATGGCCAGTTCCGCGGCTCGGTGGGCGCCGACTTGTCGCTGGACTTCATCCAGGACCTGCTGCACAACGCCGATCGCCAGCTCTACGAGGGTGCAGGCGAACTGGCGTTGATCTCCGCCAATGGCCGCCTGGTCGCGTTCACCAAGGACGCCGGCAAGCTGGGTGAACCGGCCGACACGGTCATTCCAGGCGAGACGATCAGGCAACTGGCGAGCCTGTCCGACGGCAAGCCCACCTTCAGCGCCGACGGCGAGCAGATCCAACTGCTGATGCCTTTCACCATCGCCGATACCGGGGTGCGCTGGACACTGTTCCTGCAACTGCCTCAGTCGGCCGTGTACGGCGATCTCAAACAGCTCCAGGCCGACCTCGGCGCCCAGCGTCATGCCGACATCGTCGGCATGACGCTGGTGGGCTTGCTGATCGCGGGCCTCGGCCTGCTGGTGATTGGGTTCGTGGGCTACGGCATCGCCCGTCCGCTGCGCCAGATGGTCGGCATGCTCGACGACATCGCCAAGGGCGACGGTGACCTGACCCAGCGCCTGCACAACAACCGCGCCGACGAGATGGGCGCCATCGCCAGCGGTTTCAACACCTTCCTTGGCAAACTCCAGTCCATGATCAGCCAGGTCGTGACCTCGGTGCAGAAAGTCAGCGACTCCTCCGAGCACACCGCCGACATCGCCATCCGCACCAACCAGGGCGTGCAGAAGCAGTTGGCGGAGATCGAACTGGTGGCCACCGCCGTCCACGAAATGACCGCTACCGCGCAGGACGTGGCACGCAACGCCACCCATGCGGCGGAAGCGGCCAGCCACGCTGACCAGGCGGCCAATCACGGCAAGCGCATCGTCCACAGCACCGCCGAAGCCATTTCCGCCCTGGCCACCGAAATTGCTCGCGCCGTGGGCGTAGTGCAGACCCTGGCCAAGGACAGCGAGAACATCAACGCGATCCTGGTGGCCATACGTGGCATCGCCGAGCAGACCAACCTGCTGGCGCTGAACGCTGCGATCGAAGCGGCGCGCGCCGGCGAGCAGGGTCGCGGTTTCGCCGTGGTGGCCGATGAAGTGCGCAACCTGGCGCAGAAGACTCAGCAGGCCACGGAAGAAATCCAGACCATGATCCAGCAACTGCAGCACGGCACCCGCGAAGTGGTGAAGGTGATGCAGGACAGCCAGGAGAAGACCGACACCAGCGTGCAACACGCCAACGAGGCGGCCCATGCGCTGGAGTCCATCACTCAGGCGGTCTCGGTGATCAATGATATGAACACCCAGATCGCCAGCGCGGCCGAGGAACAGAGCGCAGTGGCCGAAGACATCAACCGCAACGTGATCAACATAGGCCAGGTCGCCAACGAAGTGGCCGGCGGCGCCGACGAAGCCTCCGAAGCCAGCGCCGAGCTGACCAAGCTGGCCGAGCAGCAACGGCGGCTGATCAATCAGTTCAAGGTGTAACAACAGAAGCCCCTCTCACGAGGGGCTTTTTCTTGTGGGGGCGATTTCAATCGCCAAGGACAGCGCCGCTGTCCCTTTGAGCCTTGCAAGGCAGACCTTCGGCCTGCTTGGCGAATGAATTGGCTATGTCTGCGTTAGATGTTGCAGAGATGAATGGAACACTCTAGCACTGGGCCTCCCAGGCTCCGAGCCAGCTGAAACAGCCCTCTCCCCCGCCCCTCTCCCAGAGGTGGAGGGGTGACTCGCGCCGGCGAGGCACAAAGCATCCTGAAGCCCACACGGGCCTGAAACCGGGCAGACGCGGTGGGGCGGCGACTCCGCCCCTTCAGGAGGCCGAGTGAATCGTTGCAGAGGGGGACGAGCGGCATGGATGCCGCGAGAGGCGTGTGGGGCCATGGATGGCCCCTCTCGCCGGGCCCCCGGCGCAACGATGGAGGGGAGGGCACCCCGGCGAAGCCGGGGCCGGATGCAGGGGCAAGCGTTTTGCTTCCTTTTGGTGGTGCGGCATTCCGACGACTGCAAAAGGGAGGCGCCTGGGAAGGCGAAACCAGAAACATCCGCAGAACTCGATAAGCAGCTGGACTCAGGGCGTTCTAGCAACACTTAACGCAGATATAGCCAATGAATTCGCCCCCACAAATGCAGGATCGACGTCAGGCCGGCGTCAGGCACTCCGGCCCATCGAGCTTGGGATCGTTCACCAGTGTCGCCAGGGCACGTTCGCGTAGCTGCGGACCGGGTCTGGCCAAGAGCTCCAGCAACTGCATCGGCGTCGACTCGGCGGCCAGCCACACACGCTGCGCCTCCTCGTCCAGCACCAGCGGGCGGCGCAGGTCGGCGACGGGCTGGGTGACCATCGCCAGGCTGAGGTACTCCATATCGCCCGCCGGATAGGCCTCCCAGAGAGCGGCGAGGTACGTGATCCCGCCTTCAGCGCTGACCCAGTAGGGGCGTTTGCGCACGCCGCGCCACTCATAGAAACCATTGGCCAGGATCAGGCAGCGCCGCGAGCGGAAAGGCTCGCGGAACATCGGCTGGTCGGCCAGGGTTTCCACGCGCGCGTGCGCAGGTGTCTTCGACAGGTCGGTGAGCCAGGCAGGCGTCAGGCCCCAGCGGGCCAGGTCGGCACGGCGCTCGCCGTCCAGCTCGCGCAGCATCAATACCCGGCCGCCGGGGGCCAGATTCCAGTGCGGCTGATGATCGGCGGGAAAACCAGGAAGGGCCGCCAGCGCGGGCGACCAGCGGAACAGGGCGAAACGTCCAGACATGGGGCAGCCAGTTCGGGTCGGGGATCAGCAGAGCAAGGTGCCGGGGTAGCTGTCGGGCTCCTCGCCCGGCAGCGGTTGGGCGGCATTGTACGCGGCGATCAGTCCGCTGGCGCGTTCGGCATCCTCGTCTTCCACCAACAGGCCGAGCAGCCCGAACACCGGCAACTCGCCGATTCCGCCCAGCAGGTGCCCACCGGCCAGGTGCGCCTCCACACCCTCGCTGGCGAGCATGCCCAGCAACAGTTCAGCCTCGATCAGGTCCCTGGGCTCATAAATGCGCCGCATCAGTCATCCTCCCGGCGAACCTCCAGGTTCCAGTCCTGGCCGTCAGTCCAGAGCAGGAACAGGATGGGCCGGCAACAGACCGGACAGTCCTCGATGTACTGCTGGTCGCCACCGGAAAGGTCAAGCACGGCTTCGGCCGGCTCGCCGCAATAGGGGCATTGGTAATCCTCTGTTTCCAGCATCCCCGCCTCCCGTGTGACTTGCCTGTATAATCGCCGGTCTACTTGACGCCCCACATGACGGGGCCTCCACCCTTTACCCAGCCGATTCCAGAACAAGAGTGACCAATGGGCGAATTTGAAGCCATCCGACCCTATGACGATGCCGAGGTCCCGGCGGTGCTGTCGCGCCTGTTCGCCGACGACGCCTTCCTCGGCACCCTCACCCGCTACCGTTTCCCGAAACTGGCGGGGCCGCTGGGCTGGCTCCTCAAGCCTGTTATAGCTCATCGGTTGCGCCGGGAGTTTTCCAGTATTGACTCGGTGTCCGCTTTGCAGGACCGCATCGAGCACTATGTGGATAACACCATCGAGCGGGCCACCGACGGCGTGACCTATTCGGGCGTGGAGCGCCTGAAGCCCGGCACCGCCTACCTGTTCCTGGCCAACCACCGCGATATCGTGATGGACCCGGCCTTCGTCAACTACGCCGTGTACCATGCCGGCCTGCCCACTCCGCGCATCGCCATCGGCGACAACCTGCTGCAAAAGCCCTTCGTCAGTGACCTGATGCGCCTGAACAAGAGCTTCATCGTGCGCCGTAACCTGGCCGGTCGCCGCGAGAAGCTGGCGGCGTTCCAGCTGCTGTCGGCCTACATCAACCACTCGATCCGCGCGGATGGCCAGTCGATCTGGATCGCCCAGGCCGAAGGCCGCGCAAAGGACGGCGACGATCGCACCGATTCGGCGATCCTCAAGATGTTCCACATGAGCCGCAAGGACGAGCCGTTCGCCGAAGTGATCCGCGACCTGCACTTGATCCCGGTCTCCATCAGCTACGAGTACGACCCCTGCGATCAGGCCAAGGCCCGCGAACTGCAGATCCGCGCCAGCACGGGCAGCTACGCCAAGGCACAAGGCGAGGACGATGCCAGCATCGCCCTCGGCATCACCGGCTACAAAGGCCGAGTGCATATCAACTTCGGGAGCGAGATCGGCAGCGCCAGCGAAGACGCCAAGCAACTCGCACAGGAAATCGACAAGCAGATCCTCGGCGGTTACCGCTTGTTCCCCGTGCACTACCTGGCTTACGCCCTGTGGGGCGAACGTGACCCCGAACTGCGCGTACCAACGGCAGCCGAGGTGTTCAGCGGCGACGAACTGGCCCGTGCCCGGACCGAGTGGCAGAAGCGCCTGGACGCTTGCCCGGAGGAGCAGCGCCCGTACCTGATCCAGCAGTACGCGACCCCGGTGCGCAATCAGTACCGGATCAAGGCGGGGCTTCCCCTGTAAGGCGGATTCGGAATGCAAAACGGCGACCCTGGGGTCGCCGTTTTTCATTGCGCTGTAGGTGCCAGAACCTGTTCACAATCTCGCGAGCTAGAGAAGAACAAGGCGAGAAACGCAGCGAAGCGAAGTAACAGCCGAAGGCTGGCCCAAAGGGCGAGTGTAACGAGTCCTGGCTGAGGGCGCGGAGTCTACGAGTTTTAAATGAGCAGCCCGAAGCCAATTTCAACGCAGTTATTCCGACGCGCAGCAGATTGTGCGCAGGTTCTCAGAGCTGGGTGCTGGCCCAGGACACCCCCAGGGCCACCGCCAGGCTGAAATAGCCGAAGGCGTAGAAGAAGCGGTTCAGGCGCCGGGCACTCTCATCCTGTATATCGGTGGCTTCGTCCACTTCCTCCAGCTCGCTTTCGGCGGCCAGGCGGGCAATGGAACGCTGCTCTCGCAGTCGGGTAGCCAGCAGCACCCAGGCGCCAGCACAAGCAAAGAACAGGGCCAGGCCATTCACGACCTGGGCGGGGTGGGCCAGAAACATGGCCCAAAGCGCCTGCAGCGACATCTTCAACTCCGCTTCAGGCGGTGCGGCCGTGCACCCAACCTGCAAGACAAGGATCAGTCCGCCCTGATCCGGACGGTCTATTGGAAGGTCCGGAGTTTACCGAAACCAGCGCCTGACCAGTCGGTCGTTCCGACGAATGCATTTTTTGGGCGCCACGAACCTGTCCTGCCCGGCATGAAAAAACCCGGCAATTGGCCGGGCTTAGTCACGCAACGTCGACTTACTGGGCCAGCAGTTGGCCGATGGTCGGGTCCTTGAAGGCACGGGTCAGGGCATCGCTCAGTACGTCGCTCACCAGCTTGGTATTGGTCTGCTGGTTCGGCGCGGTGCCGAAACGCTGGTTCAGCGAGGCACCGTACTTGCCGCTGTAGCGACGGGTGCTGTTCTGCACGTCGACGCGGAAGCTGGCGCTGATGGTGGCCTCGGTGACGTAGGTTTCCTTGGGCGACTGGTACTTCAGGTCGGCCAGGGTCAGGGTCAGTTGCGGGGCGTTGTAGGCGTTGGGCGACGGAGTGAAGCCCAACAGGCGCACAGCCGCCTCGGCCTCGGCTTGCAGGCGCGGCAGGATATCCTGGCTCTGCACGCTGATGGCGCTGGTGTCGGCATAGATGCCACCGCGGGTTCCGAGTACAGGGGAAGGACGACCGTCCGCGACGCGCACGACCACCGGCTGACCTTGGCCGAACGGGGTCAGCGGGCCGGTGAGTTTGGGTTGCGGGCTGAGTTGTTGCGGGCTGAGGGCACAGCCGACCAGGGTCAGGCTGAGGGCGGCCAGCAGGCCAAGCAACGAGCGTTTCAGCATGCTTTATCTCTCCAGGAATGAAGGCAAAACGGCCGGCAGTATAACCAGCCGGCAATCGTACTGACAGAGCGCCAGCGCTCATGCAATGTCAGACCTTCGCGCAGCGGCGCGGTTCCTGTCATTCGCCTGTCACGCCACCATGGGATAACGGCGCTGCACCTTCTGGAGTAGCCCCGATGATTTTCCTCTGGTCCCTGTTCACCCGCCAACCACAGCGCCGCAGCTTCGCGTTGCTGGACGCCGCAGGAATCTGCCGTGGCCTGCATCAGGGAATCGAGCGCCCGGCCAGCGGCAACTGGGTGGAAGTGCGCGAAACCCGCCTCGCCTGGCTCGACCAGCCGCTACCCGCCAGCGCCCGGGTCGCGCCGGTCGTCGGACAACCTGCACGCCGACGCGCGTTGGCAGCCTGACCGATGGATGAATAAAAGTCACACCAAGCGCCCTATTCCCCCGATTTCATCGTTATAATCGCCCCCCGATTATAAGGTCGTCTCCTGATCGGGCCTCGCAACACCGCACCTCGCGCCAGCTTGGGCATCCGCACAGCCCCACAGAGAGCCGTCCACTTTTCGCGCTGCCACGCGTTGGCTTGCCGCATCCTTCCGCCCGAATTGCAAACGCTTTGTTGCAGGGACGCATGCGTAGTCACGCGCGCGCAGACGGAAGCGGCCTGCCTGTGAGCAGGCGATTCTTTTGAGGTTCACGTCTCCAAAAGAGCGTGAGAAGACGGTTTTTCACTACTTCACGAGAGAGTGGCGAGCAAATGGCGCAAAACGATTACGAAGCAGTGGACGTGTTGCTGGTCGGGGCCGGCATCATGAGCGCTACGCTGGCGGTACTGCTTAAAGAACTCGATCCCGGCATCAAGCTGGAGATCGCAGAACTCCGGGAGTCGGGGGCCATCGAGAGCTCCAACCCCTGGAACAACGCAGGCACCGGTCACGCTGGCCTCTGCGAACTGAACTACACGCCCCAGGCGGCTGATGGCTCCATCGACATCAAGAAGGCCGTCAACATCAACGCCCAGTTCGAGGTTTCCAAACAGTTCTGGGCCTATATGAGCGGCAAGAGCGCGTTCGGCTCGCCCAAGACCTTCATCAACGCCGTCCCGCACCTCTCCTTCGTGCGCGGCGACAAAGACACCGCCTTCCTCAAGAAGCGCCATGAGCTGCTCCGCCAGCATCACGCCTTCAGCGAGATGGAGTACACCGAAGACCGCGCCACCATGGCCAAATGGGCGCCGCTGATGATGAAAGGCCGCGACGCATCCGAAAAAGTCGCCGCGACCCGCGCCATGAACGGTACCGACGTCAACTTCGGCGCCGTCACCAATCAGCTGCTGCAGTACCTCTCCAGCCTGCAGGGCACCCGCGTCAGCTACTTCCAGAAGGTCACCGACCTCAACCGCACCGACACGGGCTGGAAAGTCAGCATCAAGAACACCCAGACCGGCGCGAATCGCGAAGTGTCCGCACGCTTCGTGTTCCTCGGCGCCGGTGGCGGTGCGCTGCCGCTGCTGCAACTCTCCGGCATCCCCGAGGGCAAAGGCTTCGGCGGCTTCCCGGTGAGCGGCCAGTGGCTGCGCTGCGACAACCCTGAAGTGGTCAAGCATCACCAGGCCAAGGTTTACAGCCAGGCTGAAGTGGGCGCTCCACCGATGTCCGTGCCGCACCTGGACACCCGCGTGGTCGACGGCAAGAAGTCCCTGCTGTTCGGACCCTACGCCGGCTTCACCACTAAGTTCCTCAAGCACGGCTCCTTCCTGGACCTGCCACTCTCGGTTCGTCCGAGCAACCTCGGCCCGATGCTGGCCGTGGCGCGCGATAACTTCGACCTGACCCGCTACCTGGTCAAGGAAGTGATGCAGTCCCAGGACCAGCGCCTGGATGCCCTACGCAAGTTCTACCCGGACCTGAACCCGGCCGACTGGCGCCTGGAAGTCGCTGGCCAGCGTGTGCAGATCATCAAGAAGGACGCGGGCAAAGGCGGCGTACTGCAGTTCGGTACCGAGCTGGTTTCGGCCGCCGACGGCAGCATCGCGGCCCTGCTGGGCGCCTCGCCGGGCGCTTCGGTGACCGTTTCCATCATGCTCAACCTGATCGAGCGCTGCTTCGCCGAGCAGGCTCGTTCCGAGCAGTGGACGACCAAGCTGAAGGAAATCTTCCCGGCCCGCGAAAAGGTCCTGGAAAGCGACGCGGCCCTGTACCGCGAAGTCAGCGCCCGCTCCGACGAGCGCCTGGGCCTGACCAGCGTCGACACCGCGACCCAGAGCATCGCCTGAGCCTCGCTGGGGCATTGAGAGAAACCGCCCTTCGGGGCGGTTTTTTGTTGCCCGCAGGAAACGCTCCTACCGCCCACAAAAAAGCCCGCTCGATGGCAGGCTCTCTCGTCAGCGCAAGGGATCAGCCGCGGGCGGCCTTGATCACTTCGATGTAAGGCTCGGCCTGGCGCTGGTCCTGGATCAGGGCGATGAAGTCGTTGCCTTTCTCGTCCTTGGCATTGA
Source organism: Pseudomonas sp. TCU-HL1 (assembly GCF_001708505.1). Taxonomy (NCBI): domain Bacteria; kingdom Pseudomonadati; phylum Pseudomonadota; class Gammaproteobacteria; order Pseudomonadales; family Pseudomonadaceae; genus Pseudomonas; species Pseudomonas sp. TCU-HL1. Next base: position 5,197,413 of record NZ_CP015992.1, read on the forward strand.
GGTCGTAGCCCGCCTCGACGAAGAAGCCGACGAAGCGCTCGAAGTCGTCGATGCGCAAACCGCGGTAAGCCTTGATCAGCTTGTGCAGCGAAGGCGGGGTGGAATCGGCCGGCTCGACGTCGAGGAACAGCTTGATCGAGTCTTCGGAGATTTCTTCGCCAATCACCTGCTTCTTGTCTTTACGCATCGCTCACATCTCTCGGGCCGGGTATCACGGGGGCAGGCAGTTTACCCCCGCCCGACCGTCGGGCTCAACGCAGGCGTACCGCGCCGCTGTGCAGGTCGGCCCAGACATGGCCATTGGGGTAGCTGAGGAACTGGCAATAGACCGGCCCGTTGCGCAACAGATCGAGCACCGCTGGGTACTGTGCCATCGGGTAGTTCAGGCTGAGAATGCGGCTTTGCGGGTCGTAGCTCGGCTTCTTCAGGCTCTTGCCCTCGATATCGAACTGGATCACCACCTGCCGCACGTCGGCGCCCTTGCTCAACGGCTTGCCCTTGAGGCGTACCACGGTGGGCGAGGAGATCGGGATCGGCTGCTGGTTGGAATGCCGCTGGCTACCCAGCATCACGGCGTACTCGGTGACCTGGATCAGTTGCTGCTGGTCCGGCTGCTCCTGGCGCAGGGAAAGATCGTCCGGCGGCAGGAACTGGGCGTGCATGGGAGCAGTTTCAGCGGCGCCTGCAGAGAGGCTCAAGATCAACAGGAGAGCAGCGCCGAGGCGCAGGGACGAGGACATCGAAAGCTCCGGCAACAGGGGAGCGCAGCACTCTAGCACGGGCCCTGGCGGCCTTGGCATAGGACTCAAGTCAAAACCCGGCGCCATGGCCAGCCCCTATACTGGGCAGGTTTCAGCCAAGGAGCCGCCATGTCCGGATACCTGCCCCCATTGTTCGCCGCCCTGCGCCAGACCCTGCGCGAGGGCTACTCCCTGGCGGCCCTGCGCGGCGACCTGGCGGCCGGGGTCACGGTCGGCATCATCGCCATCCCGCTGGCCATGGCGCTGGCCATCGCCGTCGGCGTAGCGCCGCAGCACGGTCTCTACACGGTGCTTCTGGCCGCGCCCCTGATCGCGCTCACCGGCGGTTCGCGCTTCAACATTTCCGGCCCCACCGCAGCCTTCGTGGTGATCCTGCTGCCCATCACCCAGCAATTCGGCCTCGGCGGCCTGCTGCTCTGTACCCTGATGGCCGGGCTCATCCTCATCGCGATGGGCCTGGCACGCCTGGGGCGACTGATCCAGTTCATTCCCTACCCGGTGACCCTGGGTTTCACCGCGGGTATCGGCATCGTCATCGCCACCCTGCAGATCAAGGACCTGCTCGGGCTGCAGCTGTCCCATCCGCCGCAAAACTACGTCGAGCAGTTGCGCCTGCTGGCTGACGCGATCCCCGGCGTACACCTGGGCGACACGCTGGTGGCCATCGCCTGTTTTTCGGTGCTGGTGATCTGGCCGCGCCTCGTCCCGAAAGTGCCCGGGCATCTGGTGGCCCTGGCCCTGGGCGCGCTGCTAGGGCTGCTGCTGGAAGCCGTGGGCATCCCCGTCGCCACCCTCGGCGAGCGTTTCAGCTATGTGCTGGACGGCGTCCCCCACCCAGGCATTCCCCCCGTCCTGCCGGACTTCGCCTGGCCCTGGCAGTTGCCTGGCCCGGATGGCCAACCCCTGGGCCTGTCGTTCGAGCTATTCCGCCAACTGCTGCCTCCGGCCTTTGCCATCGCCATGCTCGGTGCCATCGAATCCCTGCTCTGTGCCGTGGTAGCCGATGGCATGGCCGGCACGCGCCACGACCCCAACGCCGAGCTCCTTGGCCAAGGCCTGGGCAACCTGGTGGCACCGCTGTTCGGCGGTATTACCGCCACGGCCGCCATCGCCCGCAGCGCCGCCAACGTACGCGCCGGAGCCCAATCGCCCATCGCCGCGATCATCCATGCCGGCGTCGTTCTGCTGGCCATGCTGCTGCTCGCGCCTTTGTTCAGCTACCTGCCAATGGCGGCCCTGGCGGCGCTGCTGCTGATGGTGGCCTGGAACATGAGTGAGGCGCGCCATGTGCTGCACACCCTGCGGATCGCACCCCGCAACGATGTGCTGGTCCTGCTCACATGCCTGGTGCTGACGGTGCTCTTCGACATGGTGCTGGCGGTCGGCGTCGGCCTGCTCATGGCAGCCGGCCTGTTCATCAAGCGCATGAGTGATCTCACCGATACGGCCCCCCTGCCCCGCCATTTCCACGAATCCCTGCGCGAATTGCCTGAGCAGGTCCTGGTGTATGCCATTCGCGGGCCGCTGTTCTTCGGCGCTGCGGAGAAGGCCCTGAGCGTGCTGCGCCGCTTCAACCCGGATGTGAGCGTGGTGATCGTGGAGATGAGCGCCGTGCCCATGCTGGACATGACGGCGCTGGCGGCACTGGAAAACCTGCTGCACGACTATAGCCACCAGGGCGTCGGCCTGGTGCTGGTCGGCACCTCGCCGCGAGTGCGGCTGAAACTGCGGCGCGCCGGCGTGCACCGCGAGACAGGCCGACTGGCCTATGTGCAGTCACTGGAACAGGCGCAGGCCAAGGCGTTGCAGTGGCTTGAGGGGGATAGGCCTCAGGAAAAGAACGAGCACATCCAGGCAAGATAGTCGGCCGCGCCCGGTTCGCCTTCGCGGGGCGCCCAGGCGGGTTGCTCGCCTTCGCCGACCGGCCGGTAGGGGCCGGCCTTGCATTCGAACAGCAGGCTGTCTGGCTCCAGCACCACCAGCGCATGGAACACCCCCGGCGGTACGTCGACGCCAAGGCAGTCGCCACCGGCCACCAGTTCGCGCTTGTCGGTGACCTGGCCGGCCTCATCGAAGATCAGCACGCCCAGGCGCCCCTTGAGCACCAGCAGGCTTTCTGCCTTGTCGGCAGAGAGGTGCCGGTGCGGCGGGATATAGGTGCCAGGTTGCAGCCCCACCGCCATGCGGTGACAGGGCTCTTCCATGGCGTGGAAGTTGTGGTGCTGCCGTTTGCGCGGGCTTGCCGCAGCCTTCCCGGCCAGCTCAGCGAACAGGGCCTGATCGAGGAAACGCGGCGCGCTCATAGCTCAGAGCCCCTTTACGGCGTAGATGCCGGCGGCGTTGCGCCAGTAGCCCTTGTAGTCCATGCCGTAACCGAAGATGTAGCGGTCTTCGCAATCCAGGCCCACGTAGTCGGCCTTCAGGTCCGGGCGGGCCTTGCGGTCGTGGGTTTTGTCGATCAGCACAGCGGTGTGGACATGGGCCGCGCCAGCGTGTTTGCAGAAGTCGATGATCGCCGCCAGGGTGTGCCCCTCGTCGAGGATGTCATCGATGATCAGCACGTCACGGTCGATGAAGGAGATTTCCGGCTTGGCCTTCCAGAACAGTTCGCCGCCGCTGGTTTCGTTGCGGTAGCGGGTGGCATGCAGGTAAGACAGCTCCAGCGGGAAGTTCAGCTTGGGCAGCAGCTTGCCGGCAAAGATCAGGCCGCCGTTCATCACGCAGAACACCACCGGATTGCGCTCGGCCAGCTCACCGTTGATCACTTCGCCGACCTTGGCGATGGCCGCCTCGACCTGGGATTCGGTGTACAGGCAATCGGCTTCGGCCATTACCTGGCGGATGTGTGCGAGATCGGCGGACATGGCATTTCCTCTGGGTTCGACGGGGAACATGCGCAGTTCCCGCGGAAAACTTGAACAGGGCGTCAAGATAAAAGTCGGCAAAGGTACTCATCCGACTGCCCGGGAGCAAGCCCCGACGGACGAGTGTCGACCATACTGCAGCAGGCCGCTGCCGCGTGTGGACAGTTCCTTGCTTGACCGCGACATCAGGGGCTCTGACCCACCAGTCAGTGCAGCACGGCTTGTGATCAATGGATTAAGCTAACGCAATTTTTTGCCAGCCCGCCGGAGAACCCTCCCATGCCCATCCGTGAGATCCGCCACCCGCTGATCCGCCACAAGCTCGGCCTGATGCGCCGCGCCGATATCAGCACCAAGAACTTCCGCGAACTGGCACAGGAAGTCGGCGCCCTGCTGACTTACGAAGCGACCAATGACCTGCCCCTGGAAAACTACGACATCCAGGGCTGGGCCGGTACCGTGCAGGTCGAGAAGATCGCCGGCAAGAAGATCACTGTAGTGCCCATCCTGCGTGCAGGCATCGGCATGCTCGACGGTGTGCTCAGCCTGATCCCGGGTGCCAAGGTCAGTGCCGTGGGCGTTGCCCGCAATGAAGAAACCCTGGAAGCCCACACCTACCTGGAGAAACTGGCACCGGAGATCGACGAGCGCCTGGCGTTGATCATCGACCCGATGCTCGCCACCGGCGGTTCCATGGTCGCCACCATCGACCTGCTCAAGCGTGCCGGCTGCAAGGAAATCCGCGCCATGGTGCTGGTGGCCGCGCCAGAAGGCATCAAGGTGGTCAACGATGCCCACCCGGACGTGATGATCTACACCGCCTCCATCGACCAGAGGCTCAACGAGCACGGCTACATCATTCCGGGCCTCGGGGACGCCGGCGACAAGATCTTCGGCACCAAGCAGAAGGAAAACTGATTGATGAGCGACGAATTCAAGGACCCGCTCTGGCGCCAGGTGATTTCCGGCGCGCAGATGCTCTTCGTGGCCTTCGGTGCCCTGGTGCTGATGCCGCTGATCACCGGACTGGACCCGAACGTAGCGCTCTTCACCGCAGGCCTGGGCACGCTGCTGTTCCAACTAGTCACGGGCCGCCAGGTGCCGGTTTTCCTGGCCTCCAGCTTCGCCTTCATCACCCCCATCATCCTCGCCAAGGGCCAGTTCGGCCTGGCCGCGACCATGGGCGGCGTGGTGGCGGCGGGTTTCGTCTACACCTTCCTTGGCCTCGCCGTGAAAATCAAAGGCACGGGCTTCATCGACCGCCTGCTGCCGCCGGTGGTGATCGGCCCGGTGGTGATCTCCATCGGCCTGGCCATGGCCCCCATTGCCGCCAACATGGCCATGGGCAAGGGGGGTGACGGCGCCGAGCTGATCCCCTACGCCACCGCCATGTGGATTTCCATGCCGGCGCTGCTGACCACCCTGATCGTCGCCGTGTTCGGCAAGGGCATCTTCCGCCTGGTGCCCATCATCTCCGGCGTGTTCGTCGGTTTCGCCCTGTCCTTCTGGTTCGGCGTGGTGGACACCGCGAAGATCGCCGCCGCCCCCTGGCTGGCGCTGCCGAACTTCGTCGCCCCCGAATTCAACCTGCAGGCCATCCTGTTCATCGTTCCGGTGGCCTTAGCCCCGGCCATCGAGCACATCGGCGGCGTGATTGCGGTCGGCAGCGTAACCGGCAGGAACTACCTGAAAACCCCTGGCCTGCACCGCACCTTGCTCGGCGATGGCCTGGCCACCTCGGCCGCAGGCCTGTTCGGCGGACCGCCGAACACCACCTACGCGGAAGTGACCGGCGCCGTGATGCTGACCAGGAACTACAACCCGAAGATCATGACCTGGGCGGCGGCGTTCGCCATCGGCCTGGCCTTCATCGGCAAGTTCGGCGCCATCCTGCAGAGCATCCCGGTGCCGGTGATGGGCGGCATTCTCTGCCTGCTGTTCGGTTCCATCGCGGCGGTCGGCCTGAACACCATGATCCGCCACCAGGTGGACCTGGCCGAAGCACGCAACCTGGTGATCGTCTCCGTGACCCTGGTATTCGGCATCGGCGGCATGCTGGTGGGCACCGGTACCGGCCAAGACGACTTCGGCCTGAAGGGCATCGCCCTTTGCGCCATCGTCGCCATCGCGCTGAACCTGATCCTGCCGGGTCACCAGACTTGGAAACATCAGAGCCCGGACGACGCGCCACATATCTGAAACCGCTCAATGACCAAGCCCCGTAATCCGCGGGGCTTGGTCATGGCGCTTGGCAGCTCAGAGCTAGCCGTAGGATGGGTAGAGCTTGCGAAACCCATCGCTCCGACTTGATGGGTTTCGTTCCCTCACCATCCTACGAAGACAGCTGCGCCTCGCGGAGCATGCTGTCGTCCTCTGACTCCACGCCCCATTTCTGCAGCCGCTGCAAGCTCTCGCGATAGGGTTTGAGCCCCGCCCACAGAAGCACCACCGAGCTTGCCACCGCAATGGTGGTGACGATCAGCAACGAGTAGCGCAGGGCCTGGTCGTTGTCGAACACGTAGTCGGTGACCAACGCCACTGCGGTAGGACCGAACCCCAGGCCGATCAGGGTGATGACAAAGAGGTAGATCGCCGAGGCCTGGCCGCGCATGGAGTTGGGCATGATTTCCTGGATTGCAGCCGGCGCCACGCCGAAGGGCATGCTCAAGCAGAACACCGTGGGCGCCATCAGCACCGTTACCCAGAAGGCATCGTCCAGCAGCGGGAACAGCACCACCAGCGGCAACGCCCCGACAGCCGCGAACAGGCCGACGCGCATGTTCGCGTCCGTACGCCCGTGCTTGGCCATCCAGTCCGCGAGGCGGCCGCCGAAGACGATGCCCAGGCAACCGAACATGGCCACCAGGCTGCCGTAGATCACGCCCACCTGACCGGCGTCCCAGCCGTGGGTACGGATGTAGAACGTTGGAATCCAGGCGGCACTGCCATAACCCGCGAACGCCAGGCCGGCAAAGCCGAAGTTGTGGCAAACCACGGTGCGCCGGTTGCTGCGCAGATAGCGCCCCACCTCCGACAGCGGCACCACTACCCCGGCGCCGATACCCCGTCGCTGCGGTTCACGCACCGCCAGCATCAACAGAGTGAAGAGCACACCGGCAGCGCCCAGGGCCAGGAAGATCAACTGCCAGGGCCGCACTTCGCCCAGCAGGGGCAAGTGGACATCGCCCTGGGCCGAAGCGAACTTGATCACCAGCCCGCCCAGCAGGAACGCCAACCCGGAGCCGAGGTAAACGCCCATGGAGTAGACGCTGATGGCCGTGGCGCGTCGCTCCTTGGGGAAGCTATCGGCGATCAGTGAATAGGCCGCCGGGGACAGGGCCGCCTCCCCCACTCCAACGCCGATGCGGCAAAGCAGGAACTGCCAGTACAGCTTGGCCAGGCCGCACGCGGCGGTCGCGGCACTCCAGAACAACACGCCAATGGCGATCAGCCCACGCCGGCTGCGGCTGTCAGCCAGCCGCCCGAGCGGAATACCACATACGGTGTAGAAGAGCGCGAACGACAGCCCCATCAGGAGGCTCATCTGCGTGTCGCTGATGGCCAGGTCGCGGCGAATGGGCTCCACCAGCAAGTTGAGAATCTGCCTGTCGATGAAGGACAGCACGTAAGCCACCATCAAAATGGTGACAGTGGTCCAGGCACACAGACTCGAGGGGTAGCCGTTGTTCTTGTTTTGCACTGGGCTCTCCTCGGCGCCGCCGGTGCGGCGCACGACGGTTGAAGGTGAGCCCAGCTTAGGTGGCCATGGGCGGCCTGAATACCGGAGCGCGCACCATATAGGTGAGGTGAATGCGCACCATGGCCTCCGATTGATAGTGAAATCACAGGAGCGAGCAGAGCGCGCTCCTGTGTGTGGTGGGCGGATGGAATCAGAGAGGACGGACCGTCGTCTCGCACAACTTCGCCAAGGCCGAAACCCACTGCGGATGGCTGTTCATGCAGGGCACCAGCACGAGCTCCTGGCCACCCGCTTCCTGGAACTGCTCATTGCCACGCTGGCCGATTTCCTCCAGCGTTTCGATGCAGTCAGCGACGAAGGCCGGGCACATCACCAGCAGTTTCTTCACGCCTTGCCTACCGAGCTCGTCGAGGCGGGTTTCGGTGTAGGGCTCGATCCATTTGTCCCGGCCCAGACGGGACTGGAACGACACCGACCATTGCCCGGGATTCAAGCCGGCGCGCTCGGCGAAGGCTTCGGCGGTGCGCTGGCACTGGCTGCGATAGCAGACCGCCAGGACCTCGTCGCTCACGCCACGGCTGTCCTTGGCACGCAGGTCGTGGTTCGGGTCGATGCCCTTCACCAGCTTGCGGATATGACGTTCGGGCAGGCCGTGGAAGCTCAGCAGCAGGTGATCGAAATCCTGCTCCAGATAGGGTTGGGCGCTGGCCACCAGGGCATCCAGATAATCGGGTTCGGCGAAGAACGGCGGCAGTACCGAAACCTCGAGCTTCAGGCCCTGCTCACGAATCACCCGGCGGGCTTCTTCGATCGCAGTGGTGGTGGTGCTGTCGGCGAACTGTGGGTAAAGCGGCGCCAGGGTCGCGCGTTTGACGCCCTGCCCGGCCAGTTTGCGCAGGGAGCGCTCGATCGAGGGTTCGCCATAGCGCATCGCCAGCTCCACCGGACCGTGCGGCCAATGCGGGCCGATGGCCTCCTGCAGTTGGCGGCTGAGGACAATCAGCGGCGAGCCGCCCGGCCACCAGATGGACGAATAGGCATGGGCGGACTGCTCCGGACGCTTGATCAGGATCAGCGATACCAGCAGGCGCCGCAGCGGCCAGGGCAGGTCGACCACGAAAGGGTCCATGAGGAACTGGTCGAGGTAGCTCCGCACATCCGCCACCTTGGTGGAAGCCGGGGACCCCAGGTTGACCAGCAGCAGCGCGTGATCAGTCATCAAACATCCTTAGGCTTCAGCAGGTCGCCGAGCGCCATATCCAGATCGGTGAATGCAAAAGTGAATCCCGCCGCCCTCAGGCGTGACGGCGCTGCGCGCTGGCCTCCCAGCAGCAGGCCGGCCAGCTCGCCCAGCATCAGGCGCAGGACGAAAGCCGGCGCCGGCATGATGGCCGGTCGCCCCAGCGCGCGCCCGAGGCTGCGGGCGAAGTCGCGGTTACGCACCGGCTGCGGCGAGCACGCATTATAAGGACCGCGCGCATCGGTCTGCCGCAAGAGAAAATCCATCAGGGCGATTTGGTCGTCCAGGTGCACCCAGGGCATCCATTGCCTGCCATTGCCGAGCGGCCCACCCAACCCCAGCTTGAAGGGCGGGACCAGGCGCTTGAGAAAGCCGCCGTCGCGCGCCAGCACCAAACCGGTGCGTACCAGCACCACACGGATGCCTAGCGCCTCGGCCCGTTGCGCAGTTTCCTCCCAGGCCACGCAGAGCTGGCTGGCGAAGTCATCGGTGATGGGCGGCGACTCCTCGGTCAGCTCCCGTTCGCCGCCATCGCCGTACCAGCCCACCGCCGAGCCATTGAGCAGCACCTTCGGCATCCGGTCGCGCTTTTCCAGCCACTCCAGCATCTGCTCGGTGAGGGTGATACGACTGCCCCAAAGCTGTGCCTTGCGTTTGTGGCTCCAGGGCCGGTCTGCAATGGGTTCGCCAGCCAGGTTGACGATGGCCTCCAGCGGTTCGTCGCCATAGTCGGAAAACTGGCTGATACCGCGCACGGCACGGCCGCACAGGCTGGCGACACTTTGCGGACGGCGGCTCAGCACGGTGAGCTGATGCCCATCGGCCAGCCAGCGCTGACAAAGCGCCCGACCGATCAGGCCAGTACCGCCGGTCAGCAATATGTGCATGGCATCCTCCTCGCATGGCGCTAAATGCGGATATCGCCCTAGTCTGGTTTATGACGTTCCGACGTGCCCCGGATCGGGACATGCACCGTCAGAATTGCAGACATCCGCGATTGGAACCAACCAGCCTGTACAAGGCTTGAAATTTGTATAGGTATTGTCTAAAGCGTAGCCTGTAGCCATAGGTAACGAGGTAGACCATGAGTGCACCTATCGCCATCATCGGTACCGGTATAGCCGGCCTCTCCGCCGCCCAGGCGCTGCATGCGGCTGGGCAGGACGTGGAACTCTTCGACAAGAGCCGCGGCAGTGGCGGACGCATGGCCAGCAAGCGCAGCGACGCCGGCTCCGTGGATCTTGGCGCGCAATACTTCACCACCCGCGACCGCCGCTTCGCCGAGATCGTGCAGCAATGGCGCGACCGGGGCTGGGTCGCCGAGTGGTCGCCTAGCCTCTACAACTTCAGCGAAAGCCGCCTGCTGCCGTCTCCCGACGAACAGATTCGCTGGGTCGGTACGCCCCGCATGAGCGCCATCACCCGAGCTCTCCTGGGCGCCCTGCCGGTGAACTTCGCCTGCCGAATCACCGAAGTCTTCCGTGGTGAGCGCCACTGGGGCCTGCAGGATGCCGAAGGCCTCAGCCACGGACCGTTCAGCCATGTGATCGTCGCCACCCCCGCGCCCCAGGCCGCCGCCCTGCTCGCTGCCGCGCCGAAGCTTGCCGGCGCCGCCGCCAGCGTCGCCATGGAGCCGACCTGGGCCGTGGCACTGGGCTTCGGCGACCCGCTGGACACCCGCGTCGAAGGCTGCTTCCTGCAAGACAGCCCGCTGGACTGGCTCGCCCGCAACCGCTCCAAACCCGGTCGCGAGGCCAGCCTGGATACCTGGGTCCTGCACGCCAGCAGCGCCTGGAGCAAACAGCACCTGGACATGCCCAAGGAGTTCGTGGTCGAGCACCTCCATGGCGCCTTCGCGGAAATGATCGGCTGCGCGGTACCGGCACCCAACTTCAGCCTGGCCCATCGCTGGCTCTACGCGAGGCCGAGCCAGGCGCACCAGTGGGGCGCGCTGGCCGATGCCGATCTCGGCCTCTATGCCTGTGGCGACTGGTGCCTGTCCGGTCGCGTGGAAGGGGCCTGGCTCAGCGGCCAGGAGGCCGCCCGCCGCCTGCTCGAGCACTTGTGAGCGCAACGCGGCTGAACCCACGCAAGCTGCTGCTCTCGAAATGGACGGCCGTGCGGCCGTCCAATCACGAAAAACACTTCCTCGTGACCCGGCTGATCCTCGACGAAACCGGCGTCCTGCTCGACGTCGAACTCGAAGCGGTGCATAGCCATCGCAGTCAGCAACTCCCCTGGCACACCCTCACCGACTCCCGCCGCTGGCTGATCGGCTGGCGCTGATTCCCTCCCGCCAAAAACCTGTACAAGTCATTTGACTTGTACAACTTTATGCCTAATATTTTTAAAAAGCTATACAAACAGCGAGCTTTGTATAAGTCATGTCCACGCCATTCGACCTGCCGCAGCGCCCCAGACTGGGCATCAGCGCCTGCCTCCTCGGTGACCCTGTGCGTTACAACGGTGGGCACAAGGAGTCGTACCTGTGCAGCCGCAGCCTGGCGCAGCACTTCGACTTCGTACCGCTATGCCCGGAAGTGGCCATCGGCCTCGGCATTCCCCGTGAGGCCATTCGCCTGGTCGGCGACCCCGCTGCGCCTCGCGCGGTGGGCAACCGGCACCAACGCGACCACACCGAGGCCCTGGCTGAGTTCGGTGAAATCATGGCCGCGCAACTCGCCGATATCAGCGGTTACATCTTCATGCAGAAGTCGCCGTCCTGCGGACTGGAGCGGGTCAAGGTCTACCAGGCCAACGGCCATCCCGTCGATGGGGGTGGACGTGGCATCTATGCCAACGCTTTCTGCGCCCTGCACCCCGATCTGCCGGTAGAAGAAGACGGCCGCCTCAACGATCCGGTGCTGCGGGAAAACTTCCTCACCCGCGTCTACGCGCATGCCCAGTGGCAGGCCATGCGCCGCGCGGGGCTGAGCCACAAGGCCGTCATCGACTTCCATTCCCGCTACAAATACCAACTGATGGCCAACGACCCGGTGCAATACAAGGCGCTGGGACGCCTGCTCGGCAGCATCGGCGAGCACCCGGTTGACGTGATCGGCCCGCGTTATTTCAGTGCGCTGATGATTGCGCTGAAGAAGTGCGCCACCCGCGGAACCCACAGCAATGTGCTGCAGCACCTTTGCGGCTACCTCAAGCGCCACCTCAGTCGCGAAGAAAAAGCCGAACTCCAGCGCCTGATCGAGCAATACCGCAGCGGCATCGTCCCGCTGGTCGTGCCCATGACCCTGCTCAAGCACCACTTCAACGGCCACCCGGATCGCTACATCGCCCAGCAGGCCTACCTGCAGCCGCATCCGGAAGAACTCAGCCTGCGCAACGCTCTCTAGCCATGGACAAGACACCGGGTACCCCGCAGGAAATCGACTACCAGGCCGCCCTGGCCAGCGGCCTGCTACCCATCCGCGAAGTGGCGCGCCAGACCGGCATCAACCCGGTCACCCTGCGCGCCTGGGAGCGTCGCTATGGGCTGATCGTGCCGCTGCGCACCCGCAAGGGACACCGCCTCTACACCGAAGATGAAGTGGCACGCATCCGCCTGATACTCACCTGGCTCGACCGCGGTGTGGCGGTGGGGCAGGTAAAGGGGCTTCTCAAGACCCAGCAAACGAGCGCCGCCGATAGCGAACCCGCATCGCCCTGGGCGGAACAGCGCCAGCACCTGCTGGAAGCCATCGGCAACCTGGCCGAGCGTCAACTGGACGAGCGTTTCAATGCAGCCATGGCGCTCTACCCGCCCCGGACCCTGTACCGTCAACTGCTAAGCCCCCTGCTGGACGAGCTCGAACAGCGTTGGCGCGGCCAGTTCGGTGGCCAGGTCGAGCGCGTGTTCTTCCTCTCCTGGCTGCGCACCAAGCTGGGCGCGCGCCTTTATCACAACAATCGCCAGTGCAGCGGTGCGCCGATCCTCCTGATCAACACATCCGAGCGGCCCATGGAACCCAGCCTCTGGCTCACCGCCTGGCTGGCCAGCAGCACCGACTGCCCGGTGGAAGTCTTCGACTGGCCGGTGCCGGCCGCCGAACTGACCCTCGCCGTGGCGCACATCCAGCCTCGCGCGCTGCTGCTCTACTCCAGCCAGCCCTTCAACGCTGCCCAGTTACCGCGCCTGCTAAATGGCCACCCCTGCCCCTGCCTGCTGGCCGGTCCTGCGGTGGCCATCCACCAGGCTGAACTCGAACCCGGCACCCACCTGGCCGAAGGCCCGCTGGATGCCCTGCAGACCCTGTCCGACCTGGGCCTGCTGCAACACCGTTAAAGGATCGCGCCATGCGCCAACTCATCTGGTTCCGCACCGACCTGCGCGTGCGAGACAACAGCGCCCTGCACGCCGCCCTCACCAGCGGCCCCACCCTCGCCCTGTTCATCATCAGCCCCGGTCAATGGCAGGCCCACGACGATGCACCGGCCAAGGTGGATTTCTGGTTACGCAACCTGGCCGAACTTGGCCGGGCCTTGCGCGAACTCAACGTGCCGTTGCTGATTCGACAGGCGGACACCTGGGCCGATGCCCCGCGCGTGGTGCGTGACCTCTGCCACGAATTCGACATCGGCACGGTCCAGGTGAACGAGGAATACGGCGTCAACGAGACCGAGCGCGACCGCCAGGTGAGCGCGCGCCTGGCGGAGGATGGCATTGTCCTGCGCAGCCACCTCGACCAGCTGTTCTTCCGGCCCGGCAGCGTGCTGACACAGTCCGGCACCTACTTCCAGGTCTACAGCCAGTTCCGCAAGGTCTGCTACCAACGCCTGCACACCGCGCTGCCGGGCTGCTTGCCGCCGCCACGACCGCAGACCGGACTCGGTATCGCCAGCGATGTCCCGCCCAGCCAGCTCGAAGGCTTCGCCACGCCCACAGAGCGCCTGCGCCACCTCTGGCCCGCTGGCGAGGACGCAGCGCGCGAGCGCCTGGAAGCCTTTGCCCAGGAGGAGCTCTGGTGCTACGAGCAACGCCGCGACTTTCCCGCCCATTCCGGTACCAGCCAGCTCTCGCCCTACCTCGCCGCCGGTGTGATCTCTCCACGCCAGTGCCTGCACGCGGCGCTGCGCAACAACCAAGGCGAGTTCGACAGCGGCAACCCGGGCGCCGTCACCTGGATCAACGAGCTGCTCTGGCGTGAGTTCTACAAACACATCCTCGTGGGCTTCCCGCGCGTGTCCCGTCACCGTGCCTTCCGGCGTGAGACCGAGTCCCTGGGCTGGCGCCGGGCGCCCGAAGAGCTGGCGGCCTGGCAGCAGGGCCGCACCGGTATCCCTATCATCGACGCCGCCATGCGCCAACTGCTGGACACCGGCTGGATGCACAACCGCCTGCGCATGGTGGTGGCCATGTTCCTGACCAAGAACCTGTTGATCGACTGGCGAGAGGGAGAGCGCTGGTTCATGCGCCACCTGATCGACGGCGACCTCGCAGCCAACAACGGCGGTTGGCAGTGGAGCGCCTCCACCGGCACTGACGCCGCGCCCTACTTCCGCATCTTCAACCCCATCAGCCAGTCCCAGCGCTTCGACCCCGACGGCCACTTCCTGCGCCACTGGCTGCCTGAGCTGGCGCACCTGGACAAGCGAGATATCCACAACCCCGCCAGCCTCGGCGGACTCTTCGGCGTCGCGGGCTACCCGGCCCCCCTGGTGGACCTCGGCGCAAGCCGCGAACGCGCACTGATGGCATTCAAAGACCTCGAGGAACGCGCCGTATGAATGACTACCTCGGGGCGTTCGCCACCCGGTTCGCACGCCTGGACCGCCACAACCTGGCGCTTCTCCGCGAGCTCTACAGCGACGACGTGCGCTTTACCGACCCGCTGCACCAGGTTGAAGGCCTGCCGGCCCTGCAGCGCTATTTCGAGGCGATGTACGCCGACCTTCACGAGTTGCAGTTCGACTTCCTGGGCCGAGATCAGGTCGGCGAAGGCGAAGGCTACCTGCGCTGGCGCATGGCCTTCCGCCACCCACGCCTTAGCCGAGGACGCGCGATCTGTCTGGAAGGGTGCTCGCACCTGCGCTGGCGAGACAAGGTCCATTGGCATCGCGACTACTTCGACGCCGGCGCCCTGCTCTACGAACATGTACCGCTGCTGGGCGGCGCCATCCGCTGGTTGAAGCGGAGGCTGGCATGAGCGGTAGCCGGCGCATCTGGCTCACCGGGGCCAGCAGTGGCCTGGGTCGCGCCCTGGCGTTGGAGCTGCTCAGCGCCGGCCATCGACTGGCCCTCAGCGCCCGTAATGCAGGGGCGTTGCAACAGATCGCAGCCCGCTGGCCCGATCAGGTGCTGGTGGCCCCCGGCGACCTGACCGAACCCTGGCAGGTGCGTGATATCGGCGAGCGCATCGCCCATCACTGGGGCGCCCTGGACACCGCCATCCTCAATGCCGGCACCTGTGAATACCTGGACGCCCGCCACTACGACGCCGCCCTGGTCGAGCGCGTGGTACGCACCAACCTGCTGAGCACCAGCCAGTGCATCGAGGCGGCACTGCCGCTGTTGCGCAAGGGCGAGCGACCGCACCTCGTGGGCGTGGGCAGTTCGGTGACCTACCTCGCCCTGCCCCGCGCCGAAGCCTACGGCGCCTCCAAGGCCGGCCTGCGCTACCTGCTGGAAGCCCTGCGCATCGACCTGGCCCGGGAGGGTATCGATGTCACCCTGATCAGCCCCGGCTTCATCGACACGCCGCTGACTCGCCGCAACGACTTCCCCATGCCACTGCGCTGGCCAGCCGAACGCGCTGCGCGGCACATCGCCCGGCGCCTGCCGGCACGGCCGCTGGACATCGCCTTTCCCGGCCCCTTCATCGCCGGCCTGCTACTGCTGGCGCACCTGCCAGGACACCTGCGCCTGGCGCTCGGCAAGCGCCTGGCTCGCAACCGCGACAAGGATGGCGCGCCATGAACATCGCCATCATCGGCAGCGGCATCTCCGGCCTCACCTGCGCCTGGCTGCTCAATCGTCGCCACCGCATCACCCTGTTCGAAGCCAACGACTGGATCGGTGGCCACACCCACACGCTGGACGTGGAAGTCGATGGCCAGCGGCATGCCGTGGACACCGGCTTCATTGTCTTCAACGACTGGACCTACCCGAACTTCATCCGTCTGCTCGATCAGTTGGGCGTGCCCTTCAAACCCACCGAGATGAGTTTTTCGGTCTGCGATCCGGACAGTGACCTGGAATACAACGGGCACAGCCTCGCCAGCCTCTTCGCCCAGCGTCGCAACCTTGTCTCGCCGGCTTTCTGGGGCATGCTGCGAGACATCCTGCGTTTCAATCACGAAGCCCTCGCGGACCTGCAGGAGCACCGAATCCCGTCTGACGCCAGCCTCGGCGACTACCTTCGCAGCCGCCGCTACGGCCAACGCTTCATCGAGCACTACATCGTGCCCATGGGGGCGGCCATCTGGTCCATGTCCCTGGCCGACATGCTGGGCGTCCCCCTGGACTTCTTCCTGCGCTTCTTCAAGAACCACGGACTGCTCTCGGTCAGCCGACGGCCGCAGTGGTATGTGATCGAGGGTGGTTCGCGCAGCTATGTGGCTCCATTGACCGCTGCCTTCGCTGAGCGCATTCGCCTGAAGTGCCCGGTGCAGCGAGTCGAGCGCGACCAGCACGGCGTGTGGTTGCACAGCGCCGCCGGCCGCGAACGCTTCGACAAGGTGGTGTTCGCCTGCCACAGCGACCAGGCCCTGGCCCTGCTGGCCGACGCCAGCGAAGCGGAACAGCAGATTCTCGGCGCCCTGCCCTACGCCGCCAACGAGGTAGTGCTGCACACCGATACCCACCTGCTGCCACGTCGCCGCCTGGCCTGGGCAAGCTGGAACTATCGCCTGGGCGGCCCGCCGCACCAGCCAGCAGCGGTGACCTACAACATGAACATCCTGCAGGGCCTCGACGCCCGGCAGACCTGCTGCGTCAGCCTCAACCAGACCGACGCCATCGACCCGGCGAAGATCCTCGCCCGCTTCAACTACGCCCACCCGCAGTACAGCCTCGCCGGCCTCAAGGCCCAGGCGCGCTGGGCGGAGCTGGCCGGCATGCAGCACAGCTACTACTGCGGCGCCTATTGGGGCAATGGCTTCCACGAGGATGGCGTGGTCAGCGCCTTGCGCGTTGGCATGGCATTCGGAGAAAGCCTGTGAACAGTGCGCTCTACAGCGGCTGGGTCAGGCACCGGCGCTTCTCGCCCTGCGCCCATGATTTTCGCTATCCCATCGGCCTGCTCTACCTCGACCTGGAGGAGCAGGCACAAGTGTTCGCCCTTTCGCCCTTCGCAGGGCGCGGATCGCTGGCCCCCTTCGGTTTCCGCGAAACCGACTTTCTCCCCGAATACACCCGTCGAGGAACCCGACTCGCCGAAGCCGTGCGCCAGCGCGTGGAAGAAGCCCTCGGCGAGCGCCCACAAGGGCCGATCCGCTTGCTCGCACAACCCCGTAGCTGGGGCCTGGCGTTCAACCCGGCGAGCTTCTTCTACTGCTTCGACGATCAGGAACGGCTGGTGGCGATCCTCTGCGAAGTCACCAACACCCCTTGGCGGGAACGTCACCACTATGTGCTGTCGGCCAAGGGAGAAGGGCACCAGCACCTGCGGGTGAACAAGGCCTTCCACGTATCGCCGTTCCTGCCCCCCGATCTGGAGTACCACATGGCGTTCAGCCCCGTGGGCGAGCGCGTGGGGGTTCATATGGAGGACTGGCGGGGCGGCCTGAAACTGTTCGACGCCACCCTGCAGCTCAACCGCCAGGCCCTAGACCGCGCCAGCCTGCACCGTTACCTGCGGACCTTTCCCTGGACGACCGCCCGAACGCTGGCGGCCATCTATTGGCAGGCGCTGCGCCTGCTGCTCAAGCGAATACCGCTGTATCCCCACCGACACGCCCGGGACGCCTTCAGCCTGGCGACTCCCGCCACAAAGGAGCACGACGATGAAAAGCCCTAGCCTCACCGCCAAGCTCGGAGCGATGCGCGGCAATGGCGTGGCGGCAGGTCTGCTACGCCGCGCCGTACTCCGCCAACTGGGCCGGCTGCGCCACGGTCAACTCACGCTGATTGAAGGAGCGGAACGACGGGTCTTCGGCGAGTGCGAGACCACCCTAACGGCGGAAATCCAGGTGCTGGACCCGGCCGTCTGGGGACTGGTGGCAGGCAATGGCTCGATCGGCTCGGGCGAAGCCTATGTCCACGGTTACTGGAACAGTCCGGACCTGACCGCGGTCATCCGCGTGTTCGTCGCCAACCTGGAGGTGCTCGATGGCATGGAACGCGGCATGGCCCGCCTCGGCTGCCCCCTGCTGCACGCCGTGCACTGGCTCAACCGCAATACTCGCCGCGGCTCGCAGCGAAACATCGCCGCCCACTACGACCTGGGCAACGAACTGTTCGAGCAGTTCCTCGACCCGACTCTGATGTACTCCGCCGCGCAGTTCAGGAGGCCCGAGGACAGCCTGGAAGAGGCCCAGGTGAACAAGCTGGAACGCATCTGCCGCAAGCTGGAACTCAAGCCTTCCGACCACCTGCTGGAGATTGGCAGCGGCTGGGGCAGCATGGCCATCCACGCGGCCCTGCACCATGGTTGCCGGGTCACCACCACCACCCTCTCCCGCGAGCAGTTCCGCTACTGCCGGCAGCGCATCGACGAGCTGGGGCTGCAGTCTCGTATCACCCTGCTGCTACAGGATTACCGCGAGCTGCAAGGCCGCTTCGACAAGCTGGTGTCCATCGAGATGATCGAGGCGGTCGGTCATCGCTACCTGCCGACCTACTTCCAACAGTGCGCACGGCTGCTCAAGGACGACGGGCTGATGCTGCTGCAGGCCATCACCATTCGCGACCAGCGCTTTGAACAGGCCAGGCGCAGCGTGGACTTCATCCAGCGCTACATCTTTCCTGGCGGCGCGCTGCCTTCGGTGCACAGGATGCTGGAGGCCGCAACCGACCACAGTGACCTCAACCTGGTGCACCTGGAGGACTTCGGCAGCCACTACGCGCGGACCCTGCGCCTATGGCACGAGAACCTAAGCCAGGCGCGCGGGCGCTTGGCGCAAATGGGTTACGACGACTACTTCTACCGGCTCTGGGAGTTCTATTTCTGCTACTGCGAAGGCGGCTTCATCGAGCGCAGCATCGGGACCGCGCAGTTGCTTCTGGCCAAGCCCGGTGCACGCCCGGAAGCGCTGCTGGGCCACTTCGATGCCTAGGCTGGTCGCCAACGCCGTGCTGTTCCAGATCGGATGGCTGGCGTGCGTGTTCGGCAGCCATCAACCCTGGTTGCTGCTGGCTGTGCCTTTGATACTCGCAGTGCACTTCTGCTGGATTGGCAATTGGCAGCAGGAGCGAAAACTGCTGCTCATCGTGTTTCTCGCCGGCAGCCTGCTGGATACCGCGCTCATTCACCTCGGCGTGTTCCACTTTCCCGGCACTGACCGCGTGCTGCCACTCTGGCTGGCCTTGCTCTGGTCCCTGCTGGCCACCACCCTCAACCACAGCCTCGCCTGGAGCGCCCGCCCCTGGTGGCGTGCCAGCCTTCTAGGTGGACTGTGCGCACCGCCGGCCTACCTGATCGGCGCACGACTGGCGGATGTGGGGTTGCCGCTGGGGCTGTGGATAAGCGCGGGGCTGCTGTCGCTGGTCTGGGCGATGGTACTGCCGGCCTTGCATGGTGTTTCAGCATGGGGCCGGGCCGATACGTGAGCCCCGGCAGAGGACGATGTCATTGCCCCAACAAAAAACCGAGCACTTGGCCCGGTTTCTGGTGCTGCAGGTTCGCTTTAGAAAGACAGGCGATAGTGCAGGGTGTAAGCCTCTACGCCATCGTTCGGCTGCTTGATGCCAGCGTTGGAATAGTGCATGGCGCGTACGCCGACTTCCTGGTTGGCGAAGCGCAGGCCGAGGCCGATGCGGTCTTCGAACTGGAAGGAGGAGCTCAGGTCATTGTCTTCGAGGTCGGTGTCCGAGAACAGGGCGACACCGATACCGGCTTCAACATAGGGCTTCACGGTTTCACCGGCGAACTCGTAAACGAATACCGGCGTGAAGGACAGGCTGTGGTTGCTGGCTTTCTCATCGCCTTCCCAATAGGTGTAGGCGGCGTCCCAATAACCGGTCAGGCGGCCGACATCAGTCTGGAACCAGTTGCTGGAGAAATCGAACTGGGTACCCAGGCGATAAACCATGGTGGACTCGCCGGACTGGCCGATATCCAGCGAAACATCCGCAGCCTGCGCGGAAACGACGTGGCCGACGGTGATCGCTGCAGCTGCGGCCCAGCAGAAAAGCTTCTTCATGAAACCAATCCTTTTTCTGAAGTGCAGACAAAAAGTCTTAATACCTTGCAGCGATTATAGATAGCTTTTTAATCGGGGAAAGTACTCGGGCGGCCTTTTGTATCAATCCGGAAACCTGTCCACACGGGCGGATTCGCCCCAGAGAGTCGGGAGAATTTTCTGCATCGCCATCGGATCGCCACTCGACCAGAAACGGCAGTTTTCGACCTCCCCTTCTGCCAGCAGGCCATGTGCTTCCAGCAGGCGCTGCAACTGACGGGCAACCGCCGCGCCGGTATCGATCAGGCTGACCGGGGCCGGCACCAGTTCGCGCAGCAACGGGCGTAGGAACGGGTAGTGGGTGCAGCCAAGGATCAAGGTATCGCAGCCCTCGGCCAGCAGCGGCTCGACGTAGGCCATCAGCAGGGCGCGCGTTTCCGCCCCCAGCAGGTCACCGGCCTCGATGCGCTCCACCAGTCCGGGACAGGGCTGGGTAATGACCCGCACATCACCGGCGAACCGATCCAGCAGTGCCGCGAACTTGGCGCTCTTCAGTGTGCCGGTAGTCGCCAGCACGCCCACCACGCCAGTACGGGTAGCAGCGGCAGCGGGCTTTACGGCCGGCTCCATTCCGACGATGGGCAGCTGTGGATAACGCTCGCGCAGGTCGGCGACAGCCGCCACGGTGGCGGTATTGCAGGCCAGCACCAGCGCCTTGGCACCCTGATCGAGAAGAAACTCGGCGATATGCTGGCTGCGCTCGCGAATGAACTCAGCGCTCTTCTCGCCGTAAGGCACATGGCCGCTGTCGGCCACATACAGCAAGGATTCACACGGCAGTAGCGCGCGAATCTCCCGCAGGACGGAGAGGCCGCCAACACCCGAGTCGAAAACGCCGACCGGTGCCGCCTCAGGCATGCCGCGCTCCGCAGACTTCGCAGGCGGGGTCACGCTTGACCCGCAACTCGCGGAAACGGCTCCCCAGGGCATCCACCAGCAGCAGGCGGCCGACCATGGGCTCGCCAAAACCGGCGATCAGCTTCAGGGCCTCCAGCGCCTGCAGGCTGCCCACCAGCCCCACCAGCGGGCCGACCACGCCAGCTTCGCTGCAGGTCAGTTCAGCTTCGCTGCCGTGGCCGTAGAGGCAGTGGTAGCAGGGGCTATCGTCGCGCCGCGGGTCGAACACCGAAAGCTGGCCTTCGAGACGAATCGCAGCGCCAGACACCAGCGGCTTGCCAGCCGCCACACACGCGGCGTTAACCGCTTCGCGCGTGCCGAAGTTGTCGGTGCAATCCAGCACCAGATCAACCGCGCCAACGGCAGCAGCCAGGGAGTCCTCATCCAACGCGCGGGTATGCGGCACCAGGTGCACTTCAGGATTCAGCGCGGCGAGACGGGCCATGGCCGAGTCGACCTTGCCCATCCCGACGCTGTTGCTGTCGTGGACGATCTGCCGCTGCAGGTTGGTCAGGTCGACGGTGTCGAAATCCGCCAGGTGCAGCTCACCCAGACCGGCAGCCGCCAGGTAAAGCGCGACCGGCGACCCAAGGCCGCCGAGGCCGACGATCAGCACGCGGCCCTGTTTCAGCCGCAGTTGGCCGTCGACATCGATCTGCGGCAGGAGAATCTGCCGGCTGTAACGCAGAAGTTCCTGGTCGCTCAGCATGGCCACTGCCCAAGGGAGATGCGCTCATGGCCACCGAGGTCGCGGCGGCTATCCACCTGGGCGAACCCCTGGCGGGCCAGCAGGTCGCGCACCGCTACGGCTTGGTCGTAGCCATGTTCCAGCAGCAGCCAGCCACCAGGAAGCAAATGCGCAGGCGCGTCCTGGATGATCTGGCGAATGTCGTCCAGGCCATCAGCGCCCGCCACCAGGGCACTGGCAGGCTCGAAGCGCACGTCACCCTCGACCAGATGCGGGTCCTGGGCGGGGATGTATGGCGGGTTGCTGACGATCAGGGCAAAACGCTGTTCGCCCAGGGCTGAGAACCAGTGGCTCTCGATGAACTGCGCGTTGTTCAGCTTGAGCCGGGCACGATTGCGTTCGGCCAATTGCACGGCGGCGGACACCCGGTCCACCCCGATCACCCTCCAGCCCAGGCGTTCGCAAGCCAGGGCCAGGGCAATCGCGCCGGTGCCGGTGCCGAGGTCGAGCACGTCGGCGGGGCTTGCCGGCAGCAGGGCCAGTGCAGTTTCCACCAGGACTTCGGTATCCGGACGCGGGATCAGGGTATGTGGTGCAACTTCCAGATCCAGGCTCCAGAAACCCTGGTGGCCAAGGATATAGGCCACCGGCTCACCGCCACGACGGCGCTCCAGGTAGCAGGCGAAACGTTCGGCCGCTTCGCTGGACACCACGCGTTCCGGCCAGGTATGCAGGAAGCTGCGCGGCTTGCCGAGGGCGGCAGCCAGCAGCAGTTCGGCGTCCAGGCGCGGGGTGGGTGAATCCGGCAGGCGGGCTTCACCGAGAAGGCTGGCAATGATGGTCACGTCAGTCCCCCAGGGCCGCGAGCTGATCGGCCTGGTATTCGGCGAGCAGCGGCTCGATCACGGCCTCCACGCCACCGGCCATGACGTCGTCCAGCGCGTACAGGGTGAGGTTGATGCGGTGGTCGGTGACCCGGCCCTGCGGATAGTTATAGGTGCGGATGCGCTCGGAACGGTCGCCGGAACCCACCAGCAGGCGGCGGGTATCGGACATTTCCTTGTGGGCGGCAGCTTCCTGCTGGTCGTTCAGCTTGGCAGCCAACCAGGCCATGGCCTTGGCGCGGTTCTTGTGCTGGGAACGCTCTTCCTGGCACTCGACGACGATGCCCGACGGGATGTGGGTGATACGCACCGCCGAGTCGGTCTTGTTCACGTGCTGGCCACCGGCGCCGGACGCGCGGTAGGTGTCGACGCGCAGATCGGCCGGGTTGATCTCGATGGCGGCCTGCTCATCCGGCTCCGGCAGCACGGCAACGGTGCAGGCAGAGGTGTGGATACGGCCCTGGGATTCGGTCTCTGGCACCCGCTGCACGCGGTGCGCGCCGGACTCGAACTTGAGCTTGGCGTAGACGTTGTCGCCCTCGACCCGCGCAATCACTTCTTTATAGCCGCCGTGCTCGCCCTCATTCTCGGAGAGGATCTCGACACGCCAGCCCTGGCGCTCGGCATAACGGGAATACATGCGGAACAGGTCGCCGGAAAAAATTGCCGCCTCATCGCCGCCGGTGCCGGCGCGGACTTCGAGGAAGACGTTGCGGCCGTCGTTCGGGTCCTTGGGCAGCAGCATGCGCTGCAGGCGGTCTTCCAGCTCCGCCAGTTGCTCACGGGCCTGGGCCACTTCTTCCTCGGCCATCTCGCGCAGGTCCGGATCGCTGTCCTTGAGTAGCGCCTGGGCGCCCTCGAGGTCGCCCTGGACCTTGCGGAACTCGCGGAACGCCAGGATCACCGGCTCGACCTCGGCAAACTCCTTGGAGTAAGCGCGGAACTTGCCTTGGTCCATGATGACCTCGGCATCGCCAAGCAGGGCGGTGAGCTCCTCGTAGCGATCCTGGAGGAGGTCGAGCTTGTTCAGCAGGGAAGCTTTCATTGCGAGCGTTTATCCGAGCCCTCATCGAGGGCGAAGAGTTCCTGGGCCACGGCCAGCGCGTCGAAACGGCCGTCGGCGGAGAGTTTCTTCAGCTGCACGCTGGGGGCGTGCATCAGCTTGTTGGTCAGGCCACGAGCCAGAATGGCCAGCACCTCTTCGGCGCAAGTGCCGTTCTGCAGCATACGCTGGGCCTTGGCCAGCTCGTCATCACGCAAACGCTCGGCCTGCTGGCGGTAGGCACGCAGCACGTCGACCGCAGCCAGCTCGCGCAGGCGCTGCATGAAGTCGTCGACCCCTGCGCCCACCAGCTCTTCGGCAGCCTGGGCCGCACCCTGGCGGCTCTTGAGATTTTCGGCGACCACTTCGTGCAGGTCGTCCACGGTATAGAGGTAGACATCATCCAACTCGCCCACTTCGGGCTCGATGTCGCGCGGGACGGCGATGTCGACCATGAAGATCGGCTTGTGCCGGCGCTGCTTGAGGGCACGCTCCACCGCGCCCTTGCCGAGGATCGGCAGTTGGCTGGCGGTGGAGCTGATGACGATGTCGCTGTTGACCAGTTCCTGGGGCATGTCAGCCAGCAGCACGGCGTGCGCGCCGAACTCTTCGGCCAGGATGCTGGCGCGCTCAAGGGTGCGGTTAGCGACCACGATGCGTTTCACGCCTTGCTCGTGCAAATGACGGGCAACCAGCGTGATGGTTTCACCGGCACCGATCAGCAAGGCTTGGCTGCGGTGCAGGTCGGAGAATATCTGCCGGGCCAGGCTGACGGCGGCGAAGGCCACGGAAACCGGGTTCTCGCCGATCGCGGTGTCGGTACGCACCGTCTTGGCGGTGCTGAAGGTGGCCTGGAACAGACGACCCAGCAGCGGGCCGACCGTACCCGCCTCGCGCGCAACGGCGTAGGCGGACTTCATCTGGCCAAGGATCTGTGGCTCGCCGAGGACCATGGAATCCAGCCCGGAGGCAACGCGCATCATGTGGCGGACCGCAGCGTCATCCTGGTGCACATAGGCGCACGCGCGCAGCTCTTCCAGGCTGAGGTTGTGATAACCGGCCAGCCAGGCGAGCACTTCATCGGTGCTGGGGTGATCCTGCTCCAGATAGAGTTCGCTGCGGTTGCAGGTAGAGAGGATCGCCGCCTCGCGGCTGGGCGTGATGCGACACAGCTGCTGCAGGGCGTCCACCAGCTGCTCGGGGGTGAAGGCCACGCGTTCGCGGACGTCCACCGAGGCGGTCTTGTGGTTGATACCAAGAGCAATGAAGGCCATGCAGGGTCGCTAACTGAAACGGGAGGGCGCGCAATTGTCCTACTTCACCCGAACGACGACAACCACCGCCGATAATTGTCGGCCTGAACAGGTTTTGCCGCCCGCAGGTTGGCCCCCCGCCCCATGTGCTAGCCTGACGGCTTGTGTCATGATGGGCCACTCGCTGGTTAGACGCCTTCCGCCTCTATGAATAGATCCCTCGCGTTGCTGACCGCCCTGCTGTTTCTCGGCGGCTGTCAGAGCTTGACCCACAAGTCTCCGGACGGCACCCCACCGGTCGAGGAAGGCAACCAGGCCTCCGCACCCGCCAAGCCCGAGGTCTATGGTTCGTTCAGCCGCGAAACCCTCTACGCCCTGCTCGCCGCCGAACTGGCCGGACAGCGCAACCGTTTCGACATCGCCCTTGGCAATTACGTCCAACAGGCCAATGCCACCCAGGACCCGGCTGTCGCCGAGCGCGCCTTCCGCATAGCCGAATACCTCGGCGCCGACCAGGCCGCCCTGGATTCTTCCCTGATCTGGGCCAAGAACGCCCCAGACAATCTCGACGCCCAACGCGCTGCCGCCGTGCAGTTGGCCCGCGCCGGACGCTACGACGAAGCCATGGCTTATATGGAGAAGGTGCTCCAGGGCCAAGGCGACACCCACTTCGACTTCCTCGCGCTGTCCGCGGCGGAAACCGACGCCGATACCCGCGCCGGCTTGCTGCAGAGCTTCGACCGCCTGCTGGCCAAGCACCCGGACAACAGCCAACTGGTATTCGGCAAGTCCGTGCTGCTGCAACAGGATGGTCGGACCGAAGAAGCGTTGGCGCTGCTCGAAGGCCTGCCGGCCGACGACAAGGAAATCGCCCCCATCCTGCTTCGTGCCCGCCTGCTGCAAAGTCTCAAGCGTGGCAATGAGACCCTGCCCTTGCTGCAGAAAGCCATCAAGCAGCACCCGGATGACAAGCGTCTGCGCCTGACCTACGCCCGCATGCTGGTGGAACAGGGCCGCCTGGACGAAGCCAAGTCCGAGTTCTCGGGGCTGGTCCAGCAATTTCCCGATGACGACGACCTGCGCTACTCCCTGGCGCTGGTCTGCCTGGAAGGCGAAGCCTGGGACGAAGCCCAGGTCTACCTGGAGGAGCTGGTCGACCGCGGCAGCCACGTCGACTCGGCCCACTTCAACCTTGGCCAGATCTACGAGAAACGCGGCGACAAGAACAGTGCGTTGATCGAGTACGCTCTCGTCGGCCCCGGCAACGACTACCTGCCTGCGCAGATGCGCCAGGTGGAAATCCTGCTGGAAAGCGGCCGCGCCGACGAAGCCGAGGCCCGCCTCGCCAAGGCGCGCGAAACCCAGCCGGACTACGCCATCCAGCTATACCTGATCGAGGCCGAGAGCCTGGCCGAACGGCAGCAGCCGGAGCGCGCCTGGAAGGTTATCCACGAGGGGCTGCAGCAGTTCCCGGACGACCTCAACCTGCTCTATACCCGCGCCATGCTGGCGGAAAAGCGCAACGACCTTGCCCAACTGGAGAAGGACCTGCGTTTCATCATCGAGCGTGAGCCGGAAAACGCCATGGCGCTGAATGCCCTCGGCTACACCCTGGCCGACCGCACCACCCGTTATGACGAAGCCAAGCAACTGGTCGAACAGGCCCACAAACTCAACCCGGACGACCCAGCCATCCTCGATAGCCTGGGCTGGGTGAATTACCGCATGGGCAACCTGAACGACGCCGAGCGCCTGCTGCGCCAGGCCCTGCAAGAGTTCCCCGACCATGAAGTGGCCGCCCACCTGGGCGAAGTGCTCTGGGCGCGCGGCAAGCAGGTCGAGGCCCGCAAGGTCTGGGCCGATGCCCTGCAGAAACAGCCCGACAGCGCCATTCTCCGTGACACCCTGCAACGCCTGACCGGCTCAGGAAACCTCTGATCCATGCGTTTACGTAATCTCCTGGCGGCCGGTGCGCTCATCCTGCTCACCGGCTGCTCCGCCCTCACTCCCCGCGAAACCCTCGAAGGCCAGGGCAACCAGGCCAGCTGGAACGCCCACAAGACCCAGGTCAGCACCCTCGATGGCTGGCAGATCAGTGGCAAGGTGGGCATCCGCGCACCGAAGGACTCCGGCAGCGGCACCCTGTTCTGGCTGCAGCGCCAGGACTACTACGACATCCGCCTGTCCGGCCCCCTGGGCCGTGGTGCCGCGCGCCTGACCGGGCGCCCGGGCAATATCGAGCTGGAAGTGGCCAACCAGGGCCGCTATCAGGCCGAATCCCCCGAAGCACTGCTGGAAGAGCAACTCGGCTGGCGCCTGCCCGTCTCGCACCTGCTCTGGTGGGTCCGCGGCCTGCCCGCACCCGACACCCGCAGTCGTTTGACCCTCGACGGCGATAGCCGCCTTTCCCGCCTGGAACAGGACGGCTGGCGCGTGCAGTACCTCAGTTATGTCGAACAGAACGGCTTTGCCCTGCCCGAGCGCATCAAGCTCAGCGGCGAAAACCTCGACGTCACCCTGGTGATCAAGGACTGGCAACCGCGCCAGCTCGGCCACTGATGCACGACGCGCAACTCGTCCTGCCGGCCCCGGCCAAGCTCAACCTCATGCTGCACATCCTCGGTCGTCGTGCCGATGGCTATCACGAGCTGCAGACCCTCTTTCAGTTTCTCGACCATGGCGACGAACTGGGTTTCTCCCCGCGCCAGGACGATGAAATCCACCTGCGCACGGAGGTGCCCGGCGTTCCCCATGACAGCAACCTGATCGTGCGCGCAGCCCGCAAGCTGCAGGCCGAATCCGGCTGCCGGCTTGGCGCCGACATCTGGCTGGACAAACGCCTGCCGATGGGTGGCGGTATTGGCGGCGGCAGCTCGGATGCCGCCACCACCCTGCTCGCCCTGGATCGCTTGTGGAACCTGGGCTGGAGCGAAGACCGACTTGCCGCCCTGGGGCTCTCGCTGGGAGCCGATGTGCCCGTGTTCGTACGCGGTCGCGCGGCCTTCGCCGAGGGTGTTGGCGAGGAACTGACTCCCGTGGAACTGCCGGAGCCCTGGTTCCTCGTCGCAGTGCCGCAAGTCTTTGTCAGCACAGCAGAAGTTTTCTCCGATCCCGAGTTGACACGGGATACTCCGCCCATTAAAGTTCGCAGCCTTCTTGAGGGGGGCGGTCGAAACGACTGCCAGCCGGTGGTCGAGAAGCGTTACCCGGATGTACGTAACGCGCTGATCTTGTTGAGTAAATTCACTTCAGCTAGATTGACCGGCACTGGAGCTTGTGTGTTTGGGAGCTTCCCAAGCAAAGGCGATGCTGATAAAGTCTCGCGCCAACTTCCGGCCACTCTGCCGAGCTTTGTCGCTCAGGGGCGTAACATCTCGATGTTGCACCGCAAGCTTCAAGGTCTGGCTTGAGAGGGAATGCAAGGCATTCGGTTGTACGATACAGGGGCGTCGCCAAGCGGTAAGGCAGCAGGTTTTGATCCTGCCATGCGTTGGTTCGAATCCAGCCGCCCCTGCCATTAACCCAATGGGTTCATGCGTACAGCAGTAACGAAAGCACTGCACAGCAAGTTAAAATTTTAGGGGCGTCGCCAAGCGGTAAGGCAGCAGGTTTTGATCCTGCCATGCGTTGGTTCGAATCCAGCCGCCCCTGCCATACACTTAAAAAGCTGTTCAAAAGCCACGGCCTTTGAACGGCTTTTTGATTCATCAGGCCCACCCTCAGCCGGCAGGTACTGCGCGTGTCCAAGATGATGGTCTTCACGGGGAACGCCAACCCCGATCTGGCGCGTCGCGTCGTACGTCAACTGCATATTCCCCTCGGTGATGCCTCTGTAGGCAAATTCTCCGACGGTGAAATCAGTGCTGAAATCAATGAAAATGTCCGCGGCAAGGACGTCTTCCTGATCCAGCCGACTTGCGCACCGACCAACGATAACCTGATGGAACTGGTGGTGATGGCTGACGCCTTCCGCCGTTCCTCGGCGTCCCGCATCACCGCGGTCATCCCCTACTTCGGCTATGCCCGCCAGGATCGCCGTCCGCGCTCCGCTCGCGTGGCCATCAGCGCCAAGGTAGTGGCTGACATGCTGACCGTAGTCGGTATCGACCGTGTACTCACCGTCGACCTGCACGCCGACCAGATCCAAGGCTTCTTCGACATTCCGGTGGACAACATCTACGGCTCCCCGGTCCTGGTCGATGACATCGAAGACCAGCGCTTCGAAAACCTGATGATCGTTTCCCCGGACATCGGCGGCGTGGTTCGTGCCCGTGCCGTCGCCAAGTCTCTCGGCGTTGACCTTGCGATCATCGACAAGCGTCGCCCGAAGGCCAACCAGTCCGAAGTCATGCACATCATCGGCGACGTCGAAGGCCGCACCTGCGTGCTGGTCGACGACATGGTCGACACCGCTGGCACCCTGGGCCACGCTGCCAAGGCCCTGAAGGACCATGGCGCCGCCAAGGTCTACGCCTACTGCACCCACCCGGTGCTGTCCGGCCGCGCCATCGAGAACATTGAAAACTCCGTGCTGGACGAGCTGGTGGTGACTAACACCATCCCCCTGTCCGCCGCGGCACAAGCCTGCTCGCGTATCCGTCAGCTGGATATCGCGCCGGTTGTGGCTGAAGCGGTCCGCCGCATCAGCAATGAAGAATCGATCAGCGCGATGTTCCGCTAAGCGGGCATCCCTGACGAAACGCGCCCCGCTCAAACGGGGCTTTTTGCCCAACCGCCCGGATGCTGGTCGCAAGCATTACGGGCGTTTTGGTTATTTTGGAGAACTGTAATGACTGATTTCGCCCTGAATGCCGAAGCGCGTTCTGACCTGGGGAAAGGTGCGAGCCGCCGCCTGCGTCGTAACGCCAACCTGGTTCCCGCTGTTGTATACGGCGGCGAGAAAGCCCCGGTATCCGTAAGCCTGCTGGCCAAAGACCTGGCCAAGCTGCTGGAAAACGAAGCCGCTTTCAGCCACGTGATCGCACTGAACGTTTCCGGCGCTACCGAAACCGTTCTGATCAAGGCCCTGCAGCGTCACCCGGCCAAAGGCTTCGTACTGCACGCTGACTTCCAGCGCGTAGTTGCCGGCCAGAAACTGAGCGCCCACGTACCCCTGCACTTCATCAACGAAGCTACCTCCGTTGGCGTGAAGCAAGGCGGCGGCGAAGTTTCCCACACCATCGCTGAAGTCGAAGTCTCCTGCCTGCCGAAAGACCTGCCGGAGTTCATCGAAGTCGACCTGGCCAAGGTCGAAGTAGGTCAGACCGTTCACCTGTCCGACCTCAAGCTGCCGAAAGGTATCGAGCTGGTGGCCCTGGCCCACGGCAACGACCTGGCTGTGGCCAACATCCACGCCTCCCGCGTTGTGAAAGAAGAAGGCGAAGCCGAGTAATCCATTACTCTGCAGCCTGAAGAAGGGCCCCTGTAGTGACTGCCATCCAACTGATCGTCGGCCTGGGTAACCCCGGCCCCGAATACGACCAGACCCGGCATAACGCAGGGGCCCTTTTCGTTGAGCGCCTGGCCGACCGCGAACACGTCAACCTGAGCCTCGACAAGAAGTACTTCGGCCTGGTCGGGAAATACTCCCATCAAGGTCGCGACGTTCGCCTGCTGATCCCCACCACCTACATGAACCGCAGCGGCCAGTCCGTAGCGGCCCTGGCTGGGTTCTTCCGCATTCCGCCCGAGG
The DNA here is from genome assembly GCF_001708505.1 of Pseudomonas sp. TCU-HL1. Classification (NCBI taxonomy): domain Bacteria; kingdom Pseudomonadati; phylum Pseudomonadota; class Gammaproteobacteria; order Pseudomonadales; family Pseudomonadaceae; genus Pseudomonas; species Pseudomonas sp. TCU-HL1. The sequence continues at coordinate 5,227,768 of NZ_CP015992.1, forward strand.
CCATCCTGGTGGCCCACGACGAACTCGACATGCCCCCCGGCGTCGCCAAGCTCAAGACCGGCGGCGGCCACGGTGGCCACAACGGGTTGCGCGACATCATCGCCCAACTCGGCAACCAGAATTCGTTCCATCGCCTGCGGCTTGGCATCGGCCATCCGGGGCACAGCAGCCTGGTTTCCGGCTTCGTTCTTGGCCGCGCCCCGCGCAGCGAACAGGAACTGCTCGACACCAGCATCGATTTCGCCCTCGACGTGATGCCAGAACTGCTCGCCGGTGACCTCACCCGCGCCATGCAGAAACTGCACAGTCGAAAGGCCTGAAACCACTCCGCGCAGAGGCACATTCCATGGGATTCAATTGCGGCATCGTCGGCCTGCCCAACGTCGGCAAGTCCACCCTGTTCAACGCCCTGACCAAGTCCGGCATTGCAGCGGAGAACTTCCCCTTCTGCACCATCGAGCCGAACAGCGGCATCGTGCCGATGCCCGACCAGCGCCTCAACGCCCTGGCTGAGATCGTCAAGCCCGAGCGTGTAATCCCCACTACCATGGAGTTCGTCGACATCGCCGGCCTGGTAGCAGGCGCCTCCAAAGGTGAAGGCCTGGGCAACAAGTTCCTCGCCAACATCCGCGAAACCGACGCCATTGCCCACGTGGTTCGCTGCTTCGAAGACGAGAACGTCATCCACGTCTCCAACAGCGTCGACCCCAAGCGCGACATCGAGATCATCGACCTCGAACTGATCTTCGCCGACCTCGACAGCTGCGAGAAGCAACTGCAGAAAGTCGCCCGTAACGCCAAAGGCGGCGACAAGGACGCCCTGGCGCAGAAAGCCCTGCTGGAAAAACTCATCCCCCACTTCAGCGAAGGCAAGCCCGCGCGCTCCCTGCTGAAGAACCTGGGCGACGAAGAGAAACGCCTCGTTCGCGGCTTCCACCTGCTCACCAGCAAGCCAGTGATGTACATCGCCAACGTTGCCGAAGACGGCTTCGACAACAACCCCCACCTGGACGTGGTGAGAGCCATCGCCGAAGAAGAAGGCGCCATCGTGGTTCCCGTCTGCAACAAGATCGAAGCTGAGATCGCCGAGCTGGACGACGGTGAAGAGAAGGACATGTTCCTCGAGGCTCTTGGCCTCGAAGAACCCGGCCTGAACCGCGTGATCCGCGCCGGCTACGACCTGCTCAACCTGCAGACCTACTTCACCGCTGGCGTGAAGGAAGTCCGCGCCTGGACCGTCCGCGTCGGCGCCACCGCCCCGCAGGCCGCTGCCGTGATCCACACCGACTTCGAAAAAGGCTTCATCCGCGCCGAAGTCGTCGCCTATGACGACTTCATGCAGTACAAGGGTGAAAACGGTGCCAAGGAAGCTGGCAAATGGCGCCTGGAGGGCAAGGAGTACATCGTCAAGGATGGCGACGTGATGCACTTCCGCTTCAACGTCTGATCGTTGAAAAAGCCCCGGACCTCCGGGGCTTTTTGCTTTCGTAGGTTGTGGCTGAGCTGCGCGAAGCCCAACAAAGTCTGAAACACCGACGTTGTGCTTCGTCAAACTCAGCCCAACCTACAAACATCAGGCTACCCCCCGGCGCACACTGCTGAAAACACTCCCACCGCCTAAACGCTTGAAAGATCACAAAATTATCTAAGCGAAGGGGTTGACAGCCCTCCGATAGATACGGAAAATGCGCGCCACTCGGCTACATAGCTCAGTCGGTTAGAGCGCAGCATTCATAATGCTGATGTCCCAGGTTCAAGTCCCGGTGTAGCCACCATACAAAACAAAGGGTTAGCGCAAGCTAACCCTTTTTTGTTTTGGGCGGCAGACTACACCGCCGACTACCCCCGCCGCCCCTCCTCCTCATGTCCACGCAAAGAAAAACCCTGATTTGCGAGACCTCTTTCGTCCCGAATTCACCTAGCCGTGCGCTGCCAGTGGCTCTATCTCATGCTCAATGGCTTCGCCCTTTGCCGCGTACACCGTGGCCAGCGCGTACTCGGATTGCATGTTCATCCAGAACTGGGCGGACGTATCGAAGTAGCGCCCCAGGCGAATGGCGATGTCTGCCGTGATGCCCCGCTGCTCACGTGCAATGTCGTTGATAGTCGGGGCGGATACGTGAAGTGCGCGAGCAAGTGCAGCCGGGGTGATGTTGAGGGGTTCCAGGAACTCCTCGCGCAAGATCTCGCCCGGGTGTATAGGTCGCATGACGTCGCCAACTGGACGGGTGGTGAGCGGCCCATCATCAAAGTCCGCTGCACGTGCCCTTGTGTTGCGGGAAGGCAACTCCAAGTCAACTCCTCCAATGGAGGCAAAACGATTGTGAATTCGGGTTCCCAACCCACTGGGCGTGTCATGCTTCGCCAAGGCTTCGGCAAGAATCACCCTCACCTCGCCCTCCATTGAACGGCCATGGCTGGCCGCGAGGACACGAAGCCGCGCCTCAAGGTCGTCGCCCAGGTTACGAATCGTGATGCCAGCCATGCCCTCCCCTCCAATGCGATCATTCATTTCATCGAGCTCATGCAGGGAAGCGCTGACTTTGCGCACGACGACAGGCGGGATGGTGAAGCTCCAGCCCCAGGACCAGGTCGCCGCCAGGGGTAGGTTCGGCTAACCCTTTGTACCTTCAGTGGCAGTCACGTCTCCGAGAATGGGCTTCTGCCTATCCACTCTCCCGAACGAATCAGGTCCGCGAACACCTCCGAGAGCAAGTGCCGTTCGCGCTCCACACGCCCCGGAGCCGCAACCTTGAGGCGGGATGCCCGGTAGTGATTCCAGGCTCACTCGTCGAAGTCGACCACTGGCGGGTCGTTCAGGCCCTCCACCAGTCCTAGGGTATGGAGCAGCCTCGTCTGGTGATCCATGAGCGAATGGCCGAGCCGTTCGTACCAGAGCAGAACCAGGTCAGAAAGACGCTCGTCCAGGGGACAGCCTGTCCAGTTGCCGCAGCGTAATGAAGTCGGCCTCATAGCGCAGGGCAACGGTGCGGCTGGAGAAGCCTGCCTTGCGAACTCGCCGTCCGACTTGGCCGTCCTCGTAGAAATCCGCCGTCCAGCCTCCTCCCTCCTTGGAAATCGGCATGGGGCTTCTCAGTGCTCGCGCGCGCTGGCGAGTCTCACCACCTTGCACCCGGTCGGCACACAACGCGCCAGCACATCCGAGCGCGGACGGCGGGTTGCAACTTCGCGCAGATAGATTCCCGGCTCACGCGGCAGACCGCGCAGGTCGATCGCCACTGAGCCACAGCGATGAGGCAAGTGATACCAACCGGATAAATTTGTCATCGGAGCTGCGCGATGCAGGGTCTGAATGGGTATCGAGCGGCTCTTCCCGCGCGCCCCTCGTTCCAGAATGCAGAGCAAGCGCAGACCGCGATACAGGTGACCGTTAAACAACCGGCAGGACATCAACTTACTCATCGGCATAGTCCCCCGCACTGAACACCGTCTTGCCCTGGTCCAGGTCCTTGCGGATTCGGTGCAGGTTGATCACGCGGCGGCGACCGATCTTCACCGTGGGCAACGTGGCCGACTCCACCCAGCCACGCACCACGTCTTCAGTGATCTGCTCGATCCCAAGCATTCGCGCCAACGCCAACTGTGAGCAAAACGGTGGGTCACGGAAGTCGGCAAGCGCGCCTTGTTCTTCTGGGAGAAACCTCGTTACACCAGACTGTTCCATACAATGTCCCTATAATCGGCCAGACGTAATCCGCGCAAACAAGAGTAACCATTACTCAGTGAGTAAAAATTACTCCAAACCAGGGATTGAGTAAAGATTACTCTTGCTGAGAAATTTCCATGGACGCTGTAAGAAAAAGAGCACTCCAGCTAATCCGGACGGTTGGCCCCAAGCACCTGAGTGAGCTCGGCGGAAAAAACTACGAACGCTGGAGAAACATCAGTGGCGGGAAGATCAGGATCAGCACCGAGGAGTTGGGAATTCTTGCCGATGCATATCCGCAATACGCCCTTTGGCTGATTTCCGGAAGGGTTGAGCCGGAGCATGGACATCGAAGTCCGGACTATGACGATGCCGAGAGCTAATTACCCAGGCTCCATTACAAAAGGGGACCGAAGTAAAGAGGACGGAATAAAGGGGACTGCAGAGTAAAGGTGGACAGATTTATTTTTTGCCCTTTATTGAAATGAAGCCATGTTGCTTGGGCAGCTATCTAAGCTTGAACTTTTCATTCCTCGGTAAGAAGTCGTACTTATCTCAAAGATGTGTACGCATGCAGGGCAGCGCCAGACAAGACGATATCAGCCTTGCGTGTTGCGGTACGCGTCCAGAACAGCTTCGCGAGTAGGCAGCTTGCGATCCGCATCGGCCGGAGTCACGTCGAAGCCCTCCAAACGAAGGCTGGCAGCATAGTTAGACTGGCGCACCTTGGCGAAGTAGGCCTTTTTTGCCTGTAGAGACGGGGCTGGCATTGGGTAACCTCTCGCTGCGTACCGCGCCACTATAGCGGATGCTCCGATGGCGTAGTGGGCGACTGGGCAAGCAACTCCTCGATCTCTACCACCACCGTCGGCTCCCCCTGGCGAGCGTGCACCAGTTCAGCCAGACGGAGGTCTTCGATTTGCTCCAGCATTGCCAAGTATCGTGCAGGTGGAACGACATAGAAGACCGGCTCGTTAAGATTGAGGATAACGACGGCTTCGCCCTGCCCCTTGCGGATGGTCGCCATCGGATCACGATCGAAGTCGGTCAGAGAGACGGCGACATCCGCAAGGATCGGAGGGTTCGCGTCCTTGCAGGGAGGCTGCTCGTCGTCTTCTACCAGCTCGTGCATTACCGTTTTTTCGGATTCCAGTTGAGCCAGGGATCGCGCCAGGTTGGCGGCGTTAGCCGGGGACTTCAGCAGGTGGACGGTTTCCATCAGGCTGTTGAAGCTGTCGAGCGAAAGCAGCACGGCGTCCGGCGCATTGCGACGGGAAATGATGGTGAAGTCCGAGTCGTCTGAGACCTCATCGATGACTTTCTTCAGGTTGCTGCGGGCATCAGAGACGTTGACTACGCGCATGGCGGCCCCTCATGTTCAATTTGCCAAAGGTCCAATAATCATGAATGCCGAGTGGCAACTGGCCCAAGGCCAATGATTATCAGCCCACCGTGAACACCGTCGTAGGAGGCGTCCGATTCTCTCCCTGCTGCATGGACCATTCCCAGGCTTCGTGGTGACCTTGCTCGGTCATCCATGCGAGGCAATCCACATGCAGATTCATGTTGGCGAACGCAGGGAAGGTGATGTTCTTACGCTGAGGGTGCTGGAAGGAGTCAGCGAATCAGTGTTGATGGAGATGTTGAAGGCCGAGGGGATCGAGATTGTGGTGGGGCCAATAGTGAATGGCTCGGCACAGCTCGAGATTCGGGCGCCTAAACGAATGCTCGTCCTTGTGGAGAAGGCTCTGCCAGGACCACCGGAGATTGATTCTGGTTGAGTGTGAGAACCCCGCATTGGCGGGGTTTTCTTTTGTGTGGGGTTCGGAAGTGCGGGGCCTGGCTTCCCTCACCCCAGCCCTCTCCCGGAGGGAGAGGGGGTTGTTTGTGCCTAGTCGGCGTGCTTGCGATGGAATTGGCACCCTCACCCCCGGCCCGGAGAGGGGCGATTACAGAGCGCCCAGGATGCCCTGCCCCACCACCTGGGTGGTTTCAAAGCCGAAGTCGGCTTTGCCTTCTTCACGCAGGAAGTTTTCCACAGCAGTTTCCAGGCGTTTGGCAAGGGCGGGTTTCTGCCAGTGGTAGCGCAGCAGCAGGGCGGTGCCGAGGATGGCGGCGATGGGGTTGGCGCGGCCGCTGCCGGCGATGTCGGGGGCGCTGCCGTGGACGGGTTCGGCGAGGGCGATTCCGTTGCCCCAGTTGAGCGAGGGCGCCAGGCCCAGGCCGCCGCTCCAGTGGCAGGCAAGGTCAGAGAGGATGTCGCCGAAGAGGTTGGTGGTGACGATCAGATCGAAGGCTTCTGGCTGTTCCACCAGTTGCAGGGCGGCGAGGTCCACCAGGCGTTCGTCGAGTTCGGCGGCCCAGCCCTCCCCTTCCAGCACTTCGCGGCAGGTGTCGCGGAACAGTCCGCATGTCAGGGGCAGGACGTTGGCCTTGTGGACCAGGGTGATGCGCCGGGCCTTGCGTGCCTTGGCCACTTCCAGCGCGCGACGGGCTAGAGCCTCGGTGGCGTCACGGCTGATGACCCGTTCGGCGATGGCCACGCCTTCGGATTCCCAGTGCTCGCGGCCGCTGTAGAGGCCTTCGCTGTTCTCGCGCAGGATCATCAGGTCCACGCCCGCTCGGGGCGAGACGCCGGGCCAACTGCGGACCGGGCGCAGATTGGTGTTGAGCTGAAGCACCTGGCGCAGTTGCAGGATCGCGCTGCGGTAGCCAGGCACGCGCTGGCCGGTGGGTGACGAGACGGCACCGAAGATGCCCGCCCCGCTGCCACGCAGGGCCTGGAAGGTGGCCTCGGGCACGGCGCAACCGGTGCGCTGGAAGCAATCCCAGCCGGCCTCGACTTCCACCGTTTTCAGGTCGGGCAGGAGTTTCTCCAGGGCCTCCACTGCCACCGGCACCACTTCGCGGCCGATGCCGTCTCCGGGGATGACGACTAGCGTGTGCATGGGCTTACCTCAGCGAGGGGCGTGTCGCCAGCAGCAGGCCGGCGAAGATCAATGTCCCGCCAAACCAATGGTAAGCCTGCAAACCCTCGCCCAACAGCAGGTAGCCCAGCAGCGCGGTGAACACCGGCATCAGGTAGTTGGTGAGCACGGCCTTGGCCACACCCAGCACGCGGATGCCCTGGTTCCACAGCAGGTAGGCCAGGAGCGAGGCAGCGACGCCGGTGTAGCCAATGGCAGCGAAGTTTTCCGCGGAGAGTTCGAAACGCTGCCCGCTGGCCAGCTCCAGCAGATAGAACGGCAGCAGCATGGGCACGCCGCACGCCACCAGAGCCCCCAGCAGCACCAGAGGCGGCAGCTTGAAGTAGCTGTTCCAGCGGCGCAGCAGCAGGGTGTACAGCGCCCAGTCGAACACGGCGAGCAACATGATCAGGTCACCCGGGTTGAACGACAGCGCGGCCAGTTGCGCCAACCGTCCCTGGGCAATCAGCACCAGCAGGCCAGCAGTCGCCACGGCCATGCCGAGCCACGCGCGCCGAGGTGGCCATTCATTGAGCAACACACCGGCGCCGATGAAGGTGGCCAGCGGCAGGCAGGTGTTGAGCAGGGTGAGGTTGATGGCCACCGTGGTGCGCGCGGCGAAGTAGAGCAGCACGCTGTAGGTGCTGATACCCAGTGCTGCGACCACTAACAGGCGCCAGCCAGCATGGCGCAGGGCGCTGCGGTGCTCCCACAGGGGCAGGGCAACAAAGGGCAGGAGGATGACGAGGGCCAGGGTCCAGCGCCAGAAGGCCAGGCTGAAGGGCGGAATGGCGTCGTGGAAGGCACGGGCGACGAGGGCGTTGCCGGCCCAGAAAACGCTGGCCACAAGCAGGCCGAGCCAGGCCAGACCGACAGCCCGGCTGTTTTGTTGCGGCATGGTTCAACTCTGTCCTAGTGGGCGCAGGCGGTACTGCGGCGGCAGTTGTTCCATGCCGCTGACGGTGACGTTGAGGTTCTTCCAGATACCGTCCTTGATGCCGTAGATGCAGCCGTGTACGGAGAGCTCCTGGCCGCGGTGCCAGGCGTTTTGCACGATGGTGGTGTGGCTGACGTTGGCGACCTGCTGGATCACGTTGAGCTCGCAGAGACGGTCGACGCGCTCCTCCTCAGTGGCGAAGGTCGCCAGGTGGTCACGCTGGTCGTAGTAGAGGTCGCGGATGGTGCGCAGCCAGCCGTCGATCAGACCGTACTGCACATCGCGCATGGCGGCGCGGACGCCGCCGCAGCCGTAGTGGCCGGTGACCAGGATGTGCTTCACCTTGAGCACGTCCACGGCGTACTGGATGACCGACAGGCAGTTGAGGTCGGTGTGCAACACCACGTTGGCCACGTTGCGGTGGACGAAGAGGTCGCCGGGCAGCATGCCGACGATTTCGTTGGCCGGCACGCGGGCGTCGGAACAGCCGATCCAGAGGAATTCCGGAACCTGCTGCTTGGACAGCTTTTCGAAGAAATCCGGATCGCGCTGCTTGATGTTCTCGGCCCAGCGCGCGTTGTTGTCGATCAGCTCTTGCAGGTCGCTCATGCGTCTTCTCCTCTTCTGGCTGGCGCACCTTACGGAGCGCCGGAAGCTTTGGCAATGGCCTGCGCGGGGCTCAGTCGATCAGGGTGCAGGCCATCACCAGGGCGTCTTCGCGGCCACCCACGGCGGGGTAGTAATCGCGGCGACGGCCGATCTCGTTGAATCCGTAACGCTCGTACAAGCGGTAGGCGGACTGGTTGCTGGCCCGCACTTCGAGGAAGCACTCGCCGGCCTTCAGTTCGCGGGCCCGCACCATCAGGTGCTCCAGCAAGCGCAAGCCCAGACCACGGCCCTGGCTTTCCGGCTTGACGGTGATGTTCAGCAGGTGGGCCTCGTCGACAATGACGTTAATCACGCCATGGCCGACTTGCTGGCCGCCTTCGAACATCAACCAGCAATCGTAGGATTTCAGGCTGTCGGTGAAGATGCCGCGCGTCCAGGGATGGCTGAAGGCGGCGTATTCGATTTTCAGTACGGTATCGAGGTCCGCCTCGGTCATCGGGCGGAAAGAAACGGCATCGGTCATTCAGTGTGTTTCCAGCGGCGCATCACACGGCGCATGGCTTGCCAGAGTTCGGCCTTGCGTTCGGGCTCGTCCATCAACGGTTCCAGGCCCGGTAGGGCCCAGGCGGCACCCAGGCCTTCCACCTGCAGCTCGCGGTTGAAAGCGGTGGCGTCGGCTTCGCCGGCGAAACGCACCGCCGGCAGCCCCACGAGCCAGAGGCAGGCACAGTCGTCCTGCTCTTCCACACGCATGCCGACAAAGCCCTGGACAAAGTCTCGGGCAGCCTCGGGGCCCTGGTCCATGTTGCCGCGACTGAGCAGCGGCCAACGAACCGGTTCACCGAGAATCTGCGGGCTGTCCGGCAGGCCGGCGGCACGCAGCAGGTCTTTCAGCAGCAAGTAGGCCGGATCGCGGCTCTGGAAGGGCTCGCCGGTGGGCAGTTCCACCAGCAGCAGGCAGTTGCCGGCACGCAGCAGCTGCAGCGAGAAGCGCGGCGGCGGCAGCACTTCGACCGTGGCCGGTGCGGCTTCGGGCTCGGGCGCGGCCTCGGGTTCGGGCTGGGCGGCCGGGCGCGGGGTGCTACCGGGACGGGGAATCTCGATCTTGGCGCGCACTGACGTCGCGGCTGGGCGAGCGTCGGCGGCCGGAACATCGGGGGTGACATCCGCAACTGGCTTTGGTGCGTCCTCGAGGAGCACTTCCGGGGCCAGGGCGAGCAGTTCGGGGTTGGAGGCCGCGGCGAAGGGCAATGCCACGCGCGGTAGCCAGGTGGCTACCTGCATGGCATCGAGATACGCGCGACGACGGTGTTCAGTGATCAAACGTCAGCAACCTGTGGGTGAGCCTTGCGTACGCCGGCCTGCATCAGGTTCAGCGCATTGAGGTAGGCCTTGGCGGAGGCGACAACTATATCGGTATCCGCACCGTTTCCGTTGACGATTCGTCCGGCTTTTTCCAGGCGGACAGTGACTTCACCCTGGGAATCGCTGCCCTGGGTGATAGCGTTGACCGAGTAGAGCTGCAGGCTCGACTCGGAGGACGCCAGGCTTTCGATGGCCTTGAAGGTGGCATCCACCGGGCCGGAGCCCTCGGCGCTGGAGCCCTGCTCCACGCCGTCGATGGCCAGCACCAGCTTGGCCTGGGGCACTTCGCCGGTCTTGGAGGCGACTTCCAGATAGACCAGCTTGAAGTGTTCCGGGGCTTCTTCGCCCAGGGTGTCGGAGACCAGCGCTTGCAGGTCTTCGTCGAAGATTTCGTGTTTCTTGTCCGCCAGCTCCTTGAAGCGGGCGAAGGCGGCGTTCAGCTCGGCCTCGCTGCTCAGTTGGATGCCCAGCTCGTCGAGGCGGGTGCGGAAGGCGTTACGCCCGGAGTGCTTGCCCAGCACCATCTTGTTGGTATTCCAGCCGACGGACTGGGCGGACATGATTTCGTAGGTTTCGCGATGCTTGAGCACACCGTCTTGGTGGATGCCGGACTCGTGGGCGAAGGCGTTGGCGCCGACGATGGCCTTGTTCGGCTGCACCGGGAAGCCGGTGATGCCGGAGACCATGCGCGAGGTACTGAGGATGTGCGGGGTGTCGATGTTGGTGTAGACGCCGAGCACGTCCTGGCGGGTCTTGATGGCCATGACGATTTCTTCCAGCGCGGCGTTGCCGGCGCGCTCGCCCAGGCCGTTGATGGTGCATTCCACCTGACGCGCGCCGACGGCAACGGCGGCCAGGGAGTTCGCCACGGCCAGTCCCAGGTCGTTGTGGCAGTGCACGGAGAATACCGCCTTGTCGGCATTGGGGATGCGTTGCAGCAGCTGGCGCATGGTGTCGGCGTACTGGTGCGGAATGGCGTAGCCAACGGTGTCGGGGATGTTGATGGTGCGGGCGCCAGCATCGATGGCGGCCTCAATGATGCGGCAGAGGAAGTCGATCTCGGAGCGGCCGGCATCTTCGCAGGAGAACTCCACGTCTTCGCAGAGCTTGCGCGCGCGTTTTACTGCGCGAACGGCCTGTTCCACCACCTGGTCCGGCTGCATGCGCAGCTTGTACTGCATGTGGATGGGGCTGGTGGCGATGAAGGTGTGGATACGGCCGGAGTTGGCGCCGGCCAGGGCTTCGGCGGCACGGTCGATATCGGCATCCACCGCGCGGGACAAGCTGCACACGGTGCTGTCCCTGATGCTGTCGGCGATGGCCTTGACCGCTTCGAAGTCGCCAGGGCTGGCGATGGCGAAGCCAGCCTCGATCACGTCCACTCGCATGCGCTCCAGGGCCTTGGCGATGCGCAGCTTTTCTTCCTTGGTCATGGAAGCGCCGGGGCTCTGCTCGCCGTCGCGCAGGGTGGTGTCGAAAATGATGACGCGATCTTGGCTGCTCATATCTCGCTCCTCACGGCCCCACCGTGCGTGCGGCCGGGGCTCAGGCTGATGGTACCGGACTGCTTGTGGCAACGGTTCCAGATCAGGGAATTGTGGCGTGAAAAGCGGTGGGCGGAAAGCTCGGCGGGCGGATGATAGAAGAGGTCAGCGAAACCTTGTAGGAGCGAATTCATTCGCGAAAGGAGCGCGAAGCGCTCCCCGGGGCCATGGGGCAGCACTACGTCCTGCAATCGCGAATGAATTCGCTCCCACAATAAAGGCTCCCCTGGGAGGGGTTCAATTGATTGGCGTGGCCGTCAGGTTGGCGCTGATGTCGGCGTTCTGCACCTTGATGCCGTACATGGAGGTCACCGCGCCGCCGGTGGGGTGAACGTGTTGCAGGCGCTCGACGTTGATCTCCTTGAAGTGGATGCGGCCATTCACCGCGAAGCCCAGCGGGTCCGGAGAGACTGGCGTACAAGTTCCGCCGTTCCTGTTGCAGACTTTGGTAGGTGCCACGTCCAGGTTGAGGTCGGCGTTGAAGCCGTAGGTGTTGGCATTGGGGTCGCTGGGGTTGCCGTCGGAGGTGGAAAAGTTATCCACAACCAGCTGGCTGCCAGTACCGGCGGCGCCGTTGACGCGGTTGGTTTCCCAGACGATCTGGTTGCGCTTCTCGTCGGTGGCCACGCCGTTGGTGGTGCTTTCGATGGTGGTGTCACGGACGAAGACGTTCTTCAATTTCACCGATACACCTTCGTTGCCCCGATCTTCCCAGCGCCCGCCGCTGGCCGAGCAGGCGCCGGCACTGGTGCCACTTCCGCCCACGCAGAGGGCACCGGCACCGCCGGAGCTGAGCGCCAGGCTCGAGCCCAGCTCAAAGCGTTTGAGTACCAGTCGTCCGAGGCTGGGACCAGTGGCGCGATCACCCCAGCGCAGGTCGCTGACCTCCAGCTTCGACCAGTAGGTGCCCTTGCGCAGTTCCACGCCGCTGTTGCTCAAATCCACCGAGCCATCGCGGAAGTGCATGTCGTACTGGGTGCCGGCCAGCCAAAGGCCCTTGCCGGTTTCATCCACGGTGATGGCGGCGCGGGCATCGCTGAAAACGAAGTCGGCGTTGTAGCGAATGCCATCGCCGCTGCTGCCGCCCGGCAACAAGGTGAGCTGGCCGCTCAGGGTGAAATCGTAGGCCGGGAAGATTTCCATCAGTACCAGCAGTTCGGTGCCGCCCTGCAGCGGCGCGTTGGGTGAGCCCACCCGCAGGCCGTCGAAGCTATAGCCGCCCTTGATGTTGGAAAGGCCCAGGCGCAGGCCGTCGAAATGGCCGTTGTAGTTGCCCTTGCCCATGTCGCTCTGGGTGCCGGCATAACAGCTGGTGCTCGCTCCGCCGGCGCAGCTCTTGGTCAAGTCCAGGGTGATCTGGCCGGTGCCGTTGGTGCGCAGGCCACTGAACCGCATGCTGTTGCCGTTATCCGTCAAGGAGACCGAGCTGTTGGCCATGTTCCAGCTAACGTCGGCGGTCAGGCCCTTGGCGCCAGAGTTAGAGTCGCCGCCCGGACGCAGCTTGAGCCAGTTCTGCTTGGCGCCATCGTCGGCGAAGTTGAGGTCGATGGCCAGGCTGCCGAGCTTCTGGTTGGTCGGGTTGCCGATGATCAGGCCGCCCAGGGTGGCGTTGAGCTTGAGGTCCTGGAAGGCCACCTGTGCATAACTGCCGCCGACGTCCTGGGCCAGGTCGAGGGTCAGGCCGCTGAGGCTGCGCAGGGTGCCGGAGAAGTTCTCGGCGCGCAGGATGCCTTCGTCCTGATACTGGAACAGGCTGCTACCGATGTTCAGATCCGGGCGGATGCGGATGCCTTCGCCACTGGCGCCCCCGCTGGCGACGCTGATGCTGCCGCCCAGGCGCAGGTCCATGTTCAGCTTGCCGAAGCTGCGGCTGGCGTTGGGATCGCGCAGGTCTGGCGCGCCGGGGGTAACAGGCGCGGCGGTGGGGTCGCCATGGGCGAGGTCGAGGCTGATGCCGCCTAGGGTGCCGACGAAGCGCGCATCCCCCAGGTTCAGCTTGACCTCCTGGCCGCTACCGCCGTTGACGATGTCGAGGTAGGCGTTGTCCAGGTAGGTGTCGAAGGACAGGCCTTTGACGATGAGGTCGAAGCCGTTGTCGCGGTAGTAGAAGGCCACATCGGTCAGAGACAGCCGGCTGTCGTCCACCGCGATGCCACTGACGCCGCTGGCCCCGCCGCCCTTGAGCTTCAGGGTGGCGCCCAGGGTGTAGAAGGCGCGGAACGAGCCGAAACTCTTGCTGCTGCCATCCATTTCGATGTTGTTCACCGCCAGCACCTGGGGACTGGAGCTGTGCTGGACCTGCAACTGACCGCCCTGCACGTCGATGGTGGACTGGGAGGTGCTGGTGGTGCCGCTGGCGGCGCGATTGCTCACATCCCGCAGGTTCATGCTGCGGCCGTCCTGGGTGTAGCTGACGCTTTCAGCCGACCAGCTCTCGCCGGAGGTGTCCAGGCTGATGCCGCCCTGGCCGCTGACCGACGCCATGGTGGAGTCGTCCAGCGCTTCCATGGCCTGGGCCTGGGACGCGAGGAGCATGCCGATCAGCAGGGGTGCCAGGCGCATGGTCGGTTCCTCAGTTCTTCGGGAAGATCAGCACGCTGCCTTGCATGCGGATAGTGCCGTCAATCTTCGCCGAGAAAATATTGGTCTGCTGGTAGCTGGGGTTGCCGCCGTTGGCGAGGGTGCCGGACTTGTTCTGCCAGCCGCCCTGGTTGGCCACGCCGAAGGCGAAGCTGCCGTTCTTGAAACGCATCTCGTTGGGCAGACCGATGGCCAGCACGTCCTGGCTGAAGGTTGCGCCATCGCCGCCGAAACCGCTGTTGATCAGGCGGGTGTTAAGCGTCAGTCCCTCGAAGCTGAAGATGCCCTTGAGGTTGTCCAGCACGTACCAGCCGCCATTGGCCTCGGAGCGAATGGCGATGCGCAGGCCGCAGCTTTCAGGGCTGCCGGCGCCAGCGATTGCACAGCTTCGCTCGTTGGCCTTCCAGGTGGTTGGGTCGTTGGACACCGGGGTGTTCCACAGCACGCCGCCGTTCTTGTTGATGCTGAACTCGCCGGAAAGGTACACCCCGCCCTGCCCGTTCATCTGGCTCAGGTCGGCGTCTTCCAGCGCCTGCAGCTCGCCCCGGGCCAGGGCCGGGAGAACCAGCAGCGCTGCCAGGCAAAGCGCCTTAGAGGTCATGGCTGGTCACCTTCAGGTAGTTGATGCTCAGACCCTGGATGGCGTTGTAGCCGAAGTTGTAGCCACCGCTGCTGAAGCTGCCGCTGCCGGCCTGGAGGCTGTTGATAACAATGTTGGTACGCGGTGCATTGGCGTAGAAATCGGCGGCCAGGGCTTCTTTCTGCGCCTGGGTGGTGCCGGACGCCGTGGGGTTGGGCAGTTCCAGCACGAACTGGCCATTGCTGCTGACGTCGAACAGCAGAGGCTGGGTCTTGCCGTAGCCAAGGGAGATGTTGGCGTAGGCGTTGTTGAGGAAGATGGTGCGGTCGCGCTGTTCGGCGGCGGTGGTGCAGCCGCTGCTACCGGCCGCGCAACTCATGATCTGCAGGCTCTTGGTGAAGAGGTTGAGGCGCGCCTCGCCCACCATCTGGTTGCGGCCACTGTCGCCCCACAGGCGCAGGTAAGAGCCATCCATCGCCAGCTCGGCGAAGTCCAGGTTGAGGATGTCGGTGCGCCCGGCCGCCACCTGGAAATCGAAGCGAATCCCCAGGTCCACCTTCTCGCTGGCCCGGCTGGAGCAGTTGTTGCCGGCCGCCGCGAAACCGGCGATGCACGCCTGGCCGGCCGCACCGGTGAGGCGCTCGGGGAACATGAACTCAAGGACGGTGACGTTGCCCGGAGTGGTCTGCACCCATTGCCCGTCGTCCCGCAGGGTGCGCATGGCTTCCCCCTTGGACAGGTTAAGGGCGAAAGGATGGTCGAGCCGACCGACGGTCACCGGACTGAGGTTCGCGCCTTTGTTGCTGCCGGTGGCGCCGAGGTAGAACTCTTTCACCGAGATGGGAACGTTCTGCCCGCTGCCATTGGCGATGTCGTTGATGGTGATGGTGGCGTTGTTGGCGTCAAGCAGGACCTGGTCCAGCACGAAGCCGATGCCGGCGCCCTCCACACTGGAAAGCTCCGCGTCGTCCAGCGCCTTGAGTTCGGCTTGCGCCGTAGTGGCGGCCAGCAACAGCAGGATCACGGCGGTTCTGCGCATGCTCAGCACCCCGCGGTCGACGCGCCCAGGCAGGTGTCCTGGCGCGGGATGCCGTTGAATGCCTGGTCGAAGTCGATATTGATCGGCGACACCAGGTTGCCGTTGGCGTCGCGATACTTGGGCATGTTCATGAAAGCGCCCTTCAGGGCGGTCATGAACGCATTGCGGTCCATGTCCTTCCACGCCAGATCCTGGGTCTGGAAGGAGATGAAGAAGCCCCGGGCCGCGCCTTCCATATTGCTCATGTTGCTGATGTTGCCCACCGGCAGGGACTGGAACTGGGAAAGCGGGAAGCAGGTCGCGATTCCCAGGATGCTGCAATTCTGCGAGGCGAATACCCCCAGCAGCGCATCGGTCCAGCCGCCGGCGCAACCTGAGGTGCAGGTCAGGCCGTCGCCGTTCTTGATACCCGCCTGGGCCGCGCGGGTCGGGTCCGCCACGCCCTGGCCGGTCACCAGTTCGGCGTCGGCCTCGACGATGCTGCTGCGGTAGACGCCGGCGGCGAACAGGGCCAGTTGCTGGGCGAAATTGGCCTTGTCGTAGATGGCGTTGCCGGTGCCCTTGATATGCACCGGGATGTTGCCGGTCAGGCTCTGGATATCCCCGGAGAGCACGCCCTTGGACTCGCCGAAGCCGATGCGCACGCCCACCACCTTGCTGCCGGAATAGGCCAGCTCGACGAAAGGGTTGGCGATCTTGAAAGGGTTCACCGAGCCATCGGCATTAACGGTGCCGAGGGCGAAGTTGTTGATCAGGATATCGGACGAACCGGCGGCCTCGCCGGTCCGGGTGAGGAGGTCGTCGTACTGACCGAGCTGGAGTTTCTTGATATTGAGTTGGGTGTCGACATTCACGCCGAAGTTGACCCGGGTGTAGTTGATCCCGGCATTGGCGTCGGTGGTCAGATTGATGAAGGCCTGACCGGTGACATTGGACAGTTCGCTGTCGGCCAGCTCCTCCATTCGCGCCTGCGCGCTGGACATGGACAGCAACCCGGCAAGGACAACAGCCGTCAGCGACCAGGCGGGCAGCAAATTCGAACCCATGGCGACTTCCCCGATTGTTCTTGTATGGGCAAGCGACGAAGACTCGTCCCCTTTCCGGCCACTATATGGAGCCCAGCCGGGAAGCGTCCCGACCCATAGTCGAGTTCAAAGCGGCAGGTCGGGAGACGGCGAAGGGCAGCTGTTACCCATCGCCACAACGGAGTAACGCTGGGGTCAGCCCTGGCGGAACAGGACGACCGAGGTGGTCAGCGACGGGTGTCGCTCCTCTGATCGGTTGAAGCTCAATCGCCACCGGCAACCTGAAGTACAATCGCCTCTTTTTTCAGCGAACCCCGGCCAATCGATGATCGATCCCAAGCGCGTACTGCGCGCCCTAGCCGAACACTGGACGTTGCTCGAGCCGCTCTGCGAGCGTTTCGATGCCGGCACCCTGAGCCTGGTGGAGCTGCGTGTGCAGCTCGCCAACCAGTTGCCGGAAGGCACGCCCACCGACGTGACCGCCCTGCTCGACCTCTGGGTACGCCTGGACATTCTGGTTCCGGTGGCCAAAAGCCCGAACCGCTTCGAGCTGAACGCGCAGATCCACGACTTCCTCGCCTA
The DNA here is from genome assembly GCF_001708505.1 of Pseudomonas sp. TCU-HL1. NCBI lineage: Bacteria > Pseudomonadati > Pseudomonadota > Gammaproteobacteria > Pseudomonadales > Pseudomonadaceae > Pseudomonas > Pseudomonas sp. TCU-HL1. The sequence continues at coordinate 5,244,662 of NZ_CP015992.1, forward strand.
CCTGCGGCGCGAACATCGCCTTGGCCTGTGCCTGGAGATCGAAGCCTACCTGCGCCACCTGGAACGCCTTGCCGGCTATATCCAGGAAGCCTTCGAAATCCGTGACGGCAACGACCTGGCGCGCCAGTTGCGTCTGCTCGACATGCGCGTTCGCGACGTCCTGAAGAAGCTCGACAACGACGAACAGGCGCTGGTGGCCGTGGCTGACCGCGCCAAGACCAGCGACCGGCAGATTCCCCTGCGCCAGCGCTACGCCGAAGTGCTGGCCACCTGGGACGAATACGTCGAGCCGATGATCCAGCTGGTGGCCGCCGACGGCGCCTTCGAACAGGGCGTGCGCCGGGTCGAGCAAGTGCTGCTGCGCCTCTTGGGCGAACAGCAGCGCCTCGGCCAACTGGTGGACGATGACCTGCTGCTGCGTACCCACGCGCGCATCCTGGAAATGCAGACCAGCGCCCAGCTCACCCTGCGCAAGGCTCGCGAACTGCTGCTGCCGCTGCGCGAAGAAGCGCGCCGGCACAACGCCGTGACCCGTGGTGCGGCCCTGGCGCTGTCGGTCATCCGCAAGAAGGGCCTGGACGCCGTACCCCAGGCGGCGATGCCGCTGTTCACCCGGCCGCAGACCACCTTCCTCGGCAGTGGCTCGCAGGTGGAGGCCTATGTCTACGCCCTGGCGCGCTTCCAGCCGAAACCGGCGCACTTCCCGAAGTCCGGCGGCACGCGCAAGGCCGCTGCGCCGCGCTCGCCGAAGACCGCGCGGGAAATGCTCGACCGTTGCGAGCAGGCCCTGCCGCTACCGGACCTGATGATCTGGCTGCTGGAGCAGGAACCCGAAGGCGCCACCGACGAACTCCTCTACTGGTTCTCGCGTCTGTCCCGCGATGCGCGTTTCTCGCGCGATCGCCTGGAGCGCCGTGACTACCTGACCGCCGAGCACCAGGTCAGCCTGAGCTCCTATGCCCTGATCAAGAGCCCCAACGCCGCGGCCGAGAAGACCTCCTGATGAATATCGACCTGAAAGAAATGACCCAGCTGGCGCCCATCTTCCGCGAGCTGTTCAAGGGTTATCACCTCTCCCGCAGCGAGCCGGAGTGCTACGCCCAACTGTCCACGATGCAGGACCAGTACCGCGCCCTGTTCAAGGGCCTCGGCTTCGAGCTGGTTTGCGACCCGCGTGGTTTCTACTACTTCGTGCCCGAACAGATGGGCGCCCAGGTGAACAAGACCGCCCAGCGCCTGGCGCTGTTCACCTTCATCCTCGTCGAGCACCTGGCCGACCAGGGCCGCGACCCGCTTTCCGTACTCGATGGCGGCAGCATCGGCCGCGACGAGTTGCCGGCCCTGCTGGAGAAGTACCGCGACCTGTTCCACCAGGCCGAGGTCACCACCCATGAAGAGCTGGAGGAGAAGGTCATCCGCCGTCTCACCCAGCTGGGCTTCGCCGAAGACAGCAACGGCATCTACCGCTTCCTGCCACCGATGCACCGCTTCCTCGACGTGTGCCTGGCCGTGCAGCACGACCGCGACCTGGCTGCCAGCCTGCACAGCACTGACCTGGAACTGCGCACGCCAGTGCTGATGGATGACGACAGCGGCGATGCCATCGTCCCCGTCGACATCCCTGAAATCGTCGAAATCGAAGCAGCTGCAGAATCCGAAGACGACGCCCTGGCCCGCGCCATGGCCGAAGAACGCGCCGCCCAGGAGGAAAACGCATGAGCCAGGAACGCTACGGCATTCGCCGCTTCGCCCTGCTGAACACCGCCGGCTACAGCCTGGGCCTGTTCCCGCTGGAAACCCCGCTATCGATCTACGGCGCCAACAACCTCGGCAAATCGGCCTCGATCAATGCACTGCAGTTCCCGATCCTGGCACGCATGTCGGACATGAGTTTCGGCAAGTACAGCCTGGAGCAGTCGCGCAAGTTCTACTTCGCCACCGATACCAGCTACATCCTGGTGGAAGTCTCCCTGCCCCACGGCCCCCATGTGATCGGTGTGGCCGGTCGCGGTCCGGGCGGCGGCTTCGGTCACCAGTTCTTCGCCTACCGTGGCGAACTGGACCTGGGTCACTACCAGCGCGATGGCACCTGCCTGCGCCAGCGTGAGCTGTTCAACAACCTGGAACGCGAAGGCATCAAGGCCTACGAGCTCAAGCCTGACGAGCTGCGCCGCCTGCTGGTAGGCGGTCATACGTCCATTCCGCTGGACCTGACGCTGATCCCGTTGCGCTCGACCAGCGAGCAGAGCCTGAAGACCTTCCGCTCGCTGTTCATCAACCTGCTGCACATGCGCGAGATCACCGCGGCCAAGCTCAAGCAACTGTTCCTCGATGCCTTCGAGCACAGCCTGCGTTCCGGCAGCGTGGACTACATCGCCGCCTGCGAAGAAGCCTTCCGCGACGTGCGCCGCATGGAGCAGGACTACCAGGCACTGGTTTCCGCCGGCCCGCTGGTGGAAGCCCTGGCCAATGGCGTGACCCAGCGTGAAGTGCTGCGCGGCAAGCTGCATCGCATTTCGCCGCTGCTGGATTCACTGCTGGGCACCTGGCAGGACTACTCCGGCGCCCGCCGCGAAGAACTGGTGATCCAGGCCGAGCACTATCGCGGCGAGCAGGATGGCCTGCAGAACGAACAGCGCGGCGGCACCCAGGAAATGATGCGCCTGGAGCGCGCCATTACCGAGAACCAGCGCTGGCTGGGTGAGCTGGCGGTGCTGAAGAACCGCTTCGCCCTGGTGGAAGACGCCAAGGTGCTGGAGCAGCAGCTGCTCGCGGCCAAGGACGCCCACGACGAACTGGCCGGCGCCCTAGCGCAATCCCGCCAGTTCTCGGCCGAAGACCTGGACGAGCGCCTGCGCGATCTGGAGAAACGCCTGAAGGCCGTCAAGCAGCAGCTCGACCATGCCGACAACAACAGCTACTCGCGCCTGCGCGAGGAGTTCTCCCAGGCCGACGTCGACCGCCTGATGCGCCTGTTCAACGGCCAGCTGTTCAGCTTGCCGCTGGGTGAGAAAGGCATCCAGCTGGACGACGGCGAAGCCTGGGTGAAGACCCTGGAAACCGTGCTCGACCAGTTCAAGGGCAGCCAGTTCGAGGTGCCCGGGCTGTCCATCGACCTCTCCCACATCGAGCCGCCGGCGCTGCAGGCCCTGGCGGACCGTGCCGCATTGCGAGACCAGAAGGACCGCCTGGAGCGCGAGCTGAAGCAGCTCAAGACCCAGCAAACCGTGGCGGCTGACCGCGCCGCGAGCAAGGCCCAGGCCGAAGCCCTCTACCAGGCCGTTCTGGATGCCCAGAAGGCCATGGAAGACTTCCGCAAGAGCCAGACGCTCAGCGCCGAAGAGCCCGCCAAGCTGGAAGAGCTGGCGCAACTGGAAGCCACCCAGGACGAACTCAAGCGTTCAGCCGATGCCTTCACCGAGCGCGTCCAGCAGCTCTCCGCCAAGCTGCAGCTGGTGGGTCGTCAACTCGCTGACCTGGAAGCCAAGGAACGCACGCTGGAAGACGCCCTGCGCCGCCGCCAACTGCTGCCGGCCGACCTGCCCTTCGGCAAACCGTTCATGGACCCGGTGGACGACAGCCTGGATAACTTGCTGCCGCTGCTCAACGACTACCAGGACACCTGGCAGGCGCTACAGCGTATCGACGGCCAGATCGAGGCGCTCTACGCCCAGGTCCGCCTGAAGGGCGTGGCCAAGTTCGACAGCGAAGACGACGCCGAGCGCCGTCTGCAGCTGCTGATCAACGCCTACGCGCACCGCCAGGACGAGGCGCTGACCCTGGCCAAGGCACGCCGTGCTGCGGTCACCGACATCGCCCGTACCCTGCGCAACATCCGCAGCGACTACGACAACCTGGAACACCAGCTGGCCCTGTTCAACCGCGAGATCAACAAGCGCCAGGTGTCCAACCTTGCGAGCTTCCGCATCGTCCTCGCACCGAACAAGGAAGCGCTGCGCCACATCGACCAGATCATCCACAGCGCCGGTCAGTACGAGGAAGGCGAGACGCTCTCCGTCTTCGACCTGACCAACTCGAGCGACCAGGATGCGAAGAACGAAGAGGCCAAGGAGTACCTGGCACGCCTGGTAGCGGCCAACGGCAACCAGTTGGGCCTGAAGGACCTGTTCGAACTGGCCTTCGAGATCACCAAGGTACACGGCCAGCCGGTCATTCATACCGACATCGATGGCGCCGCTTCCAACGGCACCACCATGACCATCAAGGCGCTGACCAACATGTACCTGTTGCTGCACCTGATGGACCGCGAGCAGGCCGGCCGCATCCGCCTCCCCTACTACCTGGACGAGGCGGCGGACATCGACGAGCGCAACCAGCAGGCGCTGATCGAAACCAGCCAGCAACTGGGCTTCACCCCCATTCTCGCCTCGGTGAAACCGCAGGTTTCGGCCAACGTCGCCATTGACCTCGAAGGCGGCAGCGGCCCGAATGGCATCTACATCGATGAGGCGGACTGGAAGTTCATCAAGCGCCGCGAAGTGGCAAAGGCTGCGACCGAGGCGGAGGAAACGGCGGCCGAGCCCGCCTGACCCGACGCCGGAACAACAAGAGGACCGCAAATTGCGGCCCGTTTGTTTGTATGGGGATCAATTGCGTAGGGTGCGCCGTGCGCACCGGAAAGAGGCGTCGGCCAAATCGTCGTCGGGCTTGCGCATCGGACTTGCTGCGCATGGCACCCTACGGCCAGTCCTTTCCGGGAGCTGGCTTTCCAGCTCCCGGAAAGACGGTCCAGGTCGTTTACTTGCTCAGGGGAATTTTCGGCGCCCAGGTCAGCCATTCATCCTCGGCATCGTCATGCAGGGCGAAGGTCTGGCCATTGAGAGCGACGTTCCCCATCTGCCCTTCGTTCGGCGTGGCGAAGGAAATACCGCCTTCGACCATCGACTCCAGGGACTCGGTACGCACCTTCACGCCGTTGAACAGGCTGGCGTCCACGCCGACACCACTGGTGTGCCAGAAGCGACTGCCACTGTGCACCAGGGGCGCATAGCGCGGCTCGATCAGCACCTGGATGAACACACGGTCAGCCGTTTTGCCCAGTTCGTAGGCAAGCACCTTGCCTACCGGAACTTCGCGGTAGCTGACGATCACGCCGGGCTTGATGGAGCCACGGCGCGGCGCACTGAGGGTGATGCGCAGGCCTTCCTGGCGGGCAATCGGGTCCGGCGCGTCGGCAAGCGCGGTGAAGCGCGTCTGCGGAGCACCCGGCTTGGCCGCCGGCAACACCTCCAGATACTGGCCACTGACCAGGGTGTCCAGATTGGCCGTACGCAGCAGGCCGAGCTCCGGTCGCACCACCCAGAACTGGCTGCCGGCACGCGCGATGCGATCGGCCGCTTGGGTGAGACGCGCCTTGACCACGACGCCGGACAGGTCGTTGTTGAGCGTCACGGTTTCCACCTCACCGACATCAATGCCCTTGAAGCGGATGGGTGTACCCTCCTTGAGGCCTTCGGCCTGGGGAATGACGATTTCGATCAGGGTGCCTTTGACGATGGCCACGGATTCGTCGTCGTACAGGGTGAACCGGCGTGGGCGCGTTACGGGCTTGGCCTTGGGATCGGGGGTTGTAAAAGTGATGCCGCCGGCCAGCAGGGTCTGCAGGGACTCGCTCTTCACTTCGACGCCCGACAGACCGCCCTTGAGGGTGATGCCGCTGGAGTTCCAGAAGCGGGTGGATTCATTCACCAGCTTGGTGAACTCAGGCTCGATGTGAATGCCGATCACCACGCGCTGCTGGTCGCGGGAGAGCTGGTAGCTCTGCACACTCCCCACACGCATCTGACGGAACAGGATCGGGCTCCCGACTTCCAGCGACCCGAGGCGATCACTGGTCAGCACCAGGTGCAAGCCAGGGGCATCGGTGTTCAGCGGCGGCGCCTTGGGACGAACCTTGAACTCGCGGGTCGGCGTCCCTTCCCTGGCAAAGCGCACGGCAATGTAGTTGCCCTTCACCAGGGCCTCGATGCCCGTGATACCGGCTAGCGAGATCGACGGCTTCACCGTCCAGAACTCAGTCCCCTCTACCAGATAGTCTTCGGTACGCGGCTCCATGGTCAGCTCGGCCGTGGCGCCGGTGAAGTCCTTGTCCATATCCAGCTTCTTCAGGGTGCCGACCTGCACGCCGTTGTACATCACCGGCGTGTTGCCCGGGCTGAGCCCGCTGACATCGTCCATACGTAACAGCACTCTCAGGCCGGCTTCGGCAGATTCGAAGCCGTCATACAGGCGGAAGGGAATGCTGGGATCGGTGGGCGGGCTGTCCTGTCGGTGCTCCGGTGTGGCAAAGGCGATACCGCCGGCCATGATGCTGAGCACGGATTCGGTACGGATCTTCACCCCCGAGAGCCCGGCGGTGACATTGAGCCCGCTGGCGTTCCAAAAGCGCGTGTGTTTGCGCACCAGATGGGCGTAGGGCTGCTCGATGTGCACCTTGATCTCGACCGTGCGCTGGTCTTCGGCCAACTGATAGCTCTTCACCTGACCAACCTGGATCTGCCGGTAATAAACCGGGCTGCCCTGTTCAAGAGAGCCAAGGCGTTCGGCCTTGAGTATGAGGTGAAGGCCGGGTAGCGAGTCGGACAATGGTGGCGGCTCAGGCAGTGCCGTGTACTTGCGTGCGGACTCGCCCTTCACCGGATCGATGGCGATGTAGATACCCGACACCAGGGTTTCCAAACCCGTGACACCCGCCAGGGAGACCCGCGGACGAACCAGCCAGAAGCGGGTGTCCTTGCTGAGGTAGGGTTCGGCTTCCTTCATCACCTCGACCGTGGCGACCACGCCCTTAATGTCGTCGCTGACATGCAGGTCGACCACCTTGCCCACCTGGATGCCTTTGTACATCAGTTGAGTCTTGCCGACCTGGATGCCGTCGCCGTTCTCGAAGCGGATCTGGATCTCGATGCCTGCTTCGCTCATGGCCTTCCAGGCCAGCCAGAGGCCGATGAGCAACGCCACCAGAGGTAGAACCCAGATAGCGGACCAGCTCGTGGTTTTGCGGGTTTTGGGCGTTGGCAGCTCAGGCATTCTCGTCGTCCATATCGGTGTTGTCCCAGATCAGTCTGGGGTCAAAGGTCACGGCCGCGGTCATGGTGATCACCACGACGCTGGCGAAGGCCGCCGCTCCCAGGTTGGCTTCGATGCTGGCCAGGTTGCCGAAGTTCACCAGCGCCACAAGGATGGCAATGACGAAGATATCCAGCATGGACCAGCGGCCGATCCATTCGATGAAGCGGTACATCAGGATGCGCTGCCTCGGCGACATGGGTAGTCGTCGCTGTACTGAGTAAAGCAGCAGTGCGATACCCACCAGTTTGAAAGTGGGCACCAGGATGCTCGCAACGAAGACCACCAGGGCGATGGGTACCATCTCGGCATGAATCAGCTCGAGCACGCCGCCCATGATGGTCGAGGGCGCGCCATTGCCGAAGAAATTGACCGTCATGATCGGCAACACGTTGGCCGGCACATAGAGGATGGTTGCGGTGATCAGCAGCGCCCAGGTACGCACGACGCTGTTGGGGCGGCGCGGGTACAGGATGGCGCCGCAGCGGCTGCAGTGGCCATGGTCGTCATCCGACTCGGGGCGGTTCAACTGGTGGCATTCGTCACAGACGACGATCCCGGCATCAATGGCGCGCATGGGCACCTCCTTCGGCGTCCAGTGCATCCCAGACCTGGTGCGGCGACATGGTGACTTCCAGCCACACCTGCGACAGCAGCAGCCCGATGAAGCAGGCCAGACCGACGCCCAGATGCAAGTCGGCGAGATCGATAAGTTTGACGATGGAAACCAGGATGCCCATGAGATAGACCTCGAGCATTCCCCACTCTCGCAAGTGGTGGTACAGACGGTAAAGCATCAGGCCCAGGCCGAGGGCACGGCGGGTACTGATACAGACGAGGACCAACAGCTGGCAGAGCAGCTTGACCAGCGGAACCACCATGCTGCACAGGAACACGACTACGGCAACACCTTCCATTCCGGTGTTGTAGAGGCCAACAACCCCTGTCCAGACAGTGTCATGGGTCGTCTGACCAAGCAGGTTGAGCTTCATGATAGGCAGGAAGTTGGCCGGCACGAACAGCAGCAATGCGGTCAGCACCAGAGCCAGGGCACGGCGCTCCATCTGCGAACGGTGTACCAGCAGCTCATAGCCGCAGCGCGGACAACAGGCTTTCTGCTCTTCGCCCAGATCAGGGTGACGCATCAATAGATCGCACTCGTGGCAGGCAATCAGATCGTGTAGAGGGAGTTCGGAAAGCGGGCGTTCTACAGCCTGTTCAGGCATGGCGGCAAGGCTCACAGGGGTACGCGGCTATTCTAGACGAGCGAACCAGAGTGGTCGCAACTCAAGGGCTACCTGTCGCTACCGGCGCCACTGGTTCATCCGAGCTTTCCGCGCACAAAGACAAACCCCCGAACCGCGTGAGCGGATCGGGGGTTTGGGATAGAAGCTTGACGATGACCTACTCTCACATGGAGAAGCTCCACACTACCATCGGCGATGCGTCGTTTCACTGCTGAGTTCGGGATGGGATCAGGTGGTTCCAACGCTCTATGGTCGTCAAGCAATTCGGTAGGGATCTCGTCGCGAGACGCGATCCCGAATCAGGTATGTGACAGTCTGGTTTTGCGGTTCAGGCCAATTTTCGGTCTGTCGACTTCACCCATCGCACCCACAATCACCAGATTGTTTGGGTGTTATATGGTCAAGCCTCACGGGCAATTAGTATGGGTTAGCTCAACGCCTCACAGCGCTTACACACCCCACCTATCAACGTCGTAGTCTTCGACGGCCCTTCAGGGGATTCAAGATCCCAGTGAGATCTCATCTTGAGGCGAGTTTCCCGCTTAGATGCTTTCAGCGGTTATCTCTTCCGAACATAGCTACCCGGCAATGCCACTGGCGTGACAACCGGAACACCAGAGGTTCGTCCACTCCGGTCCTCTCGTACTAGGAGCAGCCCCTCTCAAATCTCAAACGTCCACGGCAGATAGGGACCGAACTGTCTCACGACGTTCTAAACCCAGCTCGCGTACCACTTTAAATGGCGAACAGCCATACCCTTGGGACCGGCTTCAGCCCCAGGATGTGATGAGCCGACATCGAGGTGCCAAACACCGCCGTCGATATGAACTCTTGGGCGGTATCAGCCTGTTATCCCCGGAGTACCTTTTATCCGTTGAGCGATGGCCCTTCCATACAGAACCACCGGATCACTAAGACCTACTTTCGTACCTGCTCGACGTGTCTGTCTCGCAGTCAAGCGCGCTTTTGCCTTTATACTCTACGACCGATTTCCGACCGGTCTGAGCGCACCTTCGTACTCCTCCGTTACTCTTTAGGAGGAGACCGCCCCAGTCAAACTGCCCACCATACACTGTCCTCGATCCGGATGACGGACCAGAGTTAGAACCTCAAGCATGCCAGGGTGGTATTTCAAGGATGGCTCCACGAGAACTGGCGTCCTCGCTTCACAGCCTCCCACCTATCCTACACAAGCAGGCTCAAAGTCCAGTGCAAAGCTACAGTAAAGGTTCACGGGGTCTTTCCGTCTAGCCGCGGATACACTGCATCTTCACAGCGATTTCAATTTCACTGAGTCTCGGGTGGAGACAGCGCCGCCATCGTTACGCCATTCGTGCAGGTCGGAACTTACCCGACAAGGAATTTCGCTACCTTAGGACCGTTATAGTTACGGCCGCCGTTTACCGGGGCTTCGATCAAGAGCTTCGCTTGCGCTAACCCCATCAATTAACCTTCCGGCACCGGGCAGGCGTCACACCCTATACGTCCACTTTCGTGTTTGCAGAGTGCTGTGTTTTTAATAAACAGTCGCAGCGGCCTGGTATCTTCGACCGGCATGGGCTTACGCAGTAAATGCTTCACCCTCACCGGCGCACCTTCTCCCGAAGTTACGGTGCCATTTTGCCTAGTTCCTTCACCCGAGTTCTCTCAAGCGCCTTGGTATTCTCTACCCAACCACCTGTGTCGGTTTGGGGTACGGTTCCTAGTTACCTGAAGCTTAGAAGCTTTTCCTGGAAGCATGGCATCAACCACTTCGTGTTCTAAAAGAACACTCGTCATCAGCTCTCGGCCTTGAACACCCGGATTTGCCTAAGTGTTCGGCCTACCACCTTAAACTTGGACAACCAACGCCAAGCTGGCCTAGCCTTCTCCGTCCCTCCATCGCAGTAACTAGAAGTGCGGGAATATTAACCCGCTTCCCATCGACTACGCATTTCTGCCTCGCCTTAGGGGCCGACTCACCCTGCGTCGATTAACGTTGCGCAGGAACCCTTGGTCTTTCGGCGTGCGAGTTTTTCACTCGCATTGTCGTTACTCATGTCAGCATTCGCACTTCTGATACCTCCAGCAAGCTTCTCAACTCACCTTCACAGGCTTACAGAACGCTCCTCTACCGCTCGTCTTACGACGAACCCGTAGCTTCGGTGTCTAGTTTGAGCCCCGTTACATCTTCCGCGCAGGCCGACTCGACTAGTGAGCTATTACGCTTTCTTTAAAGGGTGGCTGCTTCTAAGCCAACCTCCTAGCTGTCTAAGCCTTCCCACATCGTTTCCCACTTAACTAGAACTTTGGGACCTTAGCTGACGGTCTGGGTTGTTTCCCTTTTCACGACGGACGTTAGCACCCGCCGTGTGTCTCCCACGCTGACACTTCCAGGTATTCGGAGTTTGCATCGGTTTGGTAAGTCGGGATGACCCCCTAGCCGAAACAGTGCTCTACCCCCTGGAGTGATACGTGAGGCGCTACCTAAATAGCTTTCGAGGAGAACCAGCTATCTCCGAGCTTGATTAGCCTTTCACTCCGATCCACAGGTCATCCGCTAACTTTTCAACGGTAGTCGGTTCGGTCCTCCAGTCAGTGTTACCTAACCTTCAACCTGCCCATGGATAGATCGCCCGGTTTCGGGTCTATACCCAGCGACTGAACGCCCTATTAAGACTCGCTTTCGCTACGCCTCCCCTATTCGGTTAAGCTCGCCACTGAATATAAGTCGCTGACCCATTATACAAAAGGTACGCAGTCACCTAACAATGTAGGCTCCCACTGCTTGTACGCATACGGTTTCAGGTTCTATTTCACTCCCCTCTCCGGGGTTCTTTTCGCCTTTCCCTCACGGTACTGGTTCACTATCGGTCAGTCAGTAGTATTTAGCCTTGGAGGATGGTCCCCCCATATTCAGACAAAGTTTCACGTGCTCCGTCCTACTCGATTTCACTTCCTGGACCCTTTCGCGTACGGGGCTATCACCCACTATGGCCGCACTTTCCAGAGCGTTCCGCTAAAATCCAAGAAGCTTAAGGGCTAATCCCCGTTCGCTCGCCACTACTAAGGGAATCTCGGTTGATTTCTATTCCTCAGGGTACTTAGATGTTTCAGTTCCCCTGGTTCGCCTCTTGCACCTATGGATTCAGTACAAGATACCTAGGTTATCCTAGGTGGGTTCCCCCATTCAGAGATCTCCGGATCAAAGTCTGTTTGCCGACTCCCCGAAGCTTATCGCAGGCTACCACGTCTTTCATCGCCTCTGACTGCCAAGGCATCCACCGTATGCGCTTCTTCACTTGACCATATAACCCCAAGCAATCTGCCTGTGAGCATGGCGGTGAAGACGACATTCGCCGAAAATTCGCGCTTGAACTCGCAAATTTTACCTTGAATCATTGAGTGCAGTGAAACACTCAACAAGTCACTTCTATCACATACCCGAATTTTTAAAGAACGATTCTGAAACAAAGTCCAGAATTCAATATCCCACAACGGATATTCAATTCTGAGCTCTTGGTCAGCCTGGAGATGGTGGAGCCAAGGAGGATCGAACTCCTGACCTCCTGCGTGCAAAGCAGGCGCTCTCCCAGCTGAGCTATGGCCCCAATGTCCAGCGGTCAGTCGACCCCGCGACAATTGGTGGGTCTGGGCAGATTCGAACTGCCGACCTCACCCTTATCAGGGGTGCGCTCTAACCAACTGAGCTACAGACCCAATCGCCTTCGCAATTGAATCAAGCAATTCGTGTGGGAACTTATGAAGAAGCTGATGTCTTCGATTAAGGAGGTGATCCAGCCGCAGGTTCCCCTACGGCTACCTTGTTACGACTTCACCCCAGTCATGAATCACTCCGTGGTAACCGTCCCCCTTGCGGTTAGACTAGCTACTTCTGGAGCAACCCACTCCCATGGTGTGACGGGCGGTGTGTACAAGGCCCGGGAACGTATTCACCGTGACATTCTGATTCACGATTACTAGCGATTCCGACTTCACGCAGTCGAGTTGCAGACTGCGATCCGGACTACGATCGGTTTTATGGGATTAGCTCCACCTCGCGGCTTGGCAACCCTTTGTACCGACCATTGTAGCACGTGTGTAGCCCTGGCCGTAAGGGCCATGATGACTTGACGTCATCCCCACCTTCCTCCGGTTTGTCACCGGCAGTCTCCTTAGAGTGCCCACCATAACGTGCTGGTAACTAAGGACAAGGGTTGCGCTCGTTACGGGACTTAACCCAACATCTCACGACACGAGCTGACGACAGCCATGCAGCACCTGTGTCTGAGTTCCCGAAGGCACCAATCCATCTCTGGAAAGTTCTCAGCATGTCAAGGCCAGGTAAGGTTCTTCGCGTTGCTTCGAATTAAACCACATGCTCCACCGCTTGTGCGGGCCCCCGTCAATTCATTTGAGTTTTAACCTTGCGGCCGTACTCCCCAGGCGGTCGACTTATCGCGTTAGCTGCGCCACTAAGATCTCAAGGATCCCAACGGCTAGTCGACATCGTTTACGGCGTGGACTACCAGGGTATCTAATCCTGTTTGCTCCCCACGCTTTCGCACCTCAGTGTCAGTATCAGTCCAGGTAGTCGCCTTCGCCACTGGTGTTCCTTCCTATATCTACGCATTTCACCGCTACACAGGAAATTCCACTACCCTCTACCGTACTCTAGCTCAGTAGTTTTGGAGGCAGTTCCCAGGTTGAGCCCGGGGATTTCACCTCCAACTTGCTGAACCACCTACGCGCGCTTTACGCCCAGTAATTCCGATTAACGCTTGCACCCTTCGTATTACCGCGGCTGCTGGCACGAAGTTAGCCGGTGCTTATTCTGTTGGTAACGTCAAAACAACCAGGTATTAACTGACTGCCCTTCCTCCCAACTTAAAGTGCTTTACAATCCGAAGACCTTCTTCACACACGCGGCATGGCTGGATCAGGCTTTCGCCCATTGTCCAATATTCCCCACTGCTGCCTCCCGTAGGAGTCTGGACCGTGTCTCAGTTCCAGTGTGACTGATCATCCTCTCAGACCAGTTACGGATCGTCGCCTTGGTGAGCCATTACCCCACCAACTAGCTAATCCGACCTAGGCTCATCTGATAGCGTGAGGTCCGAAGATCCCCCACTTTCTCCCGTAGGACGTATGCGGTATTAGCGTCCGTTTCCGAACGTTATCCCCCACTACCAGGCAGATTCCTAGGCATTACTCACCCGTCCGCCGCTCGCCGGCATCCCGAAGGACCCGCTGCCGCTCGACTTGCATGTGTTAGGCCTGCCGCCAGCGTTCAATCTGAGCCATGATCAAACTCTTCAGTTCAATACTGCTTGGGTTTTGAGAAAACCCTAAACTTGGCTCAGCAATCGCAAATAAACTCTCGAATTCACGAGTGTTACTTGTGATGCTGATAATCAGTTGACTATCAGGCTTACCTCACAAGCACCCACACGAATTGCTTGATTCAGTTGTTAAAGAGCGTTTCGATCAAGCCTTTCGTCTCAACCGAGGCCGCGCATTCTACCGCAGCCTTTCTTCCTGTCAAGCTGTTTTTTCGAAAATTTCTTTTCTACTCAACCGCTTGCGCTGCCAATCCGAATCACTCTTCTCGTCAGCGGGAAGGCGCATTCTACAGCGTTCAAACCCGCTGTCAACGCCTCCGTTCCCACTTCATTCGCCTGCGGCGAATCTTGCGAAGCGGAACCTCTCGCCACCTTCACCAAGCATTTAACTCATTGATTTACAAGGAGTTTTGCTTGGCAACTGCGCCGGAAGTGGGGCGCATTATAGGGATGCAGAATCTGCCGTCAACACTTATTTGAAACTTTTCGGTCATCCCGGCTGAACGCCTCGGAACATCCTGGGCAGGAGGCGCTCTACCGGTGGCGCCCGCAACAGCATCAGTAGAGCTCCTGCAATGGCGTAGCCGGACCACTCAGCCATATCCGCCCGCACGACCCAGAGCATGTGGAGCAACGCGATGGCAAGAACCGCATAAACCAGGCGGTGCAGTTGCTTCCAGCGTTTACCCAGGCGCCGAATGCTGAAGCGGTTGGAGGTGACGGCAAGCGCTAGCAGTCCGGAGAACCCCAACGCCCCGACAAAGATATACGGCCGCTTGCCCAGGTCGATCAGCAACTGCTGCATGTCCAACCCGAGAATAAACACGGCATACGCACTGATATGCAGCACTACATAGGTAAAACACCAAAGCCCCAGTTGGCGCCGTGCCGCAATCCACCCTCCCCAGCCGGTCAACTTCTGCAAGGGGGTCATGGCCAGCGTGATCAGCAAAAACCAGAGCGCCCCTAGACCCAGGCGATCGACCAGGACCTTGCCCGGGTCCGGCCCCAGCGCAAAAATCCACGCCTGGTACAGCCACAGGCCGACAGGAACTGGCGCAACCAGCAAGACAAAAAGCTTCCAGAGCTTGAAACGCATCAGTAGTACTTCCTCAGATCTAGCCCGGTATAAAGGCTGGCAACTTCTTCATAGCCGTTGAACATGCGAGTGGGCACGACATTCGGGCTGAACAAACCGCTCGGCAGCCGCCGCTCATGGGCCTGACTCCAGCGTGGATGATCCACCTCCGGATTGACGTTCGAATAGAAGCCATATTCCTCAGGTGCAATTGTTTGCCAGGTGGTCGGCGGCGGCTCACTGACCAGACTGATCCGTACGATGGACTTGATGCTCTTGAAACCGTACTTCCAGGGCACGACCAGGCGCAGCGGCGCACCATTCTGATTTGGCAGCACACGGCCATACATACCAACGGCAAGAATGCTCAGTGGGTGCATGGCCTCATCCAGACGTAATCCCTCCACATAAGGCCAATCGATCAGGGAAAAGCCCGAACGCACACCAGCCATCTCGTCTGGTGCAAGCCGGGTCTCGAAACTCACGTATTTGGCCTTGGAGGTTGGCTCCACCCGTTTGAGCAAATCAGCCAAGGGGAAACCCAGCCACGGGATGACCATCGACCAGGCCTCGACACAGCGCAATCTATAGATGCGTTCCTCCAACCCATGAGGCCTGATCAGATCCTCAACCGAGTAAGTGCCTGGCTTCCCTACTTCACCATCTATGAGCACCGTCCAAGGTTCGGTCTGCATGTTCTCGGCATAGCGCGCCGGATCGCCCTTGTTGGTTCCGAACTCATAGAAATTGTTGTAATGAGTCGCATCCTGGAAGGGCGTGATGGACTCCCCCTTCGCAGTAACGGCCTGCCAGCGAGTGGTTGCCAGCTTTTCGGTGAACCATGCAGGTGCCTGGGCAGGCTCAGCATCAGGATAGACAGACGCATCCCCCGCGTATCCTGGCAATGCGGCCATGGCAGCCAGGCCTCCGGCTGCCGCCAGCAATCGACGACGCGAGATATAGAGGGATTCAGGCGTGACTTCGTGCTCGCGGCACGCGGACGAAGGAGGGATATGGATCAGCATGGCGACTCCGCAACTCGGGCTGGGATGCCCAATAGACTGCGGAGCCGCGAAGAAATTACATCACTCGACCTGCTTGCGGCGGCGCAACTGGAGCAAGTATTGCACCGGGCCGGACGCGGCGTAAGCCAGGAAGATCAGCAGGAGAATGCGCGGCGGGTCGCTGAACACCACGGCGAAGGCCAGCACCACGATCAGGATGGCCACAAAGGGCACGCGTCCTTTCAGATCGAGGTCCTTGAAACTGTAGAACTTGATGTTGCTCACCATCAGCATGCCGGCAAGAGCGACCAGCAGGGCGACGATGAAGGACATGTTCGAGCCCTTGATCCCGAAATCGCTGAAGGCCCAGACGGTACCCGCAACCATACCGGCTGCGGCTGGGCTGGCGAGACCGATGAAATAGCGCTTGTCCACTTTGCCGATCTGGGTGTTGAAGCGCGCCAGTCGAAGCGCCGCACCCGCCACAAAGATGAAAGCAACGGTCAGGCCAACGCTGCCCAACCCGCTCAGCGCCCACTCGAATGCAAGCAGTGCCGGAGCCACGCCGAAGGCAACCATGTCCGACAGAGAGTCGTACTCGGCTCCGAAGGCGCTCTGAGTGTTGGTGAGTCGGGCGACGCGACCGTCGAGGCTGTCCAGCACCATGGCAACAAAAATGGTAGCAGCCGCCACCGAGAAGTTGCCATTCATGGCGTTGACGATGGCGTAGAAGCCAGCGAACAGGTTGGCGGTGGTGAACAAATTGGGTAGCAGATAGATACCGCGATGCCGAACCTTGCGACCTTCGGCGTCCTGCCCCTCCTCGACATGCTCGTCGATGGGCAGCAAGCTGTCGCCGTCAGCAGACTGATTCGGATCTTCGGGACGTTCATTCATGAACAACATCCTTACAACGAATACGGATTGTGGTGGGGGCACCCGGAAGGCACCACCCGGCAAACAGGCTTTATACCAGAACCCTGCTGCCAGAACGAAAGAACGCGGCCGAGGCCGCGTTCTTTCCAATCGGAGAAGACCTTAGTTCTTGGTCTTGTCAACGATCTTGTTGGCAGAGATCCACGGCATCATCGCACGCAGACGCTCGCCAACCTGCTCGATCGGGTGAGCAGCGTTGTTGCGGCGGTAGGCGGTCATCGAAGCGTAGTTCGAGGCACCTTCCTGGATGAACATCTTGGCGTATTCGCCGTCCTGGATGCGCTTCAGAGCGTTGCGCATGGCCTGACGGGATTCGGCGTTGATGACCTCCGGACCGGTTACGTATTCACCGTACTCGGCGTTGTTGGAGATCGAGTAGTTCATGTTGGCGATGCCGCCTTCGTACATCAGGTCGACGATCAGCTTCAGCTCGTGCAGGCACTCGAAGTAGGCCATTTCCGGCGCATAGCCAGCTTCGACCAGGGTTTCGAAACCGGCTTTCACCAGCTCGACGCAGCCACCGCACAGTACGGCCTGCTCACCGAACAGGTCGGTTTCGGTCTCGTCCTTGAAGGTAGTCTCGATGATGCCGGTACGGCCGCCGCCCACGCCGCAAGCGTAGGACAGGGCGACGTTCTTGGCGTTGCCGGAAGCGTCCTGGTAGATAGCGACCAGGTCAGGGATACCGCCGCCCTTGACGAACTCGGAGCGCACGGTGTGACCGGGAGCTTTCGGCGCGATCATGATCACGTCGAGGTCAGCGCGCGGTACGACCTGGTTGTAGTGGATGGCGAAGCCGTGGGCGAAGGCCAGGGTGGCACCCTTCTTCAGGTTCGGCTCGACTTCTTCCTTGTACAGCTTGGACTGGAACTCGTCCGGAGTCAGGATCATCACCAGGTCAGCAGCGGCAACAGCTTCCGGCACGCTCTTGACGGTCAGGCCGTGGGCCTGGGCCTTGGCAACAGTAGCAGAGCCCGCGCGCAGGCCGACGGTTACGTCGACACCGGAGTCTTTCAGGTTGCAGGCATGGGCATGGCCCTGGGAACCGTAACCGATGATGGCAACTTTCTTGCCCTGGATGATCGAGAGGTCACAGTCTTTGTCGTAATAAACTTTCATGTTCCTGACTCTTTTATAACGAAAGGGATGGGGTGCGCGCACCGCGACAAGGGCACATTAAGCGATCTGACACATTGCGTAAAATGATATATTCGCAACGCAATGTGCCGATATGCGAAATACTCATGGACAGCCACTCCCTCAAGCTCTTTCTTTCCCTGGCAGACAACCTGCACTTCGGCAAAACCAGCCGCGAGCAGCATGTCAGCCCCTCCGCGCTCAGTCGCAGCATCAAGCAACTCGAGGACGAACTCGGCGCACCACTGTTCGTGCGCGACAGTCGCTCGGTTCAGCTGACCCGCGAGGGGCAGCAGTTCCGCGAATACGCGAGCGAGGCCATGAGCGGCTGGCATGCCATCCGCCAACGACTCATGCAGGACCAATTGGACCTGCACGGCGAACTCTCCCTGTATTGCTCGGTGACGGCGAGCTACAGCTTCCTCTACGACATCCTGAGCAGCTTCCGCCTGGACTACCCCCGCATCGAAATGAAGCTGCACACCGGCGACCCCGCAAAGGCCGTCGAGCGGGTGCAACAAGGGCTGGAGGATCTTGCCATCGGTGCCCGACCCGACAACCTGCCAGCCGGCGTCGACTTCCAGTCGATTACCCGCTCGGAGCTGCGCTTCATCGGCCCACAGTCACCTCAACTGCTGACAGAAGAACAACTGAGGCAGCCCACGGCGCAGAACTGGAAGGACGTGCCGATGATTCTCTCGGAAGAAGGCCTGGCCCGAACCCGGACCGACCGCTGGCTGAAAAGCCACGGCATCAAGCCGCGCATCTATGCCCAGGTGAGCGGCAACGAGGCCATCGTCAGCATGGTGAGCCTGGGGTTCGGTATCGGCGTGGTTCCGCAGATCGTGCTCGACAACAGCCCACTGACCGCACGCATCCGCATCTACGATATCCAGCCGCCATTGGCCGCCTACGACATCGGCCTGTTCGCCCTGGAAAGACGCCTCAAGGCCCCGCTGATCGCAGCCTTCTGGAATCGCCGCCAGTAAAATCCGGGCAATAAAAAACCCCGCACCAGGCGGGGTTTTTCATGACTGCGATCAGATAGTCAGCACTTTGTCGCCACGGGAAATCCCGGTGACGCCACTGCGTACGGTTTCCAGGATCGAGCTGGTGCCGATAGCCTGGATGAAGCTGTCCAGCTTGTCACTGGTACCTGCCAGCTGGATCGTGTAGACGCTGGACGTCACGTCGACGATCTGGCCACGGAAGATGTCGGTGGTGCGCTTGACCTCGGCACGCTGGGCGCCGGTAGCCTTGACCTTGACCAGCATCAGTTCGCGCTCGATGTGGGCGCTCTCCGACAGGTTCACCAGCTTGACCACTTCAATCAGCTTGTTGAGGTTCTTGGTGATCTGCTCGATCACCTCATCGTGGCCGATTGTGGTGAGGGTCAGACGCGACAGGGTCGGGTCTTCGGTCGGCGCCACGGTCAGGCTTTCGATGTTGTAGTTGCGCTGGGAGAAGAGGCCGACCACGCGGGACAGGGCGCCCGGCTCGTTCTCCAGCAGCAGGGAAATGATGTGTCGCATGTTCAGGTCCGCTCCGTCTTGCTCAGCCACATGTCGCGCATGGCGCCATCCCGAATCTGCATCGGGTAGACGTGTTCGCTGGAGTCGACCTGGATATCGAGGAACACCAGACGGTTCTTCAGCGAGAACGCCTCTTCCATCTTCGCTTTCAGATCCTTCGGATCGGTCACGCGAATGCCGACGTGGCCATAGGCCTCGGCCAGCTTGACGAAGTCAGGCAGCGATTCCATGTAGGAGTGCGAGTAACGGCTGTTGTATTGCATGTCCTGCCATTGGCGGACCATGCCCAGCGTACCGTTGTTCAGGTTGACGATCTTCACCGGCAGATCGTACTGCAGGCAGGTAGACAGTTCCTGAATGTTCATCTGGATACTGCCCTCACCGGTCACGCAAGCGACGTCGATTTCCGGGAAGCTCAGTTTGATACCCATGGCAGCGGGGAAACCGAAGCCCATGGTCCCCAGGCCACCGGAGTTGATCCAGCGATTGGGCTTGTTGAAGCGGTAGTACTGCGCGGCGAACATCTGGTGCTGGCCCACGTCGGAGGTGATGTAGGCATCGCCCTTAGTCACTTCCCACAGGGTTTCGATCACGCTCTGCGGCTTGATGATGCTGCCGTCGCCCTTGTCGTAGGGGAACAGGTCGCCACCGGCGCGCCACTCGTCGATCTGCTTCCACCAGGCTGCAACGGTCTCCTTGTTCGGGGTCTCGCCGATTTCCTTGAGGATGGCGACCATCTCGGACAGCACGCTGTCCACCGGCCCCACGATCGGAATGTCGGCCTTGATGGTCTTGGAGATCGAAGCCGGGTCGATGTCGATGTGGATGACCTTGGCGTTCGGGCAGAACTTGGCAGCACCGTTGATGACGCGGTCATCGAAGCGCGCACCGACCGCCAGGATCACGTCGCAGTGGTGCATCGCCAGGTTAGCGGTGTAGCTACCATGCATGCCGAGCATGCCGACGAACTGGCGATCGGTACCCGGGAAGGCGCCCAACCCCATCAGGGTGTTGGTAACCGGCAGGTTGAGCATCTTGGCCAGCTCGGTGAGCTGCTCGGACGCGTTGCCCATGATCACGCCACCGCCGGAGTACAGGATCGGGCGTTTGGCGGCCAGCAGCATCTCGGCAGCCTTGCGGATCTGGCCGGAATGGCCACGAACAGCTGGGCTGTAGGAGCGCAGCTTGACCTTCTTCGGGTAGCTGTATTCGAACTTCTGGGTCGGATCGCCCATGTCCTTCGGGATGTCGACGACAACCGGGCCCGGGCGGCCGGATTGAGCGATGTAGAACGCCTTCTTGATCACCTCAGGGATTTCCGAGGGATGCTTGATGATGAAGCTGTGCTTCACGATCGGGCGGGAGATACCGACCATGTCGGTTTCCTGGAAGGCGTCGGTACCTACCATGTTGCTCGGCACCTGGCCGGACAGGATCACCATCGGGATGGAGTCCATGTAGGCAGTAGCGATACCGGTAACGGCGTTGGTCGCGCCAGGGCCGGAAGTCACCAGCACCACACCGGGCTTGCCGGTGGCGCGGGCGTAACCGTCTGCCATGTGGGTAGCAGCCTGTTCATGACGGACCAGGATGTGGGTCACTTCATTTTCTTTGAACAGGGCATCGTAGATATGCAGGAGGGCACCACCCGGGTACCCATAGATGTACTTAACGCCTTCGTCACGCAGCGAGCGGACGACCATTTCAGCGCCAGATAAAAGCTCCACGTTTTTCACCTCTAGAACGCCAGAAAACCGCCCGCGACCGGACGGCCTGAATAGGTTTGCTTGCAGGCAGCGCGTGAGCGACTGGTGGTCGCCGACTACGTCAGCTGCTGACTGAACAAGCATTGGGTCGGCCCCTGAGAGTTGTTGCGGGGCTTTCCCACCCAGCGCGAGGTAACGCGTTGCGGGTGAAACAGGTCGGCGCGGGTGTGCACCTCATCGACTGCTACAGCTTCCGACTTGCGGCCGGCCCACTGGAACAGCGAACCTTGGATTCTTCGGATTCAGGCGATGCAAGTCAAGTGATCCGTTGAGGAATCTTGCTTGGATTGCTGTGACGCGACGCAGGATCAAGCCTGGCGGCTTTTGGTTATAGTTACGCGAGGGTTCTCCGCCATCAAAAGGAAATCGCATGCATCGCATGATTCTCGCCGGCAGCCTGCTGCTGGCACTGAGCGCTTCCGCCCTGGGCGGCCAGGTCTACAAATGGGTGGATGCTCAGGGCGTCACCCATTTCGGCACACAACCGCCCGAAGGCCAGGAAGCCACCAGCGTGAATACCTCGGTGCCCAAGCCACGCCCGAGCCTGCCGCGTCTGGACAGCGAATTGAGCACACCTGGAACCGCCCTGCCCGAGCGCAAGCCGGTAGGCGACCAGAAGGCTATCGATGAGAAAGTGAAGGCGGAAGTGGCGACCCAGAATGCCGAGCGCAGCAAGTACTGCGACACCGTCCGCACCAACCTCGCCCAACTGCAGAACAACCCGCGACTGCGGGCAGACGTCAACGGCGAAACCCGTCGATTGAGCGAAGAAGAGCGGCAGTCCCGGATCAAGGAAGCCGAAAAGGCAATCAGCGATAATTGCGACTGAGGCCCTGCCTCAGTTCGCCTGCCCTATCAGCCGGTCGAAGGCGCCCAGCGCGTCCAGCAGCCTGCTCACGTCGGTGAGCCGCTCCCGGTAGACCTCCTCCGCCATGACGCGGATCCCCGATGCGTGAGGCAAGCCCAGATCATTCTCAAGAATGACCTTCATACGCGGCAGAAAAATCCACTGCAGCCACTCTTCGAACGCCAGGGTATCCACGCAGAATGGAGCCTGGCTGGCCAAGGCATCCGCACTTGGCGGCACCTCAGCCCACCAGCCAAGGCCACGCAACTCCCGTTCGATGAGCAGGAGCTGGTCAGCCACGTCAACGCAGCGCGGATCCATCAGAGATTGACCTTGGCCTTTTCACGGGCGAGCGCGGCGCCGGACGGATCGCCCTGCCCTTCGCGGGAGCGTGCGATCAGATCCCACAGGCTTGCCTGCATGGCCGGGCGGCCATTGGCGTAGGTCAGGGCGCGACGGGCGAACTGCTCGGCCTGGGCGGCATCGCCCTGGGCAAGGCGCACTTCGGCCAGGCGGTAGAGAACCTGCGGTTCACGCGGCGCAATTCGCTGGGCCCGTTCCAGGCTGGCCGCCGCGCCGTTGAGATCGCCACCGCCCTGCTGTTGCTGGGCGGTGGTCAGCAGCGCCAGCACCGGACCATCGAGTTGCTCGTCGGCGGCCAGGCCGCTGGTGTTGCCGGGAATGCCGCTCGGCGCGCTCGGAGTCGGAGCGCTGTAGCTCGGCGAAGCATAGCTGGGGGCGCCATAGGCCGGCGCGCTGGGCGCGGCTGCCGGGCCGCTTGTGATCGGGCCGGGAGTGATGCCGCCGCCGGTGATGCTTCCGCTGATCGGCGCACTGGAGGCCGGAGCCGCAATTGGTGCGCCGGAGCTGGCGCCCGGCACCATGACTACGACACCCGATTCTTCAGGCAGACTGCGCGGCGCTGCAGCAGGCGCCTGGTTGTAGCCACCACGACTGGAAGCACCCTGCTCCAGTTCGGACAAGGGGGCACCGGAGTCGACCACGGGAATGGCGCCGCGCTGCGGGGTCGCGCAGCCGGCCAGCAAAGTGAAGGCCGCAAGGGCGGGAATCCAGGCTTTACTCACGTTTCATCCTCTCGGTTCATTGCATCCAACCGCGAACCCAGTCCATCACCGAGTCCACGGGTGCGCCCAGGCCGCACGGTGCGCCAGGGACAGGTTCGCTACCACGAATGTAAGGCATCTGCATCGCACCCGGGCAGCTTGGGTCCGATCCCTGGCCACTGTGCGGATCGATCCACGCCTGCACCACGTTATCCGGCATCGGCATATCCAGCGGCAGCGGGTCAGCCTTGCGCATGAAGCTGGTCCAGACCTGTAGCGCGCCGGTAGCACCGGTCAGCGGCGTCTTGCCGTTATCATCGCGCCCCAGCCAGACCACTGCCAGCAGGTCCTGGCTGAAGCCGGCAAACCAGCTATCCCGCGAGTCGTTGGTGGTGCCGGTCTTGCCCGCCAGGGTCAGGGACGATGGCAGCTGGCTGTACACCGAGCGCGCGGTACCTTCGCGCATCACCCGTTGCATAGCGTTCTGCACCAGGTAGATGGCGCCAGGATCGAAGCGCTGCTGAATCTGGAAAGGATAGCGCTTGAGCGGTTCACCTTCACCCGTCAGCACGCTGCGAATCGCCCGCAACGGAGTATTGAAGCCGCCGTTGGCCAGGGTCTGGTACATGGTCGCCACCTCCATCGGGCTCAGCGCGCCAGCGCCAAGGAGCATCGAGGGGTAGGCCGGCCACTCGCGAGAAACGCCAAGTCTCTCAAGGGTTTTGAGCACATTGGGCACGCCCAGTTCCAGGCCCAGTTTGGCAGTCGACAAATTGTAGGAATTCGCCAGCCCCTGGTACAGGTAGATGGTTCCATGGGCCCGGCGGTCGTAGTTCTGCGGGCGCCAGACCTGGCCGTCCTGCCCTTTCACGGAGAAGGGCTCGTCGGCCACCCAACTGGTCAGGGTGTACTGGCTGGGACGCTCCAGCGCGGTGAGATAGACGGCTGGCTTGATCAGGGAACCAATGGGGCGTACCGCGTCCACAGCACGGTTGAAGCCCGCGAAGCGAGGCTGGCGGCTGCCGATGAGCGCCTGGATCTCACCGGTTTCCGGATTGCTCACGACCATGGCCGACTCCACCTGATCAACACCCTTGCGCCCAGACAGGCGTTTCAGGGTCTCGTTCAGGGCGGTTTCCGCCTTGGACTGCAGGATGGGGTCGAAGCTGGTGAAGATGCGCAGGCCTTCTTCGGTCAGGTCCTCTTCACGGTAGTCCTCCCGCAGCTGGCGCTTCACCAGATCAAGGAATGCCGGGTAGGAGCTGTCGGCCAGGCTGCCGCGCTGGGTCACCCCCAGGGGTTTCTGCTTGGCGGTCGCGGCCTCTTCGGGCGTGATGACGCTCTGCTCGGCCAGCAAGTCGATCACCAGGTTGCGGCGCTCAAGCGCGCGCTCGGGGAAACGACGCGGGTTGTAATACGAAGGCCCCTTCACCATGCCAACCAGGAGGGCGATCTGGTGAACCTTCAGCTCCGACAGCGGCTGGCTGAAGAAGTACTGGCTGGCCAGGCCGAAACCGTGGATGGCGCGTTGGCCGTCCTGGCCGAGGAACACCTCATTGAGGTAGGCCTCGAGGATCTCGCGCTTGTCGTAATGCAGCTCCAGCAGCACCGCCATCATGGCCTCGGTGGCCTTACGGGAAATGCTGCGCTCACTGGTCAGGTAGAAGTTCTTCACCAATTGCTGAGTCAGCGTACTACCGCCCTGGCGCAGCTCGCCGGCGGTCGCGTTGATCCAGAAGGCGCGGGCGATGGACTTCGGGGACACTCCGTGGTGATTGAAGAACTCACGATCTTCGGTGGCCACCAGGGTTTCGACGAGATAAGCCGGCACCTGATCCAGCTTGATCAGCACACGGTCTTCATGGTGCGCGGGATACAGGCCGCCGATCAGCAGCGGTTCCAGACGGGCCACAGCCAGGTCGGCACCGTTGGCCTGGGTCAGACCGGCAACATAGTCGCCCGAGAAGCGCACGCGAACGCGCTGGGCCGGTTCGGCACCTTCATAGAACTGGAAACCGCGGGTGTTCAGCTCGACGGTGCCGCCGGATACCGATGCTGCGCCAGGGCCATTGGACAGGCTTTCACGTCGATATCCCAGGGCATCCAGCTCCTTGAGGAAGTCGTCCTTGGACAGCTTCAGGCCGACGAACAGCTCCAGCGGCCGGGCATAGACCTTGGCGGGCACAGTCCAGCGCTTGCCGGAGAATTTCTCCTGCACCACGGCATCGAGATAGATAGCAAAACCGGCCAGCACCACCAGGCCTACCAGGCCCAGTTTTACGGCCCAGCCCAGCCATGGGCGAAAGCCACTGGAACGGCGTTTAGAGCGGGATTTGGGGGATCGGGGACGTGTCATGGCGGCGCATTATACGCACTTTATCCACAGCCAACAGGCACGCCCTGACGGTTTGCAGCCCGGCCCTCAGCGGCGATAATGCGGGCCTTCAATAGCGAGTGAACAAGGAACGCCCGTGAGCCAGCCCCTGATAGCCGCCCTGCAGAATCCCGCGCTCTACCCGCATCCGGTGGACCGGTTCCAGGTGATCGAGACGCACATATCCTGGGTGCTGCTGACCGGCAGTTATGCCTACAAGATCAAGAAGCCGGTGAACTTCGGCTTCCTCGATTTCACCAGCCTCGACTCGCGCCAGCATTTCTGCGGCGAAGAGCTGCGCCTCAACCAGCGCCTGACGCACGACCTTTATCTGGAAGTTCTGCCGATCACCGGCAGCTCCGAAGCGCCGCAGCTCGGCGGTGAAGGCCCGACCTTCGAGTACGTGCTGAAGATGCGTCAGTTCCCCCAGGACAACCTGCTCAGTGCCCTGCAGGCCCGTGGCGAGTTGACCCCCGCACACGTCGACGCCCTGGCAGGGCAGATCGCCAGTTTCCACCTTGCCGCTCCGCAAGTTGCGACCGAGCACCCGCTGGGCACGCCCGATTCCGTGATGATGCCCGTCCGCCAGAACTTCGAGCAGATCCGCCCGCTGCTCAACGACAAAGCCGACCTGCAGCAACTGGACGCCCTCGAAGCCTGGGCCGAAAGCAGCCACGAGCGCCTCAAGCCCCTGCTGGCACGACGCAAGCAGGAAGGGTTCATCCGCGAATGCCACGGCGACATCCACCTAGGTAACGCCACGCTGATCGATGGCCAGGTGGTGCTCTTCGACTGCATCGAGTTCAACGAGCCCTTCCGCTTCACCGACGTCTACGCCGACATCGCGTTCATTGCGATGGACCTGGAAGATCGCGGCCTCAAGTCCCTATCCCGCCGCCTTGTCAGCCAGTATCTGGAACACACCGGCGACTACGACGGCCTGGAGCTGCTCAACTTCTACAAGGCCTACCGCGCGCTGGTACGGGCGAAGATCGCTCTGTTCAGCCTGGCCCACCAAGCCGATGCCGTGCAGAAGGCCGCCACCGTCCGCCAATACCGCAACTACGCCGGCCTGGCTGAAAGCTACAGCGCCATTCCCTCGCCATTCCTCGCCATCACCCACGGCGTCTCGGGCTCGGGCAAGAGCCACGTGGCCCTGCGCCTGGTGGAAGCCCTCGGCGCCATTCGCCTGCGTTCGGACGTCGAGCGCAAGCGCCTGTTCGGCGAGCAGCAGAGCGAAGCTACCGGTCTGCAAAGCGGCATTTACAACGCCAACGCCAGCACGGCCACCTACGAACGCCTGAACCAATTGGCCAACGCCGCGCTGCACGCCGG
Source organism: Pseudomonas sp. TCU-HL1 (assembly GCF_001708505.1). Classification (NCBI taxonomy): domain Bacteria; kingdom Pseudomonadati; phylum Pseudomonadota; class Gammaproteobacteria; order Pseudomonadales; family Pseudomonadaceae; genus Pseudomonas; species Pseudomonas sp. TCU-HL1. Next base: position 5,271,392 of record NZ_CP015992.1, read on the forward strand.
CTTCCCGGTGGTCATCGATGCCACCTTCCTCAAGCACGACCAGCGCAAGGCAGCGTGCAAGGTCGCCGAGGAGACCGGCACGCCCTTCCTGATCCTCGACTGCCACGCCCCGGCGGCCGTGATTGAAGCCTGGCTGGCCCAGCGCCAGACCGAAGGTCGCGACCCGTCCGACGCCACGATGGACGTTGTGCGCTCCCAACTGGCCAACCGCGAGCCGCTGGATGGCCATGAGCTCACCCAAAGCAAGCGTATCGACACCGATCAGGCCTCAAGCCTCGACGGCCTGGTGGAGCTCATCCGCCAACACCTGCCGGGCGTCTGAGCCCAACCACGTCGCGCCGGGCAACATCCGGCGCGGCTTCTATACTGCCGGCAGAGTCACTCTCGGCCGCGTAGCCGGAGCCCGTTCCCAATCGCCAGCACGTTCTAGCGGCCAGGCAATACCTGCCCCCACAAGAAGCGACCAGGAACCAGCCCTATCGCATCAGCAATGATCGTTTTCCGCGCATGGAACGCACGAGGATGGAGCGATAGCACAAGGCCACACGACACGAATGGCCGCTACACTTATCCACAGCCCTGTCCCTCTCGTGCACTGTCCCAATGCAAGGAGGCTCGATGAACGACGAACTGCAACACATGAAGAATCTGGGGAAAACGTCAGCGCAATGGCTGCACGCCGTCGGTATCCACAGCGCCTCGGACCTGCGCAGGCTTGGTGCCGTGAGCGCTTACAAGGCCGTCCGCGCGCGGGGATTCAGAGCGTCCAAGGTACTGCTCTATGCGATCGAAGGTGCCCTGCTGGACGTGCACTGGAACGATCTGACGCCCGGCCACAAGGCAGAACTGAACCACCAGCTGGATACTCCAGTCGCCCACAACAAGAGCTAGCTCACAACCTCCACCGAGAGAGATTTACGGGCTTGGCCAAGGTCCCTATTGTTTCAGGGACCTTCGTGTGTCACGCCATTCCAGTCAGTTCAAGGAATTACTGCCATGTACCTACTCGGGGAGCAACCGGCCTACGCCGACCAGCTGATCAACAGACTGCAAAGCATCCCTGGGCAGCTGCTCGACGGACTGGAACCCGGCGGGCCAGCCGTACGTCTGGATCAAATCGATGACCTGTCGCCGCAGTTGCCAGGCAACCAGCTGTTCTTGATCGAGAACGGCCTGCTGCATGCCATCGTCGACGAACGCCCGCTCTTTTATCTGCAAGAAGGCGACCTGGTGGGCCTGCGCCAGGGCATCGACCTGCCCTCTTGCCGCTACAGCAGCGATGAACCCATCAGCCTTCTGCCGTTCAATCGCAGCGACGTGTTCAAGCACATCTACGGCAACGAGAAACGCCAGGAACTCTTCATCCAGTACCTGGTGGGCCATACCGCCCTGCTCTCGGATGTCGTGGCGCGCCTGAAACAGCCGGATGTGCGTCCATCCACCGGCTTCCAGCATTTCTCAGCGGGCGAAGAACTGATCCGCCAGGGCGACGAAGCCGACCATGTGTTCATCATCATCGAAGGACATGCCGAAGCCTTCGTCGATGGACAGAAGGTGGGCGACGTACAGAGGGACGAAATCTTCGGTGCCATGGCCGTGTTCACCCGCGAGCGCCGCAGCGCCACGGTGATCGCCAGCGAGGCCTGCACCGTGATGGTGATTCCCAAGGAGCAGTTCCTCAGCCTGATGCAGAGCAATCCGCGCATCGCCCACAGCCTGATCGAGAGCATGGCGCGGCGGATCGACCTGCTGAACAAGGAAGTCACCCAACTGCGCTTGTCACCCGACAGGGCCTGATCCGGAAAGCAGCGACCCCGGCCATGTGCCGGGGTTTCTGCTTTCCGGGGGCGATTACGGCTCACGAAAAAAATGTGGATCGACGCTTGACTCGAAAATGAGAATTGTTATTATTCGCACAACTGATCGCGAGATCAGCCGGTAAGCTGGGAGACCAAGCAGTCGGACTCTTCAGGTTATCTCCTCATCAGGCTAATCACGGTTTTTGACCCGGCAAATTGCCGGGTCTTTTTTTGCCTGCGATTTACCTCGTGCTGAACCTTCAGCGCGCCGGTGCCATCTGTTCGGGCATGCCGGCGCAGTGGTCGATCGGTGGCAGCGCCGCGGTGTACCAGACGTAATCAGCGGTGCCCTGCTCCACCGGCTTGCCCACCTCGGAAAGCATCAGCACCACATTGCCTTTGGCCTTGCCCAGATCAGCCAGGTGCAAAGGCACGCCCAAGTCGCGGCGCACATGGAAGGCTCCGGCGAACAGCAACGCGGGAGCAGGCGCGGCCAGCAGGCGCTCGGCCATGCGCCGGTCACGCTGCTGCTGCACGGCCAGCATGGCAGGCATCTGGGATTCCGGCAGCAGGCCACAGTGGGATTCGCGAATCTGCTCAAGCAATGGCCCACGCACTTTGTCAGCGGTAGACAGCGTGCCCTGCAGGGCCGGGCGCTCCTTGTAGATGCGCGTGATCTCGCTGCGGTCGAGGTTGGCGGCCAGCAGCGGGTAAGGTTGCGTCAGTGCATGCCGCACGATCGGGCCGTAGAGCGTCCAGTCCCAGTTTTTCTGCCAGGCCAGAGCGCCGGGCAGGTCCGCCGACAGTGGCGCCTTGCGCACTCCATCCACCTTGCCCTGCTGCCCAGGTTCGAGCATCTCAAGCAGCAAACTGCCCTGCTCGCGACGGGCCTCCAGCGCTTGCAACAGCCAGAGCTGCAGAGTGTGATGGTCCGGGTTGTCGTGCTGCTCTCCAATCAGCACTCGCGGCTGGGCGGCAAGCCGTTCCACCAGGTGCTCCGGGGTCAGCCGTTCACCACTGCGCAGATCGCGAATCACGCCCAGTTCAGGATGATCGCGGCCTTCTGGGCTCTGCCATTCGGGCAGCGGCGGCAGGCTCTGGCAGGCAGCCACCAGGCCGAAAAGAGAGAGCAAAAGAAGACGCATGGGAAATCCTTGTTCGAATCAACGGGCGACAATCAGGGGATGGCCCCGCTCCGGGTGACGTTGCACCAGCACTTCCAAGCCAAACACTGCCTTGAGCGGTCCAGCTTGCAGCACCACTTCCGGTGGCCCCAGCAAATGCGTCCGGCCATCGGCGAGCAGCAGCAAGCGGTCGCAGTAACGCGCGGCCAGGTTCAGATCATGGAGGATCACCAGCACCGCCACGCCCCGATCGGCAAAGGTACGCACGGTTTGCAGGGTGATGTGCTGGTGCAACGGATCGAGCGCCGAGGTCGGCTCGTCGAGCAGCAGAATCTGCCCGGCAGTTCCCGGCCAGAGCTGCGCCAGCACCCGAGCCAGGTGAACCCGCTGACGTTCACCCCCCGAGAGCGCCAGGTAGCTGCGCCCGGTCAGGTGGCCGGCATCGGCGGCCGCCAGCGCTTCGGCAACCACTTCGGCATCCCGTTCGCGCCCCGTGTCGTGGGGCATACGGCCCATGGCCACGACCTCCTCGACTCGAAAGGCGAAATTCAGGGTCGAGCTTTGCGGCAATACGGCCAGGCGTCGCGCCCGCTGCGGGCCATTCCAGCCCTTCAGGGCACGGCCATCCAGGCTGACCTCGCCTGCCGCTGCCGTAACTTCGCCACACAAGGCGCCCAGCAAGGTGCTCTTGCCAGCGCCGTTGGGGCCCAGCACGCCAAGCACCTCGCCGGGTTGCAGTTCCAGGTCGATGCCCGTCAGCACCTGCTTGCCGCCGCGCAGCACGTCCAGTTGTTCCACGCGCAGCATCAGGGACGACCTCGCACCAGGAGATAAAGGAAGAAGGGGGCCCCGATCAGCGCGGTGACGATGCCTATCGGCAGTTCAGCCGGCGCCAGCACCAGGCGCGCCAGCAGATCGGCCAGCAGCATCAGACTGGCCCCGGCCAGGGCCGACGCCGGCAACAGCACACGGTGATCCGGCCCTGCGACCAGGCGAACCAGATGCGGCACCACCAAGCCGATGAAACCGACAAGTCCAGCCGCGGCCACCGCCGCACCGACGCCAAGGGCGGTGCAGAACACCAACTCGCGCTTCAGCCGTTCGACATCGAAGCCCAGGTGGCGTGCCTCGGACTCGCCCAGCAGCAGCGCATTCAGGGCCTTGGCCCGGCGCGGCAGCCAGAAGACCACGACGAGGGTCACGATCAGCAGCGGCCAGAGTCGGGAGTAGCTGGCACCGTTGAGGCTGCCCATGTTCCAGAAGGTCAGGCTGCGCAGGGTGGCGTCGTCGGCCAGGTAGGTGAAGAGGCCGATCACGGCGCCAGCCAGTGCAGTCAGCGCAATGCCGGCTAGCAACATGGTCGCCACATTGGTCTGACCGTCGCGCCGCCCCAGGCGATAGACCAGCACGGTGACGCCCAGCCCGCCGACAAAGGCGCAAATGGAAAGCAGATACGGGGCGAAGACCTCCGGTAACCCGCCCAGCGCGGCCCCGCCGACAATCGCAACAGCCCCGCCCAATGCAGCACCGCTGGAAACGCCCACCAGTCCGGGGTCAGCCAGCGGATTGCGAAAGAGACCCTGCATGGCGACGCCAGATAACGCCAGCACCGCGCCGACTGCCAGCCCAAGCAGGGTACGGGGCAGGCGAATCTGCCCGACGATCAGCTCGGCCTGCTCCAGCCCTTCGCCGGAAAACGGCAGACCGGCCATGCGCAATGCTGCGCGCAGGGTTTCCCCCAGGGGCAGGCTGACCGGCCCCAGCGCCAGCGACAGCCACAGTGCCAGTAGCAAGAGAGCGCCCAGGGCAATGAACAATGGGCGGGAATGAACAGGCGCGATCATGGCTGGCTCGGGCTTTTCTCGGTCAGGGCCGGAGCCGAAGGATAGAAGCCCGCGGAGAGCGCAGCCATGCCATCAGGCAGGCGCGGCCCAAGCCCGCCCACCAACAGGGTCGGATCCAGGCTGAGCAGGCGACCTTCGCGCGCGGCGCGGGTGGTAGCCAGCGCCGGGTTCTGTTTGAGCAGTGCCGCGCGGGCGGCGTCGCCTTCCAGGCGGCGATCGGCGATCACCACCACGTCGGGATTGAGCGCGGCCAGGGCCTCGCTGGAGATAGCCTTGTAGCCCTGGTGGTCGGTCAGGTTTTGTCCGCCAGCGCGTTCGATTACCCAGGCGGCCGAGGTGTCCTTGCCGGCCGCCAGCGGGCTGCTGCCAGCATGGCCGAGCAGGAAGAGCACTTTCGGCGCCACCTGCGTCTGCTGCACCTTCGCCACCCAGTCAGACTGGCGCTGCAACCGTTGGCGGTAGTCCGTGAAGGCCTGGGTGGCACGCGCCTCATCGCCCAGCAGAGCGCCGATCAACTTGAGGTTTTTCTCCAGGGTGGAAAGGTCAGCGGTCGAGGCCAGGTGCTCGACGCGAACCCCCGTGGCACCGACCTGCGCCAGCACCGGCGGTGGCCCCATCTCTTCAGTTCCGACGAGGATGTCCGGACGCAACGAGAGAATGCCCTCTGCCGCCAACTGCCGCTGGTATCCGATGCTGGGCAGGGCCTTCAACGCCTCGGGGTGCTGGCTGGTGGTGTCCACGCCGACCAGCTTGCCTTGGCCGCCCAGGACCACGACCCACTCGCTTACAGAACCACCGGCACTGACCCATCGCTGGGGAAGCGCTTCGGCCGCAGCGGCCTGCTGAGAAAACACGATGCCCGCGCAAAGGCTGGCCAGACCGACAACTAGACGCATCGAAAACAACTCCATCGCTGAATGCGGGAAACGCCAACGCCCTGCGTTCGCAGGGCGTTGGCCTGCACCGGGGGCGTATCCCCCTGGCTGTTCGAACTCAGAGCGCCGATGCGCTTTCCGCCAGGGCTCGCCAGTCTTCCCGCTCAGGAATACCGGGTTTGCGGGCGCCGAACAATTGCACGACCAGTTGCCCTTCAGCGTCGAAGGCCTCCCAACTGGTGATCACGCCATCGGTGCTGGGCTTGCGCACACGCCAGAGCTCGACCACGCCGGCGGTCTGCAGGTGCAGGTTGAACTCTGGATCAAGCACATTGAACCAGGTATCCAGCCATTTCAGGTTGCTGACGGTGCCGCTATGGATCTGGATGCAGTGACGGTTGCCGACGAACACCATGATCGGCACGTTGCGCGCGCCTGCTTCCTCCATCAGGCGCGGCAGTTCGGCGGTGTCGAGTTGCTCGGCCCACTCACTCCCGGCCAGGCGCAGCGCCTGGATGCGTTCGGCGCCGTGTTTCTTCAGCAGGGCAAAGAAGTGGTGAGTGTCCTTAAGCGCCGCCCAGCCTTCGCGCAGGGCAGCCACATCGATCTCGGCATCGGGCTTGGCTACAGCGGGCTCAGGCTGCGGGCGAAGCTCCAGCCTGGTGCTCTGTTCCTCGGCGCGGAAGCGCTCCACCAGCGGCTCCCAGGCCGCCAGCTCACTGTCGTCGGTGAGGAACACCTTGTGCACGGCGTTACCTTGCTGGTCGAAGATCTGGATACTGCGCTGGGTGCCACGCGGTGTATCCTCGGCCACCGCGAATACGCTGGTCCAACCGCCCATGAACAGGCGCAAGTCGATATCCGCCGACACCACCAGGCCCATCTGGCCGTTGGCCGCAACCGACACCTCACGGTAGTAGCCCTTGCGCTCATGCACGCAGTGCTCGTTGCGGGTCAACGCCATGATGTAGCCCAGCTCGCCGAGGGCGGGCAGCAGGTCGGCCCAGTCAGGGCGCAGGCGCACGGCATCGACGCCGAGGCGGCTGGCGGTCAGCTCAGCCTCACTGACGAACAGGCGCCGGGCAGCATCCCGGGCGCGCAGGCGAGGCTGCTCGGAACGCAGCGTCTGCCAGGTCTGGTAGAGGGGGGAGACCGGGCTGGAGATCGAAGTTTGCAGGCTCATCTGAAGCTCCTTGTGATTCAGCGACACGAATTGCATGGCACCGCAGTCTGTCAGGTGACACTAGATAATTGATAATGATTTGCAATTATCCATCAGCGCTACTAGGGTCGGCACCCGACTCACAGACGCGTTCGTCCGTATGACCTGACGAATGAGCGCGGCAATCGCGGAAAAGTCGCTAGCACGGTGGAGCGGCCGGCTTCATGCCGAGATGATCCGCCTGACCTCTCAGCACAGGGATGTGCCCCTCTTGGCAAGCCACGGCGACGCGCGATAATGCGCGCCTGCCGTGGAGATGCCGATGATCCTGCTCTGCCGCCCCTTTGAACTGGCCGAAGGCCAGAGCCGGGGCTTTGTCGTTGATGGCCTGAAACTCTTGCTGGTGCGCCGGCATGGCGAGGTCCATGCCTATGAGAACCGCTGTCCGCATCGCGGCATCCCGCTGGAGTGGATGCCGGACCAGTTTCTCGACCACAGCGGCAGCCTGATCCAGTGCGCCACCCACGGCGCACTCTTTCTCATCGAATCCGGTGAATGCGTGACTGGCCCCTGCGTCGGCGATGCCTTGCAACCCGTGGGCTGCAAGGAAGATGTCGAGGGGATCTGGCTGCTGGGAGGCGCCTGAGCGTCAGAGTCTGACATCGAGGCGACGACAGACGCGGACCTCTTCCGGCCTCAGCTCAACCCCATAGGCCAGCACTTCGACACCGGCAGCAACGGCCTCACGCAGGGCCGCCGCATAGGCCGGATCGATTTCCTCGGCCGGACGCACGACCTCGATACCTGACAGGTTCACGCAGTAAAGCTGCACGGCGCGCACGCCATCACGGGCCAATGCGGCCAGCTCGCGCAAGTGCTTGCTACCACGCTGGGTGACGGCGTCGGGAAAGGCAGCGACGGGCGTGCCGTCGAACCCGAGGGTGACGCTCTTGACTTCGATGAAGGCCGGGCCGGCAGGAAATTCCAGACGGAAGTCGGCACGGCTGTTCTCCAGTCCATAAGCCACTTCACGCTTGAGGGCGCTGAAACCGGCCAGCTCACGGATGACGCCCGCCTGCAGCGCCTCTTCCACCAGCGCATTGGCGCGGGCGGTGTTCACGCACGCCAGCCGGCCCTGCGGGGTCTCGGCAATCTCCCAGGTACCGGGCAACTTGCGCTTGGGATCGTTGGAGCGGCTGAACCAGACCCGACAGCCTTCGCTCATGCAATTGAGCATCGAGCCCGTATTGGGGCAGTGAATCGTCAGCTGTTCGCCCGATGCCGTCTCGATATCAGCAAGGAACCGCTTGTAACGCCGGAGGAGCCTGCCCTCTTCCAGCGTCGGGACGAACCTCATTGCACCGCCCAGGTTTTCAGGCCACGGGCCAGACGCTGCACGGCTTCTTCGAGGCGCGGCAGGCTCTGTGTATAGGCGAAGCGCACGTGCTGCCCGGCCAGATGTCGGCCGAAGTCCAGTCCAGGAGTAAAGGCCAGGTACTCGGTCTCGATGAAGTGGCGGCAGAAGGCGTAGGCGTCGCCACCGAAGTTGGAAATATCCGCGTACAGATAAAAGGCGCCTTCAGGTTCCACGGCGATTCTAAAGCCCAGCTCGCGCAGCGCTGGCAGCAGGTAGTCGCGGCGATGGGCGAATGCATCCCGGCGCTGCTCGAGGATTGCCAGCGTGTGCGGCTGGAAGCAGGCCAGGGCGGCGTGCTGGGCCATCGACGGCGCGCTGATATAGAGGTTCTGCGCCAGCTTCTCCAGCTCGGGCACAGCGTTCAACGGCGCCACCAGCCAGCCGAGACGCCAGCCGGTCATGCCGAAATACTTGGAGAAGCTATTCAGCACGAAGGCATCATCATCCACCTCCAGCACACTGCTGGCGTCCATCCCGTAGGTCAGGCCATGGTAGATCTCGTCCACCACCAGGTGGCCGCCACGCGCCTTGAGCGTCTGCGACAGAGCCGCCAGTTCGTCGGCATGCAGGACCGTGCCGGTCGGGTTGGCCGGCGAAGCGACCAGGGCCCCCACGCTGTCGGCATCCCAGTACCGCTCGACCAGATGCGGCGTCAGCTGGTAGCGCGTTTCCGGCCCCACCGGCACCAGTTGCGCGCCACCCTCGACCAGCCGCAGGAAGTGGCGATTGCAGGGATAACCGGGGTCGGCCAGCAGCCAGTGCTTGCCCGGGTCCACCAGCAGACTGCTGGCCAGCAGCAAGGCGCCGGAACCGCCGGGGGTGATGAGAATGCGTTCAGGGTCTATGTTCAACCGATAGCGCGATGCGTAGAAGCCGGCGATGGCTTCGCGCAATTGCGGCAAGCCACGAGCAGCGGTGTAACGGGTATGCCCGGCGGCCAGGGCAGCCTGCCCGGCCTGGACGATAGGCTCGGCAGTGGTGAAGTCCGGCTCGCCGATTTCCAGGTGGATCACATCGTGACCAGCTGCTTGGAGTTCGTTGGCACGGGCCAGCAGAGCCATGACGTGGAAGGGTTCGATGGCGCGGCTGCGCGCACTGTAGGACTGAGCCATGGGCCTTCCTTTATTAAGGCAAAGAGAGGATTCTAACCAATGGTCCTTGGACGCTGCAGCATGCGTGATGTCGGGGAGTAGCGCACCCGGATTTGATCTGGTAAGTTCGCCCGCTTGCAGCCGCAGGGCCGGCATCGCCGGCGATGGACCATAATCCTGCGCAATGGATTAAGAAAGTGAGAGGCGGCCATCCATGCCCACCAATGCAAAACAACAGAACAGCCAGTTGATTCGTGGCTTCGTGCCCTACCAAGAGACCAAGGGCGAGGAGTACATGAGCGACCGCATGCGCGCTCACTTCACCAACATCCTCAACAAATGGAAGCAGGAGTTGATGGAAGAGGTGGACCGTACCGTGCACCACATGCAGGACGAAGCCGCGAACTTCCCCGACCCGGCCGATCGTGCCAGCCAGGAAGAAGAGTTCAGCCTGGAACTGCGTGCCCGTGATCGCGAACGCAAGCTGATCAAGAAGATCGACGAGACCCTCCAGCTGATCGAAGACAACGATTATGGCTGGTGCGACTCCTGCGGCGTCGAGATCGGCATCCGTCGTCTGGAAGCCCGCCCCACCGCCACCCTCTGCATTGATTGCAAGACCCTGGCGGAGATCAAGGAAAAGCAGCTCGGCTCCTGATACCGAAACGGGGCGCCAACGGCGCCCCGTTGCTTTAGGGCCCCGCCCCAATGACGTCCCCCGCCTACATCGGGCGCTTCGCCCCAACGCCCAGCGGCTACCTGCATTTTGGTTCGCTGGTCGCTGCCCTCGCCTCCTATCTCGACGCCCGCGCTAACGGCGGCCGCTGGCTGCTGCGCATGGAAGACCTCGACCCACCACGAGAGGTCGAAGGTGCCCAGACGGCAATCCTCCGCACACTTGAAAGCTACGGCTTCGAGTGGGACGGCGAAATGGTTCGCCAGAGCAGCCGCCATGACACCTATGCCGAGGTGATCGACCGCCTGTACGAAATGGGCCTGGCCTATGCCTGCACCTGCTCGCGCAAGCAGCTGGAGAGCCATCAGGGCATCTATCCCGGCTTCTGCCGCAACGCCCAGCACCCCCAGCACAACGCTGCCATCCGCATCCGCGTGCCGGAGCTCGAGTACCACTTCGTCGACCGCGTACAGGGCGAATACCGCCAGCATCTGGGCCGGGAAGTGGGAGACTTCGTTATTCGCCGCCGCGACGGCCTCTACGCTTACCAACTGGCTGTGGTGCTGGACGACGCCTGGCAAGGTATCAACCAGGTGGTGCGCGGCGCCGACCTGCTGGACTCCACGCCGCGCCAGCTCTACTTGCAGGAACTGCTGGGGTTGAGCCAGCCGCGTTACCTGCATGTGCCGCTCATCATCCAGCCGGACGGCCACAAGCTCGGCAAGTCGTATCGCTCACCGCCGCTCCCTGCCGACAGCGCCGGCCCGCTGCTCAATCGTGCGCTACGCGCGCTCGGCCAGAAGCCTCCCGCCGAACTGGCGGGCGCAAGTCCTCGCGAAGTGCTGGGATGGGGGATCGCACACTGGGATGCCGAGCTCATCCCGCGTAGCCGGACACTGGCCGAAGCGCAACTGCGCTAGGGGCACTCGCGGCGCCGTGGTGCTTTCGCTACCATCGCCGCAGACACGACGAGATTTGTGGCATGTACATCTATCGACTGGTCCTGCTCCTGGTGGTGGGAATCTACCTGTTCTCTCCCGCCATCATGGATTGGTGGATCGACCCCAATGGCGCCTGGTACCGTCCCTACCTGCTGTGGCTGATCCTGATCGTGGTGACCTTCATTCTGCAGAGTCAACGCGATGCTGATGAGCTTTAGCCTCACCCAGCTGATCCTGATCAGCGCGGCTTACCTTCTTGCTCTGTTCGGCGTGGCTTGGCTCAGTGACCGGGGCTTCGTGCCACGCTGGATCATTCGCCACCCGCTGACCTACACCTTGTCGCTCGGCGTTTATGCCAGCGCCTGGGCGTTCTATGGCACGGTGGGGCTGGCCTATCAGTATGGCTACGGATTCCTTGCCAGCTACCTGGGCGTCTCGGGCGCCTTCCTGCTCGCGCCGGTGCTGCTCTACCCCATCCTGCGCATCACCCGGACCTACCAGCTCTCATCGCTGGCCGACCTCTTCGCCTTCCGCTTCCGCAGTACCTGGGCCGGTGCCCTGACCACGGTGATCATGATCATCGGCGTATTGCCGCTGCTGGCCCTGCAGATCCAGGCCGTGGCCGACTCCATTGGCATCCTCACACGCGAGCCGGTACATAACCGCGTTGCCCTCAGCTTCTGCGCCCTGATCACCCTCTTCACCATCCTCTTCGGCGCGCGCCATATCGCCACCCGTGAGAAACACGCCGGCCTGGTGTTCGCCATCGCCTTCGAATCGGTGGTCAAGCTGGTGGCCCTGGGCAGCATCGGCCTCTATGCCCTGTATGGTGTGTTCGACGGTCCACGCGAGCTGGAGCTCTGGCTACTGCAGAACCAAGAAGCTCTCTCCACGCTGCACACACCGCTACAGGAAGGTCCCTGGCGCACCCTGCTGCTGGTGTTCTTCGCCTCGGCGATCGTCATGCCGCACATGTACCACATGACGTTCACCGAGAACCTCAATCCGCGCGCCATGGTCAGCGCCAGTTGGGGCCTGCCGCTGTTCCTGCTGCTGATGAGCCTGGCGATCCCACTGATCCTCTGGGCCGGCCTCAAACTGGGGGCCACCACCAACCCGGAATACTTCACCCTGGGCCTGGGCATCGCCGTCAATAATCCGGTGCTCGCGCTGCTCGCCTACGTCGGCGGCCTTTCCGCCGCCAGCGGTCTGATCATTGTCCTCACACTTGCCCTTTCCGGGATGGCACTCAACCACCTGGTGCTGCCGCTATATCAACCGCCGGCCGAGGGCAATATCTACCGCTGGCTTAAGTGGACCCGCCGCACGCTGATCGCCTTCATCATCATGGCCGGCTACGGCTTCTACCTGCTGCTGGGTGCCGAGCAGGATCTATCCAACCTCGGCATCGTCGCCTTCGTCGCCACCCTGCAGTTCCTCCCCGGCGCGCTCTCGGTGCTTTACTGGCCGACCGCCAACCGCCGCGGCTTCATCGCTGGCCTGCTGGCGGGCTTCATCGTCTGGCTGTTCGCCATGCTGCTGCCGCTGGTGGGCAACCTGCAGGGCGTCTACCTGCCGCTGTTCAACGCTATCTACGTGCTCGACGACACCAGTTGGCACATCGCAGCCATCGCCTCCCTCGCCGCCAACGTGCTGATCTTCACCCTGGTATCGCTCTTCACTGAAGCCAGCACCGAAGAACGCAGCGCCGCCGAGGCCTGCACCGTGGACAACGTCCGCCGACCGCAACGACGCGAACTGGTGGCCAGCTCACCCCAGGAATTCGCCACCCAACTGGCCAAGCCCCTGGGCGCGAAGACCGCACAAAAGGAAGTGGAACAGGCGCTGCGCGACCTGCACTTGCCCTTCGACGAGCGCCGGCCCTATGCCCTGCGCCGCCTGCGCGACCGCATCGAAGCCAACCTCTCCGGCCTGATGGGCCCCAGCGTGGCCCAGGACATGGTGGAAACCTTCCTGCCCTACAAATCCGGCAGCGAGGGTTACGTCACCGAAGACATTCACTTCATCGAAAGCCGGCTGGAGGATTACCACTCACGCCTCACCGGCCTTGCCGCCGAGCTGGACGCCCTGCGCCGCTATCACCGGCAGACCTTGCAGGAACTGCCCATGGGCGTCTGCTCCCTGGCCAAGGATCAGGAAATCCTCATGTGGAACCGCGCCATGGAAGAGCTGACCGAGATTCCGGCTCAGCGCGTGGTGGGGTCGCGCCTGTCCACCATCGCCGATCCCTGGAAGGGCCTGCTGGAAGGCTTCATCAACCTGCCCGATGAACACCTGCACAAACAGCGTCTGACCCTGGACGGTCAGGCCCGCGCACTGAACCTGCACAAGGCGGCGATCGAAGAGCCCCTGGCTCCAGGCAGCAGCGGCCTCGTACTGCTCGTGGAAGACGTGACCGATACGCAGTTGCTGGAAGACAAACTGGTGCACTCGGAGCGCCTGGCTTCCATCGGGCGCCTGGCGGCCGGTGTGGCCCATGAGATCGGCAACCCTATCACCGGCATCGCCTGCCTGGCGCAGAACCTGCGCGAAGAACGTGAGGGCGATGCCGAGATCAAGGAACTCAGCAGCCAGATCCTCGAACAGACCAAGCGCGTGACCCGCATCGTCCAGTCACTGATGAGCTTCGCCCATGCCGGCGGCCGCCAACAGGCCAGCGAACCGGTTTGCCTGGCGGAGGTGGCACAAGATGCAATCGGGCTGTTGTCGCTGAACAAGCGCAGCGTCGAGGTGAACTTCTTCAACCTCTGCGAGCCGCACCACATAGCCGAGGGCGATCCGCAGCGCCTCGCCCAGGTCCTCATCAACCTGCTGTCCAACGCCCGCGACGCCTCGCCTGTTGGCAGCGCCATCCGTGTGCGCAGCGAAGCTTCGGAGCACACCGTTGACCTCATCGTCGAAGACGAAGGCAGCGGGATTCCGAAGGCGATCATGGACCGCCTTTTCGAACCTTTCTTCACCACCAAGGACCCAGGGAAAGGGACCGGCCTTGGCCTTGCACTGGTCTATTCGATCGTGGAAGAGCATTATGGACAGATAACCATCGAAAGCCCGGCCGACTCCGAGCACCAGCGCGGCACCCGAATCAGGGTGACGCTGCCTCGTTTTGTCGAAGCGACATACGCCGTGAGCTGAGACCGTCTAGAGAGCCGAATTAATGCCACATATTCTGATCGTCGAAGACGAAACCATCATTCGCTCTGCCCTGCGACGCCTGCTGGAACGCAACCAGTACCAGGTCAGCGAGGCGGGCTCCGTTCAGGAAGCCCAGGAGCGATACAGCATTCCCGGTTTCGACCTGATCATCAGCGACCTTCGCCTGCCTGGCGCTCCCGGTACCGAACTCATCAAGCTGGCCCAAGGCACCCCGGTGCTGATCATGACCAGCTACGCCAGCCTGCGCTCGGCGGTGGATTCGATGAAGATGGGTGCGGTCGACTACATCGCCAAACCTTTCGACCATGACGAAATGCTCCAGGCCGTGGCGCGCATCCTCAAGGAGCGCCAGGACGCCAAGTCCGCCCCCGGCGATCGCCCGACCGCCAGCCGTGGCGGTGACAAGGCCGCAGCCGCCAACGCCGACGGCGAGATCGGCATCATCGGTTCCTGCCCGGCGATGCTCGAGCTCTATAGCAAGATCCGCAAAGTGGCCCCGACCGATTCCACCGTCCTGATCCAGGGCGAGTCGGGCACCGGCAAGGAGCTGGTGGCGCGCGCCCTGCACAACCTGTCCCGCCGCGCCAAGGCTCCGCTGATTTCGGTGAACTGCGCAGCGATTCCGGAAACCCTCATCGAGTCCGAGCTCTTCGGTCACGAGAAAGGCGCCTTCACGGGGGCCACTGCCGGTCGTGCCGGCTTGGTAGAAGCGGCCGACGGCGGCACCCTGTTCCTCGACGAGATCGGCGAACTGCCCCTGGAAGCCCAGGCGCGCCTGCTGCGTGTCCTGCAGGAGGGCGAGATCCGCCGTGTCGGTTCCGTGCAGTCGCAGAAGGTGGATGTCCGCCTGATCGCCGCGACCCACCGCGACCTCAAGACTCTGGCCAAGACTGGCCAGTTCCGCGAAGACCTCTACTACCGCCTGCACGTAATTTCCCTGAAGCTGCCCGCCCTGCGCGAGCGCGGAAACGACGTGCTGGAAATCGCCCGCTCTTTCCTCACGCGCCAGTGCACGCAGATGGGCCGCGACAACCTGCGCTTCGCCTCTGACGCGGAACAGGCCATCCGGCACTACAGCTGGCCGGGTAACGTGCGTGAACTGGAAAACGCCATCGAGCGCGCGGTGATCCTCTGCGAGAGCCCCGATATTTCGGCGGACCTGCTGGGTATCGATATCGAGCTGGATGACCTGGACGACGAAGACTTCAGCGACGGCCTTCCACAGGCCCAGGCCAACAACACCGCCCACGAGCCCACCGAAGACCTGTCCCTGGAAGACTACTTCCAGCACTTCGTGCTCGAGCACCAGGACCACATGACCGAAACCGAGCTGGCCCGCAAGCTGGGCATCAGCCGCAAATGCCTGTGGGAACGCCGCCAACGCCTGGGCATTCCGCGCCGTAAATCGGGTGCTGCCGCCAGCCCTTGAGCGGCCGGCGCAGGTGACAACCGGGGAACACCTCAAGTTCCCCACATTGTTACCCCGCCTAACATCACGTAACAAAGCCGGGTTCAAAGGTAACGGAAACCCGGCTTTTTTTTGCCCATCGCTCAGGCCGACAACCTCGCAAACCATTGATTTACAAGGAAACGCAAAAGTTGGCACGGCATCTGCTTTATATCTGGCACAACAACAATAACAACTGCTGAACCCACAATAAAAACAAGACGTATCGACTCCAGCACAATAAAAACAAGACAGCGGAGGCGCAGCTAACTGATTCTTTTGGAGAGGAGTTGCCTTTGGGGCTCGCCCCACAGCCAGACCGAGAACAATAAAACTGTCCTGAGACAGCACCTGTACTGGTTGGGTCATGGAATGATCACGGCACCATCAGCGTCCAAAGCAATCCGTTTGCTATTAACCCTCGGTTGGAGGGCATTTCCAGAGGCAGAAAGCCTGCTGGAGCGGGTCGAACAACAAAAACACCAAGCCCGACACAATAAAAACAAAGCACGCACCAATTTGGGGGGGAGCTTCGGCTCCCCCAGTAGCTTTGACACCTGTCAGACCTTTCCTTCAACATCCCCCCTCTCAGTGCTAGAATCCGCGGCCATCGTGCGCCCATATCCTTTTCTGGCCGACCATCCCGCAAAACAGTGCATCCCATGCTGAAGAAGCTGTTCCAGTCTTTCCGTTCTCCCCTTCGCCGCGCGCAACATCCGCGCAGCACTCCCGAAGTACTGGGTAACAATCAGCATTCGCTGCGCCGTTCGGACATCAGCCGCAACGCCGTCATGGTCGTCGAGCGCCTGCAGAAGGCCGGCTACCAGGCATATCTGGTGGGGGGCTGCGTTCGCGACCTGCTGCTGAACCTGCGCCCGAAAGATTTCGACGTGGCCACCAACGCCACCCCGGAACAGGTCCGCGCCGAGTTCCGCAACGCACGGGTAATTGGCCGCCGCTTCAAACTGGCCCACGTGCAGTTCGGCCGAGAGATCATCGAGGTCGCCACCTTCCGCGCCAACCACCCGCAAGGCGAAGAAGACGAAGACAGCAGCCAGGCGTCACGCAACGAAAGCGGGCGCATCCTCCGCGACAATGTCTATGGCAGCCTGGAAGACGACGCCCAGCGTCGCGACTTCACCATCAACGCGCTGTATTACGACCCGACCACCGAGCGCATCCTCGACTACGCCCACGGTGTGCACGACATCCGCAACCGCCTGGTGCGCCTGATCGGCATTCCTGAGCAACGTTACCAGGAAGACCCGGTGCGCATGCTGCGTGCCGCGCGCTTCGCCGCCAAGCTGGACTTCGAGATCGAGAAACACAGCGCCGCACCCATTCGCCGCCTGGCCCCGATGCTGCGCGAAATCCCCTCCGCACGCCTGTTCGATGAAGTGCTCAAGCTGTTCCTGGCCGGCAAGGCCGAACGCACGTTCGAGTTGCTGGTGGAGTTCGACCTCTTCGCGCCTCTGTTCCCGGCCAGCGCTGCCGCGCTGGAGCGCAACCCCGAATACACCGGGCGACTGATCCGTCAGGCACTGATCAATACCGACGAGCGTATCCGCCAGGGCAAGCCCGTTACCCCGGCCTTCCTGTTCGCCGCGCTGCTCTGGCCCGCCCTGCCCACCCGCGCCGCGCAACTGCAGGAGCGCGGCATGCCGCCGATCCCGGCCATGCAGGAAGCCGCTCATGGACTGATCATGGAACAGGTCCAGCGCACTGCGATTCCAAAGCGCTTCAGCATTCCGATCCGCGAAATCTGGGACATGCAGGAACGCCTGCCACGACGCAGTGGCAAGCGCGCCGACCTGCTGCTGGAAAACCCGCGTTTCCGCGCTGGCTACGACTTCCTACTGCTGCGCGAAAGCGCTGGCGAGAAGACCGATGGCCTGGGCGACTGGTGGACCGACTACCAGGACGCCAGCGACAGCCAGCGCCGCACCATGATTCGTGACCTCAACGCCAAGGACGACCAACAGCCCTCCGGCCAGCGTCGTCGTCGCGGTGGCAGCCGCCGCCGTCGCGGACCACGCGGCGATGGCGCCCCCAGCACCTCGGGCGATTGATCATGGATCGCGTATACATCGGCCTCGGCAGCAATCTCGCCGAACCTGTTTCCCAGCTGCGTGGTGCCTTGGCATCGCTGGGCGAGCTACCGCATACCCGGCTCGCAACGGTTTCATCGCTCTACACGAGCGACCCGCTCGGCCCGCCGGACCAGCCGCGCTACGTCAACGCCGTCGCCGCCCTGGATACCGAACTGGAGCCGCTCCAGTTGCTGGATGCCCTGCAAGCCATCGAGCTGTCCCAGGGACGCGTACGCAAGGACGAGCGCTGGGGCCCGCGGACCCTGGACCTGGATATCCTCCTGTTCGGCCAGCGCCAGATCGAAGAGCCTCGCCTGCAGGTGCCGCATTACCACATGCACGCCCGCGCTTTCGTGCTCTACCCCCTGGCGGAGATCGCCGGCGACCTGCAACTGCCCGATGGGCGCCCGCTGCAAGCCCTGCTGGACGCCTGCCCGTTTGAAGGCCTCGAGCGTCTGCCCAACCTGGCGGTAACGCCGTAACAGGTCGGTAACACCTGCAATTGACTTCATGCCCCCCCATCGGGACTATAAGCGTCCCGTTGCCCCGCGCCGGTGCAAACCGGCGCCGATGAGGACGTTTTCATGCCTGATGTGACCCTGACCACCTTGCAAGAGCTCAAGCTGAAAGGCGAGAAGATCGCCATGCTGACAGCCTACGACGCCACCTTCGCTCAGGCGGCCTGCCAGGCCGGCGCGGATGTGCTGCTGGTGGGTGATTCCCTTGGCATGGTCCTGCAAGGCCATGACAGCACACTGCCGGTCAGCATGGCCGATATGGCCTATCACACGGCTTCCGTGAAGCGCGGTAACCAGGGCGCGCTGATCATCAGCGACCTGCCGTTCATGGCCTACGCCAACCTCGAGCAGACCTTCGCCAATTGCGCCGCCCTGATGCAGGCTGGCGCCCATGTGGTCAAGCTGGAAGGCGCGGCCTGGCTGGCCGAGCCGATCCGCCTGCTGGCCGAGCGCGGTGTTCCGGTCTGCGCCCACTTGGGCCTGACCCCGCAAGCCGTGAACATCCTCGGTGGCTACAAGGTCCAGGGCCGCCAGGAAGCCCAGGCGCGCCAGCTGCGCGCCGACGCCATGGCCCTGGAGCAGGCGGGCGCCGCCATGCTGCTGCTGGAGTGCGTCCCCAGTGAACTGGCCGCCGAAATCACCCAGTCGGTGAAGATCCCGGTCATCGGTATCGGCGCCGGCAGCGCCACCGACGGCCAGGTACTGGTCCTGCACGACATGCTGGGCCTCTCCCTCACCGGTCGCGCCCCCAAGTTCGTGAAGAACTTCATGGAAGGCCAGACCAGCATCCAGGCTGCCCTGGCGGCCTACGTCAACGCCGTCAAGAACGTTACCTTCCCTGCTGCTGAACACGGATTCTCCGCATGATCACCGTCAAGACCGTCCGCGAACTGCGTGCCGCCGTTGCCCGTGCACGCAGCGAAGACAAGCGCATCGGCTTCGTGCCCACCATGGGCAACCTCCACGCCGGGCATGTGGCCCTGGTGGAGAAGGCCAGCCAGCGCGCCGATTTCGTGGTCGCCAGCATTTTCGTCAACCCGCTACAGTTCGGCCCCAGCGAAGACCTTGCCAAGTACCCGCGTACCCTCGTCGCCGACCAGGAGAAACTGGTCGCTGCCGGCTGCCAACTGTTATTCCACCCGGACGTGGAGGAGATGTACCCGGACGGCATGGAAGGTCAGACCCGCGTCAATGTCCCACTGGTCTCCGATGGTCTCTGCGGCGGTAGTCGTCCCGGTCACTTCGAAGGCGTCGCGACGGTCGTCAGCAAGTTGTTCAACATGGTCCAGCCCGACCTCGCGGTGTTTGGCGAGAAGGACTTCCAGCAACTGGCGGTGATTCGCAAGCTGGCTCGCGACCTGAACATGCCCATCCAGATCATGGGCGAACCCACCGTTCGAGCCGACGACGGCCTGGCGCTCTCCTCGCGCAACGGTTACCTGGACGAGGCCCAACGCGCGGCAGCGCCTGCGCTCTACCGCACCCTGCAGCAACTGGCCGTGGCCATCCGCCAGGGCCGCCGCGATTTCGCCGCGCTGGAGCAGGAAGGCCAGGCCGAACTGGCCAAGGCCGGTTTCCGCCCTGACTACCTGGAAGTCCGCGAAGCGCTGAACCTGCGCCCCGCAGGCAGCCAGGACCAGCACCTGGTCATTCTGGGCGCCGCCTTCATGGGTAACACCCGCCTGATCGACAACCTTGCCTTCAACCTCGAAGCGCAAGCCTGATCCGCCGCCTGCCGCAGCCTTGAACCCCCACGGGGGTTCGGGCAAACTCAGCCGCCGCCCGCATCCCGACGAGGAAAAGCCATGCACGCCATCATGCTCAAGGCCAAACTGCACCGTGCCGAAGTCACCCACGCCGTGCTCGATTACGAAGGCTCCTGCGCCATCGATGGTGAATGGCTGGACCTCTCCGGCATCCGCGAATACGAGCAGATCCAGATCTACAACGTCGACAACGGCGAACGCTTCACCACCTATGCCATCCGCGCCGAAAACGGCTCGCGGATGATTTCGGTCAACGGCGCGGCAGCGCACAAGGCCAAGGTTGGTGATCGTGTGATCATCTGCGCCTACGCCCACTACAGCGAAGCCGAACTGGCCAATTTCAAACCGCGTATGCTGTACATGGCTCCGGGCAACGAACTCAGCCACACCAGCAACGCGATTCCGGTACAGGTTGCCTGAAACCGGAACACTGCCTGACCCGAAGCCCGGACCCTTCCGGGCTTTTTCATACGTCGCACACAGGTACGCCATGGATCACCACCTGACGCCGCTCGATGTCACCCAACTGCCCAGCTGGACCGCACTTCACCAGCACCGCCAAGACCTTGCCGGCTTCAGCCTGCGCGAGGCCTTCGCCGAGGATTCCGAGCGCTTCAAGCAATTCAGCCTCAGCGCCAGCGGCCTGCTGCTGGACTTCTCGAAGAACCTGATCCGCACCGACACCCTTGCCCTGCTGGTCAAGCTGGCCGAGGAAGCGCAACTGGGCGATGCCATCAAGGCCATGTTCCGGGGTGACGTCATCAACACCTCCGAACGCCGCCCGGCCCTGCACACGGCCCTGCGCCGCCCGATCGGCGACAAGGTGAAAGTGGATGGCATCGACGTGATGCCCGAAGTGCACCGCGTGCTGCACCAGATGACCGAACTGGTGGGCTACGTGCACAACGGCCTGTGGCGGGGCTACACCGAAAAACCCATCACGGACGTGGTGAACATCGGCATCGGCGGTTCCTTCCTTGGCCCGCAGCTGGTCTCCGAAGCGTTGCTGCCGTTCGCCCAGAAAGGCGTACGCTGCCATTACCTGGCCAATATCGACGGCAGCGAATTCCGCGAACTGGCCTGCCGCCTGAACGCGGAAACCACCCTCTTCATCGTTTCCAGCAAATCCTTCGGCACCCTGGAAACCCTGAAGAATGCCCAGGCCGCCCGCGCCTGGTACCTGGCCCAGGGTGGCAGCGAGGAAGAGCTGTACCGCCACTTCATTGCCGTTTCCAGCAACAAGGAAGCGGCGGTGGCCTTCGGCATCCGCGAAGAGAACATCTTCCCCATGTGGGACTGGGTCGGGGGACGCTACTCGCTCTGGTCCGCCATCGGTCTGCCGATCGCCATGTCCATCGGCATCTCCAACTTCAAGGAACTGCTGTCCGGCGCCTACAGCATGGACCAGCACTTCCAGAGCACCCCGTTCGATCGCAACATTCCGGTCGTCCTGGGCCTGCTCGGGGTCTGGTACGGCGACTTCTGGGGCGCCCGCAGCCACGCGATCCTGCCCTACGACTACTACCTGCGTAACTTCACCGACCACCTGCAGCAGCTGGACATGGAGTCCAACGGCAAGAGCGTGCGTCAGGACGGCGCGCCGCTCAGCGCCGGCACGGGCCCGGTGATCTGGGGCGGCGTCGGCTGCAACGGCCAGCACGCCTACCACCAACTGCTGCACCAGGGCACACAGCTGATCCCCGCAGACTTCATCGTTCCGGTTTCCAGCTACAACCCGGTGGCCGACCACCATCAATGGCTGTTCGCCAACTGCCTGTCCCAGAGCCAGGCGCTGATGCTGGGTAAGTCACGCGCGGAAGCCGAGGCCGAACTGCGCGCCAAAGGCCTGCCGGAGGAAGAAGTGCAACGCCTGGTGCCGCACAAGATGGTGCCCGGCAACCGTCCGAGCAACACCTTGGTGATGGAGCGCATCAGCCCGCGCCGCCTGGGCGCGCTGATCGCCATGTACGAGCACAAGGTCTATGTGCAGAGCGTGCTCTGGGGCATCAACGCCTTCGACCAGTGGGGCGTGGAACTGGGCAAGGAACTCGGCAAGGGCATCTACTCGCGCCTGACCGGCCAGGACGACGCCCCGGCCGAAGATGGCTCAACCCAGGGCCTGATCGACTTCTTCCGCGCCCGGCATCGCGGCTGACCCAAATCGCTCCCACAGGCCAGTTCGTGCCTTGTGGGAGCGAATTCATTCGCGAATCCCGACCTACCGACAGAATCACTGACGTTGCTCGCTCGGTGTCAGCGCCAGTGCCTGCACGAACGCCCGGCGCAGGTTGTATTCGTTGCCGAACCCTGCCCTTTGCGCCTTTGCGCCTTGCGCTCGAGCGACGACGCCCGACTAGTCGCGACACAGCTGGAGTACCCACGACGCTGAACGATTCGGCGGGGTCGGCGCTCAAAACTCCATGGACAACCCTTGAACCCGGCAGCGGCTTGGATGCACCCTTGTCGCCATCTCGGCTTTACAACAACAAGGACCCGCCATGTACGAGATCAGCCTTCACCCCGTGCCAGACGCTGTGCGCAAGCACGCCCTCATCGACAACGATGCCTACCAACGCCTGTACCAGCAGTCCATCGAACAGCCCGAGCTGTTCTGGGGCGAGCAGGCCACCAGTTTCCTCACCTGGTTCAAGCCCTGGGACCAGGTGCACCGCAGTGACCTCGCGAAAGGCGAGGCCGAGTGGTTCAAGGGCGGCAAGCTGAACGTCGCCTACAACTGCATCGACCGCCACCTGGAGCAACGTGGCGAACAGGTAGCCATCATCTGGGAAGGCGACAACCCCGGCGAATCCGCGCAGATCACCTACCGCAAACTGCATAGCCACGTCGCGCGTCTGGCCAACGTGCTGAAGAGCCGTGGCGTGAAGAAAGGCGACCGGGTCTGTATCTATATGCCGATGATCCCCGAAGCGGCCTATGCCATGCTGGCCTGCGCACGCATCGGTGCCGTGCATTCGGTGGTGTTCGGCGGTTTCTCCCCGGACGCCCTGCGCGACCGCATCCTCGATGCCGACTGCCGCACCGTGATCACCGCGGATGAAGGCGTACGCGGTGGCAAGTACGTGCCGCTGAAGCAGAACGTCGACAAGGCGCTGAAGGACTGCCCTAACGTGTCTTCGGTGGTGGTGGTGCAGCGCACCCAGGGCACGATCGACTGGGCCGAAGGGCGCGACCTCTGGTACCACGAGGCCCTGCATGACGCCAGCGAGGACTGCCCGCCGGAGTGGATGGACGCCGAAGACCCGCTGTTCATCCTCTACACCTCAGGCTCCACGGGCAAACCCAAGGGCGTGCTGCACACCACCGGCGGCTACCTGCTGGGCGCAGCGATGACCCACAAGTACGTGTTCGATTACCACGAGGGCGATATCTACTGGTGCACCGCGGACGTGGGCTGGGTCACCGGCCACAGCTACATCGTCTATGGCCCGCTGGCCAACGCCGCCACCACCCTGATATTCGAAGGCGTGCCCAACTACCCGGACACCTCGCGCTTCTGGCAGGTGATCGACAAGCACCAGGTAAACATCTTCTACACCGCCCCCACCGCACTCCGCGCGCTCATGCGTGAAGGCGAAGAGCCGGTGAGGAAGACCTCGCGCAGCAGCCTGCGCCTGCTCGGCAGCGTCGGCGAGCCGATCAACCCGGAAGCCTGGGAGTGGTACTACAACGTGGTGGGCGACCGCCGCTGCCCCATCGTCGACACCTGGTGGCAGACCGAAACCGGCAGCATCCTCATCACCCCGCTGCCCGGCGCCACTGCACTCAAGCCGGGTTCAGCCACCCGCCCCTTCTTCGGCGTGCAGCCGGTGCTACTGGATGAGAAGGGCATGGAAATCGACGGTGCTGGCTCGGGCGTACTGGCGATCAAGGCCAGTTGGCCGAGCCAGATCCGCAGCGTCTACGGTGATCACAAGCGGATGATCGACACCTACTTCTCCGCCTACCCCGGCTACTACTTCACCGGCGACGGCGCCCGCCGCGACGAGGACGGCTACTACTGGATCACCGGCCGCGTCGATGACGTGATCAACGTATCCGGCCACCGCATCGGCACCGCCGAGGTAGAGAGCGCCCTGGTGCTGCACGACGCGGTGGCCGAAGCCGCCGTGGTGGGCTACCCGCACGACCTCAAGGGCCAGGGCATCTATGCCTTCGTTACACCGATGAAGGGCCTGGAGCCCACCGAGGAACTGAAGAAGGAATTGCTGGCCATGGTCAGCAAGGAGATCGGCAGCTTCGCCAAACCCGAGTTGATCCAGTGGGCACCGGGCCTGCCCAAGACCCGCTCCGGCAAGATCATGCGCCGCATCCTGCGCAAGATCGCCTGCAACGAACTGGATAACCTCGGCGACACCTCCACCCTGGCCGACCCGTCGGTGGTGCAGAACCTCATCGACAAACGCCTCAATCAGTAAGACCCGCCAAGGCGCCAGCCCCCCTCGGGAGCTGGCGCCTTTCGCCTGGAAGCGCTCCCCCATGGAATTCATCCGCCGCCGCATAGAAAGCCAGATCATCGGCCTCACCGGTCTCGCCCTTGGCCAACTCGACTTCGAAAACCCCAAGGGAGACCCCGGCCTGTTCGGCCCGGACTCGCTGACCTGGAAGGTCCACGGCGATTTCACCTCGATGATGATCGGCGGCATCAGCGCCCTGCTCCTGCAAATGCTGCATCCCCTGGCACTCTCCGGCGTCTGGGACCACTCCAATTTCCGCCAGGACATGCTCGGCCGCCTGCGCCGCACCGGCCAGTTCATCTCCGGCACCACCTATGGCACCCGCAAGGACGCCGACTGGCTGATCGACAAGGTACGCACCATTCACTCGCACGTGACGGGCACCGCTGCCGACGGCCGCCCCTATGCCGCCAGTGACCCGGACCTGCTGACTTGGGTACACGTGGCCGAGGTCAGTTGCTTCCTCAAGGCCCACCTGCGTTACCTCAACCCGCACCTGTCCGGCGAAGACCAGGACCGTTACTACGCCGAGATCGCCCGGGTGGCCGAGCGCCTGGGGGCCCGCAATGTGCCGAAATCCCGCCAGGAAGTGGCGGACTATCTCGACGCCATGCGCCCGCAGCTGCGCTGTGACGAGCGCAGCCTGGAGGTGGTGCGCATCCTCCTCGGCGCACCAGCCCCCAGCGCCATGGCCAGGCCCTTCAGCATCCTGATGATGCAGGCCGGCATCGACCTGCTGCCGGACTGGGCCAGCGCCATGCTCGGCCTGCACCAGCGCCCCTGGCAACGTCGTGTCGTGCGGGACCTGGTCTGGCGCGTGGCACCGCTGCTGCGCTGGGCCATGCGCAATGGTGCCGTCCATCGCGCGCGCCGCCGCATGGGCCTGCCGCCCCGCTGAACACTTGGCCGGAGGGCGGTCCGCTTCTGCCGACGCCCCCACGACAGATTCGCTTTGTTAAACTGCGCGCCCCTTTTTACGAGACGCCGCGCATGTCCTCCGCTCTCCTCCAGGCGCTGCGCGCCGCGCTCGATAACCGCCACACGCTGCTGGCCGCGCTCCATGCCCAGGGCACCGACTGCTACCGGTTGTTCCATGGCAGCCAGGAAGGCGCTCCGGGCCTGACCATCGACCGCTATGGCCCGCAGCTGATGGTGCAAAGCTTCCACCAGCCACTGGAGCGCGAGTCCCTGCTGGCACTGGTCGCCGCCGTGGAGGTGTTCCTCGGCGAGAAACTGCTGCTGGTCTACAACGACCGCTCACAGGGCAATTCGCGGATCGATCGCCGCGACCCGGTCTATCAGGCCGAAGACGCTGCCCTGGAAGACCTGGTGGGCCACGAGTGGGGCCTGAGCTACCGGGTGCGCGGACGCCACGCCGGCCAGGACCCGCTGCTCTTCCTCGATCTGCGCAACGCCCGCGGCTGGGTGAAAGACCACAGCGCCGGCAAGTCGGTGCTCAATCTCTTCGCCTACACCTGCGGCATTGGCCTTTGTGCCGCCGCTGGCGGCGCCAGCGAGGTCTGGAACCTGGACTTCGCCGAAGGCAACCTGGCGGCCGGCCGCGAAAATGGGGCCCTTAACCCGGAGCTGCCGCCCATGCACTTCGTGCAGTCCGACTACTTCCCAGCCATTCGCCAGTTGGCCGGTCTGCCCATCGCGCGCCGCCACGGCCAGAAGCTGCCCAGTTACCCGCGCCTGGAACAGCGCCAGTTCGACCTGGTGTTCCTCGATCCGCCGGCCTGGGCCAAAAGTGCCTTCGGCACCGTGGACCTCCTGCGCGACTACCAGAGCCTGCTCAAGCCGGCCCTGCTGGCAACCGCAGACGACGGCGTGCTGATATGCAACAACAACCTGGCCAAGGTGCCCATGGAGGAGTGGCGCGAGCAGGTGCTGCGCTGCGCGCACAAGCTGGGCCGCCCCGTGCGTGACTGCCAGCAACTGGCGCCCGCCACCGACTTCCCCTCCCAGGATGCGCGCCCACCGCTCAAGACCCTGGTCCTGCAGCTTTGAAGGCCGCTCAATAACGAGAGCCACCCGTCAGGCGGAACCCTGAGGCCGTGCCATAATCCAAGGCACTCTTTGCCGGGATAGTTGACGCCTCATGTACAAAGGATTGAAACGGGCCGCCTGCGCCCTGCTGATCGTCGTAGCCCTCTACAGCCTGCTTGGTTTTCTGATCATCCCCGGGGTCGCCCTGCGGGTGGCCAACCAGCAGTTGGCCCAGTACGCCACAGTCCCCGCGCACCTGGAACGCATCCAGCTCAATCCCTTCAGCCTGGAGCTGACGCTCTGGGGCCTGCACATCGGTGACGACAAGACCGAGCAGGCCGGTTTCGAACGCCTCTATGCCAACCTGCAGCTGGACAGCCTCTGGTCCGGCGCCCTGCACCTGGCGGACGTGGAACTGGACAAGTCGACCACCCAGGTGCTGTTCGCCAAGGACGGCACGCTCAACCTGACCCAGCTGTTCAAGCTGCCACCCAGCGAGCCCAAGCCGGAAGAGCCGGCGAGCGAGCCGTTCCCCCTGCGCATCGATCGCTTCAAGCTGAGCGAAGGTGGCCTGCACTTCGAGGATCTGCGCCCCAGCGAGGCCATCGAATTCGTCTACGACTCCCTGAACCTTGAGTTGCACAACCTCAGCACCTTGCCCGACGACAATGCCGAGATGTCGCTGGTGGCGACCGGGCCGTACGGCGGGCGCATCGACTGGGAAGGCCAGATCAGCCTGGTGCCATTCAGCTCCAGCGGTCAGTTAAAGCTCACCGACGGCCAGATGAAAGGCTTTTGGCCCTATGTCCGCGATGCCGTGCCGCTGGTCCTTGAGAAGGGCGTGGTGAGCCTGTCCACCGACTACAGGCTGAACCTGGCCGAGGGCACCCAGCTCAACCTGGAAAAGATCTGGATCAAGGTCGCGCCGTTCGCCATCAAGGCGCCGGACAACCGGCCCCTGGTAAACCTGGAGGTGCTGGAGGTCAGCGACAGCTCCCTGGACCTGGTCAAGCAGGAGGTGGTGATCGGCAAGATCCACAGCCAGAACCTGGAGACCTGGGCTGCCCGCGAGACGGACGGCCAGCTGGACTGGCAGAAGCTCTTCGCCAGCGAAGCCAAGCCGGCCACCAAGGCCGAAGAGAAGCTGGCCACCGAGCCAACCGATGCCAAGGCCGTGCCCGGCAACCCCTGGGTGGTCCTGCTGCGTGATGCCCAGCTACGCGGCTACAAGGTGCATCTGGCCGACCGGGTGCCGAAAGACCCGGTGCAACTCGAACTCGGTCCGCTGAACCTGGACCTCAAGGATTTCGACAGTCGCGGTGAATCGCCCTTCAACCTGAGCCTCGACACCGGTCTGGGCAAGCAGGGCAAGATACAGGCCGTGGGCCAGGTCCAGCTCAAGCCCACCACCGCCAAGCTGCAAGTGCAGACCCGCGACATCGACCTGCGTGTGGCCCAAGCCTATCTCAGCCCGCTCGTGCACCTGGAATTGCGCAGTGGCATGCTCGACAGCGACCTCAACGTCGACCTCAAGAGCACCGAGCCGCTGGCGATTGGTATCACGGGCCGCGCCCTGGTGAACCAGTTGCACACCCTGGACACCATCAAGGAACGTGACTTCGTCAAATGGCAGCAGTTGCTGGCCGACGGCCTCAACTACCAGCATGGCGACAGCCTGAACATCGACAAGCTGAGCCTGAGCCAGCCTTATGCTCGCTTCATCATCAACGAAGACCTGACCACCAATGCCAGTGACCTGGTGATCAAGCAGCCGGCGGACGCGACCGCCCACACGGCCGCCAAACCGGCTGAACCGGCCGGCAAGCCCTTGGGTATCCGCATTGGCGGAATCGAGATCAAGGACGGCTCGGCCAACTTCGCGGACTTCAGCCTGACGCCGAACTTCGCCACCGCCATCCAGCAGCTCAACGGCGAGATCGGCACCCTGGACAACCGCAATCCCAAGCCGGCCAAGGTGGCGGTGAACGGCAAGGTGGACCGCTATGCGCCGGTGACCATCAAGGGCAGCCTGAACCCCTTCGATCCGCTGGACAGCCTGGACATCGCCACCAGCTTCAAGCGCGTCGAGCTGACCACCCTGACGCCCTACTCCGGCAAATTCGCTGGCTACCGCATTCGCAAAGGCCGTCTGAATCTGGACCTGCACTACCAGATCGAGAAAGGCCAGCTGAAGGCGGACAACCACCTGGTGCTGGAGCAACTGCAGCTCGGCGAACAGGTTTCCAGCCCCGACGCCGTAGACCTGCCGGTGCGCCTGGCAGTGGCCCTGCTGAAGGACACCGAAGGCAAGATCGACATCCAACTGCCGGTGGCCGGCAACCTCAATGATCCGCAGTTCAGCGTGGCGCCCATCGTCTGGCAGACCCTGCGCAACCTGGTGCTCCGTGCCGTACAGGCGCCCTTCAATTTCGTGGCCGGCCTGGTCGGCGGTAGCAGCGAGGATCTTGGCCAGGTGCCCTTCCCGGCCGGTAGCAGCGAACTGGACGCGGAAGCACAGAAGTCCCTGGACACCCTGGCGGAAGCGCTGAAGAAGCGCCCGACCCTGCGCCTGGAGGTGGAAGGCGCCAGTGCCAAGGCCGCCGACGGCCCGCTGCTGGCCGAGCAACGCCTGCAGCGCGAGTACCAGAGCACCTATTACAAGATCGCCCAGCGCCGTGGCGACAAGGTGCCAGCCGAAGCCGGGCAGATCGAGGTTCCGGAGGACGAGAAGGCGCCAATGCTGGAAGGCATCTACCGCACCCGCCTGAAACAGCAGCCACCCGCTGAGTGGAAGGAACTGGACAGCGAGCAGCGCACGGCCAAGCTGCGCGACGCGGTACTGGTTTCCTGGGCCCAGAGCGACCTGCTGCTGCGCCAGTTGGGCCAGGCCCGCGCCGCCACCATCAAAGACTATCTGGTGGACCGTGGCGGCCTTGCCGATGACCGTATCTTCCTGCTCGACGTCAGCCTGGTGGACCCCAACCAGGCCGGTGAAGTCATCACTCCGCTGCACCTGGACAGCGAGTAGGAGCCCCTCATGCGCATGCTGCCGTTCGCCCTGCTCGCGCTCACCCTGGCCACCCCGGCCGGGGCCGAGACCCTGCGCTGCGGCAGCAAGCTGATCAGCATTGGTGACCGGACCTTCGAAGTCCTGCAGAAGTGCGGCGAACCGGTGCACCGCGATCAGGTCGGCTATACCCTGGGCTCCTACGACCGCCGCGAGTTCACGGTCGAGGAATGGGTGTACGGACCCAACAACGGCATGCTCAGCATCCTCACTTTCGAAGGCAATCGGCTGGTACGCATCGAAACCCGGCGCAGCCGCTGACGCCCCGGAACGCCCGGTGTAGGCTGTAGCCTTCTCCCCGCACTTCGGAATCCCCCGTGAAACTCCGCGCGTTCCTATGCCTGTTCCTGCTCCTGGGTCTGGTCGATGCCCAGGCTTCCTCGACCCTGCGCTGCAACAGCAACCTGATCAGCCTCGATGACACCACCAGTGAAGTGCTGGACAAGTGCGGAGAGCCAGTGAGTCGCGCCGATCTGGGCTACAAGGAAGTGGTCGACGAGTACTACCGGCGCAACGAAGTGCGCGTCGAGGAATGGGTCTACGGCCCGCGCAACGGCATGTACCAGTTCCTCCGTTTCGAGGGCAATCGACTGCGCAATATCGACAGCAAACGCGGCAACTGACAGCTTCTCGGGCGGAATGCTAGGCTCTGCGCCTTGTATACCCCCGGACAGGATGCCCGCCCCATGAAAGCCCTTGCTTGCGCCTTCGCAGCCTCCCTTCTCCTGGCCTCCCAGGCCAATGCCAGCACCTTCCGCTGTGAAAGCAAGCTGGTCAGCCTGGGGGACCGCAGTGTCGAAGTGCAGCGCAAGTGCGGTGACCCCGCCTCCCGCGACTTCATCGGCTACTCGGAAACCGCCAGCGGCCGCCAGGAGATGCAGGTAGAAGAATGGGTCTACGGCCCCACCAACGGCATGTATCACTACCTGAGATTCGTGGGCGGCCGCCTCAGCGAAATCGACAGCAAGCGCAACTGAGCCGCTGGCCATGATCATCCTGCCTGCCGATCAACCCCTGGACTGGCGACGCCCGCCCGTCATCACCCTGCTGCTGATCCTGCTCAACACCCTGATCTACATCGTCTACCAGGGTGGCGACCAGGTGCGGGTCGAGGAGGCCCGGCAGTTTTATCTGGATGGCGGCCTGCTCAACCGCGAGCGCGCGCTGTTCATCGATCATCGTGCCGAACGCGAGAAGTACGATGCCGACCACCGTCGCGCACTCGACGGCCTGCGCCGCCAGGACCTGGCAACGATCATTCTCCATGACCTCGAATTCGAAGACTGGCTGCACCGTTCACCGGCCTACCAGGCCGATCCCGCCTGGCAGCAGGCGCGGCAGAAGGCTGAAGAAGCGCGGGACAGGATCAGCGCCCAACGCTTCGGCTTCATCCCCAACAAGTTCAGCGTCCAGGGGCTGTTCGGCGCCATGTTCCTGCATGGCAGCTTCGACCACCTGCTGGGCAACATGGTGTTCCTGTTCATCTGCGGCTTTGCCCTGGAGGCGGCCCTGGGGCGCTGGGTCTACCTCGGCCTCTATCTGGCCAGCGGCCTCGCCTCGCACCTGCTCTGGTGGGCACTGGACCCGGTCTGGGTGTCTGGCGTCGGCGCCTCGGGAGCGGTTTCCGGCCTGATGGGCATGACCATCGGTGTCTATGGCCTGCGCAAGATCAAGTTCTTCTACTGGCTTGGCCCGCTGATTGGCTACTTCAAGGCACCCGCCCTGTGGATATTCCCCGCGTGGCTCGGCAAAGAGCTGTATGGCGTCCTGCTGGCCGATGATCACGTCAACTACTACGCCCACCTGGGTGGGCTCGCCTTCGGTTTCCTCGCCACATGGCTACTGCATCGGGTGGGCTTCATCAAGGTCGACAAGGCCTACCTGAACAAAGAAGACCCCGACGCTCCCTTCAAACGTGAACTAGCAGCCCTGGACCAATTGATAGGTCGTTTCACCCTCGATCAGGCCGCTCCGCGCGGGCTCGACCTGCTGCAACGCTATCCTGGCCGGCTGGAGCTGTTGGAGCGATGCTATCCACTGGCCAAAAGCCGGCAGGACAAAGCCCTGCTGGGCGCGGTTTTGAAACAGTTGTTCAGCCTGCCGGAACAGACCGCATCACTTCCTCTGCTGCAGAAGCTCGCCGATGATGTCGCCGACCCGCAGCAACGGCTGCTGCAGCATCCGGCCGTGCTCCTGCACCTGCTGCAGCGCTTGCTCAAGGCCGGTGACAGCCCCCGTGCCCTGGCACCCTGGCGCCGTCTCTGCCAGACGAACCCTTTGCCGCCACAGCTCCCCGGATTGACCCTGCAGCTGGCCAAGCAATTGGGACAGCGCCAGGATCTGCGCGGGGTCGGCGAACTCCTTCAGTACCTGCGCCGGGCCTTCCCCGAGGCGGAGCAAACCCGCCAACTGGCGCTTTACCAGCAGCACCTGGCACGCTGACAAAGAAAAGCCCAGCGAATGCGGGTAATGCTTTCTCCTCTGCGCGACCGGGCCTCACCAGAGAGGCCCGGCCCGGGGGTTCACTCAGAGGACTTCAGGCCGTCGGCAGAAACCGCGTTAACGCCCTTGATGTTCTTGGCGGTTTCGATGGCCAGGTCACGCTCGGCATCGGTCTTCACCACGCCGGACAGTGCAACCACGCCCTTGTTGGTTTCGACCTTGATGTCCATGCCGCTGAGGTTCTTGTCAGCCAGGAAGGTGGATTTGACCTTGCTGGTGATCCAGGTGTCCGAGACAGCCTCTTCGGCCTTCTGAACGGTGTTGCTGGCGGCCAGCATGGGGTGTCCGCTGGTTTCTGCGTAGGCGCCAGTAGCGAACGGCAGGCTGATGGCGGCGGCAGTGACAGCGGCAAAGGTCCACTGGGTGAAAGACTGTTTCATGAGGTGGTTCTCCTCTCTACTTCGGAACATCTGCAGCAAGCTCCTGGCTGCAGGCTCACAAGGAATGGGGCAAGGCCTGTGCCAGCTTTTAGAAGAATGAAAAAACACCGGAAATCAGATAGTTAGCCGCAGAAAAACACCACCGTTTACGTGCAGTCTGCAAGTTCGCCCGCCGGCTCCCTTGCAGACTGCACGATGAAATCGCGCTCAACGGCCGGCGTCGCTCAACTTGGCGATGGTTCCCTCCAGCGCCGCGACCTGGTCCAGCAGTGGCGAAGCCGGGTATCGGGCGCGGATGTAGGCCAGCAGCTTCCGCGCCGAATCCAGCTGACCAAGGCCCTCGGTAAAACCGCGGGCGGCCAGCAGGTAGGCGCGGGGAATGTGGGGGTAGTCGGGGAAGCGCTGGTGCAGGTTGCGCAGCAGGCTCAGGGCTTCACGCACCTTGTGGCGATCCAGCAGGGCGGCAGCCACCTGCTCGCAGACCAGCGCTTCAGCCGGCAGAAAGTCGTCCTTGAACTGACGGGCATTGAGCAACGCGGTAGCGGCCAGAGCGGGGGTCTGGCGCGCGGCCAGCGGCAGGTAGTGATCCACGTGGCGCAGGCAACGCTCGCGAGCCCCCAGACCGAACAGCAATTGGTGGTAACGCTCGTTCAAGCGCAGATCATCGGGATCGCGCTGCAACGCGTTGGCGAGGGTTTCCAATGCGCCGTCACTCTGCCCTTCCTTGAGGCGAATCTCGGCTTCGGCCAGCGCCCTGCGGCGACGCCAGTCGTTCTCCGGCAATCCCTGCTGGGTTCCTTCTTCAGCAACGGCGAACCCCAGGGCGCCCTGATACTGGAAGACGGCGTAGCCCATCATGTTGCACATCACCACGCCGAAGTAGCCAAACAGGAAGGTGGCTATCGGTACCAGGACCACCTTGGGCAGGCCCCCGGAAAGCATCCAGGCCACGTAGCTGGGGGACTGCCAGAGGATGAACAGGAACGCACAGAGGATCAGGTAGCGCCAGCCCATGGCCTTGATCACTTCGCCCACCTGGTCAGGGCTGAGCGCCGCCCCCAGTTCCTTGCTCAGTGCCAGGCGAATGATGCTGGCGGGCAGCAACAGGACGATGGCGATGTTCACGCCCCAGAAGATCGTCTCGCTGTGGAAGTCCGCCGCCAGCCAGAGCGCGCCGAAGGCGATGATGAAAATCAGCATCTGCTTGAAGAACAGCGAGAGACCCTCGCCAGTAAAGGCGCTGACCAGGCCAGGTGCCTCCCGTGCGCCTTCACTGCTCGCTTCGATCACGCTGTGGAAGTACTTGGTGGCCACACTGAGCAGGGCGACCCAGAGAATCAGCGAGCGCGGCATGAACAGGCCGGCCAGGGCGAGCAGCGCGCAGAAGGCCAGCGGGTTGGCCTGCAGGCCATAGGCAAAGAACCGTGGTAAACGTTCCCAGAACGGTTGGGCGGTATTGGCCGCGCCAAGGAAGGTCAACTCGGAGCGGCACAGCGGACAGACCGGGCTGTCGTCCGGGGCGTCCGAGTTGAGCGGGATACAACAATCGCCAAAGTAGCGCTGGCACGGCACGCACTGCCAGGTCGAGGGTTGGGCGGGGTGGTACTGGCAGAGCGTCTTGTCCATGACTGTTCCAGGCACGATGGCGGTTCGCCATTGTCCAGGCAAAAAAAGAGGGCCCGCAAGGGGCCCTCTCTTTCATCGACTGGCGATTATCAGACGCCCGAAGCCTCGGCGGCTTCTACGTCCTTCATCGACAGCTTGATGCGGCCGCGGTTGTCCACGTCCAGAACCAGGACTTTGACTTCCTGGCCTTCCTGCAGCACGTCGGTGACCTTGTCGATGCGCTTGTCGCTGATCTGCGAGATGTGCACCAGACCATCCTTGCCCGGCAGGATGTTGACGAAGGCGCCGAAGTCGACGATGCGCTCGACCTTGCCCACGTATACCTTGCCGATTTCGGCTTCAGCGGTGATGCCCAGGACGCGCTGACGTGCAGCCTCGGCAGCTTCCTTGGTCTCGCCGAAGATCTTCACGCTGCCATCGTCTTCGATGTCGATGGAGGCCTTGGTCTCTTCGCAGATCGAGCGGATGGTGGCGCCGCCCTTGCCAATGACGTCGCGAATCTTATCGGTGTCGATCTTCATCGCGATCATGGTCGGAGCGTTGGCCGACAGCTCGCTACGGGACTGGGCGATGATCTGGTTCATCTGGCCAAGGATGTTCAGGCGCGCTTCCAGAGCCTGCTCCAGGGCGATTTCCATGATCTCTTCGGTGATGCCGTTGATCTTGATGTCCATCTGCAGCGCGGTCACACCCTTGGCGGTACCGGCTACCTTGAAGTCCATGTCGCCCAGGTGGTCTTCGTCACCCAGGATGTCAGTCAGGACGGCGAACTTGTCACCTTCCTTGACCAGGCCCATGGCGATACCAGCAACCGGCGCCTTCATCGGCACACCAGCGTCCATCAGGGCCAACGAGGCGCCGCAGACGGAAGCCATGGAGCTGGAACCGTTGGACTCGGTGATCTCCGACACAACGCGGATGGTGTAGGGGAACTCGTCGCCTTTCGGCAGCATGGCGGAAACGCCACGACGGGCCAGGCGACCGTGGCCGATTTCGCGGCGACCGGCGCTGCCCATACGGCCGCACTCACCCACCGAGTAGGGCGGGAAGTTGTAGTGCAGCATGAAGGCGTCCTTGCGCTCGCCTTCCAGGGTGTCCAGCAGCTGGGCGTCACGGGCGGTGCCGAGGGTGGCAACGACCAGGGCCTGGGTTTCGCCACGGGTGAACAGGGCGGAACCGTGGGTCTTGTCCAGCACGCCGACTTCGACCTTCAGCGGACGGACGGTACGGGTGTCACGGCCGTCGATACGCGGCTTGCCGTTAACAATGTTTTCGCGAACGGTGCGGTATTCCAGCAGACCGAAGGCGTCTTTCACTTCACCAGCCGGGAACTGACCTTCTTCCTCGCCAACGAAGCGGGCGATGACCTGGTCACGCAGCTCGTCCAGGCGGTTGTAGCGGTCCTGCTTGATGGTGATGGTGTAAGCCTGGGAGATGGCCTCGCCGAACTCGGCCTTGATAGCGCTGAGCAGAGCGGTGTTCTCGGCAGGCGCGCTCCAGTTCCAGCTCGGCTTGCCAGCTTCGGCAGCGAATTCCTTGACCGCATTGATCACGGACTGGAATTCCTGGTGGGCGAACAGAACGCCACCCAGCATCTGATCTTCGGTCAGCTCTTGAGCTTCGGATTCAACCATCAGCACGGCGTCTTCGGTACCGGCAACGACCATGTCCAGGGCGGAGGCTTTCAGCTGCTCGTAGTTCGGGTTCAGCAGGTAGCCGGTTTCTTCGTGGTAGGCCACGCGAGCGGCGCCGATCGGGCCATTGAACGGGATGCCGGAAATGGCCAGGGCGGCAGAGGTACCGATCATGGCAGCGATGTCCGGATCGGTCTTCTTGTTGGTGGATACCACGGTGCAGATGACCTGAACTTCGTTCAGGAAACCTTCCGGGAACAGCGGGCGGATCGGACGGTCGATCAGGCGCGAGGTCAGGGTTTCCTTCTCGGAAGGACGGCCTTCACGCTTGAAGAAGCCACCGGGGATGCGTCCGGCTGCGTAGGTTTTCTCCTGGTAGTGAACGGACAGCGGGAAGAAACCCTTGCCTGGGTCGGCCTGCTTGGCGCCAACCACGGTCACCAGTACGGTGACGTCTTCGTCCATGGTGACCAGAACGGCACCGGAAGCTTGACGGGCGATACGGCCAGTCTCGAGGGTAACGGTCGATTGACCGAACTGGAACTTCTTGATTACCGGGTTCACGGTGTTTTCCTTCTCTGTGTTGCCTTGGGGGAAATCGTGGGAGTGGCGGGAGTCGGACCCGAATCAATCCCTGAAAAAGCTTGAAGCCGGAAAGCCGAAAGCTGGAACGATGTCCAGCTTCCGGTTTCCAGCTTCAAGCGCGTCTGTGTCGCTTAGCGACGCAGACCCAGACGACCGATCAGGGCGCTGTAACGAGAGGTGTCCTTACCCTTCAGGTAGTCCAGCAGCTTGCGGCGCTGGTTAACCATGCGGATCAGACCACGACGGGAGTGGTGATCTTTACCGTTGGCCTTGAAGTGATCCTGCAGCTTGTTGATGTTGGCGGTCAGCAGGGCAACCTGCACTTCCGGAGAACCGGTATCGCCTTCAGCTTGCTTGTACTCGTTAACGATCTGGGCTTTTTCAGTAACGCTCAGTGCCATGATGGGCTTCCTCTGAGGTAATAGGCCGGGACCTTCGCCCCGCGTTCAAAAGAGAGGAGTGACCGTGCCTATTAACAGCCACCCTCGGATCGGTCATTCCGACCGAATCAGTCGACGCGGCGCTACGCGCCCGTCATCGCTCACTTCACCGATACCGATGAAGCGACCGGTGTGATCCTGTACTCGCATCATTCCGAACTTCGGCGCTTCCGGAGCCCGCACCGGCTGGCCGTGAAGCCAGTAGTAGGCGCTGTGCTCAGTCAGCTGAATCAGCGGCCAGTGCTCCAGGCCACTGTCGACCGGCAGGAGGAACTGGTCCAATGCCTCATTGCCGCCTTCGGCATGGGCCTTCTCCAGGGCTTCCAGGCTGATGGCCTGGGCCAGTGCGAAGGGGCCCGCCTGGGTCCGGCGCAGCTCCGCGACGTGCGCCCCACATCCCAGGACCTGACCGAGATCCTCGACCAGAGTGCGGATATAGGTGCCTTTGCTGCAGGCTACGGCCAATCTTGCCTGGCTGTTTTCACAGGCCAGCAATTCCAGGCGCGCAATAGTAACAGAACGCGCCTCACGCTCCACTACTTCACCAGCGCGCGCCAGCTTGTAGAGCGGTTGGCCATCCTTCTTCAGTGCCGAGTACATCGGCGGTATCTGTTTGATTTCGCCACGAAAACGCGGCAGCTGCGCCTCGATTTCCTCACGACCAACGGTCACTTCGCGACGCTCCAGCACCTCGCCCTCGGCGTCGCCGGTGGTGGTGGTGACACCCAACTGGGCCAGGGTTTCGTATCCCTTGTCGGCATCCAGCAGGTACTGGGAGAACTTGGTCGCCTCGCCAAAGCACAACGGCAGAACGCCTGTCGCCAGCGGATCGAGGCTGCCGGTGTGCCCCGCCTTCTCGGCATTGAGCAACCAGCGGACCTTCTGCAGCGCAGCGTTGGAGCTCATGCCGCGAGGCTTGTCGAGAATCAGCACGCCGCTGACATTGCGGCGAATACGTTTTACCTGGGCCACGCCATCACTCTCCGTCGCTGCCCGGGTGCTTGCGGTCTTCCGCAACCGCGCGCTCGATCAGCGCAGACAGCTCGGCACCCCGGCGAATACTGGCGTCGTAATGGAAATGCAGTTGCGGAACGCTGCGCAGCTTCATCGCCTTGCCCAGCTGCATACGCAGGAAACCGGCGGCATCCTGGAGGATGTCGAGGTTCAGTTTGACCTTCTCGACATTGTCGTCCTGGCCCATCACGGTGATGAACACCTTGGCGTGGGACAGGTCACGGCTCACATCGACCGCGGTGATGGTCACCAGACCCAGGCGCGGGTCCTTGATTTCACGCTGGATCAGCAGCGCCAGTTCGCGCTGCATCTGGTCGCCGATGCGCTGGGTACGGCTGTATTCTTTAGCCATTTCGTTTCACTCATGAACGCTAAAAGCCGAAAGCCAGGAGTGGAAAGCGATGGCTTCCAACTCCTGGCTCCCGGCTTGTGGCTAGCGCGGCACTTACAGCGTGCGCGCCACCTGGACCTTCTCGAAGACTTCGATCTTGTCGCCGACTTTGACGTCGTTGTAGCTCTTCACGCCGATACCGCACTCCATGCCGGCACGCACCTCGGACACGTCGTCCTTGAAGCGGCGCAGGGATTCCAGTTCGCCTTCGAAGATCACCACGTCGTCGCGCAGTACGCGGATCGGACGGTTGCGGTGTACCAGACCCTCGGTAACCATGCAGCCAGCGACCGCGCCGAACTTCGGCGAGCGGAACACGTCACGCACCTCGGCGATACCCAGGATGTTCTCCCGGACTTCGCTGCCCAGCATGCCGGACAGTGCTTTCTTAACGTCTTCGATGATGTCGTAGATGATGTTGTAGTAGCGCAGGTCCAGACCTTCCTGCTCGACGATCTTGCGCGCACCGGCATCGGCACGCACGTTGAAGCCGAACAGCACGGCGTTGGACGCCAGCGCCAGGTTGGCGTCGCTCTCGGTGATACCACCTACGCCGCCACCAACAACACGTACCTGGACTTCTTCGTTGCCGATGTCGGACAGGGCGCCCTGCAGGGCCTCGAGAGAACCACGCACATCGGACTTGAGCACGATGTTGAGGGTCTTCTTCTCGTCCTGGCCCATGCTTTCGAAGATGTTCTCCAGCTTCGAGGACTGCTGGCGAGCCAGCTTGACTTCGCGGAACTTGCCTTGACGGAACAGCGCGACTTCGCGGGCCTTCTTCTCGTCGGCAACCACGGTCAGGTCGTCACCGGCGTCCGGCGTACCGTCCAGGCCAAGGATCTCGACCGGGATCGACGGACCGGCTTCTTTCACCGGCTTGCCATTCTCGTCAAGCATGGCGCGAACGCGACCATAGTTGACGCCGCAGAGAACCATGTCGCCCTGACGCAGGGTACCGTCCTGTACCAGCACGGTAGCCACCGGGCCACGGCCCTTGTCCAGGCGGGATTCGACCACTACGCCACGGCCAGGGGCCGACGGAGTTGCGGTGAGTTCCAGTACTTCGGCCTGCAGCAGCACGGCCTCAAGCAGATCTTCAACACCGGTACCGGCCTTGGCCGACACAGGTACGAACTGGGTATCGCCGCCCCACTCTTCCGGAATCACATCCAGCGCGGCCAGGCCATTCTTGATGTTGTCCGGGTTGGCTTCGGGCTTGTCCATCTTGTTGACCGCAACCACGATCGGCACGCCGGCCGCTTTCGCGTGCTGCACGGCTTCGATGGTCTGCGGCATCACGCCGTCGTCAGCCGCCACCACCAGGATGACGATGTCGGTGGCCTTGGCACCACGGGCACGCATCGCGGTAAACGCGGCGTGGCCGGGGGTGTCGAGGAAGGTCACCATGCCGCGATCGGTTTCAACGTGGTAGGCACCGATGTGCTGGGTGATGCCGCCGGCTTCACCGCTGGCCACCTTGGTTCGGCGGATGTAGTCCAGCAGCGAGGTCTTGCCATGGTCGACGTGACCCATGACGGTCACGACCGGCGCACGCGTCAGAACCTCACCTTCGAACTTCAGGGATTCGGCCAGCTGATCTTCAAGGGCGTTCTCGTTGACCAGCTTGACCTTGTGGCCGAACTCTTCGGCGATCAACTGAGCGGTCTCGCGATCGAGCACCTGGTTGATGGTCACCGGAGTGCCCATCTTGAACATGAGCTTGACGACTTCGGCGCCCTTGACTGCCATCTGTGCGGCCAGTTCGGCCACGGTGATGGTCTCGCCAATGCTGACTTCACGCACGATAGGTCCTGTTGGGCTCTGGAACCCATGTTGGTTACGCTTTTTCAGCTTGGACTTGCCGCCACGCCCACCACGACGACCGAAGGAATCGCTTTCCTCTTCGGTGCTGCGCGGGGCAACGCGGGGAGCCGGAGCCTTTTCCTTTTCCTTGAGCGAAGGACGGTGCTGCGCGTGCTTGCGGTCGCGGCGATCATCTTCGTCGCGAGCGCGCTCAGGACGCGGCGCTTCCTTCTTGCGATCTGCGGCAGCTGCAGCTGCAGCCGGCGCAGCAGCACCGGCCTGAGCGGCTACCGGGGCACTTGCAGGAGCGGCTACAGGCTCGGCGGCCGCAACCGGGGCGTCGGCCCTGGCAGGCTCAACCGCCTCCTTCGCACGCGCATCCGCTTCGCGACGGGCAGCCTCTTCGGCGCGCTGACGCGCCTCTTCCTCGGCCTTCAGGCGAGCGGCTTCTTCCGTTGCGCGCTGCTCCTCGAGCTCACGCTGACGCTCAGCCTCGATCTCGTCGGGGCTGCGCTTGACGTAAGTCTTCTTCTTACGGACTTCAACGTTGATCGTCTTGCTGCCAGCAACCCTCAACGTGGTAGTGGTCTTGCGCTGCAGGGTAATCTTGCGCGGCTCTTCCAAGCGTTCGCCGTGGCTGCTCTTGAGATGGGCCAGCAGAGCCTGTTTCTCGTTGTCAGTCACAACTTGCTCGGAGCTGGTGTGCGGCAATCCCGCCTCGCGCATCTGCAGCAGCAGGCGCTCCACCGGTGTATCGACCACTTGGGCCAGTTCTTTCACCGTGACTTGCGTCATGCACTTCTCTCCTCAGGCCGCGAAACTTACTCGAACCAATGGGCTCGGGCGGCCATGATCAGCTTGCCGGCACGCTCTTCGTCCATGCCGTCGATGTCGAGCAGGTCGTCAATCGACTGCTCGGCCAGGTCTTCGCGGTTAATAACGCCACGTACAGCGAGTTCAACAGCCAGGTCCTTGTCCATGCCTTCAAGGGAAAGCAGGTCTTCGGCAGGCTGGGCATCCGCCAGTTTCTCTTCGGTCGCGATAGCCTTAGTCAGCAGGCGGTCCTTCGCACGCGCACGCAGCTCGTTGACGATTTCCTCGTCGAAACCATCGATGCTGAGCATTTCTTCCATAGGCACGTAGGCGATTTCTTCCAGGCTGGTGAAGCCTTCTTCTACCAGTACCTGAGCCAGCTCTTCGTCCACTTCCAGTTCTTCGACGAAAGCACGCAGGATGTCGCCGGTTTCGGCTTGCTGCTTGGCCTGGATGTCCGCTTCGGTCATCACATTCAGGGTCCAGCCAGTCAGCTGACTGGCCAGACGCACGTTCTGGCCGCCACGGCCGATGGCCTGGGCCAGGTTGTCCTCGGCAACGGCGATGTCCATTGCATGGGCATCTTCATCGACGATGATCGCCACCACCTCGGCCGGAGCCATGGCGTTGATCACGAACTGCGCGGGGTTGTCGTCCCACAGGACGATATCGACGCGCTCACCGCCCAGTTCGCCGGATACGGCCTGGACGCGGGAACCGCGCATACCGATGCAGGCGCCCTGCGGGTCGATACGCTTGTCCTTCGAACGGACGGCAATCTTGGCGCGGGAACCCGGATCACGGGAGGCAGCCATCACTTCGATCAGCTCTTCGGCGATTTCCGGCACTTCGATGCGGAAAAGCTCGATCAGCATCTGCGGCGCAGTGCGCGACAGGATCAGTTGCGGGCCACGGTTCTCGGTGCGAATTTCCTTCAGCAGGGCGCGTACACGAGCGCCGACGCGGAAGGTTTCACGGGCAATGATGTCTTCGCGGGCCAGCAAAGCTTCGGCGTTGTTGCCCAGGTCAACGATCACGTTGTCACGGGTGACCTTCTTCACGGTGCCGGAAATGATGTCGCCCAGCTTCTCGCGATAGGCTTCCACCACCTGCGCCCGCTCGGCTTCACGCACCTTCTGCACGATGACCTGCTTGGCGGTCTGCGCGGCAATGCGGCCGAACTCGATGGACTCGATCTTCTCTTCGATGATGTCGCCAATCTTGGCGTGCTCATCGCGTTCCTGGGCCTGGTCGAGGGTCAGCTGGATAGCCGGATCCTCGAAATCGTCCTCTTCGACCACAGTCCAGCGACGGAAAGTGTCGTAGATGCCGCTGTGACGATTGATCGCCACGCGCAGGTCGACCTCGTCCTCATAACGCTTCTTGGTAGCGGTGGCCAGGGCCAACTCCAGCGCCTCGAAAATCACGCCAGCCGGTACACCCTTTTCGTTGGATACCGACTCAACAACCAGCAGTACTTCTTTGCTCATCGTACGCCTCGCCTTTCGCAATCCATTGGATCCGCGGGATCCGCGTCTCAGTCAAAACGGGGAATGATGTTGGCCTTGTCGATCAACTCGATCGGCAGGAGGAACTCGCGGTCTTCGATGAGAACCACCACGTCCTGCTCCTCCACCCCGCGGAGAAGCCCCTGGAAATTGCGTCGACCTTCGAACGGAGAACGCAGCTTGATCTTGACCAGTTCACCGGCGTGGGCCGCAAACTGTTCAAGGG
This sequence comes from Pseudomonas sp. TCU-HL1, assembly GCF_001708505.1. Lineage (NCBI taxonomy): Bacteria > Pseudomonadati > Pseudomonadota > Gammaproteobacteria > Pseudomonadales > Pseudomonadaceae > Pseudomonas > Pseudomonas sp. TCU-HL1. Next base: position 5,313,775 of record NZ_CP015992.1, read on the forward strand.
TGAACAGCGGACGATCCATGCCTGGCGACGATACTTCGAGGGTATATTCGCTGCTGATCGGGTCCTCGACATCGAGTACACCACTGATCTGCCGGCTGACCTTCTCGCAATCGTCGACCAGAATGCCGTTCTCGTGATCGATATAAATCCGTAGCAGCGAATGCCGCCCTTGAGACAGGAACTCGATGCCCCAGCACTGATAACCGAGCGCTTCGACTACCGGGGCCAACAAGGCCTGCAACTGTTCTAGCTTGCTCGACACCTGATCGCCTCTCGCATGCTGTGCAAATAAAAAATGGGCGAAACGCCCATCCCTTCAAACCGCCTGATCTGTGATCGGAGGTCAACTGTCCAGCTAGCAAAAAGCCCCTAAAAAGGGGCTTCGCGACTACTGGTTGCGGGGGCTGGATTTGAACCAACGACCTTCGGGTTATGAGCCCGACGAGCTACCAGACTGCTCCACCCCGCGTCAAAGCTGGTGCGAGAGTATACGGCCAGCACCTTGCGTGGTCAACCGAACATCCCGCCAAAAAGAAAGCCCGCATTGCTGCGGGCATCTCTTTATATGGTACCGAGGAGGGGACTCGAACCCCTACAGCCTATGGCCACTACCACCTCAAGGTAGCGTGTCTACCAATTCCACCACCTCGGCAAAACTTGCCTTACTTCTGCTCTGGAGCCTGAGGCACATCACTCGACTGAGTGGCCGGCTTCTGCTCTTCAAGCACCGGCACATCGTCAGCTGCCGGTTTTGCTGGCTGAACTTCGAGAGCCGCCGGATCCGGCAGACCTACATTGCTCAGCGCTTCAGCCTTTTCCTTAGCGAAATACGCTAAGCCCAAGCTGGTAATGAAAAAAACCGCGGCGAGTATACCAGTAAAGCGACTCAGAAAGGTAGCAGAACCCTGGCTTCCAAAAACAGTTGCCGAAGCACCCGCACCAAACGAGGCGCCAGCATCCGCGCCTTTACCCTGCTGAACCAGCACCAGACCTACAACGCCCAGAGCAACCAGCAAGTGAACAACAATAACGACAGTTTCCAGCATCTTGTCAGCTTCCTGCGGCGCGACAGATCGCACCGAACTCATCTGCATTCAGGGAGGCACCACCAATGAGCCCCCCATCGATATCCGGCATGCCGAACAAATCAGCCGCACTGGCTGCCTTCACACTGCCGCCGTACAGAATCCGTACACCGCGAGCCACCTCAGCATTCACCGCCGAAAGCTGCGCGCGAATCGCTGCATGAACCTCTTGCGCCTGCTGCGGTGAAGCTGTCAGCCCCGTACCTATCGCCCAAACAGGCTCATAGGCAATTACCGCTTGCGCAAACGCGCCCACACCAAGCCCTTCGATCACGCTTCCCAGCTGACGCCCCACAACCTCAAGCGTCTTGCCAGCCTCGCGCTCCTCACGGGTCTCACCGACACAAAGCACCGGGACCAGACCACAAGACTGAGCAGCAGCGAACTTGCGACTCACGATTTCGTCACTTTCGCCCAGAATCAGGCGACGCTCCGAATGACCAACCAGGACCAGCTTGCAACCCACATCCACCAACTGGCTCGCTGCGATCTCTCCAGTGAGGGCTCCCTGCACTGACTCTACCGCACAATTCTGCGCACCTACGGCAACTGACTTGCCGTCCAGGCCTTGAATGACCTGATTGATGTACAGACAGGGCGGCATTACCGCAACTTCAACACCAGAAGGCAAGGCCAATTGGCGCAAGCCCTTGATCAGCTCTGCGACGCTGGCGCGGGTACCGTGCATTTTCCAGTTACCGGCTACCAGAGGTCGGCGCATGCTTTATCTCGTCGATCAAAGTGGGCGCAGATATTACCCAAGAGATCTTCAACTAGCAAGACAAATCAAGCACATACCTCTTTCACGACCTTCGCCAGCTCCTCGGCATAGCCGCGCACGAGCTTCTCGTCGTCGCCCTCGACCATCACCCGCACCAACGGCTCAGTGCCCGACTTGCGCAGCAGTACCCGACCACGACCGGCCATCTGCTCGGTGACCCGCGCAGAAGCGTCCTTCACCGCCGGATGATTCACCGGATCCACGTCCCCACCGGCATAACGAACATTGATCAGCACTTGCGGGCACTTGCGCATCCCCTGCCGTGCTTCGGCAAGAGACTGACCACTGCGCTGCAGGGCAAGCAACACCTGGAGGGCGGAGACGATCGCGTCGCCCGTGGTCGTGAAATGATTGCAGACGATGTGACCGGAGTTTTCGCCGCCGAGGTTCCAGCCATGGGCCTGCAACTTACTCATCACATAGCGATCGCCGACCTTGGCTCGAACGAACGGAATATCGAGCGCCTTGAACGCCAGCTCCAGGCCCAGGTTACTCATCAGGGTGCCTACCACGCCGCCACTCAACTTGTCGCGACCATGAAGATCCCGGGCGATCAGGTAGATCAGTTCATCGCCATCCACCACGGCGCCGGTATGGTCGACCATCAGCACCCGATCGCCATCACCATCAAAGGCGATGCCAAGGTCCGCATTCTGGGCAACCACGGCTTCCTGCAGGCTACCCATGTGGGTGGAGCCGCAGTCGTCGTTGATGTTGAGGCCGTTGGGCTGCGCCGACAGCACACTCACCTGGGCGCCCAACTCGCGAAACACGCTGGGAGCGACCTTGTAGGTGGCGCCGTGGGCACAATCGACGACCAACTTGAGACCGGCGAAATCGGTATTGATCGGCGTCGTGCTCTTGCAGAACTCGATGTATCGGCCCGCCGCATCGTTGATCCGGGAAACCTTGCCCAGCTGAGCCGAGTCGACCACCGTCATCGGCTGATCCAGCAGCTCCTCGATCATCAGCTCGACTTCATCGGAGAGCTTGGTGCCCTTGCCGGAGAAGAACTTGATGCCGTTGTCGTGATGCGGGTTGTGCGAGGCACTGATGACAATGCCCGCATCAGCCAGGAAGGTACGGGTCAGATAGGCAATAGCCGGAGTCGGCATGGGACCAAGGAGCATGACGTCCGCGCCAGCGGCCAGCAAACCAGCTTCGAGGGCCGACTCGAACATATAGCCGGAAATCCGGGTGTCCTTGCCAATCAGAATGCGGCACTTGCCCTGCTTGCGGAACGCCATGCCCGCAGCCCATCCAAGCTTGAGCATGAAGTCCGGGGTAATCGGGAATTGCCCAACACGCCCGCGAATACCGTCGGTGCCAAAATACTTTCTGCTCATGAAATGCTCCGTGTTTTCTTATTCCGCCGCTTGCACCGCGGCGATCATGCGTACGGCGTCGACGGTTTCCGCCACATCGTGTACGCGCAAGATGCAGGCGCCCTTCGCCACGGCAAGGGCGGCCAGGGCCAGGCCGCCGTACAAGCGCTGATCAACCTCCCGCCCAAGCGTCTGGCCAATCATGCTTTTACGTGAAACCCCGACCAGCAACGGACGTCCCAGCTCGTGCAGGGCTTCCATATGCTTGAACAAGCTCAGATTGTGGGCCAGGGTCTTGGCAAAACCGAACCCCGGGTCCAGGACGATCCTGTCGACAGCCACACCCACGTCGGTACAGGCCTTCATACGCTCAGCGAGAAAGTCGCCCACTTCCCGCACGACGTCCTGATAGCGCGGGTCCTGCTGCATATTGCCGGGCTCTCCCTGCATGTGCATCAGGCACACCGCCAAACCGGTATCAGCCGCGGCATCCAGCGCGCCGTCCCGCCGCAAGGCACGGACATCGTTGATCATTCCAGCCCCCAGACGAGCGCCTTCGCGCATCACGGCTGGAGTAGAAGTATCGAGTGAAATTACAACGTCCAGTTCGCGAGCAATGAGCTCGACGACCGGGGCCACTCGCTCCAGCTCCTCGGTCGGAGAAACCACGCGAGCACCGGGCCGGGTCGACTCGCCCCCGACATCGATCAGGGTCGCCCCTGCGGCCACCATCTCGGCAGCATGCCGCAACGCAGCATCGCGACCGCTGAAACGGCCGCCGTCGGAAAAGGAATCAGGGGTGACGTTGAGGATGCCCATCACTTGCGGCTGGGCCAAATCAAGAACCCGGTTGCCGCAAGGCAACCGGGTCTGGTACTGCACTGACTTCATCAACAGGCCTTAGTGTTCGCCAGCTGGCCCGCCAATGGGGGTTTCAGGGCGCCTGGCGTCCTCACGCGGGGCCGGCGTGCCGGAGGAAGTACCCGAACCACCCTGCCAGTCCTTGGGCTCGCGAGCGACGCGGCCTGACATGATGTCATCGATCTGCTCGGAGTCGATGGTTTCGTACTTCATCAAGGCCTCGGCCATCATGTCGAGCTTGTCGCGGTTCTCCACCAGCAGGCTCTTCGCGGTGGAGTAGCACTCGTCGATGATGCGACGCACCTCCTGGTCAATCAGCTTCGCGGTCTCACCAGACAAGTTTGCGTGCTGGGAACCAGCACTGCGACCGAGGAATACTTCACCCTCCTCTTCCGCGTACATCAGCGGCCCGAGCTTTTCGGACAGGCCCCACTTGGTCACCATGTTCCGGGCGATCTGGGTGGCACGCATGATGTCGTTGGAGGCACCCGTGGTGACGCCGTCGAAGCCCAGGGTCATCTCTTCGGCGATACGGCCGCCGAACAGCGAGCAGATCTGACTGGTCAGCGCACGCTTGGACAGGCTGTAACGGTCTTCCTCAGGCAGGAACATGGTCACGCCGAGGGCGCGGCCGCGAGGAATGATCGACACCTTGTAGACCGGATCATGCTCAGGCACCAGCCGACCAACGATGGCATGGCCAGCCTCGTGGAACGCGGTGTTGAGCTTCTCTTTCTCGGACATGACCATGGACTTGCGCTCGGCGCCCATCATGATCTTGTCCTTCGCCAACTCGAACTCTTTCATTTCCACCACGCGCTTGTTGACGCGAGCGGCGAAGAGCGAAGCCTCGTTGACCAGGTTTGCCAGGTCGGCACCGGAGAAGCCCGGGGTACCCCGCGCGATGACCGCGGCATCGACGTCGTCACCCATCGGCACCTTGCGCATGTGCACCTTGAGGATCTGTTCGCGACCACGGATGTCCGGCAGACCGACCACCACCTGACGGTCGAAGCGGCCCGGACGCAGCAGGGCCGGGTCCAGAACGTCAGGACGGTTGGTAGCGGCGATGACGATGATGCCGTCATTCATTTCGAAGCCGTCCATCTCCACCAGCAACTGGTTGAGGGTTTGCTCGCGCTCGTCATGACCGCCGCCCAGGCCGGCACCACGATGGCGACCCACGGCGTCGATCTCGTCAATGAAGATGATGCAGGGCGCGTGCTTCTTCGCCTGATCGAACATGTCGCGGACGCGGGATGCACCCACACCGACGAACATTTCAACGAAGTCGGAACCGGAGATGGTGAAGAACGGCACTTTGGCTTCGCCAGCGATGGCCTTGGCCAGCAGAGTCTTGCCGGTACCGGGCGGGCCGACCATCAGGACGCCACGCGGGATACGACCCCCCAGGCGCTGGAATTTGCCCGGATCACGGAGGAACTCCACCAGCTCGCTGACCTCTTCCTTGGCCTCATCGCAACCCGCGACGTCGGCGAAGGTGGTCTTGACCTGGTCTTCAGACAGCAGGCGGGCCTTGCTCTTGCCGAAGCTCATCGGGCCACCGCGGCCACCGCCACCGCCCTGCATCTGTCGCATGAAGAACATGAACACGGCAATGATCACCAGGATCGGGAAGCTGGCCACCAGCAGCTGAGTCCAGATGCTCTGCTGCTCAGGCTGTTTGCCCTCGATGATGACGTTGTTATCGATCAGGTCGCCGATCAGGCCACCATCCTGAATTGCCGGACGAACGGTCTTGAAGGGCTCGCCATCGTTGCGCTTGCCGGTAATGACGAAGCCATCCACGGTCACGCGCTCGACCTTGCCTTCTTTAACCTGCTCGATGAATTCCGAGTAGTTAAGGGTCTGCGGTTCGCTCGGGCTGGAGAAATTGTTCATCACCGTGACAAGCACAGCGGCGATGATCAGCCACAGGATCAGATTTTTTGCCATATCGTTCAATTAGCTACCCTCTGGAACGGGCCCCTTCCTGGAGCGCACCCCGCATGACGGCTGGTGATTAACCGGCCTAACTTACTACACAACCCCTGCCCCTGGCAGGCGCCGTCTGTAACCCTTTATGAGGCCTTGCGGTCTCCATTCATCCGCCTGCCTCTTTGCAAGGGACCGACAAGTCAGGTCCCAATGCAGTCTATTCCCCGCGAAAGCCTCGCGCGAGCAAGTATTGCTCACGAGAGCGATCACGCGACGAAAGCGGCTTGCGCATCTGAACCCTGTCGAACTTCTCACGCACTTGCTTGTGGTAGACGTCGAAGCCTTCGCCCTGGAATATCTTGATCAAAAAATCGCCCCCCGGGCGCAGCGCACGCCCTGCGAGGTCAAGTGCCAACTCGCAGAGATACATGGCCCGCGGCTGGTCGGAAGCCCTCACCCCACTCATATTGGGGGCCATATCGGAAATCACAAGGTCTACCGGTTTCACCCCAATCGCTTCGAGGATGCGCGAGAAGACTGCATCATCCGTAAAGTCGCCCTGAATGAAGGTCACATCGGGGATGCTGTCCATTTCCAGGATGTCGGACGCTATTAGCCGGCCGCGGTCGCCGATCACCCGGCTGGTGACCTGGGACCAGCCGCCCGGCGCAGCGCCAAGATCGACCACCGTCATGCCAGGCCGCAAGATACGGTCCTTCTCCTGGATTTCGAGCAGCTTGTAGCTGGCACGGGAACGATAACCTTCCTTCTGCGCCATTTTGACGTAAGGGTCGTCGAAGTGTTCTTTCAGCCAACGCTGGCTACTCTTGGAACGGGCCACGGGATACCTCTTGTTCGGCTGTGCGCCCCGGAATCACTCGGGTAAACTAGCAGCCTTTTTTCGCAGGGGTCTGATTATGGCGCTCTCACAGGAGCACAAGAAGCAATACAAATCTATCGGTCACCATCTGAAACCGGTATTGACGGTGGCAGAAAACGGTCTGACCGAGGGCGTGCTGGCCGAGCTTGAGCGCGCGCTGAACGATCACGAACTGATCAAGGTCCAGTTCCGCATCACCGAACGCGACGATCGCCGCGCCCTGATCGAGGAACTCTGCGCCGCCGGCAACTGCGAGTTGGTCCAGGTCATCGGCAAGATGGCGCTGGTCTATCGTCGCAATCCCAAGCCGAACCGCAACCTGTCCAACATCAGCCGCTTCAGCGGTCTTTGAGTCTCCCGCCAAGGGCGCGCGCTCAGCGCGCCCGCCCCTCAACCAGCTTCGCCGGCATGGGCTGAATGACCAGCAGCAGGCCGCAGAAGGCCAGCGACAAATAGCTGAAGCTCAGCCAGTAAAACGCCTCCGGCCTCCAGAAGCGCACCAGCAGAAACACCGCCGCCAAGGCCAGCACCGCAGCCAGCAACTGCCCACGCCCGTCACGCCAGAAACGCGAAAGCCCCGCAGACTGGACCAGCAGCAGGGCCTGGAGCAATGCACAGAATCCAGCGAACGCCACCAGCAACGGCCGCAGGCTAGCGGCCACTTCCTCCACGAGCATCGGCGCCAGACCTATTCGGTCCAGCGCCGGCAGCATGACGAAGTGCAGCAACCAAAGGCCGCCGACCCAGAAGGTCTGGGCCAGCTGCCAGGCAATGGCGCCGGCCCGAAACGGTGGACGCTCAGACGTGGCGGACTTCGACAATCTCGTACTCGACGATGCCGCTCGGAGTCTTGACCGTCACCACGTCCCCTTCTTCCTTGCCCACCAGGGCGCGGGCGATGGGGGAGCTGACCGACAACTTGCCCTGTTTGATGTCCGCTTCGTCGTCACCCACGATCTGGTAGGTCACGGCCTCGTCGGTTTCGACGTTGGCGATATCCACGGTCACACCGAAGATCACCTTGCCGGTATGGGGCAGCGACGCGACATCGATCACTTGGGCGTTCTGCAAGCGCCCCTCGATGTCCCGAACACGTGCTTCGACCATGCCCTGCTGTTCGCGCGCGGCATGGTATTCGGCGTTTTCTTTCAGGTCGCCCAGTTCACGCGCTTCAGCGATGGCCTGGGTGATCTGCGGACGCATTACGGTTTTCAGGTGTTTCAGTTCGTCTTCCAGGGCTCGAGCGCCCTGGACGGTCATCGGAAATTTGGTCATGCCTTGATTCCTGCATGGAGATCCTGCAGCCGGCGCACGGTCTTCTCGGGACCGAACTTGAGCGCCTCACAGATCGCCTGACCAGCCGCGATTGTGGTGGTGCAGTAGATCTTGTGCTGCAGAGCGTTACGACGGATCGAGTAGGAGTCAGCAATGGACTGACGCCCCTCAGTGGTATTGATGATGAGGGTAACCTCATCGTTCTTGATCATGTCAACGACATGGGGACGGCCTTCCGTCACCTTATTCACTCGACGGACCGGCAGGCCGGCCGCCTCGATCACTTTGGCGGTGCCGGAGGTGGCGACCACTTCGAAGCCCAATTCGATCAGGTCGCGCGCGACCTGGGCCACCATGGGCTTGTCATCTTCACGCACGCTGATGAACACGGTACCCGTGTTCGGCAGGATTTCGCTGGCGCCCAACTGGGCCTTGGAGAAGGCTTCGCCGAAGGTATCGCCGACGCCCATCACCTCACCGGTGGACTTCATTTCCGGGCCGAGGATCGGGTCGACACCCGGGAACTTGGCGAACGGGAAGACCGCTTCCTTGACGCTGAAGAACGGCGGAATGATTTCAGTGGTGAAGCCGATTTCCTTGAGGCTCTTGCCAGCCATTACGCGGGCCGCGACCTTGGCCAGCGACTCGCCGACGCACTTGGAGACGAACGGCACGGTACGGGACGCACGCGGGTTGACCTCGATGACGAAGATATCTTCGCCCTGTACGGCCATCTGCACGTTCATCAGACCGACCACGCCGAGCTCCAGGGCCATTTTCTTGACCTGCTCGCGAATCTCGTCCTGGATGTGTGCCGGCAGGGAATACGGCGGCAGCGAGCACGCGGAGTCACCGGAGTGCACGCCGGCCTGCTCGATGTGCTGCATGATCGCGCCGATTACGACGGTCTCACCGTCACACACCGCATCGATGTCGACTTCGATCGCGCAATTGAGGAAGTGGTCCAGCAGCACCGGGCTGTCGTTGGACACCTTCACCGCCTCGCGCATGTAGCGCTTGAGCTCTTCTTCCTGATAGACGATTTCCATGGCGCGGCCACCCAGCACGTAGGACGGGCGAACCACCAGCGGGTAGCCGATGACCTTGGAGTGAGCCAGGGCCTCGTCTTCGCTGCGCGCGGTGGCGTTGGCCGGCTGGCGCAGGTTCAGGCGCTGGACCATCTGCTGGAAGCGCTCACGGTCTTCAGCGCGGTCGATGGCGTCCGGGCTGGTACCGATGATCGGTACGCCAGCCTCTTCCAGGGCACGGCAGAGTTTCAGCGGGGTCTGGCCGCCGTACTGGACGATCACACCTTTCGGCTGCTCGACGCGGACGATTTCCAGCACGTCCTCCAGGGTCACCGGCTCGAAGTACAGGCGATCGGAGGTGTCGTAGTCGGTGGAAACGGTTTCCGGGTTGCAGTTGACCATGATGGTCTCGTAACCGTCTTCACGCATGGCCAGCGCGGCGTGCACGCAGCAGTAGTCGAACTCGATGCCCTGGCCGATGCGATTGGGGCCGCCGCCAAGGATCATGATCTTCTCGCGGCTCGACGGGTTGGCCTCGCACTCTTCCTCGTAGGTCGAATACATGTAGGCGGTGTCGGTGGCGAATTCGGCCGCGCAGGTGTCAACGCGCTTGAAGACCGGCAGCACCTTCAGCTTGTGACGGTGGTTGCGCAGATTCTTCTCGGTGACGCCGAGCAGCTTGGCCAGGCGGGAGTCGGAGAAGCCCTTGCGCTTGAGCTTGCGCATCAGGTCAGCGTCGATCCCGGAGAGGCCGAGGGTCTTGACCTTCTCTTCGTCCTTGACCAGGTCCTCGATCTGCACCAGGAACCACTCGTCGATACGGGTCAGGTCGAAGACTTCTTCGATGGTCTTGCCGGCGCGGAAGGCGTCAGCCACGTACCAGATACGCTCGGCGCCCGGCACGGTCAGCTCGCGCTTGAGGATGCCTTCGGCTTCCGGATCGTTCAGATCCAGCTTGGGATCGAAGCCGGCAACGCCCACTTCCAGACCACGCAGGGCTTTCTGCACGGACTCTTGGAAGGTACGGCCGATGGCCATGACTTCGCCCACGGATTTCATCTGGGTGGTCAGGCGGGCGTCGGCTTTCGGGAATTTTTCGAAAGCGAAGCGCGGGACTTTGGTTACCACGTAGTCGATGGCCGGTTCGAACGAAGCCGGGGTGCGACCGCCGGTGATGTCGTTCTGCAGCTCGTCGAGGGTGTAGCCGACGGCCAGCTTGGCGGCGATCTTGGCGATCGGGAAGCCGGTGGCCTTGGAGGCCAGGGCCGAGGAACGCGATACGCGCGGGTTCATCTCGATTACGACCATGCGGCCGGTGTTCGGGCAGATGCCGAACTGCACGTTGGAACCGCCGGTTTCCACGCCGATCTCACGCAGCACCGCCAGGGAGGCGTTGCGCAGGATCTGGTATTCCTTGTCGGTCAGGGTCTGCGCCGGGGCCACGGTGATGGAGTCGCCAGTGTGCACGCCCATCGGGTCAAAGTTCTCGATGGAGCAGACGATGATGCAGTTGTCCTTCTTGTCGCGGACCACCTCCATCTCGTATTCCTTCCAGCCGATCAGCGACTCGTCGATCAGCAACTCGCTGGTTGGCGACAGGTCCAGGCCACGAGCGCAGATCTCTTCGAACTCTTCACGGTTGTAAGCGATGCCACCACCGGTGCCGCCCATGGTGAAGGAGGGACGGATGATGCAGGGGAAGCCGACCTTCTCCAGCACGCCGTAGGCTTCTTCCATGCTGTGGGCGATACCCGAAACCGGGCAGGCCAGGCCGATGTCCTTCATGGCCCGATCGAAGCGCGAGCGGTCTTCAGCCTTGTCGATGGTGTCGGCATTGGCGCCGATCATTTCCACACCGAACTTCGCCAGCACGCCATGGCGCTCCAGATCCAGCGCGCAGTTCAGCGCGGTCTGGCCACCCATGGTGGGCAGCAGGGCGTCAGGACGCTCTTTCTCGATGATCTTGGCGACAGTCGCCCACTTGATCGGCTCGATGTAAGTGGCGTCGGCCATGGCCGGGTCGGTCATGATGGTGGCCGGGTTGGAGTTCACCAGGATGACGCGGAAGCCTTCTTCCTTCAGGGCCTTGCAGGCCTGAGCGCCGGAATAGTCGAACTCGCAGGCCTGGCCGATCACGATGGGGCCGGCACCGAGGATCAGGATGCTCTTGATGTCTGTACGCTTGGGCATGGGACTCTCGTTGCAATAATCAGGACAGGGTTGCGGTGGCCAGCTTCACGCCAAAGCCGACGAACAGGGCGCCGACGCCGCTGGAAGCGCCGGCAGCCAACCGTTGCCGCCGGCGGAACCAGGCCGCCAGACGCACACCGGAAAAAATCAGGAAACTCAGGTAAAGGGCGCTGATGACTTCGAGGATCGCGCCCAGCACCAGGAACGACACCCCGGGGTAGGCGTATCCCGGGTCGACGAACTGGATGAAGAAGGACACGAAGAAGAGGATCGCCTTGGGATTGGACAGACTCAGCAGCAGCGCCTTGCGGAACGGCTGATTGACGTCCATTTCCTTCGCCGGAACAGCGTGCTCGACCGGCTGGCGCAACTTCTGCCAGCCACCCCGGAGCATGCCGACGCCCAGATAGAACAGGTAGGCCGCGCCAACGTACTTCAGGCCGAGAAACAGCATCGGTTCGGCCTTAAGCAGTGAGGCGATTCCCAGTGCCGACAGCAGCATCAGGATCGCATCACCGAGGAACACCGCGCTGGCCGCCCGGTAGCCGGCGCCCACGCCGCGCTGGGCGGCGGTGGCGAGCACGAACAGCGAGTTCGGCCCCGGCAGCAGGACGATGAACAGCGTACCCAGGACATAGGTCCAGAGGTCGGTGATCCCCAGAGTCGGCATCATCTTCGCAGGCCTCTTCAGCGGTCTCAGCGACGCTCAGCCATCGCCGCGATGAAGCGGTCGAACAGCGGCGCCACGTCGTTCGGGCCAGGACTGGCTTCCGGGTGACCCTGGAAGCTGAAGGCGACCTTGTCGGTACGCTCGATACCCTGCAGGGTGCCATCGAACAGCGACTTGTGGGTGGCACGCAGATTGGCCGGCAGGGTCGACTCATCCACAGCGAAACCGTGGTTCTGGCTGGTGATCATCACCACGCTGGAATCCAGGTCCTGCACCGGGTGGTTGGCGCCATGATGGCCATGGCCCATCTTCACGGTCTTGGCACCGGAGGCCAGGGCCAGCAACTGGTGACCGAGGCAGATGCCGAAAACCGGAGTCTCGGTGTCGAGGAACTCGCGGATAGCCTGGATGGCGTAATCGCACGGCTCGGGGTCGCCAGGGCCGTTGGACAGGAAGATACCGTCCGGATTCAGCGCAAGCACTTCACTGGCCGGGGTCTGGGCCGGCACCACGGTCAGGCGGCAGCCACGGGCCACCAGCATACGCAGGATGTTCAGCTTGACGCCGAAGTCGTAGGCCACCACGTGATACGGCAGGTCGCTGGCAGCAATTTCCGGATGGCTGTCGGTTTCCAGATTCCACACGCTGGAGCGCCACTCGTAACGCTCCTCGCAGGACACGACCTTGGCCAGGTCCATGCCTTTCAGGCCAGGGAAGCTGCGCGCCAGTTCCAGTGCTTTCTCTTCGGTGGCGTCATCACCCACGAGGATGCAGCCATTCTGCGAACCCTTTTCGCGCAGGATGCGGGTCAGGCGGCGAGTATCGATGCCGGCAATGGCAACGGTACCGTTTTCTTTCAGGTAATCCGGCAGCGACTGCTTGCTACGCCAGTTGCTTGCGAGCAGCGGCAGGTCGCGAATAATCAGGCCGGCGGCCCATACACGACTAGCCTCGGCGTCCTCCGGCGTGGTGCCGGTGTTGCCGATGTGCGGATAGGTCAGGGTGACGATTTGCTGGGCATAGGAAGGATCGGTAAGGATTTCCTGATAGCCGGTCATGGCAGTGTTGAACACTACCTCACCGATGGTATGGCCATCGGCCCCAATGGCGTCGCCGCGAAAAATGCTGCCGTCGGCAAGCGCGAGTATGGCTGGCTTAGTCAAGAAGACCTCCCGTAGATCAAGGCTGAAGCAAACGCAGGTTGTAAAAAAGCGGGATGACGTTGATACCGTCACCCCGCTTTTTTATCTGAGCCATTTCTGCGTAACTTTTAGTGGACACACTAAAGCTGCAGTTTATAGGAATGCGTCATTTCGGTCCACCCGAAAGACATCCCATCTAACAATCCAGCGATCGCGCGAGCTAGAGAGCAACAAGGCGGAAACAGCTGAGGAAGCGGAGTTTACGACTGTAAATGAGCATTCCGAAGCTGTTGCCAACGCCGTTACTCCGACGCGCAGCCGATCGCGCATCAGCGAAGACCGAGCACATCCTGCATGTCGTACAGGCCCGCGCCCTGCCCTTCAAGCCAGAGCGCAGCACGCACCGCGCCCCGAGCGAAGGTCATGCGACTGGAGGCCTTGTGGGTAATCTCGACGCGCTCACCGTCCGCAGCAAAGAGGACGGTGTGATCGCCCACCACGTCACCTGCACGCACGGTGGCAAAGCCGATGGTGTCCCGAGCCCGCGCACCGGTCTGACCTTCCCGACCGTACACAGCCACCTTGGACAGGTCGCGCCCCAGCGCGTCGGCCACCACCTCCCCCATGCGCAGCGCAGTGCCGGACGGCGCATCCACCTTGTGGCGGTGGTGCGCTTCGATGATCTCGATGTCCACCTCATCACCCAGCACGCGAGCGGCGGTATCCAGCAGCTTGAGGCACAGGTTCACGCCGACGCTGAAATTGGCCGCGAAGACGATCGGGATTTCCCTGGCGGCAGCCGCCAGCAGCGCCTTCTCTTCAGCAGAGAAACCGGTGGTGCCGATCACCATGGCCTTACCGGCCTGACGGCAAACCTCCAGATTTTTCAGGGTCACTGACGGATGGGTGAAATCGATCAGCACGTCGAACTCATCGGCCACCTTGGCCAGATCGCCCGACAGCGGCACACCGATTCGCCCCAACGCAGCCAGCTCACCGGCATCGGCGCCGACCAGGGTGCTGTCCGGACGATCGATGGCGGCAGTCAGACCGGCGCCCTGCGCCTGCTGAACCGCCTCGATCAGGTTCTTGCCCATGCGCCCAGCGGCGCCCATCACAGCAATACGTCGCATAAAAGTAAGCTCCAAGCTGGAAGCCCGAGACAGGAGGGCGCCCCCGAGATGCGCGACCCCGGCCTCCGCCCTCCAGCTCATCGTTTAGAGATCGCCGAAGAAGCGCTTCATGCCTTCGAACCAGCTGCTGGCCTTGGGCGAATGGGAGCCATCGTCCTGCAGCGACTTGCGGAACTCCTCAAGCAGTTCGCGCTGGCGCTTGTCCAAGTTGACCGGTGTTTCCACCACCACCCGGCACATCAGGTCGCCGGCACCGCCGCCACGAACCGGAGCCACGCCCTTACCACGCAAGCGAAACAGCTTGCCGGTCTGGGTCGCTTCCGGAATCTTCAGCTTGACCCGGCCATCCAGGGTCGGAACTTCAAGTTCGCCCCCCAAGGCAGCGTCTGCAAAGCTGATCGGCACTTCACAGTAGAGATGCTTGCCATCGCGCTGGAAGATCGGGTGCTCACGCACATTGACCACGACATAGAGGTCGCCGGCCGGCCCGCCCAGGGCGCCGGCTTCGCCTTCGCCGGTGAGGCGGATGCGATCCCCGGTATCGACACCGGCCGGCACCTTCACCGACAGCGTCTTGTGCTCTTCCACGCGCCCCTGGCCATGGCAACTGCCGCAAGGGTCGCTGATCATCTTGCCGCTACCGTGGCAGCGCGGGCAGGTCTGCTGCACTGAGAAGAAGCCCTGCTGCATGCGCACCTGACCAATACCGCCGCAGGTGGTGCAGGTGACCGGGCTGGTACCCTTCTTGGCCCCCGAGCCATCGCAGGTCTTGCAGTTGACCAGGGTGGGGACGCGAATGGTCACCGTGGTGCCGCGCACCGCCTCTTCCAGATCCAGCTCCAGGGTGTAGCGCAGGTCGCTGCCACGCTGCGGACCGCCACGCTGGCCTCCACGCTGTCCACCGAAGAAGTCGCTGAATACGTCACCGAAGATGTCGGAGAAGCTGGCGCCACCGAAGCCAGCACCGGCGCCCGCGCCCATCTGCGGGTCTACCCCCGCATGACCGTACTGGTCGTACGCCGCACGCTTGCTGGCGTCGGACAACACTTCGTAGGCCTCGTTGGCCTCTTTGAATTTATCCTCGGACTCCTTGTCCCCCGGATTACGGTCCGGGTGGTGCTTCATCGCCAGCCGGCGATAAGCCTTTTTCAGCTCGGCCTCGCTGGCGCCACGCTCAACACCGAGGATCTCGTAAAAGTCACGTTTAGCCATAGGTTTCCTGCACTCTCGAATTCACCAGCCCCAGACGCGCCAACGCGGGAGCAAGCTCCCGCGTGACGGATCAGGCGTACGGGGCGAAAGTCCCCGCACGCTGAGGCGGAAGCAAGCGTGACACTTACTTGTTTTCCTTGACCTCTTCGAACTCGGCGTCAACGGCATCGTCGCCAGCCTTGTCCGCGCCCGAGGCTTGCGGCTGTTCACCGGCCTGGGCCTGATCGGCGTACATCTTCTGTGCCAGCGGGGTGGAGGCCTGGGACAGTGCGTTCATCTTGGCTTCGATCTCAGCCTTGTCGTCGCCCTTCACAGCCACTTCCAGCTCACCCAATGCTTTCTCGATGGCAGCCTTCTCCTCGGCGGTGGCCTTGTCGCCAGCCTCGGTGATCATCTTGCGAGTGGCATGGACCAGCGCGTCCCCCTGGTTGCGGGCAGCGGCCAGCTCTTCGAACTTGCGGTCTTCCTCGGCGTTGGCCTCGGCATCACGCACCATCTGCTGGATTTCTTCCTCGGACAGGCCGGAGTTCGCCTTGATCACGATGGACTGTTGCTTGCCGGTGGCCTTGTCCTTGGCGGACACGTGCAGGATGCCGTTGGCGTCGATGTCGAAGGTCACTTCGATCTGCGGCACGCCACGCGGAGCTGGCGGAATCTCGGCCAGGTCGAACTTGCCCAGGGACTTGTTCTGAGTAGCCTGCTTGCGCTCACCTTGCAGCACGTGAATGGTCACGGCGGACTGGTTGTCATCGGCAGTGGAGAACACCTGCGACTTCTTGGTCGGGATGGTGGTGTTCTTCTCGATCAGCGCGGTCATCACGCCACCCAGGGTTTCGATACCGAGGGTCAGCGGGGATACGTCGAGCAGCAGTACGTCCTTGACGTCGCCGGCCAGCACCGCGCCCTGGATGGCAGCACCGATGGCGACAGCTTCGTCCGGGTTCACGTCCTTGCGCGGCTCTTTGCCGAAGAAGTCAGCGACTTGCTTCTGCACCTGCGGCATACGGGTCTGGCCGCCAACCAGGATCACTTCCTGGATGTCGGACACGTCCAGGCCGGCGTCTTTCAGGGCAATGCGGCAAGGCTCGATGGTGCGCGCAACCAGGTCTTCCACCAGGGCTTCCAGCTTGGCGCGGGAAATCTTCACGTTCAGGTGCTTCGGACCGGTCTGGTCTGCAGTGATGTACGGCAGGTTGACGTCGGTCTGCTGAGCGGAGGACAGCTCGATCTTCGCCTTCTCGGCAGCTTCCTTCAGACGCTGCATGGCCAGGGGATCGCCCTTCAAGTCCATGCCGGACTCTTTCTTGAACTCTTCAACGAGGTAGTCGATCAGGCGCAGGTCGAAGTCTTCACCACCGAGGAAGGTGTCGCCGTTGGTGGCCAGCACCTCGAACTGGTGCTCGCCGTCGACTTCGGCGATTTCGATCACCGACACGTCGAAGGTACCGCCGCCCAGGTCATAAACGATGACGGTGTGGTCACCCTTGGCCTTATCCATGCCATAGGCCAACGCAGCCGCGGTCGGCTCGTTGATGATGCGCTTGACGTCCAGACCGGCGATACGGCCGGCGTCCTTGGTGGCCTGGCGCTGGCTGTCGTTGAAGTAGGCCGGAACGGTAATCACTGCTTCGGTCACCGGCTCGCCGAGGTAGTCTTCGGCGGTCTTCTTCATCTTCTTCAGCACTTCCGCAGAGATTTGCGGTGGCGCCATTTTCTGGCCCTTCACCTCGACCCAGGCGTCACCGTTGTCGGCCTTGGCGATCTTGTAAGGAACCATCTTGATGTCTTTCTGTACGACGTCTTCTTCGAAGCGACGACCGATCAGACGCTTCACCGCGTACAGGGTGTTCTGCGGGTTGGTCACCGCCTGACGCTTGGCGGACTGGCCCACCAGGGTCTCGCCGTCGTTGGTGTAGGCGATGATGGACGGCGTGGTGCGAGCGCCTTCAGCGTTCTCGATCACCTTGACGTTGCCGTTCTCCAGGATGGCCACGCAAGAGTTGGTGGTCCCCAGGTCGATACCAATGATTTTGCCCATATTCTCTCTCCCGAAACTTTGGATTCTCCGCGGCCTCGTTTTACGGACCGCGGCAGCACATAAACGCTTGATCTAACAGATGGGGGCCCGAAGCCGGATTTCAAGCCTGCTCGTCAATCGACGGCGGCGTGGCACTCGGTGCCTTGCTGACCACCACCATGGCGGGGCGCAGCAGGCGACCATTGAGCAGGTAGCCCTTCTGGAACACCTTGAGCACGCTACCCGGTTCGACATGAGTGCTTTCTTCCATGGCCATGGCCTGGTGGTGCTCAGGATTGAAGGGCACACCGTGGGGGTCCACAGCTTCCAGCTGGTGACGCTTAAGTGTGTCGTGGAGCAGCTTGAGGGTCAGCTCCATGCCTTCGCGCACCGCCTTGACCGTCTCGTCGGTAGCACTGGACAGCTCCAGGCCGCGCTCCAGGCTGTCGACGACCGGCAGCAGGTCGTTGGCGAACTTTTCCAAGGCGAACTTGTGCGCCTTCTCCACATCCTGCTCGGCACGGCGGCGGATGTTCTGCAGCTCGGCGGCAACGCGCAGCGACTGATCCTGGGCCGCAGCCAACTGCTCTTCCAGCACCTGCACGCGGGTGGCGAGATCTTCGCCGGATGCGGCTTCAGCAGCAGGATTCGCTTCGGGGGTCTGGGTATCCAGGGTCTGTTCGTCGGCCATGCTTTCCTCCTCATACAAGACAGCTGCGGGCAATGACCCGCCGATATGTCCGCCTATATGGGGGCCGCAATTTGTCGGTTCAAGGGGTAAAGGCAATTGTCAGCCAGAAAACAAACACTGTATAAATAGCCAGCCATCTCAGCGCGGGAGTCGCACCATGCTGGTACACCTGTCGATCCACAACTACGCCATCGTCGAACACCTGGACCTGGAGCTCGAAGGCGGCATGTCCGTGATCACCGGCGAAACCGGCGCCGGCAAGTCGATCATGCTCGACGCACTCGGCCTGACGCTGGGCGATCGCGCCGACAGCGGCGTGGTGCGCCCCGGCGCCGACAAGGCCGACATCCTCGCCAGCTTTGATGTCAGCAGCATTGCCGAGGCCCGCGACTGGCTTGCCGAACGCGATCTCGAACAGGATGGCCCGTGCATCTTGCGTCGCGTAATCACCGCCGAAGGCCGCTCCCGCGCCTACATCAATGGCACCCCTTGCCCGCTCGGCGACCTGAAGAGCCTCGGCGAACTGCTGATTGATATCCATGGCCAGCACGAACACCAGTCCCTGCTCAAAGCCGACACCCATCGCCGCCTGCTGGACGAATTCGCCGGTTCCAGCGACCTCGCCCGCCAGGTGCAGTTGGCCGCCCAGCGCTGGCGGCAAACCCGCCAGGAGCTGGAACGCCTTTCCCGCGCCGGCGATGAACAGCGCGCCCGCCACCAACTGCTGAGCTACCAGCTGGACGAACTGGAGAACCTCGCCCTGGGCGAGAACGAGCTGGAACAGTTGGAGCAAGAGCACAAGAACCTAACCAACGCGGAGAGCCTGCTGGCCGCTTGCCGGCAGGTCACCGACATGTGCAGCGAGAGCGATGCCGGCAACGTGCTCAGCGCCCTGACCGCCAGCCTCAATCGCCTCACCGCCTTCCACGCCCAGCCCGGCGCACTGGCAGAGGCGGTCAATTTGCTCTCCAGCGCACAGATCCAGGTCGAGGAAGCCATGGGCGAGCTCAATCGCTTCCTCGATCATTTCGACGCCGATCCGGAACGCCAGCAGACACTGGAAGAACGCCTCGACAGCATCTACACCCTGGCGCGCAAACACCGGGTCCAGCCGGGCGAGCTGGCAGAGCTTCAACAGAAACTGCTGGATGAACTGGAAGCCCTCAACGCCGACGATGAGGCCGCCGAGCGTCTGGCCGAGGAATTGGCCGCCTATGAGCGTCACTACCGGGAGAAGGCCGGCGAATTGAGTCAGCTGCGCGCAAATGCAGCCGGACGACTGGCCGGAGCAGTGGAGGCGGAAATGCAGCGCCTGGGCATGCCCGGCGGGCGCTTCAGCATCCAGCTGCACGCCGGCCAATCGGAAGAGCCCCAGCAACACGGCCTGGAACAACTGGAATTCCTGGTCAGCGCCAACCCCGGCCAGCCGCTCAAGGCCCTGGCCAAAGTGGCTTCCGGTGGCGAGCTGTCGCGTATCAGCCTCGCCATTCAGGTCATCACTGCACAGACCTCCCGCGTGCCTACCCTGGTCTTCGACGAAGTGGACGTAGGCATCGGCGGCCCCACCGCCGAGGTAGTGGGCCAGCTGCTTCGCCGCCTTGGCGAGCGAGGCCAGGTGCTCACCGTCACCCACCTGCCACAAGTGGCCGCCCAAGGCCACCACCACCTTTTCGTGCACAAGGAGCGCGGCACCGAAGAAACTCGCACCGCAGTGGCCAAGCTTCAGGAGGCTCTCCGCATCGAAGAGATCGCCCGGATGCTGGGTGGCGTCGACCTTACCGAGGAGTCCCTGGCCCACGCCAGAAAGATGGTGACCAGCGCCCAGCACTGATCACCCGTAAAGAAAAAGGCGACCTGAAGGTCGCCTTTTTTGTACGCAATGCGCTTACTTCTTCTTGCGCACGTAAAGCACCAGGTTGTGGTCGACCAACTCGAAGCCACGCTCCTTGACGATCTCCTTCTGGCGCTTCTCGATTTCCGGATCGAAAAACTCGATCACTTCACCACTGTCCACGCACACCATATGGTCGTGGTGACCGCTGTCGGCCAGCTCAAATACAGCATGGCCGCCGTCGAAGTTGTGGCGCACCACCAGGCCCGCCGCTTCGAACTGGGTCAGAACCCGGTAGACAGTGGCCAGGCCGACATCTTCACCGGCTTCCATCAGGGCCTTGTAAACGTCCTCCGCGCTCATGTGGCGTTGCTCGGTGGAATCGAGCATCTGGAGGATCTTGACCCGAGGCAAGGTCACCTTCAGGCCGGCTTTACGCAGTTCGTTGTTTTCAACCATGGTCGGCTTTCTCGAGGAATGCGGCTTTCGCAGCTTCCCTTAATGCAGGTATGATCGGGACTTTTGATGCCCAGCCAAGATAGTGGAAGTCTCCCCTTGATGCAAAACACCAAGCTCCTGCTGACCAGCCTCTCATTCGCAGGCTTGCTCGCACTCGCCGGTTGCTCGTTTCCCGGGGTCTACAAAATCGACATCCAGCAGGGCAACGTCGTTACGCAGGACATGATAGACCAGTTGAAGCCCGGAATGACCCGGCGTCAAGTGCGGTTTATCATGGGCAATCCCCTGATCACCGACACCTTCCACGCCAATCGCTGGGATTATCTCTACAGCATCCAGCCGGGCGGCGGTCAGCGCCTGCAGGAACGCGTCAGCCTGATGTTCGACGGCAACGACCAACTCATCGGCCTGGCCGGCGACTTCATGCCCGGCGTGAGCCGTGACGAAGCGATCCTCGGCAGCGAAAGCACCACCACCCAGGCCAAGCCGGAACAACCGGCCGAGCAGCCCAAGGCCGAAGAGCCGGCCGCACCGGGCTCGCTGCTGGAGAAGATCCAGAAGGAAGTGGACAGCGCAGAACCTGTACCCGTCCCGATTCCGGAACCGCTGGAAACTTCGCCGCAATAACACGCGGCAACAAAAAAGCCCGGGCCTTGGTCCCGGGCTTTTTCATGGGCGGGAATCAGGCGTCCCGCTCGCCAGCACGAACCTGGGCCGCCTTGGCCGCGCGCTGCTTGCGCACTTCCTTGGGATCGGCAATCAGCGGCCGGTAGATTTCGAGCCGATCCCCCTCCTCCAACAACCGCTCTTCCGGCCTGGGCAGCGCCTTGCCGAAAATCCCGAGCGGGCAGCCGGCCAGATCCACATCCGGAAACTTCGCATCCAGACCCGAGCGCAGGACCGCTTCGCGAGCATTGATCCCCCTGGGCAACGCCAGGCGCATCAACTCCTGACGTCCGGCCAGCGCGTAGACCACCTCGACCCAGATCACGCCCTCAACCATAAAGCTGCTTCGCCCGCTGACAGAAGGCATCCACCATGGTGTTGGCAGCTTGAGTGAACAACGGCCCCAGGGTGGCCTTAATGATCGGGCCGGCGTAGTCGAACCGCAGGTCCAGGCTGATCTTGCAGGCCGTGTCGCCCAGAGCCTTGAAATGCCAGACACCGTGCAACTGGCTGAAAGGGCCCTCCTCCAGGTTCATCTCGATGGTCTTGCCATTGTGCAGCTTGTTACGCGTCACGAAGCGCTGGCTGAGACTGCCCTTGGAGACTTCGAGGCGGGCGAGCATATGGCTCTCGCTCTCCTCCATCACGCTGGCGGCGGAACACCAGGGCAGGAATTCCGGGTAGCGCACCACATCGTTGACCAGGTTGTAGAGCGCCTGTGCGGGGTATGGCAGCAGGGCGGAGCGCTGGATATGGGTGGTCATCTTGGCCTCGAACGGGGTTCCGGGCCACGTCGCGCGGGCAGGCGCAGGGCCGGGCTGATCAAAAAAGTGCCGCATTGTCGGGGATTCAACGACATCGCTCAAGCCTACGCCGCCGTAGCCGCGCCGTCTGCGACTCCCTATAATGCGCCGCCTATGGCTAAGCAAAAGAAACATCCGGAAGGCACCATCGCCCTCAACAAGAAGGCGCTGCACGACTATTCCATCGAACAGAAATTCGAAGCCGGGCTGGCACTCGCCGGCTGGGAAGTGAAGAGTCTGCGCGCCGGAAAGGCACAGCTGGTGGACAGTTATGTGCTGCTCAAGGACGGCGAAGCCTGGCTGCTCGGCAGCCACATCACCCCACTGAAGACGGCCAGCACTCACGTGATTGCCGACCCGGTGCGCACCCGCAAGCTGCTGTTGCACAAGCGCGAGCTGGGCAAACTGTTCGGCGCGGTGCAGCAGAAGGGCTACGCCTGCGTGGCGCTGTCGATCTACTGGAAGAAGCACCTGATCAAGTGCGAGATCGCCCTGGCCAAGGGCAAGAAGGAATTCGACAAGCGCGCCACGGAGAAGGAGCGCGATTCCGACCGCGAAATTGCGCGGGCCATGCGCACCAAGGGCAAGGAATAAGCCCTACCCAGAAGAACGCCGGGCACTGCCCGGCGTTTTTGTTTGCCTCAGATACCCTGCCGCCGCTGCGCGCGAGCCAGCCGCTGGGCTTCCAGCTGCGACTCTTCCAGCACTTCCTGCACGTACTGGATGTGCTGATGGGATATCTCCCGCGCCTCCTCGGCACGCCCCGTTATGATCGCCTCGTAAAGCGCACGGTGCTGCGCGGTCAACATTCCGCGAGTCTCGCCTCGCTGCAGGTACATCCCGCCGATGTTGGTCACCACATTGTGCTTTAGCAGGTCGAACAGCCCGCGAATGGTGTGCAGCAGCACAGCGTTGTGGCTGGCCTCGGCAATCGCCAGGTGGAAGCGCGCATCCGCCGCCCCCTCATCCGCCCGGGTCGCCTTGCTGCCCGGCGCATAACAGGCCTGCAGCGTCTCAAAGGCCTCGGTCAGCCGCTCGTGGTCCACCGGCGTCGCCCGTTGAGCCGCGTAGTAGGCACAGGAACCCTCCAGCGTATGACGAAACTCCAGCAGGTCGCGCTGGGCTTCCGGGTTGCTTTCCAGTAGCTGCAGCAACGGATCGCTGAAGGTCGCTCCCAGCTCGGCCGTCACATAGTTGCCACCACCCTGACGACTGACCAGCAACCCCCTGGCCACCAGTTTCTGGATCGCTTCACGCAGCGAAGGACGCGACACGCCGAACTGCTCGGCCAATGCGCGCTCAGCCGGCAGGCGCTCACCCGCCTTCAAGGTGCCTTCGAGGATCATCGCCTCGAGCTGGCTGACGATATCGTCCGACAAACGGCGCTGACGTACCTGACCGAATCCCATTGCTCTACCCACCCTTCCACGCCACCACGGGCGGCCTTCTGACACGGCGCCTGCGGCGCGCGACGCGGCAGCCTAACCAGCCCGCCTGCCCCGCACAAGAAGCGCACATTCCAGCCGCCGCTCGACCAAAGTCGCAACGCGGCAAATTGACACAAGGATAGCTCGGCTTTTACTCTGAGCCGTCGATTTTGTAAATTGGTCTTACCAATTTAACCGACATACAGCGCCGACTCGGTCTTCGCCTGCCGCAGCGCCACAAGCGCAACGGTCTCCGCCCGATCCGGCTAACAGGCACTCCAAAAAATAATTAGGGAGCCACCCCACGATGCAAACCTGGCAGCAGATCTATACCCCCCTCGGCAGCCTCGGGCTGTCGGCGCTCGTTGCACTGATTCCGATCATCTTCTTCTTCCTGGCCCTGGCGGTGTTCCGCATGAAGGGCTACATCGCCGGCACCATCACCCTGGCGCTGTCCCTGGCAGTGGCCATCTTCGCCTTCCAGATGCCGGTGGACATGGCCTTCGCCGCCGCAGGCTACGGCTTCGCCTACGGCCTCTGGCCGATTGCCTGGATCATCGTCGCGGCGGTGTTCCTCTACAAACTCACGGTCAAGAGCGGCCAGTTCGAGGTGATCCGCAGCTCGGTGCTGTCCATCACCGATGACCAGCGTCTGCAGGTTCTGCTGATCGGCTTCTCCTTCGGCGCCTTCCTCGAAGGCGCGGCCGGCTTCGGCGCCCCGGTGGCCATCACCGCCGCACTGCTCGTGGGCCTCGGCTTCAACCCGCTCTATGCGGCCGGGCTTTGCCTGATCGCCAACACCGCGCCGGTGGCCTTCGGCGCCCTGGGCATCCCGATCATCGTCGCGGGCCAGGTCACCGGCATCGACGCCTTCAAGATCGGCGCCATGACGGGTCGCCAGCTGCCGCTACTGTCGATCATCGTGCCCTTCTGGCTGGTCGCCATGATGGACGGCTGGCGCGGCATCAAGGAAACCTGGCCAGCAGCCCTGGTGGCCGGCGCCAGCTTCGCCATCACCCAGTACTTCACCTCCAACTTCATCGGCCCGGAGCTTCCCGACATCACCTCCGCCCTGGTGAGCCTGGTGTCCCTGACCCTGTTCCTCAAGGTGTGGCAGCCCACGCGCGCCGAAGACCGCGAGGTGGTTGGCGTGTCCGGCGGCGCAGCCGTAATGGGCGGCTTCGGCGGCCCGCGCAGCACCACCCCGTCGCCCTACAGCTTCGGCGAGATCCTCAAGGCCTGGTCGCCCTTCCTGGTACTGACCGTGCTGGTGACCATCTGGACCCTGAAACCCTTCAAGGCCATGTTCGCCCCGGGCGGCGCACTAGAGCAGTTCGTCTTCCTGATCGCCATTCCGCACCTGGACCAACTGGTGATGAAAGGCGCACCAATCGTGGCCGCCGCCACCGCCATTCCGGCCGTATACAAGTTCGACCCGGTATCCGCCACCGGCACCGCGATCTTCTTCTCGGCCCTGATCTCCATGGGCATCCTCGGGATCCACATCAAAAATGGTCTGACCACTCTCAAGGAAACCTTCGTCGAGCTGAAATGGCCGATCCTGTCCATCGGCATGGTGCTGGCCTTCGCCTTCGTCACCAACTTCTCCGGCATGTCCACCACCCTGGCGCTGGTACTGGCCGGCACCGGCGCGGCCTTCCCATTCTTCTCGCCGTTCCTCGGCTGGCTGGGCGTGTTCCTGACCGGCTCGGACACCTCGTCCAACGCGCTGTTCGGCTCCCTGCAGGCCACCACCGCGCACCAGATCGGCGTCAACGACACCCTGCTGGTAGCCGCCAACACCAGTGGCGGCGTGACCGGCAAGATGATCTCGCCGCAATCCATCGCCGTGGCCTGCGCCGCCACCGGCATGGTCGGCAAGGAATCCGACCTGTTCCGCTTCACCCTGAAGCACAGCCTGATGTTCGCCGCCATGGTCGGCCTGATCACCCTGGCACAGGCGTACGTGTTCACTGGCATGCTCGTTCACTGACGGTGCGTCCGGGCTGCGCACCGACGCAGCCCGGTTCCTTTTCACTGCCCTGAAGCCAAGAATCGGATCGAATTCATGATCATTTCCGCCTCCACCGACTACCGCGCCGCCGCCCAGCGCAGGCTCCCGCCCTTCCTGTTCCACTACATCGACGGCGGCGCCTACGCCGAGTACACCCTGCGCCGCAACGTCGAAGACCTGGCCAGCATCGCCCTGCGCCAGCGCGTGCTGCGGAACATGTCCGAGCTGAGCCTGCAGACCCAGCTGTTCGACGAAACCCTGTCCATGCCGGTGGCGCTGGCCCCGGTGGGCCTGACCGGCATGTACGCCCGCCGTGGCGAAGTACAGGCGGCCAAGGCGGCGGCAGCCAAGGGCATCCCCTTCACCCTCTCCACCGTTTCGGTCTGCCCGATTGAGGAAGTGGCGCCGGCCATCGACCGGCCCATGTGGTTCCAGCTCTACGTGCTGAAAGACCGTGGCTTCATGAAGAACGCCCTGGAGCGCGCCAAGGCAGCCGGCGTGACCACCCTGGTGTTCACCGTCGACATGCCGGTGCCCGGCGCCCGTTACCGTGACGCCCACTCCGGCATGAGCGGCCCCAACGCGCCGCTGCGCCGCATGCTGCAGGCCATGACCCACCCCAACTGGGCCTGGGACGTGGGCCTTTTGGGTAAGCCCCACGACCTGGGCAATATCTCCGCCTACCGTGGCAACCCCACGGGCCTGGCCGACTACATCGGCTGGCTGGGTGCCAACTTCGACCCATCGATCTCCTGGAAAGACCTGGAGTGGATTCGCGACTTCTGGCAAGGCCCGATGGTGATCAAGGGCATCCTCGACCCCGAAGACGCGAAAGACGCGGTGAAGTTCGGCGCCGACGGCATCGTCGTCTCCAACCACGGCGGCCGCCAGCTCGACGGCGTACTCTCCAGCGCCCGCGCCCTGCCGGCCATCGCTGATGCCGTCAAAGGCGACCTGAAAATCCTCGCCGACTCCGGCATCCGCACCGGCCTGGATGTAGTGCGCATGCTCGCCCTCGGCGCCGACACCGTGATGCTCGGCCGTGCCTTCGTCTACGCTCTGGCCGCAGCAGGCGGCGCGGGTGTGAGCAACTTGCTGGACCTGATCGAAAAGGAAATGCGCGTGGCCATGGTGCTCACCGGCGCCAAATCCATCGGCGAGATCAGCGCCGACTCGCTGGTACGCGAACTCGGCCGCTGACCGGCCACCCAACTCCGGCGGGCCGCCCGCGGCCCGCGACAAATAGACGGGACACCGCATGAGCCTGCCGATTCCTTTCCTCAACACCGTCGAACGCCTGATTCCCCACGAGCGGCGTTTCGACGACCCGCTATCCACCCTGGCCTTCGGCACCGATGCCAGCTTCTACCGACTGATCCCCAAGCTGGTGATCCGCGTCGAGAGCGAAGCGGAAATCATCGCCCTGTTGAAAGCCGCCCACGCCGAACTGGTCCCGGTCACCTTCCGCGCTGCCGGCACCAGCCTCTCCGGCCAGGCCATCAGCGACTCGGTGCTGCTGGTGCTGGGCGACAACTGGAATGGCCGCGATATCCGTCAGAACGGCGCGCAGATCCGCCTGCAACCCGGCGTCATAGGCGCCCAGGCCAACGCCTGGCTCGCCCCCTTCGGCCGCAAGATCGGCCCCGATCCAGCCTCGATCAACGCCTGCAAGATCGGCGGCATCGTCGCCAACAACGCCAGCGGCATGTGCTGCGGCACTGCCCAGAACAGCTACCACACCCTGGCCGGCCTGCGCCTGATCCTGGCCGACGGCACCCTGCTGGATACCGAGGACGCCGCCAGCGTCGCTGCCTTCCGCCAGAGTCATGGCCCGCTACTGGCGGAACTGGCCGAACTGGGCCGGCGGACCCGCGCCAACACCGAACTGGCCGCGAAGATTCGCCACAAATACCGCCTGAAGAACACCACTGGCCTGTCACTCAATGCGCTGGTCGACTTCGACGAGCCGCTGGATATCCTCAGCCGCCTGCTGGTGGGCTCCGAAGGCACCCTTGGCTTCATCAGCGCAGTCACCTACAACACCGTGCCCGACCACCCGCACAAGGCCAGCGCGCTGATCGTCTTCCCCGACGTGGAAAGCTGCTGCAAGGCCGTGACCCTGCTGAAGAGCCAGCCCGTCTCCGCGGTGGAGCTGCTGGACCGCCGCAGCCTGCGTTCGGTCCAGAACAAGCCCGGCATGCCCGAATGGGTGAAAGGGCTTTCGGCCAACGCCTGCGCGCTGCTGATCGAATCCCGCGCCGCCAGCCAGAGCCTGCTGCACGAACAACTGGCGCAGATCATGGCGTCCATTGCGCACTTCCCGCTGGAGCAGAAGGTCGATTTCAGCGAAGACCCTGCGGTCTATAACCTGCTGTGGAAAATCCGCAAGGACACCTTCCCCGCCGTTGGCGCCGTGCGTCAAACCGGCACCACGGTGATCATCGAGGACGTCACCTTCCCCATCGAGCTGCTGGCCGAGGGCGTCAATCGCCTGCTGGCCCTGTTCGACAAGCACGGCTACGACGAAGCGATCATTTTCGGCCACGCCCTGGAAGGCAACCTGCACTTCGTCTTCACCCAGGGCTTCGACAGCCCCGAACAGGTCGCCCGCTACGCAGCCTTCATGCAGGACGTGGCGCAACTGGTGGCGGTGGAATTCGGTGGCTCGCTCAAGGCCGAACACGGCACCGGGCGCAACATGGCGCCTTTCGTCGAGCTGGAATGGGGCCACGACGCCTACCAGTTGATGTGGCAGATCAAACGCCTGCTGGACCCGCGCGGCATCCTCAACCCGGACGTGATCCTCAGCGAAGACCGCGACATTCACCTCAAGCACCTCAAGCCGCTGCCAGCAGCCGACGAGATCGTCGACAAGTGCATCGAATGCGGCTTCTGCGAACCGGTGTGCCCGTCGAAGGGACTGACCCTGAGCCCGCGCCAACGCATCGTGATCTGGCGAGACATCCAGGCGAGGCAACGGGCCGGCGTCGATACCACGGAGCTGGAGCGGGCCTACCAGTACCACGGCATCGACACCTGCGCCGCCACCGGCCTCTGCGCCCAGCGCTGTCCGGTCGGCATCAACACCGGCGACCTGGTGCGTAAGCTGCGTGCGAAAGAGGCCCATCACACCGGCAGCGCCAGCTGGCTGGCCGGCCATTTTGCCGCGGCCCTCCAGGTCGCGCGCCTGACCCTGCGGGTCGCCAACGGTGCGCGCCGCGTGCTGGGCACACCGCTGCTGGAAAAGACCTCCGGTGCTCTGCGCCAGCTCTCCGGCAATCGCCTGCCGCAGTGGACACCCGCCCTGCCCCAGGTGGCGGCGCCCATCCACTTCACCCCGCCAACCGCCGACAACCGCCCCCGCGTGGTCTACCTCGCAGCCTGCGTGTCCCGCGTCATGGGCCCGGCCGCTGGCGATCGCGAGCAGATGCCGCTGATCGACAAGACCCGCATGCTGCTAGAGAAGGCCGGCTACCAGGTGGTGTTCCCGGAAAACCTGGACAGCCTCTGCTGTGGCCAGCCCTTCGCTTCCAAGGGTTACGCCGAACAGGCCGAAGCCAAGCGTCGCGAACTGGTGGACGCCCTGCTCGCCGCCAGCCGCGGTGGCCTTGACCCCATCTACTGCGATACCAGCCCCTGCACGCTGCGTCTGGTACAGGACGGCCTGGATGCGCGACTGCAACTGTTCGACCCGGTTCGCTTCATCCGCAGCCACCTGCTGGAACGGCTGGAATTCACGCCACAGGAGAAGCCCGTCGCCGTCCATGTCACCTGCAGCACCCAGCATCTGGGGGAGGCGCAGGGGCTGATCGACATCGTCAAACGCTGCACCCGTGAAGTGGTCGTGCCAGAAGGCATCCACTGTTGCGGCTTCGCCGGCGACAAGGGCTTTACCACCCCGGAGCTGAACGCCCATTCACTGCGCTCACTGAAGGACGCCGTGCAGATCTGCGACGAAGGCATCTCCACCAGCCGAACCTGCGAAATCGGCCTGACCCAGCACGGCGGTATCGACTACCACGGACTGGTCTACCTGGTGGATCGCGTCACCCGCCCCCGCGCCGGCCTCTAGTCGCACACTCTCGTAGCTCTGCGGTGGCCGCCCGGCCCAACCTAGGAAAGCCGGTAGACACTTCCCTAATCCGAACGCTGCCCGCCCCGGCGGGCAATAAACCTGTAGGAGCGAATTCATTCGCGAATTACCGCTCCGCTACCCCAGCCCCAGCAGCCCGGCACAACCCCGGGGCTTACCTATACTGCTTAGCGGTCAAACCGAAAAGGAGGTCCGACATGCGTCGAATTGCCGTTTTGCTTGCTGCCGCCCTGCTCAGTG
Source organism: Pseudomonas sp. TCU-HL1 (assembly GCF_001708505.1). NCBI lineage: Bacteria > Pseudomonadati > Pseudomonadota > Gammaproteobacteria > Pseudomonadales > Pseudomonadaceae > Pseudomonas > Pseudomonas sp. TCU-HL1. Next base: position 5,343,536 of record NZ_CP015992.1, read on the forward strand.
CACCGGTTTTCGCTTCACATTGCCCTGCGGACATGGCGAAGATCGACCAGATACTGAAGAGCGATCCACCTGCAGACACCGCCGTACTCGATCAAGTGAAAAAGCTCCGCGCCGAAGGCGAAGAGCTGCACAAGTCCGGCGATCATGCGGAATCCGAGAAAGTGCTGGGCGAAGCCCTGAACCTGCTGCAATCCAGCGAGTAACGCGTTGCTCAGGATCTGGCGCGAGCCAGATCCTGATACTCAGGCCTCCTGCCCCAACAGGGACATCGCCATCCGGCGAACCTGCTTGAGATCCACCGGTTTGCTCAGGCAGGCGTCGGCGCCTCGGCGGCGAGCTTCGGCCAGAAGCTTCTCATCCACCGCAGCGCTCACCACCAGTACCGGCGTCATCGCCAGGCGCGGGCTGGAACGCACGAAGTCGAGCACATCCAGGCCGTCGCCATCGGGCAGGTCCAGGTCCAGCAACAGCAGCGACGGCGTGATATCCGCCAGCAACCCGAGCGCCTTGCCCACCGACCCCGCGCCGCGCACCTCGGCCATATCCCGCAGCCCTTCCTGCAACACCTTGAGGCAGGCTGGGTGATCTTCCACGCAGAGCACTTTGGGTAACGTTGGCGGCTCCGCCTCCTCCGGATTGGCCAGCGCGGGCGGTTCGAAGTCATCGGGCGCGGCGAGGCTGGGCAGGTCGATCCAGAAGCGGCTGCCGATATCCGGGGCACTGCTGAAGCCCATTTCGCCCCCCATCAGCTCCGCCAGCTCGCGGCACAACACCAGGCCGATGCCCGTGCCGGGAATGGTGGAGTTCTCGCGTCCCAGACGCTGGAACGGCTGGAACAGCATGGCCTGCTGTTCCTGACTGAGCCCCGGCCCGCTATCGGCCACCCAGAGGCGCACGGCAGCCGGGCGCACTTCGTAGCCCATGTTCACCATGCCCTGCGGGCTGTTGTATTTCACCGCATTGGACAGCAGGTTCAATATCACCTGGCGCAGGCGCCGGGCATCGGCCATCACATGCAGCGACGGCACCGGCGGCGGCATCTGCTGCAATTGCAGGTGGCGAGCCTGCAGCTCGGGCTGGATCAGCTCGGCGCAACTGGCCAGCAACGGGCCGACATCCACCGGCTTGAGCTGCAGTTTCTGGCGACGGTTCTCGATGCTCGACAGGTCGAGGATGTCATCCACCAACGACGTGAGGTGGCGGCTGGCATTGACGATCTCCTGGGCGTAATCGCCCTCCACCTTCCGGTCTTCCTGCCCTTCCGCCTCCAGGGCGATCAACTGGGCGAAACCGTTGATGGCATTGAGCGGCGTGCGCAGCTCATGGCTCATGCTGGAAAGGAAGCGGCTCTTGGCCTGGCTAGCCGCCTGGGCTTCGCGACTGGCGACGCGCAGCTCCTCTTCCACCTGTTTGAGCCGGGTAATGTCCACATGGGTGCCGGCCACCCGCAGCGCGCGGCCGTCAGAGTCGCGTTCCAGCACTTTGCCGCGGCTGAGCAGCCAGGCGTAGCGGCCCTCGACATCGGCAAAGCGGTACTCGGCGTCGAAGTTATCCTGGTCACTGATCGAGAACAGCATGCGCAGGCGGCGAACGCGCTCTACGTCATCCGGATGCACGCGGGCGTTGAACTCAGCGAAGCTGATGGTTTCGCTGCGTAGGCCGAAGCGCTTCACGAAGCGCCCGCTCATCTTGATCGAGAGCGTGATGGCGTCCACTTCCCAGAGGCTTTCCGTGGTGCTTTCCAGGACCAGGTCGAGGTTGCGGCGCGCCTCCAGCCGTTCCTCTTCGCTGGCCTGCAACTGCGCACCGCTGAGCTGCACCGCTTCCGCCAACGCCTGCAGCTCGGCTATCCGGCTGTTGGGCGCCGGCGGGCGGAAGTCGCCCTGGCCTATGCGCTTCATCATCCCCATGATCCCGGCCATGGGCGTGGCCAGCTCGCCACTGAGTCGCCGCGAGCGCGACCACATCCAGGCGAAGAACAGCGCATAGAAGAAGCCCAGGCCGGCGATCAGCAGGTAACCGATCTGCTGGTAACGCTCGGCGAGGCGGTTGGTTTCCTTGAAGATATTGGCCTCGTCCACCACCATCATCAGCCGCCAGCCGGTCTGCGGAATCTCAGCCCAGGCCACCAGCTGCTTGCGCCCCCCCAGCTCCACTTCCTGCACATTGCCCTTGCCGGCGGCCATAGCCTCCAGCAGCGGCTGCATCTCGCGGTGGCGGGCCAGGTTGAAGTCCTCGGGCTTGAGCACTTCGCGGCGCACGGCCTCGTCGTAGGAGAAGCGGGTCAGCTCGCGCAAGCCGAAGTCCCGCTCGCCCGCTTCCGGCAGCGCCATGATGCTGTGGTCGCGGCTCACCAGCATGGCGTAGCCCTGCCACGGCACCTTCAGGCTGCCGATCTCACCCAGCATCTGCCCCACGGTGATATCCAGCCCCACCACCCCTTCGAGGAAGTCGCCGCGGTACACCGGGGTAATCGCCGACATCATCCAGCCAAGGCCGGCCGGGTCGAGGTAAACGTCTGTCCAGACCGTCTTGCGTTGCGGGTTGTGCTTGGCGTCAGCGAGGTAATAGAAGTTGTAGTTGGGTATCACCATGTCATGGGGATACTGCTCGGGGGTCATGAAGAAGGGAAAGATGCGGTTGTAGCTGTCCCAACTGTTGAAATAGACCGCCGCCACCAGCGGGTTGGCCTCGCGGATGGAGCGCATCAGCGGATCTACCTGGGACAGCCGCATGACCTTTTCGTGGTCCTGCTTCTCCAGCGGCGTGCTGCTGGCGTAGAAGGATGCGGCACGGCCATCGTCGGTGCGGGTATAGAAGACGCCGTCCGAACTCATCACGTGGCGCCGGCGCTCCACTTCATCGGGCGCGAAGTTACGGTCCTGGAGCGCACGGCCCACCGCATCGCGGAACAGCCGGGTGGGCATCTCGATGCCCTGCAGGCGCATGTCGATAACCTTGCCTTCGCGCACCACTGCGCTGCTCAGGTCCTCCAGAGCGCTCTGCTGCAGGTAATCCACCTGCGCATCGCGGATCGCACTGTTGGTCAACAGATAAGCCGTGATCAGCACCGATTCGACCAGAATCAGCGGGATCAGGGCACTCTGTACGAAGGCGCGCCAGATCCACTGGCGCAAGGGAGTTCGGGCAGAACGCGGCATGGCGACGTCTCGGCTCAAAGGTCTTCCTGACAATAGCCTGCAATCATATAGCAAGCACCCATGACATTAGGTTCAGTACCAAAACTCGTCGAGCGAAGGTCCAGCAAGGCGAGCTCGGCCGAAGACACGCAGTTTACGCATTGTAACTGAGCAGTCTGAGCTCGATTTCAACGCGGCATCACCGATGCACAGACAGTTCACGTGCCGAACCTGGGGCAAATGCGTGGTCGACGCTGCCCGCCTTATGCCGTAGAATCGGCCCTGTTGTACACCCTGCAGTTCTTGGGGCCGATTAGGATTCGACGCCGGTAACAAAACTCTAGGGGCATGCCGAGCTGGTAGCAGACCTCGTAAATTAGCTGCTGCAAACTATTAGTTGCCAACGACGACAACTACGGGGCGGCCCTCGCGGCCTAACCCTTCTGGCGGCCTCGGCTGCCAGCAGTCATGAGGGGATGCCTGTAAACCCGAAATGACTGTCAGATAGAACAGGATCGCCGCCAAGTTCGCTGTAGACGTAACGGCTAAAACTCATACAGCTCGCTCTGAGCACCCTGCCAGTCGGGCCGCAAAGAGCTAACTCAGTAGACTTGGCTAAGCATGTAGTCCCGAAAGCGGAGAGCTGGCGGACGGGGGTTCAAATCCCCCCGGCTCCACCAAAAACCACGACTAAGCCCCTGATTTTCCTAGCGAATTTCAGGGGCTTTTTCGTTTCTGTCTTGATGTGTCGAAGAAGTGTCGAACTCAGCCGTGGCGCTCATCGAGGTCCGCGAAATTGCTGATCTTCACGGCACCGTCAGGAAAGCGTGCGATCACCTCCAGCTGCCCGCCCATTGCCTCGATGTGGCTGCGCAGGGTGGAGATGTACATATCGGTGCGTTTCTCCATCTTGGCGATGGCAGGCTGCTGCACATGCAACACCTCGGACAGCATCTTCTGCGACAAGCCCCGCGCCTGGCGAAGCTCGTTCAAGGGCATCTCGGCCAGCATCTCCTGAGCCCTGGCTTCAACCCGCGCCCTGGCTTCAGGCGACATCTTCTCGCGCAGTGCATCAAATTTCTTAGCCATCGATCAGGCCCTCCTTTCGAAGCTGTTCCAGGTGCTCGTCGTACAGGCGGTCAGCAACAGGAACATTCACGTCGTACCAGCGATCGTCTCCGGTCTCGTCTCCAGCGATCAACAGAATCGCCGAGCGTCTTGGGTCGAACGCTTAGAACGTCCTCAGCGGGCGCCCATCGTACTGTGTTCTCAACGCTCTCATGTGGCTATGCCGTGAGCTGTTGATGCCGCTGCTATGGGGAAGCCCAGCGATAGGCGACGACCGAGCATCGTACCCCCGGGACGAACTGGCGTTGTGTTTGTTCACGCGTAGACGCCGGCGTCTTGCCATCAATATCGATACCTTCAACGTCGCTCAGGGCCGCGATCGACTCCACACCAAGTGCCGTACGCTTCGGGCAAAGCCGAGCACTTTGACAATGACCGGGTCATCGAAATACAAATTGAGGCCTGACTCTATTTTCCTCATGCTCATGCCCCTCAGGATCATTGGAGATTCCGCTTGATGGATGCCTCTACGCTCTTCCTTTACGTCATCGCGGTTAGCGCGGTGATGATGACGCCCGGACCGTCGATGCTGCTGGCGCTTAGCAATGGCGCGTCCCATGGGATGCGCGTTGCGTCCTTCGGCATGGCGGGCGCGGCGTTGTCGGACCTTCTCCTGATCGGCGCCGTCGGCTGTGGCCTGGGGGCCTTGCTTCAAGCCTCCGAGCAGTTGTTCTCACTGGTCAAGTGGGCGGGCGCCGCCTACCTGCTTTACCTGGCCTGGGTGCTCTGGCGTGCGCCGACTCGGTCGCTGTCCGAGGCGTCAGTACCGAGTGCGGCGAGGGGGCGGTCGGCCTTTCTGCGGGCGCTCTCCGTTGGGCTGTCCAACCCTAAGGGCCTGCTGTTCTTCTCGGCCTTCCTGCCGCAGTTCATCCGGCCCGCGGAGCCGGTCGCCCAGCAGTATGTAATCCTGGCCGTGACCAGCGCCCTGATCGACTGCGTGATGATGAGCCTTTACGCCCTTGGCGGGCGTCATGCGATGCGCCGGTTTTCCGCAAGGGTGATGCAGTGGATCAACCGCAGCTGCGCCGGCATCCTGGCAATGCTTTCCCTGGGCCTGGCCCTGTATCGCCGCAGCGAGTCGCGCTGACGCCCCGAGATCGAGCTGCCAGGACAAGCTGGCGCAGGCGCGCTCCAGCTGTTCGGCGCTCTTGCACTCGGCGAAGAGCGTCCGCGTTCGACCCAGGCGGCGTTTCCCAAAAACAGCCTAGGGGCCAAGATTCAGCGCGGACGAGACATGCCAGCAGCCAGAAGACGCTCGCCAGCCCCAATCTTTGCACGCTGAAAAATAGGCCGCGGCCAGCGGGTGCCCGGCCGACCGAGCCGCCGAAGCAGCCCAGGCCCGTGTGAAAGATGAAAGTCAGCAACGTCCACACCCCGCTCAACAGCAGGATTTGTTCCGCGATCATGCCTTTGGCTGGCACTGACGCCTCACCCTACCAAGGAAGCATCGAGCAAGGAGTTACGGGTTGAGCGAGCCCTCGAACAGTTCGGCTCGGGCGTCCTGAGCGCTCGCGAACTGGAAATCGCCCGCCTGGTTCTGCGAGGAAACTCTTCCAAGGCCATTTCTGCCGAACTGAAGATCTCAACCGACATGGTCAAGGCGCACCGGCGCCACCTGTACCCGAAGCTCGGCATCAGCTCGTAATCCGAACTGTGCAGCCTCTTCCTGAAAGCGCTCGGGTAGGCATCAACATTCGTCGAACGCGGATGTGCTTCTTGTCGCCTGGAACTCCTGCACCTGGTCGACGGTGCACACGGCGCACCCTACCGATTCAGCCCCGTCGCTCTATCCAGTTTCGTAGGGTGATCACGCTTCACCGATCCACCATTCGTACCCCAGGCAGCGCCGGGCTAGGGACGATAGAGCTTGAGGCTCTCGACCCGTGCCCGATAGGCCACCAGGCGCTCCTTGAGTTGCCCCTTGTGCTCGGCCGCCACGCAGTGCAGCAGCACGTTGAGGGCACTGGTCAGGCCGCCGGTGGACTCGAGAATCAGCCCGGTCTTGGTCTTCATGGTGACGATATGCGGCGTGTCGATGTGCCGGGCGATGCCGTATTCGTCGGTGAACACCACCAGGTCCGTGCCCTGTTTCAGGCAGTTGTTGGCAAAGGCGATTCCCGCGTCGGCATAGGGTGCGATGTCGACCAGGATCACGCAGCAGCGCTGGCCGTGGCTGTCGATCCACTGGCCGAGCACGCCGCTGTACAAATCGAGGAATTCCACCCCGGAACGCACCAGGGCAAGCCGATTGGCGAAGTCCTCGGCCAGTCCGCGGATGGTCTGGAAACCGCAGACGAACACCCGCTCGGCCTGACTGACGCGCGCGACGATGTCACGCCAGTGCTGGCTGCCGAGCTGGGCGGCGAACTCGCGCAGCGCCGCCATCTCTTCGTTGAGGTGGGCCAGCAGATCTTCCGATTGCTCGACCCGCTCGATCAGCGCGGTGTTGAGCAGCGACTGCACACGCACCTCATCACGCAGTTCCTCCTTCAGGCTCTTCAATCCCTTGTAGCCGAGACGACGCAGGAAGCGGCTGACCGTGTTCGGGCTGACGCCGCTCTTAGCCGCCAGGGTGGCGCCGTTCTCAAAGGCGAGGGTCTCCAGATTGGCCTGGATGTAGGCCCACAGCGTGCGCTCGGCCGGCGTCAGCTTGCCTTCAACGTGTTCCATCTTGCTATCGAGCATCCCCGTCCCTCAGCTGTGAAAGAAATTTTCTGACATTAAAATGTCAGAGTATTGACCTTTGGAAGAAATATACTCTACCCTCAAGCCGCAACACAAAGAGACGCCGGGCTGCGGCTGGTGGGGTCAAGCAACGCCTCCCACAAGACGAGCGACCTCGCCGCTAGCCTGTCTCGACTTTCCTGCCGCAACAACAACTACAGCCATCGCGCTCCACGGGCGCGACCAGGTCAACGGAGAACAGGAACATGCCCACCCTGCGTCAGATCCCCTTGTACACCGCGTTCAGCGCGCTTCTCGCCGCCAGCGGCGCCCAGGCCGCCGAAGAACTTCACCTGTACAACTGGGGCGACTACATCAACCCCGAAGTACTGACCCGTTTCACCGCCGAGACCGGTATCAAGGTGACGCTCGACACCTACGGCAGCAACGAGGAAATGCTCGCCAAGCTGCAAGCCGGCGCCGCGGGTTATGACATCGTCTTCCCCTCGGTACACATGCACGACACCATGGCCGCCCTCGGCTTGCTGGAGAAGACCTCCATCAACCAGAGCCCGGCGTTCGCCAACATCGACCCGTCGTTCCTTCGTGCCAAGTCAGACCCCAAGGGCGAGTACTGCACGCCCTACGCCTGGGGCACCGTGGGCATTTTCTACAACAAGACCAAGGTTTCCAAACCCATCGAGAGCTGGAACGACTTTTTCGCTGAGGCCAAGGCCGGCAATAAAGTCATCATGCTCGACGACATGCGTGAGGCTCTGGGCATCGGCTTGATCAAGAACGGAAAGTCGGTCAACACCACCGACCCGGCGGACCTCAAGCAGGCCTCCGACTGGCTGCTGGAACGCAAGCCCCTGATCGCCGCCTTCACCTACGACAGCGTGCCGATAGTCCAGTCCGGCGACGCGGTTGCCGCCCACTATTTCGTCGGCGCGATGATGTTCGTGAACCAGGCCCCGGAGAACCTGGCCTACGTGATTCCCAAGGAAGGCGCGACCATGTACCAGGAAGACATGTGCGTGCTCAAGAGCGCACCGAACAAGGCCAACGCCAAGCGCTTCATGGAGTTCTTCCTGAAGCCGGAGATCGCCGTCCTCAACGCCCAGCAACAGATGAACGGCACCCCGAACCTGGAAGCGCGCAAGTTGCTTCCGGACGAGCTGCGCAACAACCCGCAGATCAACCCGCCTGCCGACGTCATGGCCAAGCTGCAGATCTTCGAGGATCTCGGCAAGGGCCTGAAGCAGTACGACCGCGCCTGGACCCGGGTGCGCACCGCGAACTGACCCCGACCTTCAACGTTACAAGTCCCGGCCGCCCGCTGCGACCGGGCTGGAGTTGTCCATGAGCGTTTTCACCCGCACTGCGCCGGTCGTCGAAATCCGTGGCGCAGTGAAGCACTATCGCGCCCCGGAAGGGCACCTGGTACGCGCCCTCGATGGCCTCGACCTGGCCGTCGGCGCCAACGAGTTCGTCACCCTGCTGGGGCCCTCGGGCTGCGGCAAGACCACCCTGCTGCGCGTCATCAGCGGCTTCGAGCAACTGGACGGCGGCGAACTGCTGATCCAGGGCCGGCCGATGAATGACGCACCTGCGCATCGCCGCCCCGTGCATACGGTGTTCCAGAGCTACGCGCTGTTCCCGCACATGAGCGTCGGCGACAACGTCGGCTATGCGCTGGAGGTACGCGGCGTAGGCAAGGCCGAGCGCCGCCAGCGGATTGGCGAGGCACTGGAGCTGGTCGGTCTGGCCGGCCTCGAACGCCGTCGCCCGGCGCAGCTCTCCGGCGGCCAGCAACAGCGCGTGGCGCTGGCCCGCGCACTGGTGGACCGGCCGGCGTTGCTGCTGCTCGATGAGCCGCTCTCCGCGCTCGACCGCCAGCTGCGCCAGAACATGCAGCGGGAACTGAAGAAGCTGCAGCACGAACTGGGCATCGCCTTCGTCTTCGTCACCCACGACCAGGAAGAGGCACTGACCATGTCCGACCGCATCGTCGTACTCAACGGCGGGCATATCCAGCAAGTCGGCTCACCGGCGGATATCTACGACCGCCCCGCCAATGCCTTCGTCGCCGGCTTCATCGGCGAGAGCAACCTGTTCGACGCCCAGGTGCAAGCCTGCAGCGGCGGGGTTGCCGAGTTGCGTGACCGCCAGGGCGACCGCCTGTGGGTGCGCGATGCCAGCCTGCGGGCCGGCCAGGCGCTGCAGGTGCTGCTGCGACCGGAACAGTTCCACCTCGACAGCCCCGGAGCCGACGGCGTTGCACTGGAGGGGCAGGTGGAGCAGACCCTGTTCATCGGCAAGGACTTCGAGGTCAGCCTGCGCACAGCCCATGGCCGCCAGGTCAAGGCGGTGATCCGTGACGCCGGCCGCGAGGCGCTGCACCGCCTGCATCCGGGCAGCCCCCTGAAGCTGTGGTACGCGCAGGGCACCGCCCACCTCATCCGCGAGGCAGGGCAATGAACGGCCTGGCGGCGCGCCGGCGCCTGCAACTGGTCGGCCTGCTGACCCCGGCCACGGCGGTGATCGGGCTGTTCTTCCTCGCCCCGCTGGCCATCATGGCGGTGTACAGCCTGCTCGAGCCGGGGCTGTACGGCGGTGTGGAGTGGACGCTGTATCCGGATAACTTCGGCCGTGTGCTGGGCTGGGCCGATGGCACAAATGAGGAGTTCGACCCGGTCTACCTGGCGATCATCCTGCGCTCGTTCAAGCTGGCCGGCCTGACCGTGCTGATGACCCTGGCCGTGTGCTATCCGGCCGCCTTCTGGGTCGCGCGGCAACCGGAACGGATGCGCAACTTCTGCCTGTTCCTGATCACCCTGCCGTTCTTCACCAGCCTGATCGTGCGCCTCTACGCCTGGGTGCTGATCCTGCGGCCAAGCGGCTTCATCAACACCGCGCTGCTGGCGCTGGGCATACACAACCCGGTGGACCTGATCTACACCGAAACGGCGGTGCTGATCGGCATGACCTACATCTTCATCCCGTTCATGTTCATGCCGGTCTACGCCAGCGTGGAGAAACTCGACCGAAGACTGCTGGAGGCCTCCGCCGACCTCGGCGCCAGTCGCTGGCAGAGCTTCTGGAAGGTGATCTTCCCGATGACCCTGCCGGGCATCGCGGCCGGCTCGATCATTGTGTTCATCCCGAGCCTCGGCAACTTCATCGTGCCCTCGCTGCTGGGCGGAGCGCGGGTGCTGATGATCGGCAGCCTGGTCGAACAGCAGTTCCTGGCCGCACGCAACTGGCCCTTCGGCGCCGCCCTGGCGATGCTGCTGATGGTCGTGGTGCTGGTATGCCTGGTTCTCCAAGTCCTTGCCCAGGGACGTAACGCCGACAAGGAGGGTGCCCGATGAACGCACTGCTCGCCGGCCTCGGCCGCCGCCTACTGGGCGGCTACAGCCTGGCCTTCTTCGTCTTTCTCTACCTGCCAATCGCGCTGATCGTGGTCTACTCGTTCAACGCCAACCCGATCAACATGATGATCTGGAGCGGCGCGTCACTGGATTGGTACCGCTCGCTGTTCGGCCTGTCCAACAGCCTCGGCTCGAGCACGCTGTACGTCGAGTCCACCGACCAGTTGCTCAGCGCCCTGCGCACCAGCCTGGCGGTGGCCCTGACCACCACCCTCCTCTCCACCGTGGCCGGCACGCTCACCGCGCTGGCGCTGGCGCGCTACCGCTTCCGCCTGGCGCGCTTCTACCGGGTACTGCTGTTCATGCCGATGCTGATGCCGGACATCGTCCTCGGCATCGCCCTGCTGATCTTCTTCATCGGCGCCGGCGTACCGCTGGGCAAGACCTCGATCATCATCGGCCACTGCACCTTCCTGATCAGCTACGTGTTCCTCGTGGTCAGCGCACGCCTGGCCGGCATGGATACCCGTCTGGAGGAAGCTTCGGCGGACCTCGGTGCCTCACCCTGGAAAACCTTCCGCCGCATCACGCTGCCGCAGATCCTGCCCGGCGTCATCGGCGGAGCCCTGCTGGCGTTCATCATCTCGATGGACGACCTGGTGATCACCTACTTCATCGCCGGCGTCGACTCGACCACGCTGCCGGTCTACATCTACGGCATGATCCGCCGCGGCATCAAACCCGAGATCAATGCCATCGCCACCCTGCTGCTGCTCGCCTCGCTGATCATCGCCGCACTCGGCCTGTATCTGCGCAGCCGCCAGCCAGCCACCGCAAAGGAAAGCACCCATGGCTAAACTCCGCGCCCGCGAACTCGGTCTGCCCATGCCCGGCACCACCGGCCCGAACAATGCCATCACCGATGTACCCGGCGTTCTGGTCGGCTACCGCACCCTCGACCATGTGGCCGACAACGGCAAACGCGTGAAGACTGGCGTCACCGCCATCCTGCCGCGCGGCACGGCGCCCGAACCGCAGCCGGTGTGGGCCGGTTTTCACGCGCTCAACGGCAACGGTGAAATGACCGGCACCCACTGGATCGAGCACGGCGGCTACTTCGTCGGCCCGCTGTGCATCACCAACTCGCACAGCGTCGGCATCGTCCACCATGCGGCGACCCGCTGGACCATCCGCCAGTACGCCGACGCCTGGCAGGCCGAGCACCTCTGGGCCATGCCGGTGGTGGCCGAGACCTACGACGGCGTGATCAACGACATCAACGGCCAGCACGTGACCGAGGCCGATGCCCTGGCGGCAATCGACACGGCGCATGCGGGCCCCATCGCCGAGGGCAATGTCGGCGGCGGCAACGGCATGATCTGCTACGGCTTCAAGGGTGGCACCGGTACCGCTTCACGCCGCCTGTTGATCGACGGCCAGCTCTACACCCTGGGCGCCCTGGTGCAGGCCAACCACGGGCAGCGCGCCTGGTTCAAGGTGCTCGGTATGCCGGTCGGCGAGCGCTGGGGCGAGGACGCCCCGAACGGCCTGGACCGCGAGCGCGGTTCGATCATCGTGATACTCGCCACGGACGCGCCGCTGCTGCCCCATCAGCTCAAGCGCATGGCCCAACGCGCCGGGCTCGGCATCGCGCTGGGCGGCACACCCGGTGGCAACAATTCAGGTGACATCTTCCTCGCCTTCAGCGTGGCCAATCCGCGTCCCTTGCCACAGCTGTCGCCGACCCGGCAGCAGCTCGACTACCTCAACGACGAATGCTTCGACGACCTCTACCTGGCCGCCGTGCAAGCCACCGAGGAAGCGGTGCTCAATGCCATGCTGGCGGCCGAGGACGCGCCGATGCAGAAGCCCCAGGGCATGTGCCGGGCCCTCGATGGCGAGCGGCTGATGGCGCTGTTCAAGCCTGGGGCGTGACGGGAGGCCGGCCACCCCTCGCGGCCGGCCTCGCCCTCAGGGAATATTCAGCTGGCGGCGCAGCGGCGCCAGTCGCGAATCGTCCGGCGCCGCGTCGCCAGTAGGTAATGGCAGCCTCGCGCTGGCCGGCAGTGCCATGCAGGTAGATCCGCGCATAGAGCAGATCGGCATCCTTCGGCGCTCGCTCCAGCCCAGCTTCCAGCGCAGTCCGGGCGGCGTCCCGTAGCTGCAACTGGAGCAGCAGCAACCCCTGGTTGTAGCGGATACCTGGCCATTTGCAGCCTCGACCAGCTGAACATGACAGTCGGGAATTGCGCTGAGACCGCAGGCTGGTGTGCCCCGTAACGACCGACCGCGGTTCGCGCGTTCAAACGCCCTTAACCGCAAGATTGCCCCCCCTGAGGATAGGGACGCAAACTCGCATCGCCGCTTATGCTGGCGGCGCTTTCGGGCATGCAGGCTCGCGGTCTGGAACTGCCTCGGCGTCCTCCTCCGGAGCGGGGAACGAATAGAGTTCCGACCGGGAAAAGGCCGGCAAACGCTGTGACCTTTTGTGGGGGACTGGTGGGTCGCGGGGCGTGCGGGGGGTAGCCGGCTTATCGCAACAACTTGAGACTTCCATGGGGTTCTCGATAACGCCCGACAGGTTGCGGGCTGGTTCGCTAAGCATGTCCGGGCGCATGACAGTCGTCAGTGCGCTACAGCACTGATGCTCTGCAGCGCGCCAGGCCCAGGGCGTGAACCCTGGTGCGGCGCCAGTTCGTCATTTTGCGGTACGCGTGCCGCTTCGTTCGCCTCCTCGGCACGCTGCAGCAGCAACTGGCCGGACGTCTTTACGAGTGGCAACTTCCTCGAATGGGGCTTGCGAAGTTTGCGCGGCAGATTGGGATCAATGTAGGTATGCATGGCGACCTCGGGGCTGATGGCGCTGCAGTGTGCAGTCTCTCCTTTCGAGCATTGCAGGTCGGGCGGGCCATCTCGGTGCGCCACCCCACAGACGGCGACTAAGTGCTCCAGCGCACCGACTGCGAGCGGCAAGCCTGACACCCTCCTTGAAGCACGCCACTCCGCGTGCCGTGCAAGGAACCGACATGACAGACGAAGCCAATAGCCATACGACCGACACCGTCGGTCCCCTTGCGCAGAAGCCGGACTGCCCCACCACTCGCCTGCAGCGAACACACGCCCTGTATCACTTCCTCGACAAGGTCGACGTCATCATCAAGAAACGATGCGCGCTGCTGGAGCGACAAACCAAGGACAAGGGCATCAGCGATAAGCTTCAGCGCCAAGAGTTGCAGGAGCCCACGCCCTACAACCAGTCCATCACCCCGCGCGGCGATGACGAACTCACCGACCTTGGCCCTGCCGAGGTTCCCAAGCGCTGATCCGCTGGGGGCCCTGCAGCCTAAGCGCGGTGGCGCACCGACCGATTGCTTCCCACCTGACCATGATGTCGTTGATGAGCGCTCGCCAATCCGCGCGTAACGCCATCTGATGACTGAGGCCAGACAATGAGCAGGGTTCTTGCAGACATTATCAAGAGCAAATGGAGAGAGCTGGTGGGTACCGCCAGGATCCTCTGGGACGAGTTGACCGTGGCCGAACTGATCAACTCTGAAGGGGACGCGCAAAAGCTGGCGAACCTAATCCAGGAACGCTACGAGATGACCCATGAAGAGGCTGAAAAACAAGTGATCAGCTTTTTCGAGAGAAGCCGCACCCTGTAGCTGCACGCGCAGCCGGGGCCAGAGCCAGCAGGGGAACAGCCCATGATCACTGCATACTTCGTCGTTTCGAAAAGCTCCGGCAACATCATCCGGATCACCCGGCGCGAGAGCCCCCCGGACGATACGCCCTCCGTATTCAATGTCCCCATGTCGACCGCCAACCAGATGCGCTACGACAGCCTGTACGCCAATGGCGAGGACCTGATCAGCCTGCAACGCGTCACCCGGCTGGCCAAGGCCGACAACGCAGAGCCCCAGCATTCGTGCCGGATAGACTGAATCGCGAATTCCATCCTCCCGGCGCCGCCTGTATCCACCCGACCGGCTTGCCTATGTGCGATGTCAGACAGACGCTCCTGGCCGGCACGTCGAGACTCGACAAGGCAACTCTGCACAGCAACTGGCCGGGGAAACCCACGATGAATCTGCTCTGGCTCAAGCGCGACCGGCTGGCGAATCGGGTCCTGCTGGACGATGGCCGGGCTCACCTGGTCGAAGTCCACTGTCCACCCTGTGGGCCAGCGCAACCGCGAACCGGGTCCAAGGACAGGATGGCGAAGCTGCCGAGGCGCGGAGACGGCACCGTCTGAGCGCACAGAATCCTGACCATTGCGGGCCATGCCGCCGGCGCCAGAGAAAGAAGGGGGATGTGAGGGGAAGTGCGCGACAACCCTGCGGCCTGGGGCAGGATGGATAGCGCGTCACCGATGCCGCTATCTGGATGGAGTCCTGGCTGCCAGGAGGGATAGCCCCGGTAAACCCCGGCAGCCGAACTGCACACGCTCACTGGCAAGAGGCTTGCTGGGCCTCCTGCTCCACGCTTACGAACGACGTCCCTGAATGAACTGGAGCAGGAACAGCATGATCGCTACCACCAGGAGGATATGGATAAACCCGCCCATGGAGTAGGACGTGATCAGTCCCAGCCCCCACAGAACCAACAGCACGACCACCAGTGCCTGGAGCATTTCTGTTCTCCTTTTGCAGCGCGAAGCAACTGCCTGCTCACAGGTTGCATCCGGAGTGAAAAACCCGTCTGTATGGCAGTGCACTCAAGGAAAAATACTCGCGGCCCAACCAGCGCGCTGTGCATAGGTCAGCGAACAGCCTGTAGCCCGGATGAAATCCGGGGGCTCGCCGGCCATTTCCCGGATGGCATCCGGGCTACCCTGGCCTGACGCCTCTGCGCGAGACATCACGCGACGCGCTGTGGATGCTTCACCCTGACAGGCGAAGCCGGTAACTCATGTCACGCGTACCCGGCGGGCGATGCCCAGGGCAGCAGGCGGTCGGTCTCTTTCTTCACCACGGCATAGCACTCGCAGCTCAGCGCCTCGAGCTTGGCACGGTCAAGCACCGTGATGTGCCCGCGGCTGTACTCGATCACGCCAAGCTTCTGCAACTTGCCGGCGGCGTCCGTCACCCCTTCGCGGCGCACACCAAGCATGTTGGCGATCAACTCCTGGGTCATCGTCAGGTGATTGCTCGGCAAGCGATCCAGCGACAGCAACAACCAGCGACACAGCTGCTGGTCGATCGAATGGTGCCGGTTGCAGACCGCCGTTTGCGCCATCTGGGTAATCAGGGCCTGCGTATAGCGCAGCATCAGCTGTAGCAGATCGCCATGGCGATTGATTTCGGACTTCAATCGCTGTCCCTGCAACCGATAAGCGTGGCCAGCGCTCTGCACGATGGCACGGCTTGGCGTACTTTCCCCGCCCATGAACACCGCCAGACCAATCATCCCCTCATTGCCGACCACCGAGATTTCCGCCGAGGCTCCGTTCTCCATCACATAAAGGAGGGAAACGATCGAGTCGGTGGGGAAGTACACATGGCGCAGGGTAGCCCCCGACTCGTACAGAACCTTGCCAAGGGGTAACGACACCAGGTCGAGTTGCGGAATCAGGCGTTGCTGGACCTCTTCTGGCAAGGCGGCAAGCAGGTGACTCTGCAAGGGTGATGGCGTATCCGGCATAGGGGGCACCATTGAACCGAGTACCTGGAAAAGGCCTTGTCTTTGTAACAATAGGCCAACGGGACAGCACTGGCTGCACCATCGGACGCAGGGTGCGCGATGGGCAGTTTTCTTGCTTTGAGCAAGCAGCCTGGACCGCCCTGGCCTCTACTCTTCCCAATCCGCCGGAGGCTGTTTCCAGGTGTAAGCGAAGGTCCGTCGAGCGAACACACTTCACACCTCGGACGTTCTGCGTGAACTCGATCGCCAGGTGACGCTCAGCAGCACTGTCGACCGGCGTCGGTTTCGAGGCGCCGACCGGGTGTTCACAGCACCTGGGCGTTATTGGCCATTTCATCACCGCCTCCAAACCAGGCACCCCGCTCTACAGCGGGACACTGGAAGCAAATGATGGCCACTGGCCCTGGCAGCGTCAGTGCCATAGCGCTCATAGAACGCCTCCAACCAAGGAAGTGCCAGAGGGTGCGATGGCGTACATACCGGTACGTGCAGACAGCACAGAATAGGACAAAGGCAGAGCAGCACCGGCTGCAGGAGGCACAGAAAATGAACAGGACGTACGACTCGACCCTGTTCCAGCGCATCGATGCGCGGTGCCAACCGCTGCTGCGCTACCTGCACAAGCTCACGGGCATCCGCTACGCGGCAGTCTCCGAGGCGGGCGGGATCTATGAACTCAGCCCCATCCATGGCGAGCGCAAGCATGCCAGCCAGGAACAGCTAGCCAATGCCGAAGTTTGGCAAAAGCTGGTTTGAGCAACGGGAATCCGACTGAGGGCAAGCCAACTTTTCTGCCATTGGAGGTACCCATGAACCATCAGAAAAAAAACGCCGGCAACGAAGACCATGAAGCCGGCCCCGCCACTCGAACAGGGCCTGGACCTGAACTGATGGGCACGGACACGCTCATCGGCAACGATGTCTACAACCTCGCGGGAGATGACCTCGGGGAAATCAAGGAAATCATGCTGGATATGCGCAGCGGCCGAGTCATCTATGCGGTGCTGTCCTTCAAGTCTTTCCTTGGCCTGGGTGAAAAACTCTTCGCCGTGCCCTGGAGGGCGTTGACGCTGGACACCGAGCACAAGCGTTTCACGCTCGACGTCGACAGGTATCGGCTCAAGGACGCGCCTGGATTCGACAAGAGCCATTGGCCTGATATGGCTGACCAGCGCTGGCAAATGCAGATCAGCCGTTTCTACGGAAATACGGGTTGGGAGTGAACGGCATGGGCACGGATGCCTGTGGTTCACTCGCGCCGTCCCAGCCTGGACCGGAACATGACCAGCGCGATCGACAGAAACAGAAGGATATGGATGAGTCCCCCCATGTAGAAGGATGTGAGCAATCCCAGCGCCCACAGAGCCAACAATCCGATCACGACAATTTCGAACATTTCCGTCTCCTGCTGCGGCATGGCAATGACCTGCCTCCTTGCAGGTTGCATCCGAGCTGAAGGGACGGTCTGTACGGTAACGCACTCAAGACAGGCAGCTCATCACCCCAGATGGCCGGACGGACCACTTCCCTGTAGCGCTCGACCCGGCAGCGCCCTCGACTGCAATCAATCCGGCTTGCGTGCACTAACGAACAGACCGCCACCACCACTGAGAGCAAGAGTGCAGCATGAGAAAACTCAGCAGCCTTCTTACACCGCCCAGAACCTGCGCGTGCCGCAGGGAAAAAGGGAGGCGACCACAGTGGCCAACCATCTTCTAAATGGCATCCCGAGCAGAGAGCGCAACAGGGTTCTCAATCATTGCGAATCGGTAGATCTGGTCTTTGGCAGCATTCTTTGTGATACAGACCAGCCATACAGCCATGCCTACTTCCCGCTTACCGGCTTCATCTCCCTGGTGACACATCTGGATGCACATCGGCCGCTGGAAATGGGCCTGATCGGCAGCGAAGGCATGCTGGGCGTAACGCTCATACTGGGGGTTCGCAAGGCGCCAATCCGAGCGGTGGTGCAAGGCGCCGGAAACGCCCTGCGCATCACCTCCGCCCACCTTCTGCGCGAATTGCACGAGTGCCCCGAACTGCAGCGCAGCTTGAATCGCTACCTCTACGTATTGATGGCGCAACTGTCGCAAGCGGCCGCCTGCATCCATTTTCATGAGATCCAGCCACGGCTGGCGCGCTGGCTGCTGATGACCCACGACCGGGCGCAGGCCGATCATTTCCACCTCACCCATGAGTTTCTTGCTGACATGCTCGGTGTGCGTCGGAGTGGCATCACCGTAGCCGCGGGGGAGTTGCAGCAAAAACACCTCATCCGCTACACCCGCGGTGAGATCACCATTCTCGATCGCGCCGGGCTCGAAGCAGTTGCCTGCGAATGCTACGGCGCAGTGACGGACTGCTACAGCAAACTGCTTGGCTGAATAGCCCTCCAGCCTCTCGCAGCGTGGCTGCGGCTAAGCGGCCCAGTGAAACAACAGGGCCAGAAGATGAGACCAATGTGGACTACCCACTACTCCGGGCTCGATCAAGCGAAAGACTCGAGGCCCGCAAGCGGAACACACCACCACATCAATGGAGTCACCTCATGCTTACCAAATCGAACGGCCTCAGATCGAACTGCCAGATGATCCGGCGATAGCTACGCATACCGCATCGTCATCACACTGAGTCGACTGACAGGCCGTAACCCTTGGTCCGGTTTACCAATAAAGGCAAGCAATTGCCGGTCAGTGGGTAGATAGTGGATTTCTAACCAGGTTCACAGTCAGGCCGAGGCCACCATGAAACGAGACTTCCCCGAGCACGTTGCATGGAGCCAAGCCCAGATGAATGGTGACCATGCGCTGGCATTCGTTGCCTTCAAGTCGCGCAGCAAAAATACCGAAGTGCGCTTTCACCTGGTCTATGACGGAACCACCTTTGCCCGCCTCTCGGAAGCGATCACCGCAGCTGAGCGTGCGCTGAACAAGGTCCTGGGCTTCGATGCTCGAGGCACGCCGCTATTCAGTTCACCAGAGTGCTGAACAGCAACAGCGTCCAAGATGAGTGCCACCCTGAGGTTCCCATGGCCGCCCCTGACGCGCTCCCGCTCCTGATCCATCGTATACACATGAATCAGATCATGCTGGCTGCCGTCCTTGCAGAACTGGCGATCTGGATCGACCAATGCGGCTCCCCGGACACTTCGGAGCTGATCTGCCGCCGCCTGGAAACCTTAGAGGCCAACGCCGATTTCATCAGCGAGGCTATTGTGGACCTCATGGCTGACTCATAGCTGCCGAGGCCACGTTTCCACAGCCCGCTCACGCGGGCTTTTTTATAGGTGGGTTGAATGCCACGGCCCGCGTGACGCCGTCGAATCAGTAACGAAGCTCAGTGGAGTGGACGCTCTTCACACCTCGCACGTTCTGCGCCAGTTCAATGGCCAGGTCACGTTCCAGCCCACTGGCAACGAGTCCGCTCAGGGTGACGATGCCGCCGTTGGTGCTCACTGAAATATCGGAGCCGCTGACGTTGCTCGAGTACATCAGGGTGGACTTCACCTTGGTCGTGATCCAACTGTCGGCAACATCATCCTGCGCATCCTTCACCGCGACCTTGGCATCATCGGCAGGCTCCGGTTTCAGTGCATCGACCACGAGCTGGTTGTCCACCGCCAACACACCCACGGTATTCAGGGCCATGCGACCGGCAATATCCTTGTCCGCCTGGCTATCGGCGTTGCCGGTCAGCATCACCGTGCCAGAGTGGGTAACAACGCGCATGACCTTGCCTCCGGGCAGTTTGCTTCCCTCCAGCTTCGACTTGATCGCAGCGGTAGTCATCGCTTCGTCGATCATGGCCCCATAGCTGCGCTCAAAACCCGGTTTCGGCTTTGGCGGGACGTAGTCGGACGTGACCACGATCTGGTTGTCCACCACGTCGACGCCGCTGACAGCCCGTGCGATATCTCCGGCCAGATCCTTGTGGGCCTCATCCGCGACCTTGCCAATCAGGATGGCCTTGCCATTCCTTACCGACACATTGAGGTTGTTGGCCCGCAGATGGGGATTCAGTGCATAGGTCGTCCATATCTGGGTTTCCTGGCGAGTATCGGTGTAGCTCTGCGGCTCTGCCGCGACGGCACCGCTCATGGCTCCCAATGCCATGGCGATGCTGGCCGCGAGGATCAGCTTGCGGGGTTGTACGTGCATCGGGTTTCACCACTGAGGAGAGGGAATGAATTGGGCTTCGCCGTGCACGGATGCGGGTTCAGCCATCAGAAGGCGCTGTCACGGCGCCGAACCCGTCCAGGTCCGGTGCGTGGGTTGCCGCAAGGGCTCATCGTGGTAGGTGGGCAGTTCAAGACTTAGCCAGCGAACGTCTGGCGAACCGTCGTTCAGTTTGAGGTCCCGCGCAACCTGTCTGATTACTTTGGCGGCTATCACCGGGCTGGACAGAGCCTGGGCATCGATGACCTTGCATGAAGGACCGGCTCCCGGTCGCATGAGCGTCATCAGTACCCGGCCATCGGGGCGTGATGCCAGCGACACCTCGTACCCCGGGAAAGCGCCCGCTAAAAGCGATGACGTGAGATTCATCTGCCCCTCCCTTGCGCCCGACAAGGGCAGCCGTGGTAATCCACCAAAAGACCAGATTGAGCGCATTCAAGGGCCACGTCTGTGCGGCAACGAACGGAGCAATCAGGACACCTCAGAACGAGCGGTCTGTGCGGCTGCGCACTGAAGAAGCCGGCGCGCCCTCCTCAGCCCGCGCTCAGGGTCATGAGGATGTCGGCATACCAGGTGCAATTGAGTCCCAGCGCTTCGTCCTGCACGAGGTCGCGGCTGCCAAGATCGAGGCGGGCCGAGTGAACGCCGAGCAACATCCAGGGCAGGTCTCCAAGGCTCCTGCACTCGCCCGGTGCCCGCATCACCACCGGCGCGCCGCTTGTGCCGCGGTGGGTGCGCGCGTCGGTGAGGAAGTAGCCCTGCCCCTGGAAACGCAAGCCGAATGAGGACGCGACAATGGCATGCCGTACCACTGGCATGTGATGCAGGCTATCGTGGAACCCCAGGGGAAACCCCACCACCAACAGCGCCGTACCCACCTCGATCAAGTTGCTGGGCGCCTGCAGGTGCTCCGGTGTGAATGCGTGGTACACCATCGCGCTCGGCAATGCCGAACGCTCGAGTTCGATCAGCGCCACATCGACGCCACCTGCCGTATCCCGTCCCTGGCGCCACAGGCTCTTGCCGTCGCGGTACAGCGGCACGGAAAAGCCGCAGGAGCGCGCCATATCGTGCCGATCGGTATGCAGCTCGATTTCCAGGCGATCAGGGAAATGCCGGCTGGGCGTATCCACCACCACATGCCGGCTGGTGACCAGGAACAGGCGCTCATCCCGCGCGAAGAAGAAGCCGCTGGCATTGGTCAGCAGGCGTGCCCCGGCAAAGGTGCAGATGCGCACGGTGCTGAGGAGCAGTGGTTCAATGACCGGCATTGCGTAAGCTCCATCCGCTCGCGTCCCAGGGGGCGCGGTTCATTGGAAAACAGGTGCGCTCCGGGGAGCATCCGCCTAGTCGAACCGTTTGACCACGCCTTTCTCCCCTGCCCTCCGCCACTGCCCGGATGTGCGCCATGACTGACTACCGCACGCCCACCACCTTCCGCCGCTTTCGCCTGCCCCTGCGCGCCCTGTTGATCGACGACCGCGCCTGATGCACTGGCAAGGACACGAGCTGAACCTGATGGAGTGGCAGGGCGCGCTCTGGATTCGCTACGACGACATGCCGCGCATCCAGGGGCAGATGCCAGAAAGGAAAGCCCTGCTCTGAAGTGGCGGAGTTGCAGAGGCCAGGAGCCTGGGGGCCCTTTCATGGTTGGCGCCTCAGGCTTCAGCCATAGGTCTGAATGAATGGCCTGGCACTTTGCCGGATCGCCTCTTCCACATGGGGCGCTTGCTCGCAGAGATCGTGGGACCGAGCCAGTACGGTCTCAAATGCTGTCAGCAACCGCTGAATGCGTGCTTTCGGCTGCTCGACTTCGCAGGTTTTCGCGAATTCGAGCAGCCCTTGGCGGGAGGCGAACAGTGACTTGTTGCCTGTCAGATCCAGTGCAAGGACATCTTCGGGTATGTAAGCGGTGGTATTGACGATGTCATAGGCCGGAGCCAGCCGGGCATCACGCTGCGCGGGGTCCGAATAGAGCAGGCCAAAGTTCTTCAGATGGGCATCGCCATTGCCGACGATGCAGCTCAGCGCAACGCTGTCGAAGAGCTGGCCGAGTGAGTCACGGACATGCTCTGCCGGGCAGAACAGCCTTACTGCCTTGGCGATCGCGGCGTAGCTCTTGCTGTATTTCTGCTCGGATGCAAGCCCCATCAAGGCGGCCATGTCCTCGAAGCCAATCGGATTCAGATGCTCGTCCCGGTCAAAGCGGCGCATGATGAACAGCCTGGCGTTGTCCGACAGATAGAACTCCGGCACCGGCATTCCCGCCTCCCTGGCGATGGACATGCAAAGAAACTCGTTGATGGCCAGGCCCGGAAACTCGTCCCGACCGCTCTTGATGATCAGGTCCGAAGTCTTGGAGGTGAACTTCTGCGGCGCTTCCTCCCGTCGCTCGGGTACCAGCACCTTGGGCTGGATGCCTGAGATCCCCGCACGCAGGATGTAGCGATCAACGAGTTCGACGAAGAGGTCCTCGGCGCCATCCCAGGAAAGAATCTCCTCGAGCCTCTCCCCCGGAGCCTGCGGCTGGTCGCCAAGCAGCGTATCCACAGCCTCCGAGCGTACGAACACCCGACCGATCGGCGAACTGCTGCCAGAGAGCGCCAGTAACAGCAGAGGGTCCACCGTGGCGATCTTCGCCAAGCGATTGCGCAGTTGCTCCAGCACATAGCCTTCAGGAAGGTTCATCTGGAAGATCGGATGAAGCTCCCTGCGCCGATACTCTTCTGCGCGTACAGGCATCAGCAGACTGACCGCGACGTTGGAGACAGCGTCATCCGGGTAGCGAAAGAGGTAGTCCTCACCACTGCGCAGGATGCGACCGCTATCCCCCTCCGGCGTCCGGACCTTGAGCGTGGCCATCTTCATTCGAACAGGCCCTGAACGTCGTCCAGGGTCGGCATGGCCGCTACAACCATGGCGAGCTCACAGTCGAGTGCGCCGATTGCCCGCGCGTATGCCCCCATGTTCACGGCACTGCTGCCTTTTTCCACGGCCACTATCTTCTGCCGCGTCAGCCCGGCAATACGCCCAAGCTCCGCCTGGGTGAAACCGCGACTCAGGCGTTTTTCACGAATCTGCTGCCCCAGCCGCTGGATGATGAGCTGATGGTCCATGTCACGCCTTCGATACATAAAACAATAAATGAATCGTATACGTGACACTTAAATCCGTCAAAGGGGCCGTTTAACCCGACGCTATCCTGCGGCCAAGGATTCCAAACAAACGGCTATACCAAATGGGACCGGGCGATCTACCGTTACCCATTGAAGTCCCTGGCAAATGACAAGGGGAGTTATGGCTTGGCAACAATGCCCCGTCTGTCACGGTCGACGCTCCATCCTCAAGGACGGTCGCTCGGTGGAGTGCCGCTACTGCCGTGGTTTGGGGAAAGTGTACGACTGCCCTCCGAAGCCATTCGCCGGCGGGCTTTTGCTGGCGACACTCCTGCATATATCAGCGGCCCTGGCCGCTGGATACTTCGCGGCGACCTACAACAAGCACTGGGAGCCGACGCACAACCTGATACTCGGCGCCATGGTGGCCGTTGCCGTCTATTGGGTGCTGATGCTCAAGGGGGTTCGGGAGTTGGTACTTTGGGGAATGGCTCTGGCAATTCTCTATCACCTGTACCAAGCCTGGCTTCAGCACTGAATCACGGGCCGCTACGACTTCGATAGATGGGCAAGGCGCGCAAGCAGGATGTGTAGGGTGCGCCGCGCGCACCAGCGATGACTGTCCCCTTCTGACGCCGAACCGGTGCGCATGGCGCACCCTACGTTGGGTCGTTGCACCGCCATATTGCCAACCTTGAGCAGTGCGCCATGCGCTCATTCCCGAACGAAATGGGTAGCGCGCCCCTTCGCTTCCACTCGTCGCCTCCCCAGCCCCAATAGTCCGAAACTCCTACGTCGCCTGGGAGTAGCGGGCGATGTGCACCTCCCGTCACGTCCTCATAGTTGGGGCCTGCAACACAGCAAGGTCCACGGTCAGGCCTCGGTGACCGTAACTGCTCGGGAGGAAATCATGGCTATCACTATCACAGGAACACTGATCGTCGACGAGACATTGGGTACGCAGGACAACGACGTTTTAGCGGGTCTGGGAGCCCTCATCACCGGCGTATCTGCATTCGACACGCTTCTGAATGCCGTGGTGGTGCAGGATCTCACCGGGGTCAACGTCACTGTAGCCGTAAGCAACGGCAGCTCTGCCGACCTTGATGGCAGTTCCATGCTCAGCGGTTTCGGGGCCGATGTCACCGATCTGGCCTTCACCAATTCCTCGGGTGGTCCGCTGCTTGGGGAAGAGGCACAGTCTGCGCCTGGCGTCCCCCTGCTGACCGTCGACGGCACGAAAATTTTCCTCTACAGCTATACGGGCGCCGACCTGGGCATTGATGAGAACAACGTCGTTTTCGGCCGCAAAGGCGTTTGGAATGGCAGTGAGTATGTGGCGGACCCGTCGGGCGACGTCGTCTTCGCCGCGTACCTGCAACCCACGGACGCTTCCGGTGCCGTCCAGGCCTCCGATCTGAACGCCGTGGGTTCCAAGGTCTGGCTGGTGCAGTACGAGGAAATCAAGCACCCGATCACCACCAACCCCGACGACGCCTTGAGCCTGTTCAACCTCCATGTCACGGTCAGCAATCGCAGCGACTTCTCGCTGCAAGGCGCGCCTTCAGGCCAGAACCTGTTCCTGATGTACGGCGACGGAACCCCCAGCGCGACCGACACGGTGATCATTGTCACCGGCAAGAACCCGATCAACCAGTCCAGCGATCCCTCTGCCATCACCAGTGGCGACACCGTCAACACCGGCCAGGGCGGCGGCCCCACCACCCTGGGCACCAACAGCCAGCAAATCGTGGAAGGCACCGGCTTGTACTTCACCTTCGCGACGGGGGCCAACCCCAACTTCACGGTTCCAAACCTGGACCAGAACGAGGCGGACGTGGAGGCCAACATCGCCTTCACCGAGCTCTACGGCACCAATGGGGCCAGTTTTTCCGTTGTCCAATCGGCATCGGGCGATAAATCCACACTGGAGATCAGCGCCTACACAACGCCTTTCAATCCAGGTACTGCTTTCATCGACAACCTGCACAACAACACGCTGGTTGAGGTCACCAAGGTCACCATCACCACCCCGCCCAGCGGCAACGGCAAGAAGGCGGTTCCGGGTGAGACCCTGGTGTTTGACAAGGGCAGTATTGGAACGACCCCCACCACGCTGAGCGGCATCACGGTCACCTTCTCCGGAAAAACCGTGGAGATCAAAGGCCTGGAAGCCAACGACCTGATCGCCTACAACACCAACGGCCTACACAACCGGGTGCTGATCGACAACATCGGCTCGACCGACACCAACTTCGACGCCCCCTTCGACATTGGCGGCTTCGCCCTGGTCAACTCCAATGTCACACCGAATCAGTTCTCGGCGCTGACGTTCCACGACGACGGACCGAGCGCGGACGTCGCGGACGGCGGCGGGGCGGTGACGATCGACGAGACGGCCGGCAATCAGGATAACGACAGCGACGCGGCGGCGGTTCTGGCGCTGTTCGACACGGAAGTGACGAACAAGGGCACGGACTTGAGTCCGGCGGAGTTCGCGATCAGCACCACACCCCTGGCCACCACGGCGCTCAGCAGCTTTGGCCAGGATCAGGAGGGTGCGACGAAAGTGCTGTCGCTGG
The DNA here is from genome assembly GCF_001708505.1 of Pseudomonas sp. TCU-HL1. Classification (NCBI taxonomy): domain Bacteria; kingdom Pseudomonadati; phylum Pseudomonadota; class Gammaproteobacteria; order Pseudomonadales; family Pseudomonadaceae; genus Pseudomonas; species Pseudomonas sp. TCU-HL1. The sequence continues at coordinate 5,369,358 of NZ_CP015992.1, forward strand.
CGATTGAGGGCGGCGACGGCACCGACTCTCTGCTCGACACCACCGACGGCAAGAACATCAAGCTGTTCAAGGAAGGCAATCTGATTGTCGGCCGCTATGACGTGGCCAATGGCACGGTCACGGGAGACGATCCGGCGGCGTTCGCGATTGCGCTGCTGCAGGACGGCAACGTGGCGGTGGCGCAGTATGTCTCGCTCACGCACCCCATCGCCGGCAACTCGGCGGCGGCCCACGACGACCGGATAAATCTGGCCGGCCTGGTCAACGCGGTGGTGACGGTGACCGACGGCGACGGCGACAGCAGCACCGACAGCTTCGGCATCGGCGACGACATCAACTTCGACGACGACGGACCGAGCGCAGACGTCGCGGACGGCGGCGGGGCGGTGACGATCGACGAGACGGCCGGCAATCAGGATAACGACAGCGACGCGGCGGCGGTTCTGGCGCTGTTCGACACGGAAGTGACGAACAAGGGCACGGACTTGAGTCCGGCGGAGTTCGCGATCAGCACCACCCCCCTGGCCACCACGGCGCTCAGCAGCTTTGGTCAGGATCAGGAGGGTGCGACGAAAGTGCTGTCGCTGGCGATTGAGGGCGGCGACGGCACCGACTCTCTGCTCGACACCACCGACGGCAAGAACATCAAGCTGTTCAAGGAAGGCAATCTGATTGTCGGCCGCTATGACGTGGCCAATGGCACGGTCACGGGAGACGATCCGGCGGCGTTCGCGATTGCGCTGCTGCAGGACGGCAACGTGGCGGTGGCGCAGTATGTCTCGCTCACGCACCCCATCGCCGGCAGCTCGGCGGCGGCCCACGACGACCGGGTCAATCTGGCCGGCCTGGTCAACGCGGTGGTGACGGTGACCGACGGCGACGGCGACAGCAGCACCGACAGCTTCGGCATCGGCGACGACATCAACTTCGACGACGACGGACCGACGGTGTCAGCCAACAACACGGTGCTGCTCGACGACGACGTACTCACGGGCGGCAACCCGGGCGGCACGGGCGACGATGCAGACTCGGCTAACGTGAGCGGCACTCTGGGTCACGCCTTTGGGCAGGACGGCGCAGGCACGGTAGCCTATCTGACCAGCGGAGCGCCCACAGGCTTCACCTATGTGGCCGATGGCACCAGTCTGTTGGTCAAGCAGGGCACGACCACGGTGCTGACGCTGACGATGGTCGCGGCATCGGGCGCCTACACGGTGGTGCAAAACAACCCGATCCTCCATGCGGCGGGCCTGACCGAGAACAACCAGGTGTTCACCATTAACTACCGGGTGACCGATGGTGATGGCGACACGGCCGATGGCACGCTCTCCATCAACGTCGATGACGACACGCCGGTCGTGACGGCCAAGTCGAATCTGGTGTACGCGAACACCAGCAACGAGCCACCTGCGACGGACGTTGGTGGAGCGGGCGTCTTTGCATACGCCATCGGCGCGGACAAGCACACCGGTATCTATTCCGCGTTGAACTCTGACTTCTTGTCCGTGAGCCTGACCGGCGTCACGGTGGGCGCGAACGCCATCACCAACAAGGTGGTGAGTTGGGCCTCGGAGACTGATAGCCAGGCGGAGTTCAACGTAGGCTTCACCTACGTGTCCAACCCCGTACAGCAAACGACCACCAATGCAACCGGCACGCTGACCTTCAACAAGGTGGCCGGCACCTATACCTTGAAACTGGATCAGGAGATTGAGAGCTTCAGCATCCTGAATACCTCGACTCCTGGAAACCCCCTTCAGGGCTATGCGCTCAACTCAGCCACGCCCGTTGGATCGAATCCGCCGGTCTCGGTGATGACGCTTGCCAGCAACTTCTTTGTGCAGTTCGAGGGATTCGGCGTGATTAATGGGACGCCCCAAACCTTCGCTTACGACACCGTCGCAGGCTTGTTCTCGAATGATCGGCGGTATGTCACGGTCTCATCGGCTTCGATTGGCGCTGCCAGCGACACGCTCCAATCGGACGAGGTGATTGATCTGGACTTTTTCACCGAAAATCCAAAGGGGTTTGCAACGTCGGCAGACCCCGACAACCCGGTCAACCCCAGGGCCACGAGCAAGGCGATCTTTATCGAGTTCACACAGGCCGGCCCTGGCGCCGGCAAAGACATGCTGGTGGTATTGAAGCTGGTTGATGACATTACCGGGGCAACAATCAATCGGACCTTCATTGTTGGAAACTCAACCGGTAATGACGACGTGTTCAACGCCAATCTGCCCGCCTACGGATTCGTGGCCAAGGCACAAAACGGCATCGTGGTCTTCGAGAGCAATGACTACAACTTTGACCTCGGCGGCGGAGTTTTTGAAAACCACTCGATCCAGGGCGCGCAAGTGGTGACATCGACCCAAGGTGTAAGCGGAACCGGGTACCAGCTCAATGGGGCCATCGACGATCCCGCGACACCGGGGGGTGAGGGCGCAACAACCAATGCCCAGATAGCTTTCGGCGGCGACACGACGGAGGGCAATAACGAGCCCATCAAGATCGTCAACATCGGCTTCGTGGCCTCGACAACACCGGACGCCCACCTGACCTTCGATGTGGTGCTGGCGGATGCCGACGGTGACGCGACGGCCACGCAGACCCTGGACGTGACGATTGTTGGCGGCGACGACGTGACGGCCTCAGCGAATGCGGACACGTTCGTGATCGGCGACGCCGACGTCGACGGGCTGCTCTCCATGATCATGACTGTCATCGATGGAGGATTTGCCAGCGGCATTGACAGGTTCGACTTCACGGCGGCGGGTTCCGGAACGAACTACACCGAAGTGCTGGCACCGGTCACCAACCTGGCGGCGTTCACAGCCGCCGCCGATGCCGCGCTGAACGGCACGACGCAGTACTACTTCGGCGTGGTTGGAGGTAATGGCTACCTGGCCCAGGACATCGATGGGGCGGGTATCACCAACATCATCCAATTGGTTGGCGTCAACAACATGGCCAGTACGGACATTGTCTGAACATCGCTCCACGTCAACGGCCGGGCTCCCTCACGGGGGCCCGGCCGTATTCATTGGGGCGGGGGTTTCGTGAACCCGCGCAGGCCAGGATGGCCAATCAATCCATTTCCACCCAGGTGGACTCGGGCGGATCTTCGTTACCGGTGAGCCCGTGCTTCAGCGCATACATCAACAAGTCGACGCGATTGATGAGGTTGAGCTTGTGATAAATGCTGCTGAGGTGGTTGTGCACCGTGTGCTCGCTGATACCCAGGCGCGCGGCGATGCTCATGTACTTGGCGGACGGGTCCCCCACTATGGCGCGAATCAGCTCCCTCTCGCGCGACGTCAGTTGCGCGTGCTTCGCGTGGTACGGATCGGTATTCAGGTGGACATGCCCGCTCGCGGCACAGCCTGAAAGCCCGCCAGCCCAGGCCCTGTCCAGTCCAACGTCACGGTGGTGGACGTTAATGATGGCTCGGACGATCGACTCCGTCGGGTCTTCCGCCAGCACGACGCCACGGGCGCCTGCGTCTATCGCCCGACCGACGGGGACGGCCTCGTACAGGCCCTTGAGCAGCAGCACCTTCATTTCCGCGCTACGGGTGAGAAGCGAGATCACTTCCAGCGGGTCCAGTGCATCGGGAAAGAAGCTGAAGACAATGACATTGGGGCGCAACTGATCGGCAAGATCCAGCGCATGGGCATAGGTGGTGGCCTGCCCGCTTACTTCCATCCGTGGTTTCCTGCCATTGATCAAGTCGTGGAGGCCCATCAGGACGAGGGGACGACAATCGATCAGCATCACGCGTATCGGTTTCGTGCGGGATGGCATCTACATTTTTCGCCCCCCTGACAGATGAACTAGTCGTGCGGGTCGCGCGAGTGGACAGCCTTGTTTGTTTACGGGGAAGCAGCGCGGATTGCCAGCAACATCGGACGTCATGCGCAGTTACCGGGATAAATGGCTAGCCGCGCAGGTCGTCGCTGAACTTGTAGCTGAGGCTGAACAGCCCGGATGGCGCAGCGACGCCATCGGCCTGTCTACCCATGACGCGGTGAGCGCCAGCAGGTTGGTCTGGTCTGCGATGCTGCTGGCGATTGCCGGCGCCACTGGAATGGGGCGGCGCCCTCCTGCCTGGAACGGCAGGTAAGAGGAAAATGGGTGACGTCCATGTCGCTTGATTCCATTCTGCCACTAGCCCATCAGGCCGCGCCACAACCAAAAAAATCTCGTTCATCCACGATGGGAATGCCGGAAGGTTTCGGCATCGTCCAGGGTGGGATCGAACAACGGGTCCTCCGGGTCGCGCTCCAGAATCAGATCGACGTAATCGGGGTCGATCAGCCAGCGCGGGATGTCCCGTTGCCCAGTTTTGTCATTGCCAGAAATGCCGCTTCTTCGCTCACTACTCATTGCTGCACCTCTTCAGACCGAAAGGGTCCTTATCCCTTTGAGTCGGCCGCGCACTGCCGTGTTCAAGGCCATCTGTCGCCCAGACCGGCACCCGCCTTATCGGTGGTGCCGCATCCTGTGGGGGCGGATTCATTCGCGATGGGCCGCGCAGCGCCATCCCCCCAAACAAAGGCGCCAGCCTCTTGCGAGGCTGGCGCCTGAAATAAGCCTGTGGTTATTTACGGCTCTCTCGTTATATCAACCCCTACCGCAACAACGAAAAATCCGTAGCACAACTGTCACCCTGACAATTTTTCCATATCAACTGGAATTTCTTTACCCACTATGAAGTCCTGAAAAAGATATACTAGGGCGACACACATCACTTAACAAGATTGCGTCCCACTTTAGAACCTAGTGATCTTTTAATCTTTATCAACCCATTAGAAACACACAACCCCAAAATTATAAAAGCACCACCAACGAGCAAGTTATTACTTGGACTTTCCCCGATCACCACGAACGCCAACAACCCTGCAAATATAGGCTCGGTTAGTTCAGTTGCTTGCACCTGCGGTGGACTTAGGCAGTCTATGGCCTTAGTAGTACAATAAAACCCTAATATAGTAGGCAAAACAGCCAAACCTAATAGGGAAAATGCGGCCAAGGGTGTGATCTCTCCAAAAACAAACCCATCTGCACTAGCAGGAACCAGCAAACAAATTGAACCGTACAATAGTAGTTGCCTTGTGAAGATCAGACCGCCATTCAGCTTCATTTTCTTCATCACCACCGAAAATGCGCCATAACCGGAACCGGCTATAGCGGCTAAGCCTCCCCCTGTCAGAGTTAACCTATCACCTAGACTATTGCCAAACACCAGAACAACTCCAAAAATAGCAATAGCAGCACCAAGAGTGGAGTTGATCGTAATTGGCTCCTTTAACAGAGCCCTACTGATAATAATTGAGGAAACACTAGCGGACGCCATCAAAATAACAACCACTGTCGCCGCCGATACGGCGCCATATGCAGATGTTTCAAAATAAAACAAGACAAATATCCCCAGAAAAGCACAGAGAGCGGCCTGATAGGCTCTGACTTGAGAAACCCCCGACTTCAAGAAAGGCGTAAGTAAGCACAAAATAAAAAACCAAGCAATGTCTTAAGGAAGGCTATGCTACTTGCCACAAACCCAGACATCATTAAAGTTTTGCTTAAAATTCCTATAGTGGCATTTAAAGCAGCGGCGCATAAGGCAAAAAATATTCCTTTAGCCATTATTTTACTAGCTTGCATATTCTTGATAGTCCGTATTGTTTTGGTGATTTTTGATGATCACACCCCACATAGAAGGGGCGAAATTTGAAGATATGAATATACCTCCAAAACTTGCATTAGCGGCCGCGTAATTTCTGTCCTTCAGTAGAACTTGGCGTGCCCTTTTAAGATTCCAATATGGCACCGCTGGAAATAAGTGATGTATCAGATGAAAATTTTCACCATGCATCCCAGTGAAAAAGCTCTCGACAGGATGGCTGAATCTGTTGCGAGTAGCACATAGGTCTGTCTTTGCAGTAGCGATCATAGGGTAGTGCTCTGCCAACTCTATAAACCAAGTTAAAGCCTGGAAAGTTGTGAGATAGGGAATCATCCAGAACAAGAAATAGCCTTCAACACCAACACTAAAATAAAAAACCAGAAACAAACATACTTGCGATAAAACGACCCCAACAAGCTCTTTTGGATTTTTAGCACGCAAAAACCTGTTATTTATAAGATACTTGAGGCTTTTGAATACATTCAAAAACAGTGCCGGCTTGACTAGATGCTTATAAATGAAACCAGCCCTAGTTTCTACTTCAAAAACCCCAGAGTCTTGGTAATATTTGAAATCGGGATCTTTTCCAGAATCACCAAGCTTGTGATGATGATCAAGGGTATGCGATTTTTTATAGCTCCCCCATGTTTGAAAAATCAGGTACCCAGAAAAAAACGTACCTAGAACTAACTCTAACTTTTTGTTTTTGGCTAGGATGCCATGAGATGCTTCGTGCAAAACAGTCGCCAACGCTCTCTGTCGCGACCCAATAACCAACAGCGATATCGGATAACATAACGCGACAAACTGAACGGCCAAGATCGCCAGAATAATCCAGCTGAAAGTCTTAAAAACAGCAAGAGGACCATGGTAATTATCATATTCATATAGAGCTTTAATTTGATTCTTTATTTCTCGTGAAAACCTATATTTTTCAATCATTGTCAATTCCTTTGAGAGGCACAATCCAAGCGAACTAACATAACAGACTTACCTAAGATAAAGTCTCGCCCCTAGCGCTTTTAGCTTGCCACACGCCAACTTAAAATCTGACAAGACAAACATTCACGACCAATGCTTTCCATTTACCCCCTCTTCCAGTAGATTTTTCCTAAGTTCTGCTCCAGCACCTAGCTCCACCCAGATCAAGAAACATTCATTTTCTGCCCAGTTCTATTTTTAATTGGCAGGTCTGGTTAAAAGTTTCACGCCCCTCGAACGAGAGCACCTACAGGTTGCACTCGACGTCCTAAATGCTCAGCCTGGAGTGGAACTTGTAGACGGGGTTGTACATGGGGCAACTCCACTGACTGTGGAGAAGAGAGCCTAGAAATTACGCTCGAGGTCTGTCGATGAGATATATCTGAAAGTTTTGTGTGAAGTGTCGCCTCTGTTTCTAGTGAGGTGCGGCGAGCAACGACAGTAAAGATCCACGTTCGTAGAGCGTGGATCTTGTTTTTGGCCCCCTATAAGGGGGCATCTTGGATCTGACTGGCAAATCGAGGAAGGTCGGCCCAAGGGCCAATCAGCCATTGAAATCGCACACACACAAATAAAGGCGCCAGTCCCGTGCGGAACTGACGCCTGGAATAAGAAAGCGGGGCCGGTGTGAGGGCACCGGCCCCGGTGGACGATGCAGCGATGCGAGCAGGATCGCAGCCCGGCCAGAAGGATCTCCTCCTCCCGTATGGGCGAGAGGGAGTGCTAGGGAACTGTGGCGCCCGCAGGCGCCGGATCCTGGTGGCGGATCAGTGACGACGATCCGGCCGGACCAGGCCCAGTTTTTCGATTCGGTAGCGCAGCATGTCCCGCGTCAGGCCCAGCAGGCGGGCGGACTTGGTGACGTTCCAGTCGGTCTTGTCGAGCATCTTGATGACCATGTCCCGCTCGGCCTCGGGCTCACCGGCGTTGTCATTGCCATTGCCATTGGCATGGGTGCGGTAGTGGCCGGTGGCGTCTTCCACCAGGCTCGGGCAGATGTGCAGCTGGGCGGCGGTCACCAGGCTGTTCTGGGCCAGCAGCACGGTCTGCTCCAGCATATTGCGCAGCTCGCGCACGTTGCCCGGCCAGCTGTAGCTCTGCAGCAGGTGTTCGGCTTCGGCGGAGAACTGCAGCCCCGTCTTGCCGTAACGCTTGCCGTGCTGTTTGAGAAAGTGCCGGGCGAGCAGCAGGACGTCGTCGCCACGGGCGTACAGGCGCGGCACGCAAATGGAGATGATGCGCAAGCGGAAGAACAGGTCCCGGCGGAACTTGCCCTGCTGCACCATCTGTTCGAGGTTGCAGTTGGTGGCGCTGATGATGCGCAGGTTGACCTTGCGCTCCTTCACCGAGCCGATACGGCGAATGGTGCGGTCTTCCAGCAGCTTGAGCAGCTTGGCCTGCAACGCCAGGTCCATCTCGCCCACTTCGTCGAGGAACAGGGTGCCGCCATCGGCCGCTTCCACCAGACCCAGGCGACGGTCCTTGGCATCGGTGAAGGCGCCCTTCTCGTGGCCGAAGAGTTCGGCCTCCAGCAGGTGTGCGGGAATCGACGCGCAGTTGAATTCGACAAAGGGCCCACGGCACCGCGCGCCATCGAAGTGAAGGGCGCGGGCGATGAGTTCCTTGCCGGTGCCGGTTTCGCCCTCCACCAGCACGGCAGGCAGTTCGGCATTGGCCATGCGGCTTTCGGCATCCAGCAACTGGCGCACCATGGATTTGACTTCGAGCATGGCCGTCGACTCGCCGATCAGCGCCGCCAGCCCGGCATCCTGCGCCGCGCGGGTCTGGTAGAAGTCCAGCTTGTGCTCCAGGCGCTGGGCCTCCAGAGCCTTGTCCAGCAGCAGCTTGAGCTCGGCCAGGGCAACCGGCTTGGTCAGGTAGTGGAAGGCGCCCGCCTTCATCGCCTGCACCGCGTCTTCGATGTTGCCGTAGCCGGTCATCATGATCGGCTTGATCTGCGGCGCGCGGGCGCTGACCTGGCGGATCAGCTCATGGCCACTCATGCCGGGCAGGGAGTTGTCGGTGAGCAGCACGTCGGGCACCTGCTGCTCCAGCAGTTCCAGGGCCTCTTCCGCCGAGTGGCACACCATGGCCTCGATGTTCTTGCGCACGAGGTAGGTCTGGATGTTGCCGGCCAGCAACTCGTCGTCTTCGACGATCAGGACGCTATGTTCCATCAGCCTCGCCCTCCCGCGACCTTGAAGTTCAGGCAGATGCGCGTGCCTTCGCGCTCGCGGCTGGTCAGGCTGACCTTGCCGCCGAAGCGCTCCATGATCCGCTTGACCATGACCAGGCCCACGCCCAGCCCACCCTGCTTGGTGGTGTAGTAGGGCTTGAACGCCATGGTTTCCTGCTTGCGCGACATGCCCTGGCCGGTATCGGTAATGGCCAGCAGCAGGCGCCTGCCACTGCTGTCCGGACGCAGTTCGACGCGCAGCAAGCCACCACCGGGCATGGCTTCGATGGCATTGGCGAACAGGCTGTTGAGCACCTGGGCCAGCAGCACCCGATGGCTGACCACCGCCGGTGCGGCTTCGGCCTGGAATTCCACGCGTATGCCGGAATGGCGGATCTGCTGTTCGAAGCCGCGCAGCGTCTCGTTGATCACCGCCACCGGCTCCACCACTTCGGAATCACCGGACAGCGGGCGGGCCGAAATGAGCAGCTCACGTACCCACTTCGACATGCGGTCGACCTGGCTGATGATGTCGTCGACGTTCTTGCGCACCGGGGGCTCCACCAGCTCCCGGGCCAGCTCGGCACTGGAACGGATCGCGGCCAGCGGGTTGCGCAGGCTGTGGGCCACCGCCGAGGACATTTCCCCCAGGGCGACGAAGGTTTCGTTGGCGATCAGCAGGTTCTGCTGCTTGGCCAGCAGTCCCGAGGCGCGCCGCACGATCCAGTACAGGCCGAAGTAGATCACCCCGCCGCCTAACGCCGTGGCCAGCCAGATCAACACGAAGCCGCGCTGGATGCGCTGCACCAGGTCGCGGGGCTCCTTGTAGATTTCCACCACCGAGGCGACGTTGCCGTTGTCGTCCAGCAGCGGGATGTAGTTCTCGATGAACAGGGTGCGTGGCGCGCGGAGGAACTTCTGCTCGCTGCGCCCGCCGGTCACTTCGTCATAGCTGGACGCCACCTGCCGGGGCGAGGAGAAGGCCGTCTCCAGGTCGTCGTTGCCCGTCATGTCCTTGCCCACCAGCGCCGGGTTGGTGGACCAGACGATGACCCGGTCGGCGCCGTAGATATTGGCCAGCAGGGCATCGGGCAGCATGGTGAGGTGGTCGAGGAATTCGTTGCGTGCCCGCTGCCGCGCTTCCAGCATACTTTGCGGGTGGTGGCCATCCTGGCGGGCATCGAGCAGCTCGCCCATGGTCATGCTCGCCGGCAGCGCCACATGACGAGTCTCGGCCTGGGCGATGGACTGGATGAATTGCGAGCTGAGCATGGCATCACGCTCGATGCTCTCGGTCACCACGAAGCGCGTGGAGATAATCCCGAGACCGATGGCCACGCTGGCGATCACCACCAGGCTGACCAGAGAGAACCAACGCAACAGGTTGAACTGTGAGGGCGGTGAGTCGCCGGTCTTGCCGGTGGTGTACTTATCCCAGATCACAGACAGAGCGCTCATGGAAGCTTTCCTATGCGTTGCGTGATGGGTTGGACCCGTCGTGCCAACCGGGCAGCCTGGACGTCAGTACCTCTGCATAAAACAGGCCTGTTTCCCTGAATGGCCTGAAAGGCCCTGGCTACATGGCCTCTCCCAGATTCCCCAACCGTTCCCCAGCGTCCCCGCTCCCCCCAAATTCACCCAGTTATGGGGGACTCCCCCACCTTCCCGGCCGGGTTCGCGGATTTTTTCGCCAGCCACGCAAGCGTTGCACCACGCGGCTTCCAAGCATGATTTCGAAACACTGGCACGGTCGTTGCGAAGGGCCGGTCAGCCAGCCTGTGGCGCAGAACATCCGCAGGGAGGGCCCCAACATTGCAAGAGGGAATGCTCATGCAACGCACAATCGCCAAGGCCACCACGTCGTTCTTCTTCGTCGTCGCAGCCGAACAAGTACCCGCCGCCCTGTACGCCGTTGACCCCGGTCCCTACAACCCCGATATCGGCTCGTTTGCAGCCTGGTACCAGGACACCCATGGCCGCACCCTCGACCTGTGCCTGTCCAAGGCCCAGAGCACTCGAGTACCGGGCGCGCCGGGTGCCCCCAGCTACATGTGCTCGCTGCTGCCGGAACCGGGCGTGTACGACGACGCGCAGCCGCTGGTGTTCCCCACCAACTTCCCGCCGGAGGCCTTCTGGTTCACCGCTGACGCCGCCATCACCGATGCGACCAGTGGCATCGACCTGTCCTACGGCGCCGCCATCGAAGCCGCCTTCGCCGTTGAAGAACCCGCCGAAGGCGACCAGATCAGCTTCGCCCGTATCCGCATCCGGGTGGATGTCCCCACCATCGGCACCTACACCGTCACCCACCCCTATGGCGTGGAGGTTTTCGAAGTCACTGCGGACGACTTCGGCACCGACGGCGGCGGCGCGATCAACATGACCCGCGACATCGGCATCGGAGCGCCCAAGACCTACACCGGCGCCCTGGGCGGCGACATCGGCCCGTTCCTGCGCAGCGTCAACGGCCCGTACCTGGAAGTGAACCCGGAAACTTCGGCGACGGAGCGCTTCATCGGCGACCCCAACCTGGCAGAAGCGGTGACCGGCAGCCCCTTCAACACCAACTACCTGCGCATCCAGGGCCCAGACGGCATCGACCTGCGCACCAACCTGTTCACCGTATCCGGCAAGTTGTCCGACGTGGTCCGCCCGACTCCGGTGATCGTGCAACGCTCCACCTACTCGCGCAGTGCCGGCGAAGCAGGGGCCAGCGCCCAGCAGGACGTCTTCGTCATGGCCCCGCCGCCCTCCGGCACCGCCAGTTATGAAGACAGTGCCGACGCCGCCGTGGCCATGACCGAAGCGAACGCCACCGGCAACTGGTACGGCCAGTCGGCCAGCAACCCCACGCTGCCGGCCAGCGTTTCGATCACCGCTGATAACAGCGTGGCCATTCCGGAAAGCACTCCCACCACGCTGGCTGCCCCGCTGGTGGACCTGGTGCAGATCCAGCGCGCCGAGTACAGCCTGTCCTCCGGCCAGCTCACCGTGGTCGCCAGCAGCAGCGACGAAACCTCGCCGCCGGCGCTCACCGCCACCGCCAGCAGCGGCGCCGCCATCGGTGCGCTCAGTGGCGACGGCGCGATCAAGTCGCTCACCACCGGCATCACGCCAACCCCGCCGGCGAAGGTGACCGTCACCTCGGGCGGTGGCGGCAGTGATACCGAAGAAGTGGTCATTCTTCCCTAAGCGAACCCAGAGCCGAGCGCTCAAGCGCCAGGAGGCAACATGAACAAGTGGCCCTGCCTGCTTCTCACCACCCTGGGTCTCGCCGTCGAGGGTATCGATGCGGCCGAGGCCGCCCTCAAGGCGGTCGACGCCGGTCCCTACACGGCCTCCACAGGCCAATTCCCCCACTGGTACCAGGACAACGACGACCTCAGCCTGGAGCTTTGCCAGTCCAAGGCCCAGAGCCCCCTCGTGCCGGGCTCGTACATGTGCACCCTGATCCTGGAGCCGGGCGTGTTCGACGACGCCCAGCCGATGGTCTTCCCCAACAACTGGCCCAGCGAACTCTTCTGGTTCATGGCCGAAGCCAATATTCCAGCAGTGGGCAACAGCACCTATGGGCTGGAGGTGTACACCGCTGCCATTGAGGCTGCGTTCGCCCTGGAACTGCCCCGTGCCGGCGACCAGCAGAGCTTCGCGCGCATCCGGATTCGCGCCAACGTCCCGCAGCCGGGCACCTACACGGTCACCCACCCCTACGGCGTGGAAACCTTCGAGGTGACGGCTGCCCAGGCCGCCGACGGCGGTGGCCGCCGCGCCATCAACATGACCCGCGACATCGGCATCGGCGCGCAGGGGGTCTTCAACGGCGCCCTCACCGGCGACGTTGGTCCGTTCCTGAAGGGCCCCGGTGCGCCCTACCCGGCCACCAACCCGGAAACGGGTGAAGAGGAGCTGTTCATCGGCGACCCCAATATCCCCTCGACGGTGACCGGCAGCCCCTTGGGCACTAACTACGTCGAGATTTCCGGCCCGGCGGGGACCATCCGCACCGAGCTGTTCTCGGTCTCCGGCAAGATCTTCGACTCCCGCAGCGCCACCCCGGTGGACATCGAACGGGCCAGCTACCGCCGCACCAGCCAGGGCACGCGCCTGGAAGTGTTCGCCAATGGCCCGGCGAACGCCGAGTTCTGCTACCGGGAAACCCTGGAGCTGGTAGAAGGCGGAACCCCGCCGGCCTGCCTGGCGGAGATGGTCAACGACGGCTCCGGTTACTTCTTCGCCCAGAACCCGGCTCCGGCCGTGCTGCCGCCCTTCGTGGTGGTCACGGGCACCGACCCATCGGGTCTCACCAAGCCCACGTCGACCTCCCGCGAAGTCACGGACGTGGTGAAGATCACCAGCGCCCGCTACGCCTGGGCCGATCGCTCGCTGACCATCGAGGCCAGCTCCAGCGATGAGGTGCAGATCCCCGATCTTGCCGCCCAGGGCTTTGGCCGCATGACCAAGGCCGGCCCCCTGCAGATCCTGCGGGTCACCGACCTGGCGCAGCCGCCGGCCGTGGTCACAGTGAAATCCGCCGCAGGCGGTGCCGACACCGAGGCCGTCGCGGTGGTCGGCAGCGCACCGGAAGAAGTACCCAACCAGGCACCGGTGGCCAGCGAGGACAGCGCCAGCACCAGCTTTGGCGTGCCGGTGACCATCAGCGTGCTGACCAACGACAGTGACGCGGACGGCGAGCGTGACCTGCCGCTCACCATCACCGGGCTCACCCAGCCCGACGCCGGACTCGGCAGCGTGACCCTGAACGGCAGCACCACGGTGGTCTACACCCCGCCGCCGGTGGTCAACAGCCCGCTCACCGCCACCTTCACCTACCGCGCCCTGGACGTTCGCGGCGAGGCATCGGCGCCGGCCACGGTCACCGTCAGCGTCAGCCCCAACCAGCCGCCGGTCGGGATCGCCGATAACGGCGCCACCCTGGGCGTACCGCTGACCCTGAACGTGCTGGCCAACGACAGTGATCCGGAAGGCAACGTGCCGCTGACCGTGGTCAACCTGACCCAGCCGGCCACTGGCCAGGGCAGCGCGAGCACCGATGGCACCACCATCACCTACACGCCGCCAGCCTCGGTCACCGCCACCTTCACCGCCATCTTCGCCTACCAGGCGCGGGACGCCTTCGGCGCCCTCTCCGCCCCGGTCGAGGTGAGGGTGACAGTGTCACCACCGCCGGCCACTGCCGAGAACCTGACGGTGGGCACCGCCGAGTTCACCCTCCGTTCCGGCAACCGTGTGACCTGGAGCCTGGACGGCCAAAGCTCGGTGACCACCGGCAACAGCGTCCGGGTCCGGGTGACCACCACCAACGGCCCGCAGGACCTGGGCACCGTGGTGGTGCCGCTGAGCGGGCGCTGGCGGCTGTCGGTGACCACCACCAACGTGGTCCCGAGTGCTAACCCGACGGCGACCATCACCTCGTCCCAGGGCACGGTGCGTACCGTCCCCCTGGTCACCCGCTAGGAGCCGGCCATGAATACCGCCACCGTGCTGCGCATCACCACCCTGCTCGCCTTCGGGCTGGGCAGCGGTGCGCTGCCGGCGGCGGACCTGATGGAGAACTTCGACCTGGCCGGCGGCAATGCCGACCTCGCCAGCCCACAAAGCGTGTCCCTGGACCAACAGGCCCTGATACGCCAGGTGGGTGAAGCGAACGTCGCGCTGCTGAGCCAAAGCGGCCAGTCGTTGCTGGGGCAGATCGTGCAGAACGGCAGCGACCAGGAGGCCTACATCCTCCAGGAGGGCGTGGCGAACCTGGCTTCCATCACTCAACAAGGCGTGGGCAACCAGGCCTACATCTCTCAGAGCGGCGCCTACAACCAGGCCCAGATCGACCAGGTTGGCGCCTACAACAGCGCATCCATCGCTCAGTCCGGGGAGGGACTGAACAGCAGCATTACCCAACATGGCAACGGCCTGAGCGTGCAGGTGATCCAGCACTGAAGGCGACGAACTCAAGACCCGAACGATTCGCAGGGAATCACTCCCAGGAGGCAATACCATGTTCCAGTACAAACCCCTTGCTGCCGCTATCCTGACCCTGGTCAGCATCCAGGCTCTCGCCGACGACAGCACTTCGACCCAGCTCCAGAGCGGCATCGAGAACGTCGCCGAGGTACTGCAGACCACTGCAGGCTTCAGCACCGCGACCCAGGACCAGACCGGCGACGACAACGATGCGTTCGCCGACCAGCAGGACGGAGTCGGCACCGTCACCCAGACCCAGAATGGCGAGTACAACGCCTCCACCGGCATCCAGGGCACGGAAACCGAAAGCCAGGTCACCCACAACCAGACCGGTGAGTGGAACGGCGCCCACAGCGAACAGTGGTTCAACCAGAACAGCCATGCCAACGTCACCCAGAACGGTAACGACAACCGCGCGTTCAGCATCCAGGACACCCAGACCGCCAGCACCGTCAACATCACCCAGGCGGACTCGGAGAACATCGCCGATGCCGAGCAGCTCTTCGGCACCGGCAACACCACCACCATCGACCAAAGCGGCACCCTGAATGAGGCTGGCACCTGGCAGGTGGACCAGACCGGCAGCACCATCAGCATCCTGCAATCGGGCGGGGCCAATATCGCCTACGTCGACCAGAGCCAAGGCACCGGCAACCAGGTGGAGGTGTTCCAGAGCGGCGAAACCGGCTACATCGAGGTCTGGCAGACCGAGCAGGAAAGCAGCCGGGCCAACGTCGACCAGGGCGGCGGCGAACTCAACGAACTGGTCGTCGACCAGAGCTTCGGCTCGGGCAATGAGGCCAGCGTGACCCAGATCGGCAACACCAACGCCGCATGGGCGGACCAGTACGAAACCACCGACTCGACCACAGCCGTCACCCAGGCCGGCGACAGCAACCTCGCCCTGACCTACCAGGAAGGTGAAAACCTGAGCCTCACCGTCAACCAGACCGGCAACGACAACAACGTCTATGCCAGCAACTGGCAGGGTGCGCAGGAGGGTGGCCAGTTCGGCAACGACCAGGTCGTGGAACTGAGCCAGAACGGCAACGGCAACACCGCCAACTTCACCCAGGAGGGCAACTTCAACGAGCTGTACTTCGACCAGGAAGGCGACGGCAACACCCTGGTGGTCGCCCAGCGTGACGGCGGCAACCTCGCTGAGGGCTACAGCGAAGGCACCGGCAACAGCGTCGAGATCGACCAGTCCGGCAGCGGCAACCTGAGCCAGACCTACCAGAGCGCTGGCGGCGGCAACTCGGCCACCATCATCCAGGCCGACATGAACAACCTCTCCGTCGTCAGCCAGGCGGGCTGGAGCAACCAGGCCACGGTCACCCAGAGCAATTTCCGCATGACCGCCACCGTCGACCAGAACGGCACCGGCAACACCGCCACCGTCGTCCAGCAGTAATCCCCCCGAAGCCGCCGCCCACTGTGGGCGGCGGCTTTTTTCCCATGCTCCTCGCCGCCCTGCTGGCCAGCGCCAGCCTCCAGCTCACCCCCCAGGCCCCCGGCCTGGCCGAACTGCGCCTGTGCTTCGACCCGCCCACGCCCGCCATCCGCTACGAACTCCTGGTCATCGCCCAGGGCCCCGCCGGCCGCAGCCAGTCACGCCAGCGCGGAATGGCCGATGAGATATGCCCGGTGCGCAATAGCCTGCACATGCCCGCCTCCACCCGAGTGGAAGCCCACCTGCGCTGGTGGGTGGATGAGGTGGAGCAGGAGCCAGTGGTGACCGCGATCTCCATGTAGGGAGAGGACCACGCTTTTCTGTCCACCAGCCGGACTCCGGCAATGCACCGATGGTGGATAAAAAGAGCGTTATTCACCCTACGCACTGAACGTGCCTGGCCGGGGCTAACCCTGTGGGAGCGAATTCATTCGCGATGGGCCGCGCAGCGGCCCCGTAGGTTGGCGCAGAGCGAAGCGAAGCCCAACATGCCCATGTCTCGCCCCTGCACGTTGGGCTGCGCACCCTCAGTTTGTAGCGTGGGCTTTCAGCCCACCAGTGGAAGTCAGCACGGGCTGAATGATGGGTATCGCTTCGCTCCACGCCATCCTACGAGTCCGGCAGCCGCATGGTGGGAGCGAATTTATTCGAGAAAGGGCCGCGCAGCGGCCCCGTATGGCGGCGCTGTCGATCTACTGGATCGAAGCCTGCGCCCCGCCCAGGTATTTCTTCAGCGAGGTCTGCTCCAGCGGCTTTTCCCCTGCGGCCGACCACAGCCGGCGTTCCACGCCCTGGGCAATGAGGTGGGCCACGGCGGATTCGATGGCCGACAGCACGCACAGCTGCGCCGGTTCGTTGGTGGTGTAACCGGCCTCAGCCTCCAGCAGTTCCTTGAACTCGATGAACTTGAACACGCTGGCGCTCTGGCCCACCGAGTAGATGGTCTTGGTGGTCATCACGTTGGCCAGCACCATGCCGCTGCGCACGTCCACCGCGCGCAGGTTCACCGAGACCTGGTCGACGCGGTACTCGTGGGACGCACCGATACCCAGGTAGCGCGCGCCTTCGCCACCGCTGCGGACGTTGGTGTCGTAGGCGATGATGCCGCCTTCCAGCAGCAGGTTGGCGGCCTGCAAGGGCGGCAGTTGGGTCTGGATGTTCGCCGGGGTGTTGGGCTTGTTCTGCGACGCGCGGATGATCTTGCGTTCGGTCAGCACGTTCTGCAGGCCTTCACGTTCCAGCACCATGAACCAGCCGCTGGCCTGCAGTGCATCCACCAGCATGCTGGCGGCGCCCTGGGTGACGCTGGTGGAAAAGGAGCTGGCCGGCGTCGGCTTGTACTGGCCGGTCTGGTCGCGGAACCCGTACACCGCGGCCACCAGGCGCCCCTTGGGCCGAGGCAGGTTGATCAGGTCGTAATAGGTCGAGGCGCGCGGCGTCAGGGTTGGGGTCTGGCCCTCGGTGTCGGCCGGCATCGGCTCGCGCAGACCGCAGCCTTGCAAGGTGGCGAGTAGCAGGACCAGCATCAGCACTCTGTTCATGGTCGTGGCTTCCTGTCGATGCCGGAGTTAGGGGAGCAGGCCGTTGACGACCACTTCCGAGACTTCGCCCGTGGCCCGGTCGGTGATGACGATCGACAGCTCGCCACCGTCATCGATCATGTTGATGATGAAAGAGTCGGTGGTGAGGCTGCCGGTGTTGCCGTCCTCGATATTGGTCAGCAGTTGCGAGAGCAGGCGCGACTCCAGTGAGCTGGTGAAGCGCTGCAGGGCCGACTGGCGACTGGCCGCAGAGCTGCTGGCGTCCGGGTCGTCATGGTCGTTCTGTGCCTGGGCGTTGTTCAGCAGCCAGGTGCCATTCAGCGGGTTGCCGCCGAACGACGGGTTGACCGGGGTGTACACCAGCTCGGTGGCCTGGACCGAACCGATCAGGCCGAATCCGAGCAGCAGCAGGGAAAGTCTGTTCTTGTTCATAGTTCATCCCTCTCCAGGTCGTGGGTGTCTTGCAGGAGGCGCTGCAGCTTCTGCTGCGCAATGGCCTCCAACACCAGGTCCGCCGCCGCGTAGGCAGTGGGTTTCAGTTCTGCGGTGTTAGGTGGCAGAAATTGCCGGTAGAGCACGCGCTGTTCGTACTCCACCCAGATCAGGCTGCCCCAGCGGGCATCGGGGCGTTCGCGTACCACCAGGTTGAAGTCCAGCTTGCTGGTGTCGCGCAGGCGCTCGCTGAAGGAGCGGTAGAAGTCGTGGCCGATGTGGGAAATCGTGTAGTCGACGATGAAGCCCATGATCTCGTCTTCGTCGGCGCGCGCCGTACCCAGTGCGCATAGCAGCACCAGGACGGCCAGCAATGGGGTGCGCTTCATGGCGTGGCCCTCGTCGGCGTGCCTTCCATGAAGGCTTTCTCGGCCACGAAGCGCCAATCGGCGTAGCTGCCCAAGCCTTCGAATTCAATCCACTGCGCGGGGAAGTGCGCCTGCTTCAGGGGCCGCTGCCGGGATTGGCTGTAGATGCCGGCGATACGCCCGTCGAAGGAGCGGATCAACCCCCAATCGGCGGTGCCCGTGACCGGGTCGGGGTAGAGCCTTCTCAGGTGGCGCTGGGGTTGGGGGAAGCGGTTGTCTTCCAGCAGGTCCTCCAGCGCCGCCGGGTACTGGGCCACGCCTGGAGAAGCCCGGTAGTAGCTGCGCAGGGCCTGGGCGTACTGGCTGCCGACCCAGAGCAGGTCGCGCTCGCGGGCACGCTGGCTGGCGGTGGACCAGAGCTGCCCCGCGCCGGCCAGCGACATCCCCATCAGCAGGATGAGGAAGAGCGCGCCGAGGTAGGTGAAACCCTGCTCACCAGTCCGCATAGAGACTCCCGTCCCGCGCCCGTCCCGGGGCGCCGCTCTTGACGTCATAAACGCTGCCCGGTGCGCCGTCCGGGGGCGGCAGGAGCACCCACAGGTCCGTGCGCTCGGCGATCGGGTCCAGTGGCAGGGCGCGCAGGTAGCGCTGGGCAACCAGTTCCTCTATCGAATCAGGATAGCGCCCGGTGTCGCCGTAGAACTGGTCGAGGGCCTCGCGCATCACCGCCAGGCTCTGGCGCAGGGTGGTCTCCTTCGAGTTCTCCAGGCTGGAGAAATAGCGCGGCACGGCAATGGTCATCAGGGTGGCGATGATGGCCATGACCACCAGCAGTTCGATGAGGGTGAAGCCCTTTTGCCGTGCCATGTTCACCACTCCCGGTAAGGCGTGCCGTTGAGGCCGTTGCCGGCGGCCAGGGAGTACACGTCGAACACGTCCACACCGGGCCGCGGGTCGTCCGCGGGGCTGGAGTAGGCACGCAGGCCCCAGCTTTCCCGCGGGTCCAGGCGCGCGTCGGCGAAGGGGTCGCGGGGGATGCGCCGCAGGAAGTACAGGCGCTCGCCCTTGATGCTGCGCAGGTCGCGCACACCATCCACCAGGGCCTGCAGCGACGGCGGATAACCGGAGCTGGTCGCGGACTTCTCGATATGCCCGGCATCGGCCGCCAGCTTGTAGGTATCGATGGCATCGCGAATCTGGTGCAGCGCGGTCTTGAGGTCCTGCTCCTTGCCGCGACGGATGACCGTTTCGGCCAACGGCGCGGCGATGCTGGCGAGCAGGCCGATGATGGCCATGGCGATCACCAGTTCGATCAGCGAGAACGCAGCCTGGCGCTTCATGGTTCAGTGTCTCCCGTTGATGGGCGTGGGGTTGACCACCACCGCCGGCGCATCCGGCAGTTCCACGCCCAGCGCCTCCACCGGCCCGCGCACGGTGGGGACACGCATGCTGCTTTCGGTGCCGGACGGGAATTCCATGTCGTAGGGGCTCTGGTACGGCAGGTTGCGCACGATACGCGGGGTGATGGACAGCACCAGCTCGGATTTACCGACCGTGTCCTTGTTGCTGCCGAACAGCCGGCCGAGGCCGGGAATGTCACCCAGGCCCGGGATCTTGTTGCCGGAGTTGGCCTGGTCGTTGCGCACCAGGCCCGCCAGCACCTGGGTTTCGCCGTCACGCAGGCGCAGGGTGGTCTGGGCGTTGCGGGTGTCCACCTGGACCGGAATGGTGCCCTGCTGGGTCGGGGTCAGCGGCGTGGCGTTACTCACCTCCAGGGCGATCTTGATGGCCACCTCGTTGTTCAGGTGCACCGTGGGCTGCACCTCCAGCTTCAGGCCGACATCGAGGTAGGTGATGCTCTCGGTGATCACCGGCCCCTGGGTGGACGGTACCGAGGTGGCGCTGACGATGGGCACCCGCTGGCCGATGTGGATACGCGCCTGCTCGCGGTTGCTGACGCGGATCACCGGGCTGGCCAGGGTGTTCACGTCGTTGTCCTGGGCGTTGATCTTCAACTGCGGCGACGGCGAGATGCTGATGCGCCCGGAATCGATGCCCTTGAGCTGGTCGAGGATGCTCACCGGCTGGCCATCGTCGCTGAGTATCCCGAAGGTGTTCGGCCACTGCAGGCCGAGGTCGAGGATGCGCTGGCGGGCCACTTCCATCACTTCCACTTCCAGCACCACTTCGGGGTTGGACTGGTCCTGGGCCTGGAACAGCTTCTCGGCCATGCGCACCGCGTCCGGGGTGTCGCGCATGGTCAGGGTGTTGAGGCGCTCGTCGATGAACACATCGCGGGTTTTCAGCAGCGTCTTGACCAGGTTCATCGCCGTCGCGGCATCGGTGTTGGTCAGGTAGAAGGTGCGCATCACCAGGTCCTGATAGTCCTTCAGCTTCTGCGGCGAGTCGGGGTAGATGACGATGGTGTTGTCGTTCACCACCCGCTGGTGCAACTGGTTCTGTTGCAGCAGCAGCTCCACCGCATCCTCGATCGGCACCTCGCGCACGAAGATGGTCGCCTTCAGTTGCGGCGGCACGTCCTTGTCGAAGATGAAGTTCAGCCCCGAGGTCTGCGCCAGCACTTCGAAGATGACCTTGAGGTTGGCGTCGCGGAATTCCAGGGTCACCGGCCGGTCCAGCCGCGAACGCAGCTGCGGGTAGGGCACGGCGGCGCGGGCCTGGACGACTTCGATGCTGCGTTGCAGCTCACGCGCGCCTTCGTGTTCCGGGTCCAGGGCGAAGATGCCGCGCGCCTGCCGCGACGCGCCCACCACATCACCCCGGCGCAGGTCGGTCTGGCCCTGGCGCAGCATGTCCTGGATGTTGCGCTGCTGCTCGATCATGTGCAGCCCATCCAGCGCCCGCTGGTTGTGCGGCTCGATGCGCAGCGCGCGCTGGTAGCCGAGGGTCGCGGTGGCGAAATCCCGCTGGCTGCGGGCCAGGTCGGCATTGCTCAGCAGGGCCCTCACGGCCCGCTCACGCTGAGTGGTCAGCGCCATCTGCGCGCCGGCGTCGCGAGGCGCTTCACGGGCAGCCTGTTCCAGCTTGGCCAGGCCTTCCTCGAACTGGCCCGCATCGATCAGGTCCAGCCCTTCTCGCTGGGCCAGGTTGGCGGCGCAGCCTGCCAGCAGCACCAGGACAAAACAGCACGCCAGGCGGTTCATAGTGCGCTCCCTACGGCCAGGGTCTGGGCGATGTCCAGGGGCAGGTAGACCAGGGTCATGCGCTCGGGGTCGATGCGCTTGACCTTGTAGGTCTTGTCGATCAGGTCGCCTTCACGCACCACCAGCACCTGTTCGCCGCGCAGCAGGAACACCTGCAATTGCTGGCGATCATCCAGCTTGCCGATGAACGTGAAGGGCAGCGGCGGCGCCGTGGGCCGGACGGGTGGGGGAGGTGGCGCAGCGGCCATTGCCGGAGGTGGCGGCGGGGCGACGTACCAGCTCTGCGAGGCAAACAGGTCCGCAGCCGGTACCGCGGCCTCGGGCAGCGCCGTCGGCACCGGAGCGGTGTCCGGCGTGGATCGGGCCACCGCCGCCGGCAGCGGACTGCGCGGCATGGCCAGGGGCTCGGCCTGTTCGCCGAAGAATTCGGGGACCACCGCCAGGGTGGCGGCCGCGCCGAGGAATGCCAACCAGAACAGACTGCGTGCCATGGTCACCTCGCCAGATACAGGGTCATGCGGATGCGCCCCTCGAGTTCCGAGTCGGCAATCTGCTTGCGTTGCAGGTCCACCTCTTCCAGGGCCAGGGCCGGCAGTTGCGCCTGCAGGCCATGGAGGAAGCGGCGCAGTTGCGGGTAGCTGCCACGCACCGGCAGCAGCACCTGGTAGCGCGCCAGGCGGGTCCTGGGATCGAGCCCGAGGGCGTACTCGCCTCGCGCCAGGGCAATGCCCTCCTGTTGCGCCAGGACGTAGATGCGGTCGATGGCGCCGGTAGCGTCCAGCTGGGCCGGCAGGTTGCGGCGAAAGTCGTCCAGTTGCGCGGACGCGGGAACGCTCACGCGTTGTCCGGACGGGATGGCGTCGGCGGCTGCCAGTTGGGCGCGGTCCTCGGCCAGTTGGCGGGTCATCGCGGCCAGTGCCTGGCGCGCCGGCAGCAGGCCCAGCAGGCCGTAGCCCAGGGCGAGCGCCAGCAGCACGCCACCGGCCAGCCCCGGCCAACCCAGGCGCCGAGCCTGCTCGATGAGGATCAGCCTAGGGACGCGCATCCTTCACCTCCCAGGTCGCCAGCAGGTTGAAGCGGATGGGCCGCTCGGCCTGTTCGGCCACCATCTCGTGATTGAGCAGCGAGACATCGCTCAGGGCATCGCTGGCTTCCAGCTCGCGGTGGAAGGCCAGCATCGCCGGCAGGTCGCGGGCCTCGGCAGCGATGCGCAACTGACCCTTGCGCGCGTCCGGGGCCAGGGCCAGCAGAGCGACGTCCTGGCGCGGCTGGGCCTCGAGCATGGCGAACAGACCGTCCCACGGCAGGTTCATCTGCGCGGTAATGCGGCGCATCTCCGTCACGCTGGCGGCGTGGGCTTTCTCGTCGGTGGCCGACAGCGGCGCCTGGCGCAGGCCCCGCTTCTGCAAGTGCTGCTCGACGCGTTGCAGGTCCGCCTGGCGGGCTTCGGTCTCGCGGCCGGTTTCCAGATGTGCGACGAGCATCAGCACGCCCATCAGCATGCCGCCACCCAGGAGTATCCAGCCGGGGGCGCTGGAAACGGGCCTGTGCTGGAAGTCGAGATCGATCGGTCGCATGTCAGTTCACCGTCATCGCCATGGCGTACAGGGGATCGCCAACCGGCCCTTCACCCAGGTCGGCATCCAGGTAAGCGATGCCGGGAGCAGGCAGGCCGGCGCGGCCGGGAGCGTGCAGGTAAAGCGCGGTCGGGGCGTCCTGCTCCAGGCCCTGGAGTTCGCCCTCGCGGGCAATCAGGTCGTTCAAGGCGGACTCGCTATCGTCCAGCGCCACCGAGCGCACCGCGACCCAGTGGCAGCCACGGGCCAGAAGCAGGCTGCCGCGACCGGGTTCGGCCACCAGGAAGAGGAAGTCGTCCATCGCCAGCGCGGCGCGGTAGTGGTTGAACGCGGCCATCAGGTAGGGCTGCACCGAGGCCAGGCGCAGGCCCTTGGCCTTGGCCAGCGCCCGCAGCTGCACCAGCAGTTCGTCGGGCAGTGCGGCGGCCAGGCGCGGCCGGCCGGCGGCCTCTGGCGACAGGCGCAGGCTCCAGCCTTCGCCCAGGGCGCCGTAGATGTCCTCGAAGCACAGCCGCGCGTAGCCGGCCAGCTCCTCGGGGCTGTTGATGGCCTCGCTCCAGGGCACCAGGCAGAAGCGCGTGTAATGACTGGATAGCACCACCCGCAGGGTTGCCCGGCGTGCCTTGCCGCCTGCCAGCAGCGATTCCAGGGCCGCCATTGCACCCGGCCAGGCCAGGCCGCCGACCCGGTCGAAGTCGACGCTGCCGAGCCACTGGCGGTCGCGGCACCGGTACAGGCCCACGCTGCGCGGGCCAAGGACGGCGGTATAGGCCTCAGGCCACGAAAGTGACACGGTTGATCTCCTCCAGCGTGGTGCGGCCTTCGCGGACCAGGTCCAGGGCCGAGGTGCGCAGCAGGCGCAGGCCGCGCTTGAGCGCCAGTTCCTTGATGCGGCTGATAGGCTGGCGCTCGATGATGAGTTGGCGGATGTCGTCGTCCAGGCGCAGCAGTTCGGCGATGGCGGTCCGTCCGCGGTAGCCGGTGCCCCGGCAACGTCCGCAGCCCGGGCAGGTGACGAAGCGGTAGTCGCCCGCGCTGGCCGGGTCGATGCCCGAGGCCAGCAGTTCGTCTTCGCTGGGCTGCACGGCCTCGGCGCAGCTCGGGCAGGCCAGGCGGATCAGGCGCTGGGCCAGTACGGCGTTGAGGGCCGAGACGAAGCTATAGGGGTCCACTTCCATCTGGGTGAAGCGGCCGATCACGTCGAACACGTTGTTGGCGTGGATGGTGGTGAACACCAGGTGGCCGGTGAGCGCCGACTGCACGGCGATCTGCGCGGTGTCGGGGTCGCGGATCTCGCCGACCATGATCTTGTCGGGGTCATGACGCAGGATGGAGCGCAGGCCCCGGGCGAAGGTCAGGCCCTTCTTCTCGTTCACCGGAATCTGCAGCACGCCCGGCAACTGGTACTCCACCGGGTCTTCGATGGTGATGATCTTGTCCACGCCGTGGTTGATCTCGGTGATCATCGCGTAGAGCGTGGTGGTCTTGCCGCTGCCCGTGGGGCCGGTGACCAGCACCATGCCGTAAGGCTCGGCGGCCAGACGCCGCAGGCTGCGCAGGGTGCCAGCCTCGAAGCCCAGCGCCTCCAGGCGCACGCCATTGACCTGGTCGGCGAGGTCCTGTTTGTCCAGCACCCGCAGCACCGCATCCTCACCGAAGATGCTCGGCATGATGGACACGCGGAAATCGATCTGCCGGCCATTGATGCCGATCTTGAAGCGGCCGTCCTGGGGCACGCGCTTCTCGCCGATGTCCAGCTCGGCCATCACCTTCACCCGCGAGATCACCTGCTCGGCGAGTTCCACGCCGGGCACCCGGCTGCCGCCACCCAGCACACCGTCGATGCGGTACTTGATGGTCAGGCCGCTACCGGTCATGCCCAGGTGGATGTCGCTGGCATGTAGCTTGAGGGCGTCGTAGAGGGTGGAGTTGACCAGTTTGACCACCACGCTGGCGTCTTCGCTGATGCGCGCCAGGGACAGGGTTTCCAGGGCCTCATGTTCCTGCACGGCGCCGGCTTCGGCCTGCAAGGAATCGACGGCGTGGAAGCTCTCTTCATGGCGTTCGAGAAAAGCCGCCAGCTCGCGCGGATGGACCAGGTACAACGGCGCCCCCTGGCGCTGCTCCTCGATCCAGGCCAGGCGGGCCTCATCGAAGGGGTCGGCGAACACCGCGAGGGTTTCCCCCTCCAGCTCCAGCAGCACGAATTCGCGCTTGAGAGCCAGCGCCAGGGGAATCCGCTCGAAGGCGGGGGTGCTGCGGCCCAGGGCCTCGAAGGCCAGCACGGGGTAATGCAGGGTGTTGCCCAGGCGATGGGCGAAGGCATCGGGAGGCAGGTCGGCCAACTCGTCCAGGGCATCCACCAGGCGAAGCCCCAGCTCGGCCGAACGTTTGCGCGCATCGCGCATCAGCTCGGTTTCGAAGCGCTCCGGTGCAGGCTGCGCGGCGTGGAGATGGCTGTCCATCGATGTACCTCCAGGGGCCCTGGCGATCCGGCCATGCCGGCATCCGCCCTTGCCTGGACATACGCACGCATCGTGCCAGCCGTACCCGACTCTGGAGGGGGCTCTAAGTCACTGATTTGCAATGGGGGCATTTCACCCGCTGGTGGGGGCTCCCCCAAAACCGGGGGAATGCTCGATGTTGGCCAGTGGCTATACCCAGAAGTGGGGGATGGCCTTTTCGGGGAAGCCCTACGGGCTCCTTGGCGAATGAATTCGCCCCCACAGCGCAAGGGTGGATGTCGCTCTTTACATCCACCAACGGCGCCCGATCGAGGCTCCGATGGTGGACCGGTGAAGCGTGGTCCACCCTTGGGGCCGCTGCGCGGCCCTTGGCGAATGAATTCGCCCCTACAACGCCACCAGCACTTCCACCCTGCCCTTCTCGCGCAACTTCTCCAGCGCCAGCTCGCGGCCCTGGGCTACCCGCTGACCGGTGAGGTACTGGCGCACCAGCGCCAGGGCGTGGGCTTCTTCCATGGCCGGGTCGAGCTGCGGCTTGAGGCTCTCGAAGGCCGCGCGCACGTCGGCGTCGCTCGGTTGGTCCACCTGGGCGATCTTGTCGAGGACGCGGCTGGCAACCAGCTCGTGGCGCAAGTAGTCACGGTACGAGGCCTCGTCGAAACCGGCCTCATCCAATGCCCGGGCAAAGCCCTGGGAATCGGCGAAGGCGGCCTTCATCTCGGCCAGGCTGGCGGTGATTTCCTCATCCGACACCGCCACGCCCAGGCGCTCCGCCTCCTGCCAGAGCAGTTCCTTGTCGATCAGCTGTTGCAGCGCTTCACGCTTGAGGCGCTTGTAGGCCGCCGGGCTGCGGATGGCGCCCACCTGGCGGCCCTGGATCTTCAGGTAGTCGGCGAAGTGCCGCTCCAGGCGGAAGTTGCTGATGTCGGTGCCGTTGACCCGCGCGGCGATGCCGGTTTCCCCGGCCAGCACCAGGGGCGTGAGCAGGCCGATGACCAGACCGAGCCAGGGGTTTGCGTTCATGACCTAAAGCCTCGTGTCGACTTTGACGAATTTGCCCAGCGGACGAAAACGCTGCCCGCCCAGGTCCACCGTGACGATATGCGCACCGGCCAGGCCCACCCGCTGCCCCGGCCCGAAACTCAGCGCCAGGGTCAGGCCGGTGTGGAAGCCATGCAGGCCCTCCAGGGCACTGACCAGCTTCTCGCGGCTGGCCTCGCGGCCGGCACGCTTAAGCCCTTCGCCGAGCAGCGCGGCGGCACAATAGGCGCCCACCTGCAGCACCGCATGCTGGCCGCCCAGCCCCTGGCTGCGACGAATGACCAACAGCGTCGCCTTGCCCTCCGGGGTCCAGTCGGCGGGCATGAAGGGATAGGCCAGGAACAGCCGCCCGGAGAAGCGCGACGGAATCCGCAGGGCGCTGCTGGCCACCTGGGCCGAGGCGGCGAACAGGTAAGGCGAAAGGTCCTCGGCCTGGAGTTGGTCGGCGAGCCGGGCGAACGCCTCCGACTGGCCGAGGAAGAACACCCCCTGGGCGCCTTTTGCCGCATGCCCGAGCGACGCATCGCGATTCGCGGCGTCATAGCCCAGCAAGCGCACGCGTGCCCAGCCCTGATCCATCAGGCGCAGGGCCAGGGCCTCGGCCAGCGCGTGCTGGCGGGCGTCGTCGGGATAGGCCACGAGCGCTTCCGGCCGATCCAGGCCAAGGTCGCTGCTGGCGTAGCCGGCCAGGGCAAACATCTGCTCGCGCAGGCCCGGCAGGGCGTTGAACACCAGCGGATTGGCCGTGGCTTCGTCGAACAGCGTCAGGGGGCCGACCAGCGGTACACGGGCCTTCTCGACCAGGGTCGGCAGGTCGCCATCCAGCGCAGGGGCTAGGGGCGCCAGCAAGGCAAACACCTGGTCCTCCTCCAGCAGCTGGTGCAGTGCCCGTTCCGTGCTCTGCCGGTCCATGCCGGGATCGCGCACCACCAGCGAGAGCTGGCGGCCGTGAATCCCCCCGGCCTGGTTGACCAGGGCCAGGGCGCCGCGCAGCACCGCTTCCACCGTGTGGCCCAGATCGGCCAGCGGGCCCTGCCGGGGCAGCAGGGTGCCCAGGCGCAGCTCGGCATCCTGCACGCCAGGGTCGCGGTCATCCTCCAGGCGTTTGAGGTAGGCGGTGAGGTTGGCCATGTCACGCAGGGACATCACGAACCGCGGCATCGCCGGGTCCAGCCGGTTGCCTGCGGGGTCGCGGCCCTCACCCACCGCGCGGGCCAGGGCGCCGTCGTCATAGGGCCCATGGCTGCGGCCGTTGGCCTGCAACTGACCGTAGGGCAGCGAGAGGCGTCGCCAGGTGATGTCCGGCGGGCGCACGCCGCCCTCCGGACGGCCCCGGCCATCGGCGCCGTGGCAGTTGGCGCAGGGCATCACCGCTGCCGGCACCAGGGTATCGGCGGCACCGACCCGCGCACTGATCTCGCCATTGGCCGCGCCCACGCCTTCCAGGTAGATGCGCCGCCCGGCCGCTTCGGCGGGGCTCAGCTCCAGCGCAACGGCCAGGGGCGCCTGGATCACCAGCGCCACCAGCAGCAGGGCTCGCCACATGGCCACCGGTCTCAGCGCCCAGCCACGGGCAGAGTCATGAATTGAAGGCGCTGGGCAATGGCGGCCACCGGCGCGTCGGGGCGGATCTTGCTCCAGCGCTTGTTCGGCACATCGCCGGCAATCAGCAGGGTGGAATGGGCCTCGGCGCTTTCGCCCAACTGGCCGAGGCGTGCAAGCACCAGGTCCATGCTGGCCTTATCGCCAGTGAGGAAGATCCAGTTCGGCGAATCCACGCCGTGTTTGGCAGCGAAAGCCTTGAGCACTTCAGGGGTGTCGTTCTCGGCGTCGCTGGACAGGGAGATGAAATACACCTGCTTCGCCATTTCCTCGCCCATGGCTTCGCGCACCTCCTTGAGCTTGCGGGTGATCAGCGGGCAGGCGTCGTTGCAGTGGGTGAAGATCACGTTGAGCATCACCATCCGCCCCTTGAGCACGTCGCTGTAGAAGCGCACTTCCTGGCCGTTCTGGTCGCGCAGCAGCGAGTCGGTGAAGTAGGTCTGGGCATCCCGGGTGCCACCGGCGGCCAGGGGCTGGGCGGCCGGCGCACTGGACGGCGCCGCTTCGTGGTTTTCATGCCCCTCATGGGCGAAGGCGCTGCTAGCAAGGCCCAGGGCCAGCGCGAGCGGGATCAGGCGCTTCATGGGTGACTCTCCTGAGCAATGGCGGTGGGACCGTGGCCGTCGTGCCCGCGAACGGCGCTGAGCTCGTTGACGCGCGCCATCAGGACGGCCGGATCGGTGAAGCCATAGAAGCGGGTCCACGTCTGGGTACGACCGTCACCGACCATGATCAGCGGCGGGTGATCTTGGTAGTTCGCGGTCCAGGTGCCGAGCCCCTTGAGGGTGTCGGCCACCGCCTCGCTGCTGCCGGTGACCCAGCGCCAGCCGGCGCCGGCCTCATAGCGCCCAGCGTACTCACGCAGGCGTTCGGGGGTATCGCGCAACGGGTCGATGCTCAGGGAGATCAACTGCACCTCGGTGCCGGCGCGCTCGCCCAACTGCTTCTGCAGCTTCTGCATGATCGCCGAGACCACCGGGCAGACCGTGGTGCAGCTGGTGTAGACGAAGCCCATGACAACGATGCGATCCCCCACCAGGTCGTCCTTCAGGCGCAGTTCGCGACCCTCCTGGTCCAGCAGGGGAACATCGGCGAAGGCCACCTCGGCGCCCGGCTCCACGCCGCCCTGCGCCTGGTGCTGGGCATGGGGGTTGGCGGCCTGCTGGGCCATGTGGGCGGCGTGCTCTTCCGGGCTGTGTGCGGTGGCCGATCCGGCGGTGAGGCCCAGGCCGAGCAGGGCGATAGCGATGCCTGACTTCATAAGGTCCATGGCGTGCTCCTCAGGGGGTCATGCGGGCCTGGGCCGGAACCGCGCGCAGGCTGGCATAGGGTTGCGAACCGAAGGCCATGCCCAGGGAGGCCGAGCCCACGTGCAGGTAGTAGGCACCGGCTTTGTCCAGCGCCAGCGGTGCTTCGTAGATGCCCTCGCCCACTTCCACGGCGGCGACCTCCCGGGGGCGCGAGGCCGGGGCCTGGAAGTAACGCACCCGCAGGTCGGCGATCCCGGCCCGTGGCTGGCCGCTGCTGCCCTGCACGATGCGGAACCGCGCCTTGGCCGCATGGCCAGCGGTGACCGGCGCGCTGTCGAGCAGGAACTCGACACGGGGCTTGCTGCGCTGGGCGGCCAGGGCCTTGTTGGGCTGCACCTCGGCAGTGAAGCAGTGGGCGATCTGCGGCTGGTTGAGCATCACCGCAAGGTCGAAGGTGCCCGGCGCCGGCAGCTTGATCCGGCTGCTGAACACACCCGGCTCCACCTCGCGCATGCTGCGGTCGATGACCCGCGCGGCGCGGGATGTATGGCCACGGTTGAGGTAGCCGGTCATGGGGGCGTTCATGCCTTCCATGTAGAAGTAGGTGGTGTTGTCCACCGGGTTGACCACGAACACCGCGCCTTCGTCGCGTGCCTGGCTGAGGCTGTCGGCGAGCGGCAGGTCGCCGGCGAGCTTGGGCGCCGCCGGCCCCGCCTCGAAGGCCTGGACGATGATCGGCTTGCCTTTGCCCAGGGACTCCAGGTTGATCATGCTCACCTTGGGTGATGCCAGGCCGCGCACGTAGGCGTAGTTGCGGGTGAACACCAGTTGGTAGGGCTCGGCGGTGACTTCGGTGCGCTGGACGATTTCGTCGCTGCCGGCGTCCAGCACCAGCACCTGGTCGTCCAGGCTGTTCAGGGCCAGGCCGAAGCGGCCGTCCTGGGTGAAGCGCAGCGGCCCCAGGCCGGGACCGGTTTCGATCACTTTGCGCACCTTGAGGCTCTGGGTGTCGATCACGGTGATGCTGCCGGCCTTGCCGTCGCTGACGTAGAGCGCGCCGGAAAGCGGCGACACCGCCAGCGACAGCGGGCTCGGTCCGGTTTCGATGTCCTTCAGCACCTTCAGGCTGGCAACGTCGATCACCGTCACGCGACCGGCATCGCGGCTGCTGACGAAGGCATGGCGCGAGTCGGCGCTGAAGGCGATTTCGTGGTGGCCGCCGCCGGTGGCCAGGGTCGCCACGGTCTTGCGGGTCTGGGTGTCGATCACAGTGACGCCCCCCTCCTCGCCCCGGCCAGCGTTGTTGCCGACCCAGAGGTAGCGCCCGTCGGGCTGCAGGGCCACGCGCACCGGCTCAGGCCCGGCCGGCAGGTTGCCCAGCACCTTGAACTGGTCGGTATCCACCACGGCCACTTCTCCAGCGCTGGGCATGGACACGTAGAGCAGGCGGTCGTCGGCGCTGGCCGCCCAGTCCATCGGCGGGCGCCTCAGGGCAACGCGGCTCAGTGTGCTGGTGATACCGCCCACCGAGGTGATCGGGTCGATCACGGTCAGCGCGGAGTCCTTGTTCATCACCACCAGGTAATAGCTGTTCAGGTCAACCATCGGCCGCGCACTGAGCACACCCTTGAGGTAGGTGCCGATGCGCGCCTTGCATTGGTTGCCGTCGTCGGTCTTCTGGTTCTCCGGCAAGGCCTGGTCCAGCCAGGCCCCCGGCACCTGCCCGGCCAGGGGCTGGCCGGTGGTGGCGTCGGTGATGCGCAGGCGGATGTCGGCGAACATCCCTTCGGTCAGCACCCCGTCGCTACCCAGCGGCCGGGCCTCGAACTCGATGGCGACGCCGTCGCGCACCAGGCGCTCGGAAACACCGGCAGGTGCGTCTGCCGCAGGCGCCTGGACGGCCCACAAGCCGGTGAACAACAGCAGGCTGGAAGCTTTCTGTAGGGCATTCACCTTGGCATCCCTCCCCTCGTCTGAACCTCGCCCTGAAAGGCGAGCAATGGCTATGCCAGGCGCGGTAGGGCAGTGGAATCAATGGGTTGCGACAGATGACGGGCCGGGCCGGCGGATTTTCCCCACCCATTTCCCCTTTATTGGGGGCAATCCAGCGCAAGCCCGGAAAAAGAAAATCGCAAGCCAGACCTAGCCTGCGATTTTCAGTGTCACGGTCGGTCCCGATCGATGGGTATCGCTTCGCTCCACACCATCCTACGAATCTGCCCACCGTAGGATGGGTTGAGGCACGAAACCCATCACCGGGGTTTCACCGAGCACAACGCTATCCTGTGCCCTCACTACTCGTTGGTCACCCGCAGCAGGCCCCAGACCCCGCCGACGTTGCCGAAGGCGGCGTAGTCCCGGTACAGGTAGTCGCCCGGTACTGCATTGGCGCCCCCGGCGCTGGGAATTGACAGGCTGAAGTGCGCCGCCGGCAACACGCTCTCCTGAGCGCCGATGTAGAGCGCCGCCGGGTTGATGCCGAAGCGCAACGAGCCGATACCCGCGTCCTTCTGCGGATAGCCCCACTGGTCGATCTTCTCCGAGAGGTAAGGGTTGAACGCCCACACATGGCCATCGAGCTGGAAGGTCATGCCACGGCTGCCGCCCGAAGGCATGGTCACGTGGGTACGGAACGGCTGGCCGGGCTTGACCTTCATGATCGGGGTCATCGGATCGCCGCCCACCAGTTCGTTGCTGTAGGCCATGTGCGCGTTGGGCACGTCACCCCAGCCCTGGCCCTGGGCGTGGCCGAAGGGCGCATCCGGCGCCTTGGCGAAGCGGTACCACAGCGGCTCGCTCCTGTAGTTCACGGCCATGCCGGAGTTGTCCTTCGGATCGGCCGGGATGCCGAAGCCTTCGGACGCCATGTTTTCCACCGGCCGGCCATTGGCCCAGCGCATGTTCAGCGACTTGTGCAGCACCAGCGAGAAGTCGCGGTACGGCGTGCCGGACAGCGGAGTCACGGTGGCGGCGGCACGCATGCCGGCGTCCTCGACCCAGGTGGCGCCTTGCGGGGCGATGCTCATGGCGCCGGACAGGCCTTTCTGGCCCTGCTTGATCGGGTCGGCTGCCAGCAGGTTGAAGCCGCCGAACTCCACGGGTGTCGCGGTGATGTTGTCGACGCTGCGGCCAAGCTGGGTCACCGGCTTGCCCTCACGCTCCAGGTGGCCGACGTAGAACTTGTAGCTTTTCGACGGCCAGGCGCCGCCCGCAGCGCCACGCGGCTCGACGGTCTGCACCGGGTTGATGCCGACGTTGAAGCCATCCGCCCTGGTGATGTCGTAGGCCAGCAACTGGGTGTGCAGGCCTACGTGGCTGGAGGGCCGCATCATGTTGTTGTTGAAGGTGGTGGAGCCCTGCGCGCTGTTGCGGTCGCGTTTCACCAGGCCCTGCACCACCGCGTAGGTGGGCAGGTCGGGCATGACCAGCGGCAGGCGGTTTTCCAGGGTGATGTTCACGCAGTCGCCCGCGGCGGCGCGCAGCACCAGGGGTTCCACCGGCACGCCCGGCTTCAGCTTGCCGGTCAGCGGGTCCAGGTCGGCCTTGCGCACATAGAGGATGGCGGTCGGGTCATGCAGCGGGCCGCTCTGGCCGCCGATGGTGAACACTTCGCCGTCTTCCTCGTCTATCACCGTGGCCTGCGGAATGGTCACCGGCCGCGAGTTGAAAACCAGGGTGCCACCCTGCGGGTTCAGCGGGCCGCCGGCATGCATCCCCACCCCGGCCGGATCGCCGATGGCCAGGCCCAGCGGGTTGCTGAAGACATCGTTGGCCAGGACCGCGACCACCTCGTAGTTGCGCTGCACCGTGGTACGGGTGCCGATGCCGTTCGGGTTCGGGCTGTAGCGCGGGCACACACCGTCGAACTGGGTGGTGTTGCGCGAAGACACCGGCCGCGGGTTGTTGGGCAGGGCGTACAGGTCGGTGCGCGGCTGGGTGTAGTTGCGCATCACGCCCCAGATACCGTTCCAGTAACCCTCGATGGACGCATCCATGTTGTACAGGTAGTCGGCGGCTTCATAGGTGATGTTGCCGGACATCATGGTCACCGGGGCGACAAAGCCGAACTGTTCGGAGATGCCGACCATCTGCGAGGCCTTCCACCCGGAGTTGCCGCTATTGCCGAAGCCGGTCCCCCCGTGCAGCCACTTCACGCCGTGGATGGTGACGTTGTGTTCCTCTTCATGGCCGCCGGCATGCATGCGCAAGCGCACATTGTCGCCGGAGTAAGCCCGCAACAGCGGCGTGAAGGGGTCGCCGGGCAGGTCGCCGGCCACGTTGATGTGCGGCGGGAAGGTAGTGCTGGCGCCGGTGGGCCCGGTGGCCGAGGTGATGGCGCGCGGTGCCAGGTTCAGGGCCGGGATGGCGCGGTCGGTACGACTCTGCAGGGCATAGGCGAGGTCGCCCGCCAGGCCGTCGGCCTGCATGCCCGGCTTGCCGTCCGGCGCGGCCTTGTTGGGGTCGAAGATACGCAAGCCCACCGGCTCGTTGCGGTAGTTCACGACGAACATGCCGGGGTCATCCACCGAGATGGCCTGCGGGCAGGGCCGGCTGGGGCAGCCAAGGACCTGGCCACCGGCAGCCTCGCGCACCGACTCGAAGAGGTTCGAGCCGGACTGGCGCACGGGCGGGTTGATGGCGTAGCGGAAGCTGTCCATGGAGGTCGGATAGGCACCGGCATCCGGGATGCCGTCAGGGCCGGCACCGACATAGACGCCCGCCTCGTAGGCATGCTGGAAGTCGCTGTACTCCAGGAAGAACTCACGGAAGCTGTCGTTCTTGCCGTCGCCATCCAGGTCGCCGGTGGCGATCACCGCTTGCCAGGAGGTCGGGCCGCCGTCCTGCCGTACACCACTGGCGAGCGGCTGGCCGGTTTCGGCGTGGTACCAGCTGGAGCCGGCCGGCTCGGTGAGCACGGTGGCATAGAGGCCGAGCTGCTGGTGGGTCGACGGGCCGAAGTGGTCGTGGGTGAAAATGTTCCCCAGGCCACGGTCGACGTTGTAGGTGTTGATCAGCGGATCGGCGAACCAGCGCTGCAGCGTGGTGCGGGCGCCCAGCCAGTCGGTGCGGCCGAACTGGCCAAAGTACGGGTGCTGCTTGGCCACCGGGCACGCCTCGGAGCCGTCGCGGGCATCACCCTCGGTGCAGCGGTTGTACTCGCGAATGGCATGGATGCGCTCCACCACGCTGGCAGGCGACAGGGTGCCGTCCTCGTAGTTCCAGCCGTTGGCCGAGCCGTCGGAGGCGGTCAGGTCCCACTTCGGCAGGTGGATGTGCTGGCCGATGATGTCGGTCGGCGTGCGCACCTGGTAGTCATCCAGCTCGTACACCGCCGGGATCAGGTTGGTGTGCTGGTACAGGGTGCAGTCGAAGGTGTTCATCCGCATCACCAGCGGCTCCGGCGGCTGCTGCTTGTTGATCACCGGCCAGGCGTCTTCCCAGAGGGCGAGGATGCGGGTCTGCGGGAAGTGGTAGCCGACCTTGTTGAACACCGCGTCGAACTGGATGTTGGCGCCTTTGTAGACACGCGGGCGGTCGGCGGTAAAGGCCGAGCTGCCAGTGAAGGACATGCCGTTGAGGGTGTCGCCGCTGTTGTAGCGCCCCACGGCGGAGGCCTGGGTCAGGCGCTTGCCGGTGTCGTCCATGCACGGCTCGTAGTACGGCGCGCCGCCCACCGGCAAGGCGCCGTTGGTGCGGAAGTCCTTGGCCTGCACGGTGCCGCCGGGCAGCACGGCGAAGCTCGGATGGCTGGCTTTGGCGTGGTAGGCCATGGCCGATTGTTCGACATCGGTGCCCTCTTCAGGCAGGAACACCGCCTTGGCGCGACGGACCGCCTTGGACAGGTCAAGTGCGCTGGTGACCACGTCGGCCTTACCACCGGCGGACACACCGTCGAGGGTGTGGCGCGGCAGGCCACCATCCCAGCCACCGGCCTGGGCCGGGTCGATGTTCGCCCACAGGGCCTTGCCGGAATCACGCAGGGCCTGGGCCTTGGCCGTGTCGAGCATGTCCAGCGGCGGCGTGCTGGGGCGTTGGCCAACGGTGTTCTCGATACCGCCGATCCAGAACGGGAAGCCGGGGTTCTTCAGGGTGCCGTCGGCGTTGCGGTTGGCTCCGCTGCGATCCACCAGGGCCACGGAGCCGACCACACGGCGCGCAGGCTCGTGACTGGAATTATCGCTGCCTTCCTCCGGCGCGCTGCCGTCATGGGCGGCGACCAGTTCTTCGCCGTACTTGGGCACCACGGCGACCTTGCCCGGCATGGGTGGCATGGCCTTGCCCGGCAGCGGGATGATGGCGGGAATCGGCGTACCGGCGACTATCTCGCCATCCGGCAGAGCGCGGGCTCCCGCGGCCGGCAGGCCGCTGCGCAGTTCGAAGGGTTGGTTGTGGAAGCCGCTCTCGCCTTCCCCGGACACGGCCAGGCGCGTACCTTCCTCGAACACGTCGTGGATGCGCCACATGGCCCACATGCCTTGGGCGAAGTGCGGGTAGAAGTGGCAGTGGTAGACAGCGTCACCCGCGGTGCGGTTGCGGTTGCCGGATCCACCGTTGGCGATTTCGTAGGTGTAGCCCGAACCCGGCCCGATGCCCTGGGCATCCATGTAGTCGGAGTTGTCGTCGTTGGGGTTGAACAGCCACTGGTGGCCGTGCAGGTGGAACACGTGCTGCTCGTAGCCGTTGTGCGTATTGCGGATGCGCACCGCATCGCCGATGTAGCTGTGGGCGACGTTAGACGGCTCGGCCGGGAACAGGGCCATGGTGGCCTTGACCCCGGTGGTGCCTTCCGGCGGTACCTGGCCGGGAAGGATGTTCTCCAGGCCGACGTTGGCCGGCACATCCACCTGCATGGCGCTGTCGCCCACGGTATGGGCACTGAGGAAGAACTCCTCGTAGGCGCAGGACAGGCAATCGTGCATGGGGCCGACGCCCAGGCGGTTGGCGACCACTTCAGCGCCGATACCACCGGCGCCGTAGTTGATCATGAAGGCGTCGCGGGTCGGTTCCAGCATGTGGCCGAACACCGGGTCGCTCCAGTAACCGGGGAATGCCTGGGCCACGGCGTTCTCGTCATGGAACACCGAGGAGAAATCGCGGAAAGGCTCCAGGCGGTTGGGCAATGCCGGGTTGCGCTTGCCGTAGCTTTCCAGCGGGTAGGTGTTCTGCGGGAAGGTGCCGTCGGCGTTGGGGCCCATGACCACGGCGTCGGTATCGCTGGAGATAATCTCGCCGTTGTCCATCATCGCGATGACCGGCAACCCGGCCTTGCCCTCCTCGTTCCAGGGAGCGACCTGCGGGTAGCGCGCTTCGTAGTCGATGATCGGCTGCCCGGCCGGGGTACGGCCAGTGGTGGCCAGGCGCATTTCTTCCTCGGTGACCACGTTGCGGTAAGTGCGCGCGCCCTTGGGCAGCACCACCACCTGGGCGAAGAGGCCGTTGGCCGTGTTGCCGCCGGTGCCCTCGCCGCCAAAGGTGGCACCGTAGCTGGTGGCGGCAAAGGCGCCCTCACGCTCGGCGTACAGGGTGTAGGTGCGGCTGCCGCCGGGCGGGACCAGGGTGTTCTGGTTGCGGCCAGCGTTGGTGGCGATGTCGCCGATGTCGTTCACCGCCTGCATGCCGTTGACCTGGAAGCCCACGTGACGATCCGCCACCTGCTCGTCCTTCTTGAACAGCGGGTCGTCCGGATTGTTCGGGTTGGCCTGGTGGGCCAGCAGGTTTTGCAGGTTGATGGTCAGGCAGTCGCCAGCGGCAACCCGCAGCACCAGCGGCCGCGGGCGCTTGTCCGGGCGCAGCGCCACTTCGCCGGGCACCGCCGCGCCCCCCTGGGTGAGCGGCACCTCATTGGCGTCCACCACATCGCGGCGCAAGGCGAACATCATGCCGTTGATGTTCTGCGCACCCAGGCGGTTGAACATCAGCGGCTGGTCCAGGGCCACGACATTGGCCACCAGATTCCGCTCGCAGCGGACGGCGGCCTGCGCGTCCTCGGTGGAAAAGAGCACGCCCAGCATCAGGAGGGCGCCACCCAGGTAGAGGGATGCCCCCTGAGTACCCAGGTGTTTTGGGGTTGCACTGCTCGAAGGATTAGTCCGTTTCATCTTGGCTGACCTCGGTATCAGGTGCGCGGATGCCAATAGAGGGCAGGACTGTCTGAGCAATGCCTGTGCCATCACTGAAAGCAAATTAAATTCAGTAAGTTAGAAAGTAAGCGGAGAGAATAGCCAGCATTTTCCCCACCCGATTCCCACCCAATTCCCCGGTTTCTGGGGGTGGAAAAAGATGGGGAACGTTGAGCCCTGTGGGAGCGATTTCAATCGCGAGTAAAGATCCACGTTCGTAGAACGTGGACTTGAGGTAGCCCCCTGGAAGGGGGCGAGTCCGTACCTTGCACAAGGTCGATCTCTTTAGCTCGGTCTGGACCGTAGGGTGCGCTGTGCGCACCGATTCCAGGATCCGCCTCGGCACCCTGTCAAAACGCCGGTGCGCACGGCGCACCCTACCCCATCGGCCTCATCCTGCTAGCCCGAGCATTCGTATCGTCACAGGCAGATCCGATGACTCAGGACGTGGTTTCCCACGTTCAAATGAATTGGCTCCCACAGGATGGGGCCATAGCACCTTCATTCGCGAAGAAATCGCCCCCGCATCTGGGGAATTTCCCCACTAGCGGGGTCGTTTTGCGTCGGCCTGGAGGCGCTGGTAATGACCCAGCACGCTGGGTACATAGCGCTGGGTTTCCGGGTAGGGGGGAATGGCGCGGTCGTAGGCGAGCACAGCTCCGGGACCCGCGTTGTAGGCGGCCAGGGCCAGGGAAACATCGTTGCCGAACATCTTCATCATGCGCTTGAGGTAGCGCGCGCCAGCCCGGACATTCGCGGTCGGGTCAAATACGTCCTGCAGGCCCAGGTCCCGCGCGGTATCAG
Organism: Pseudomonas sp. TCU-HL1; assembly: GCF_001708505.1. Taxonomy (NCBI): domain Bacteria; kingdom Pseudomonadati; phylum Pseudomonadota; class Gammaproteobacteria; order Pseudomonadales; family Pseudomonadaceae; genus Pseudomonas; species Pseudomonas sp. TCU-HL1. The sequence goes on from NZ_CP015992.1 coordinate 5,407,994, forward strand.
GCATCAGCTGCATCAGGCCGGCAGCGCCCTTGGGCGAAACCGCCGTGTGGTCATAGTTGGATTCGGTCTTGATCACCGCATGCAGCAGCTCCGCGGGAAGGTCGTAATCAAAGGCCGCCTGGGCCACGATCAGCGAATAGCGCGGCGCCTTGAGCAGCCCCTTGCGTACCGGCTTGACCAGGCGTGGCGCCTTGGCCTGCACGGGTCTCTCGCGGGCCACGCGAACCAGTTTGCGGTCGGTTCGGTGGATGTTGGTCAGGGTGATGGTGCCGTTGGCAGAGACCACCTGGTAGATATCGGCCTCGGCGCAGAACGCGCTGGCTGCAAGGATGCCGGACAGCACCAGGACGGGCATTTTCATGGTGTTTCTCCCCTGTCAGGGCCAACGCCCGTGGAGTGGCTGGGTGCTGTACCGTCAGCAAAGCACGTGCCGGATAATTTCAGCGGTGACGTGTCGCCCCCTTCGCCCGCTCGTCGTGCACAGCTCTTGCATAGCCGCTTCCACTGACTCGCCGTGGAGGTTCCCATGAAGATGCATCGTCGCCCCGAACGAGGATTCACCCTCCTCGAACTCCTGGTCGTGCTGGTGGTGCTTGGCCTTCTGGCCGGCATTGTGGCGCCCAAGTACTTCAATCAGTTGGGCCGTTCCGAGACCAAGGTGGCCCGTGCGCAGATCGAGGGGCTGGTGAAGGCGCTGGATATCTATCGCCTGGAAGTGGGCCGCTACCCCAGCACCGAGCAAGGCCTGACGGCGCTGGTAAGCGCGCCGTCCGACGAGCCGCGCTGGGCCGGTCCCTACTTGCAGAAAGAAGTCCCGCAGGACCCCTGGGGGCGCGCCTACGTGTACCGCGCCCCAGGTGAGAATGGCGATTTCGACCTGCTTACCCTGGGCAAGGATGGCCAGCCCGGTGGCGACGGCGACAACGCCGAAGTCACCAGTTGGCAGTGACCGCCATGCGCTTCCAGGTCAAAGCGGTACGTGCCCAGGCCGGGGTGGTGGCACTGGTGGTGGAGGCCGCGAACCAGGACGACGCCCGACGCCAGGCCGAGGCGCAGGGATTGCGTGTGCTGGCCCTGCAGGCCGAGCGCGGCTGGTCGCTGCAGAACTGGCGGCGGCGCGAGGGGTTCCCGCTGCTGCTGTTCAGCCAGGAGCTGACGACCTTGCTGAACGCCGGCCTGGCGTTGATCGACGCCCTGGAAAGCCTGGCCGAGAAGGAAGCCGACCCGCAGGCACGCAAGGTGCTGGATGGCCTGGTGCGCCTGCTTTACGAGGGCAAGTCGTTGTCCCAGGCATTGGCGCAGTTCCCGGCCGTGTTCCCCGCACTCTATGTGGCGCTGGTGCAGTCCAGCGAAAGGACCGGGGCGGTGGGCGATGCCCTGGGCCGCTACGTGGCCTATCGCATGCGAATGGACGAGGTACGGCAGAAGATCATCAGCGCATCGGTCTATCCGGTGCTGCTGTTCATGGTGGGCTGCGGGGTGCTGCTGTTTCTGGTGGGCTACGTGGTGCCGCGCTTCAGCCTGGTGTTCGAGGGGCTGGGCTCGAACCTGCCCTGGCTGTCGCAGGTGCTGCTGCACAGCGGGCTGTTCCTCCACTCGCATCAGGCGGAGGTTTTCGGCGGCGCCGCATTGGCCCTGCTGGCCACCGTGGCGCTGCTTCGCCAGGAAGGCGTGAGACGCTCCCTGGGACGCCAGCTGGAACGGCTACCGACAATCCGCGAACGCATCCAGGTCTATGAGCTGGCACGGTTCTATCGCTCGCTGGGCATCCTGCTGCAGGGTGGCATTCCCATCCTCACCGCCATCGCCATGGTCCGCGGCCTGCTCGGCGCCGCCTCGCGACCTCGCCTGGACCAGGCCGCCGCCCGCATCCGCGAAGGCCTGGCACTGTCTCGCGCGCTGGAAGAACAGGGGCTGGCGACGCCGGTGTCGCTGCGCATGCTTCGGGCGGGCGAACAGTCCGGCAACCTGGGCGCGATGATGGAGCGCACGGCCGACTTCCATGACGAGGAAACCAGCCGCTGGATCGAATGGTTCGTGCGCCTGTTCGAGCCGCTGCTGATGACCTTCATCGGGCTGATCATCGGGGTGATCGTGATCCTGATGTACATCCCGATCTTCGAGCTGGCGTCCAGCATCCAGTAGGAGCGAATTCATTCGCGAAGGAGGACGTAGTCCTCCGCCATCCAGTCCGGCGCCGGAGAGTTTTTCGAGAGTAAACATCCACGTTCGTAGAACGTGGACTTGTGTTTGCCCCCTATCCTCATTCGCAGCACTCGGCTGATCTGCGCCACCGTGCCCAGCAGCAGGGTGCGCCATGTGCACCGCGGCGATGGTGGCGACTCCGAGTCTGTCTCCCGGTGCGCGCAGCGCACCCTACGGGACCAGCAGCATCCTGCTGCTTCGCTGACTCGAATCGGCACAGGCAGAGCCGGTGACTCATGACCACGTCCTAAGGACGTGGTTTCCCACGTTCAAATGAATTCGCACGGGCAGACGTGGTTTGGGCCGAGGCTCGATGGGTTTCGCTCCGCTCTACGCCATCCTACGGACCTGCCCGCTCAGCGGTCGGAGGCAGCGTCAGGTGCCTTTCTTGGCCTGCTTCTTTGGTTCTTCGGTGCCGACAGCAGGTTGGCGGCGGTCGGAGAGCACCCAGGCGCCATCGTAGAGCTTCAGCGGGAAGTTCACCTCACCGCCCCGGCGCCGCTCAGCCTGTACCGATGGTTGCTCTGATGCCGCCTGCTGCTCGCGCAGGGCACCGGTGGGCAGGCCGTGGAGCACCACGTTGCCCAGCTCGTGCAGGGGGAAAGGCTTGAGCAGGATGATGTCGATGTTGCGCTCGATGGCGCGGTTGCAGACCTCGATGCTCGGGTGCGCGGTCATCAGCACCGCTTCGCAGCTGTGCAGCGTTCGCATGGCATCGAAGACGTCGAAACCGGTCATGTCCGGCAAGCGATAGTCGAGCACCAGCAGGTCGGGCTTGAAGCTCACCACGACCTCCAGGGCGATGGCACCGTTGGCGGCGGTACGCACTTCGCAACCGAGCATTTCCAGGTAGGTCTGGAAGTTACTGGCGAGAATGTCTTCGTCGTCGACTATCAGTACTTTCTTCGACACTGCGGCTGCTCCCCTCTCAGGAGATCGGACGGCGGCCCACTCGACCGCTGCTTGCATCCTTGCACGTTCCGAGCCAAGGCTGCATCGACCCCCACGGGTCGATGATTTCTAGAGTCTAGGACGGATGAAAAGTTTCACCAGCGCCCAAATGTAGGGGAAAGCCCCGGGATCGGGGCCTGATCAGTGCTGTTGGCGGTCGGGGCGTTCCAGGCCCAGCTTGTCGATGCGGTAGCGCAGCATGTCGCGGGTGAGGCCGAGCATGCGGGCGGATTTGGAGATGTTCCAGTCGGTCTTGCCCAGCACCTTCACCACCAGGTCGCGCTCGGCATCGGACAGGCTCATGTTCTCGTCTTCGAGGCCGAGGCTGCCGCCGCCCATCACCGGGCCGGCCGCCTCGGTGACACCTGCGCCGGCCAGCAGGCCACGGCAGATGGTCAGTTGGTCCGGGCCAACGACGTTGCCCGATGCCAACAGCACGGTCTGCTCCAGCATGTTGCGCAGTTCGCGCACGTTGCCGGGCCAGCTGTAGCCCTTGAGCACTGCCCTGGCCTCGGGGCTGAAGCGCAATCCCGGCTTGCCGTAGCGCTTGCCGTGCTGGGCGATGAAGTGCTCGGCGAGGGTCAGGACATCATCGCCACGGGCGCGCAGCGGCGGCACCTTGATGGTGATGATGCGCAGACGGAAGAACAGGTCGCGGCGGAACTTGCCCTCCTGGACCATCTGTTCGAGGTTGCAGTTGGTGGCGCTGATGATGCGCAGGTTGACCTTGCGCTCGCGCACCGAGCCCAGGCGACGGATGGTACGGTCTTCCAGCAGTTTGAGCAGTTTGGCCTGGAGCAACAGGTCGATCTCGCCCACTTCGTCGAGGAACAGGGTGCCACCATCAGCCGCTTCGACCAGGCCCACGCGGCGATCCTTGGCGTCGGTGAAGGCGCCCTTCTCGTGGCCGAACAGTTCCGCTTCCAGCAGGTGGGACGGAATCGATGCACAGTTGAACTCGACGAATGGCCCCTTGCTGCGCGCGCCGTCGAAGTGAAGCGCACGCGCCACCAGCTCCTTGCCGGTTCCGGTTTCGCCCTCGATCAGCACCACGGGCAGGTCCTCGCCGGCCATGCGTTCTTCGGCGGCTAGCACCTGACACACCATGTCCTTCATGGTGCGCATGGGCTGGGAGTCGCCAATCAGCCCGGTGAGCCCGGAATCCTGCGCCTCGCGCTGCTGGTAGAACGTCAGGCGCTGCTCCTGGCGCCGCGCCTCCAGCACTTTGTCCACCACCAGCTTGAGCTCAGCCAGGGCCACCGGCTTGGTCAGGTAGTCGCTGGCGCCGGCCTTCATCGCCTCCACCGCGCCCTGCACGTTGCCATGGCCGGTGATCATGATGATCTTGAGCTGCTCGTCCATGGCCCGCGCCCGGCTGATCAGGTCACAGCCGCTCATGCCGGGCAGGCAGTAGTCGGTGAGTACCAGGTCCGGGTGCTGCGCCTCGATGATCGGCAGGGCTTCTTCGGCCGAGCTGCAAACCATGACGTCGAACTGGCGCCGCTGCAGGTAAGTGCAGAAGTTGTCGGCCAGGATTTCGTCGTCTTCGACAATCAGAATGCTGTTTCCCATTTGTAGTTATCCCCCTGCCGTGGCCCTGAAGGTCAGGTGCACGTTGGTGCCGGCGTTTTCCCGGCTGTCGATGCTGACTGCGCCACCAAAGCGTTCCACGATCTTGCGGACCAGCACCAGGCCGACGCCCAGGCCGCCACGCTTGGTGGTATGGAAGGGTTTGAAGGCCATCTCCAGCATGGCGGGCGACATGCCGCCGCCGGTGTCGCTGATGGTCAGGGTGAGCCACTGCCGGCGCACATCCGGTTCCAGGCAGATCGCCAGGCGGCCACCGCGCGGCATCGCTTCGATGGCGTTGGAGAGGACGCTGCCCAACAGTTGCTGCAGCAGCACCGGGTGGCTGACCACCTTGGGCGCCTGTCGCGTCTGCCAGTCCACTTCGATCCCCGCATGGCGGATCTGCGGTTCGTAGGCAGCCAGGGTTTCCTCCAGGGCATTGGTGAGGTCAACTGGCTCCTGGTCACCGGCAAGCGGGCGGGCCGACAGCAAGAGCTCGCGCACCCACTTCGACATGCGGTCCACCTGGGTAATGATGTCGCCGAGGTTCTTGTGCAGCGGCCCCGGGTCCACCTCCAGCGCCAGTTCGGCACTGGAGCGGATGGACGCCAGCGGGTTGCGCAAGCTGTGGGCGACGGCGGTGGACATCTCGCCGAGCAGGGCGAGGGTTTCGTTTTCCACCAGTTGCCGTTGCTGGTCGTCCACCAGGTGCGAAGCGTGGCGCACGAACCAGAACAGGCTGAGGTAGATGGCAGCACCGCCCAGGGCGGTGGCAGCCCAGAGGAGGATGAAGCCGCGCTTCATGCGGGCAATCAGGTCCACCGGCTCCTTGTAGATCTCGATGACGGAAAGTACTTCACCCTGGCTGTCCTGCAGCGGGATGAAGCTTTCCAGGTAGAGCCCGTGGGGAGCCCGCAGGAAGTAGCGCTCCACCGGGTGCTCGCCGTCGCGGTGGTCGACAGTCACGGTGCTGCGCGACTGGATGGCATCCTTGAGCCGGCTGTCGCTGGCAGCATGGCGCCCCACCAGCTCCGGGCGGGTGGACCAGATCACCACGCCATCGGGCGCGTAGACGTTGGCCAGGAGCACATCGGGCAGACGCACGATGTGGTCGAAGAACTCTTCGTGAGACTTCACCAGTTGCTCGTGGGACACCCCGAGACGGGCGCCATCCACGCGTTTGTCGAGGAACTCGCCCAGGGTCAGGCCGGGGGAGAAGTTGCCGTGGATGACCTCGACGTCGGCAATGGACTTGATGAACTGCGCGCTGAGCATGGCATCGCGATCGATGCTCTCGCTCATGAGAAAGCGGGTTGCCGCCAGACCGAGCAGGATGGCGACCACCAGGATGATCACCAGGCTTACGAGGGAAAACCAGCGGAACAGATTGAAGGGCTTTGTAGCCAGCGCCATCTTCATCGAAACCTCCCCATGTGTGACCGACGGTTCGCGCGCAAGGCGAGCGTCAAAAGGGACCGCCGGTCGGGCCGGCAGCTCCTGCGCCGGCTCCGGGTAGTTATAGCGCAAGCGCCTCTATTCGCGGCCCTACCGTTCAGCGGCTGCCAAACAGAAGGGCCGGGAACCCCCCAATTCTCCACCCACTTTTTCCCCAGTTCTGGGGTGACAGTCCCCAGCTCCGGCACAGGCCGCTGACGAGCCTTTTCAAAATGTTTCAGGTCCCGGCCGCGAACCAGAGCGGCCGGCACGCTCTGGCATGGGAGTTGCGCCCTCACCCTGTCAACGACGGGCCTCCCGCCCATCGGAGCCGGACAAACGGCGAAGTTAATCGACTGGAAGGGCGACACCATGCACAACGCACTGCCGAAATACGTGCTCCCGCTTCTGCTCGGACTCACGGTCGCCCCGGCCAAGGCCGGTCTCTACGCGGTCGACCAGACTACCTTCACCCAGGCCAACGGCTTCTTCCCGGCCTGGTACCAGGACACCCATGGCCGCGCCCTCGACCTCTGCCTGTCCAAGGCGCTGAGTTCCCGCGTGGCGGGCGCCTTCATGTGCAACCTGTTGCCGAACCCCGGCGTGTTCGACGACACCCAGCCGGTTGCCTTCCCCACCAACTTCCCTGACGAAGCCTTCTGGTTCACCGGCGATGCCGCTATCACCGATGCGGCCACGGGCATCAACCTGCTCTATGTTTCTGCCGTCGAGGCGGCCTTCGGGGGCGGCCTGCCAGCGGCCGGCGACCAAGTCAGCTTCGCGCGCATCCGTATCCGCGTGACGGTGCCGGTAGCAGGCACCTACACCATTACCCACCCCTACGGCGTGGACGTGTTCGACGTCGACACACCCGGGACCCGCGCCATCAACCTGACCCGCGACATCGGCATCGGCGCGCCGGGGGATTTCAGCGGCGCGCTGACTGGCAACATTGGCCCCTTCCTGCGCTCGGTGAACGGCCCCTATATAGAAACCGACCCGGTCAGCAACCTACCGGAAACCTTCATCGGCGACCCCAACGTGCTAGAGGAAGTCACCGGCAGCCCCTTCGGGACCAACTTCGTGCGCGTGGAGGGCCCCAACGGCCTGCGCGTCGAGACCCGCTTGTTCGCCATCTCCGGCAAGCTTTCGCAGGTCCCGCTGGCAACGCCGCTGCTGGTCGAGCGCGCCACATACTCGCGCGGCGGCACCGCCAGCGCACCAGGAGCCACCCAGCAGGACTTCTTCGTACTCGCCCCGCCGGCACCTGGCACCGTGACCTACAGCGCCGGCACCAGCGGCACCATGCTGGGCAGTGCCACAGGCTCGTGGTACGGCCAGTCGCCCAGCACCCCGGTGCCCAACGGCAGCGTGTCGTTCACGGCGGAGAACGCGACGGCCATTCCCAGCAGCACGGCCACCACCAAGACCGTCCCGCTGGTCGACCTGGTCACCATCAGCCGCGCCGAATACAGCATGGGAACCGCAACCCTGACGGTCGAAGCCAGCTCCAGCGACCAGGCCGGCACGCCGGTGCTGACCGCCGAGGGCCTGGGCACACTGGCCAACGGTCGCTTGCAGCTTCCGGCGCAGCCCCTTCCACCGGCAACCGTGCATGTGCTCTCGAGCAACGGTGGTTCCGATACCGAAGAAGTCCTGATTCTCCCCTGAGAACAACAATCACCTGCCGCAGGCAGGTGAACGGAGGCAGTCATGTTCAAATGGCCAGGAATACTCACGATGGCCCTGGGCCTGCTCATCGGCATCCCGATGGCCGAGGCCCAACTGGCGGCGGTGGCGCCCAGTCCGCATACCGCAGCCAGCGGCTATTTCCCGCGCTGGTACCAGGACGCGCAGGGCGTTCCGCTGGAGCTCTGCCTGTCCAAGGCCGTCAGCTCGCGGGTACCCGGCGGCTTCATGTGCACCCTGCTGCCGAACCCCGGCATCTTCGACGAAACCAAGCCCATCGCCTTCCCGGGAAACTTCCCGGATGAGAGCTTCTGGATGCTCGCCGAAACGAGCATCGACGACCCCGGCAACGGCCTGCAACTGGATGTGTACGTGGCCGGTGTCGAGGCCGCCTTCGCCGGAGGCGTGCCGCGGCAGGGCGACCAGCAGGGCTTCGCGCGCATCCGCATCCGGGCCAGCGTGCCGGTCGCCGGCACCTACAAGGTCATTCACCCCTACGGCGTGGACACCTTCAATGTCACCGCGCCCGGCCGCCGCGCCATCAACATGACCCGCGATATCGGCATCGGCGCGCCGGGCGACTTCTCCGGCGCCCTGGCTGGCAACATCGGCCCGTTCCTCACCCGTAACGGCCCGCTGTATACCGAAACCAACCCGGAAACCGGCGAGCTGGAAACCTTCGTCGGCGACCCCAACATTGCCGAATCCGTGACCGGCAGCCCCTTCGGGACCAACTTCGTGCGCATCGAAGGCCCGAACGGCCTGTTCATCCAGTCCAACCTGTTCAACCTGTCCGGCAAGGTGTTCTCCGGCGGCGTGGCCAGCGAGATCGGTGTGGACCGTGCCACCTACAGCCGTGATGCCCAGCGCACCTGGATCTCGGTGTTCGCCAGCTCCAGCCCGAACGCCACCCTGTGCTTCCGCGAAAGTCTCGACCTGGTAGGCGACCCGCCGTCACCCTGCCAGTTCACCATGGCCGGCGATGGCAGCGGGCGTTTCTTCGGCCAGGACGTGGCTCCGGCCAGCCTGCCGCCCTTCGTACTGATCACCGCCAGGGACGACATCACCAACACCGCGGCAACCACCCAGACCCAGCCCCTCACCGACATCGTCAAGATCGGCCAGGCCCGCTATTCCTGGCCGAACAAGACGCTGACAGTAGAAGCCAGCTCCAGTGACGAGGTGCAGGTGCCGGTGCTGGTGGCCGAGGGCTTCGGTCGGCTGCTGTCAGTCAGCGGCGCGACCCAGCGCCTGGTGGCCGCGAACATCGAGCACCCGCCGACAAAGGTCACGGTGAAATCCGCTGCCGGCGGCAGCGACACGGAATTCGTGGTGATCGAAGGTTCCCCCGCAACCCAACCGGCCAACCAGCCGCCCGTGGCCAACCCGGATGGCACCAGCACCACCGCCGGCGTACCAGTGACCCTGAGCCTGTCGGCCAATGACACCGACCCGGACGGCAACCTGCCGCTCGCCATCGCCAACCTCGGCACCGTCACCCTCGGCACCCTGGCGCAAAGCGGCAATGGCGCGGTGATCTACACACCTCCGCCCCAGGTGGCCGCCACCCAGGTGGTGACCTTCAGCTACCAGGTGCGCGATAACCTGGGCGCCCTCTCCGCGCCCACTACCGTGAGCATCACGGTACGGCCGAACCTGCCGCCCAACGTGACCGCCGACACCGCCACCACCCGCGCAGGCGCACCCGTGGTGATCAACGTGCTGGCCAACGACCTGGACCCGGAAGGCAACGCCATGACGGTGGTCAATCTGACCCCACCGGCCGCCGGGTTCGGCACCGTGGCCACCAACGGCACGACGGTGACCTACACCCCGCCGGCCACCGTGACCACCAGGTTCACCACCACCTTTACCTACCAAGCGCGGGACTCCATCGGCGCGACCTCCACCACGGCAACGGTGACCGTCACGGTGAACCCGGCCGTGGCCGCCGATACCCTGACCGTCACCAACGCCCAGGTGCAGGCACGTTCCAATAACCGCTTCTCCTGGAACTTCGAAGGCACCACCTCGCGGCCCCAGGGCAACCAGATCCGCATCGAGGTCACCGGCACCCAGGGCACCGTCCTGCTGGGTACCGCCGCCCCGGCGGCGAACGGACGCTGGCGGCTGTCGGTGAACAACTCCACTGCCGTGGTGCCCACGGCCAACCCCCGCGTCACGGTGCGCTCCACCTTCGGCGGCGTCAGGACCTCCGCCATCACCGTCCGCTGATCGCTGCGCTCCAGTTGCCCCCCGGCCGAGGTCTGGCCGGGGGATTTTTTTGCCTGAAAGGCGCGATATCCCCTGTGCGAATTCATTCGCGAAGGGCCGCGCTTTCTATCCGCCAGGCGGAGCCCAGTCAAACACCGATGGTGGATAAAAGAGCGTTGTCCACCCTTGTATCTCGACTTGAGCCTCCTCAGAGGCGATAGTCCCCGACTGATCATCGGGGGAGGAACCGCAAGCCGTGTCCACCCTAAAGCCTCGAGCTTGTAACGTAGATTGCGCTGCGCTCCTCCGCACTCATCCAGTAAGTCCGAACGGTATCCAGAGCTTTGAGCTCGCATCAACAAGGTAGGACGGATGCAGTGACGATCAGCCCTTCACAGGAGAACATGATGGGAGTTGTTGTCGGCATTGATATTGCCAAGCACACATTCGATATCGCCACCTTGCAAGCCAACGGCAAGTACCGCACCAAGGCCAAGCTGGGCAATGACCAGGGCGGCTTCGAAGTTTTGCAGCAGTGGTTGAGCAAGTACGCAGAGCCGCAGGCCTGGGTCGTGATGGAAGCGACAGGTATTTACCACGAGGCCCTTGCCCAATGGCTGTACGGACGGGGTTACAAGGTCTGCGTGCTAAACCCTAGCCAGACGGCGCGTTACGCCAGTAGCCAGTTGCAGCGCGTGAAGACCGACAAGGTCGATGCCAAGATGATTGCAGAGTACGGCCGCAGGCATCAGGACAAGCTGCGTGCCTGGGAGCCTGAAAAGCCGAAGATTCGCCGCCTCAGAGCACTTACGCACCGCCTGAAAGATCTTCAGGAGCTGGAGCAGATGGAGCAAAACCGTCTGGATGTGACGCATGATGACAAAGCTATTGAATTGATTCAGTCGATGCTCAAGCACATCCGCCAACAGATCCAGGACACGCTGGCGGCGATCGAAAAACACTTCGACGACAACGATGATCTCAAGGGGCAGCGGAACCTGCTCAAGAGCATCGATGGCATTGCAGACCGAACCGCGGGACTCTTGCTGGCCGAGCTTGGCGATATCCAGCGCTTTGAGGACAGTCGAGCGGTCACCGCCTTTGCAGGACTGAACCCGAAGTTGCAAGACTCAGGCACGCTCAAGGGCCATGTTCGTATCTCGCGGATGGGCTCTGCCAGGTTGCGCGCAGGACTCTATCTGCCAGCCGTCGTATCCCTGACCTACAACCCAGCTATCCGCGCGCTGGCCGAGCGCATGCGCGGCGCCGGTAAGGCCGGCAAACAGATCGTCTGCGCAGCCATGCGCAAGCTGCTATGCATCGCTTATGGCGTGCTTAAATCAGGCGAGCCGTTTGATCCCAAACTGGCTATTGCGAAGTAAAAAACAAGACGGTATCTACATATGGCCTCGTCCCGAGCCGCCGGCCGCCCCAAATCAGGGCATTCTCGGTGGTACCGACCAGAACACCTTCAGCCTGCTGGCCAAGGTGCACTTCTGATGCCTGCGGGGCCCGTCGCAACGACGGGTCCCGCTGTCTTGCGCCGTGCCGAACGCGAGTAGAGAATGCGCAGCAGTCTCCGCCTGCAGTCAGATAAGGAATCTTCGGATGGCCAGCGACAGCGCTCTAGCAGCCCCGCGCACCCGGGGTGAGAAAGTGGTCACCGGTGGCTGGATCGCCCTCGGCATCATCATCCCCATCAGCTGCCTCTTCTCCGACGAATCCTTCGACTTCTCCGCCAGCCTGGCGCTCCTTTCCCTGATCACCCTCTGCGCCGCCTTCGCCTGCTGGCCGAAGCTCTTCATCACCCCAATCAACTGCCGCAAGCTCTGCGACGAAGTGCCCCGTAGCAGCTCCATCGCCATGGCCGTGTTCGTCGGCCTCACGGTACTGCGCGGCTTTGTCGAACTGGTGGCCTGATTACCGCAGCGCGGGAGCCTCGTAGGTTGGTGCAGAGCGCAGCGAAGCCCAACATTCGGGGGCGCCCCTTGCGTTGGGCTTCGCGTAGTTCAGCCACAACCTACACGGCCATGGCCCATCGTTTCCATTTCCGGCGCACATGAAAAAGCCCCGCGCAGGGCGGGGCTTCTTCATGGGTGGATCGATCAGGCGCCGGCCGGAGCCACACCAATGATCTCGGCACGGCTGCGCACGAATTGCGGCAGCAGCGAACCCACGACCATGCCGAGGAAGCTGAACAGCAGGCCAGCCAGTTGTGGCGGCCAGAAATCGGTTTCCTGGTAGGTCATTTCCAGCAGGCCCCAGGAACCCAGACCGGCAGCGATGGCCAGCAGCGCACCCTGGGTGGTGGCGCGCTTCCAGAACAGACCGGCGAACAGCGGCACGGCCGCGGCAACCAGGGTCACCTTGTAGGCGTTGCCAACCATCTCGTAGATGCTGGAAGTGGAATTCAGCGCGAACAGACCGGTGGCGAAGGTCATCGCCAGCACGCTGCAACGCATGGCCAGCAGCGCCTGGCGGTCGGTCATGTTCGGGATGAAGCGCTTGAGGATGTTCTCGGTGAAGGTCACCGACGGCGCCAGCAGGGTGCCGGAGGCCGTGGACATGATCGCCGAGAGGATGGCGCCGAAGAACATGATCTGGGCGAACAGCGGCGTACGCTCCAGGATCAGGCGCGGCAGGATCATCTGCGAGTCTTCGGCCAGCCAGTGCTGGACCATCGCCGGGTCGATCATCTTGGCCGAGTAGGCGAGGAAAATCGGCAGCATGCAGAAGCACAGGTAGAAGCAGGCACCGGTCATCGAGGCGCGGGCAGCGATGTTTTCGGTCTTGGCCGACATTACGCGGGCATACACGTCCTGCTGCGGAATAGAGCCGAACATCATGGTCACTGCTGCCGCGAGGAAGGCGACGATATCCTTGGCCGACGTGCCATGGATGAAGGTGAACTTCCCTTCAGAAGCGGCTTGGCTGATCACCGCCGCAGGGCCGCCAGCCATGTCGCCGACCAGCCAGGTCAGGTAGAACAGGCCAACCACGATAATCATCATCTGCAGGAAGTCAGTCATCGCCACCGACCACATGCCGCCGAACAGCGTGTGCAGCAGGACGATGAAGGTGCCGATCATCATGCCTTGGGTGGTCGTCAGGGCACCGTCGGACAGCACGCTGAACACCACGCCCAGGGCGGTGAGCTGAGCAGCGACCCAACCGAGGTAGGAGGCAATGATGACCAGGCTGGTGAGCAGTTCCACGTTCGGGCCGAAGCGCTTGCGGAAGAAGTCACCGATGGTCAGCAGGTTCAGGCGGTAAAGCGGACGGGCAAATACCAGGCCCACCAACATCAGGCAACCGAACGAACCGAAGGGGTCTTCAATAATCCCGGCAAAGCCTTCTTCCAGGAAGGTCGCGGGAATGCCCAGCACGGCTTCCGAACCGAACCAGGTGGCGAACACCATCGCCACAACCAAGGGGAAGGACATGCTCCGTCCGCCGGAGGCGAAGTCCTTGGAGTTCTTGACGCGGGTGGAGGCGTAGAAGCCGACAGCGACAGTGATCAGCAGGTAGATCGCAACAAACCAGATCAGCATTTGTTCTTGTTCCAGAGGCACGCCCGTCGGGCCGGGAACCTGAGGGGCAGGCGCCTCGACTGACGGAGTTTTTGTTATTGACGGCGAAGTCCGGCACGGGGCGAACCAGGCGGTTACCACGGAGGCGAAGTCTGCCAAAGACGTAAAATATGTCAAACAATTAAGATGTAGATGAGCAAAAAAAGCGACAGAACGCTTCTGACCACACGGACAAGACTCGCCGCAATACCCTGATTTGAAGCGCTTTTCAACGTCACCTTGTGACTAGCCAGTATTTTATTTTTTACATGGTCCGTTGATTAAGAACGACACCACACTACCGTTCATCGCCAGTTGACAGGCATCTGCTAGCATCCAGGCCTCATCGCCATGGAGCCGACCCGCATGTACGCGCTGAACCACCAGCAGACCGAGGCTTACCTGCACCACCTGGACACCGCCGCGCCGCAGCAGCCTGACCTCGCCAACCTCGACCGGCTGATCGTCGCCCACCAGCGCCGGGTGGCCTTCGAGAACGTCGACGTGCTGCTCGACTGCCCCATCCACATCGATGCCGATTCGGTATTCACCAAGGTCGTGGAGCGCCAGCGCGGTGGCTACTGCTACGAACTGAACAACCTCTTCGCCCGCCTGCTGCTCGCCCTCGGCTACCAGGTCGAACTGCTGGGCGGCCGCGTACGCTGGGGCCTGCCGCTGGATGCGCCGCAAACCATGCTGTCCCACCTGATGCTGCGCGTGCAGCTGCCCGAAGGCCCGCACTTGGCAGACGTCGGCTTCGGCTCCGCCACGCCCTGGCGCGCCGTGCCCCTGGAAGGCCCGATGCTCCCCGATTTCCCTTACCGCCTGCGCCCGCAGGACGACGACACGGGCGAGGTGCAACTGGAAAACTTTCGCGCCGAAACGGGCTGGGCGGCCTGCTACCGATTCGGCCCGGACGTGCACGCCTGGGTCGATTGCATCCCGCGCAACTGGTACACCTCCACCCACCCCAACAGCGTGTTCCGCCAGATGCTGATGACCGCACGCAGCGAAGGCGAGTGGCGTCTGACCCTGGCCAACGGCACCTTCAACAAGCGCCACCGCGATGGCCGGGTGGAAAGCCGCAAGATCGAGCACGCCGCCGAACTGGTCGATGTGTTGCAGAACGACTTCCTGCTGAATCTCACGGACGACGAGATCGAGCCGTTGCGACAAAGACTGGAAAGCCTGCTCAACGGCTGAGGGTAGGGTGCGCTGTGCGCACCGCTGTTCCGTGCCGAACGGCTGGTGCGCGCGGCGCACCCTACGGTGGAGCCTTGGGTTTGATTGGTGGACCGGTGAAGCGTGGTCCACCCTTGGTAGCTCCACCCGCGCAAGAGGACATGCCCATGTCCACCGCTGACCACCTTCGTGCCCTGCACGAGCAGGGCTTCACCCTCCTCCCCGGCGTGCTCGACGCACCCGCCATCGCGACTCTGCGTTCCCTGATGGACCCGCTCCAGCCCATCCACTGGGATTACACGGGCCTGGTGGATGACCACTTCAAATGCGTGTTCAACCGGGGGCCGGAATGGCTGCCCTACCTGGACCTGCCCGGCGTGATCGAACTGGCCGAAGCCGCACTGGGCGAAGATTGCCATGTGATCGGCCAGACCGCCTGGCGCTGCCACCCAGGCTTTGTCGGCGCCGACCTGCACCTGGATTACCTGGCGCTGGAACTGCCGGAAAGCCTGCTGGCCGACCCGGCTTTCTCGCTGCCGATGCAGATATGCACGGCGCACCTCTACCTCGACGACATCGATGCCGACCTCTGCCCCACCCTGGTCATTCCCGGCAGCCATCGATCCGGCCGCAAACCCCGGCCCGGTGAAAGCGATTGGCGCGGCAAAGTGCCCGAAGCCGTGCTGTGCCGGGCAGGCGATGTGCTGATGTTTCGCAGCGAGCTCTGGCACGCCGGCAGCCGCAACCGCACCACCGAACGCAGCCGCTACCTGCTGCAGATGCACTACGGAAGGCGCATGGTGGCGCAGAAGTTCTCACCCTACCTGCGCTTCCACTTCAACCCCGACGTAGTCGCCGCCTGCACCCCGCGCCAGCGCCGCCTGCTGGGTGATCACGAGGCGGCCGAATACGACTGACGACGAAAAACCGAGCAAGCGCTTCCAGCCCAGACGCCATGGGCCATCCACGCGCTTATCCCAAAGATACCCACAGAGCCGCCCACAGTTTTTGTGAGCATCAGCCTACGGCGCGAGCGACTCTATCTTTCCCTTGTGGGAGCGAATTCATTCGCGAAATGGCACTCCATCGCAACCGGCCGGCCTGCAGTCGAAACCTTCTGAACAAAATCCAACCACCCTCCTGAAAGCCACGAAAACCGAGCCCTACAGCCATCCACCCCAAAGCTATCCACAGCTTGCCCCACAGATTCCGTGGGTATCTGCAACGGGCAATCGGGCGCCCTGGGTTGCACCCCGAGCGTGCATGAAATGTGCAACCCAACACAGCCCACCTGGCTCGGGCCCTGGCGTCATCCATCCAGAAGATATCCACAACCCTTTCCACAGAAAATGTGGGCACGCCCGCATCAGCCTGATCTTTACTCAACACAGACCCCGGAGCAGGAAGCCTTCCATGTGCCCCACCCGCCTCACCGCCTTGTTGCTCCCGCTGATGCTCCTGGCCGGTTGCTCCGGTTTCGGCACACGCGACCCGTTGCAGGTCGACCTCGCCGGTATGGAGCCCATCCCCGGCGAAGGCCTGGAAATGCGCTTCAACCTCAAGCTGCGGGTGCAGAACCCCAATGAAAGTGCCATCCGCTACAGCGGCGTTGCGCTGGAGCTGGATCTCAACGACCTGCCGCTGGCCAGCGGCGTCAGCAGCCAGAGCGGCACGGTGGCGGGTTTTGGTGAAAAGCTGATCGAAGTGCCGGTGACCCTCTCGGCCTTCTCGGTGCTGCGCCAGGCCTGGAACCTCACCGGCGGTAGCCCGATCCAGAATGTGCCCTACGCCCTGCGCGGCAAGCTGGGTGGCGGCTTCTGGGGCACCCGGCGCTTCACCGATGCAGGTGTACTGAGGATTCCCGAGCCCATGGATACGCCCTGAGCTGCAGCCGGCGAACTATCGCTGCAGGCACACCAACAGCCGGTTCGCCGCGGAAGATTCAGACAGGTAAAGCGCTCGATGCACGTGCTTACGAAACCGCATAAGCGGCAAAGCGATGGCAAAACCTTATATAATCTGCGGTTTTTCGTAACACCGAAGACGAGGTACGCCGTGAGCACCCTGCCGCCCTGCCCCAAATGCAACTCCGAATACACCTACGAAGACGGCGCGCTGCTGATCTGCCCCGAGTGCGCCCACGAGTGGCCCGCCGATGCCAGCAGCGAAGCGGCCAGCGATGACAAGGTGATCAAGGATTCCGTCGGCAACGTCCTGCAGGACGGCGACACCATCACCGTAATCAAGGACCTCAAGGTCAAGGGCTCCTCCCTGGTGGTCAAGGTCGGCACGAAGGTGAAGAACATCCGCCTGGTCGACGGCGACCACGACATCGACTGCAAGATCGACGGCATCGGCGCGATGAAGCTGAAGTCGGAGTTCGTGCGCAAGGTGTGACGAACCTCTCCAGCCTCCGATGGTGGACTGGTGAAGTACGTAGGTTGGGCTGAGCGCAGCGAGGCCCAACAAAGCGCCTGCCGACGCTACTCAAGGCTCCTGCAATACCCGCAACGCCGCAGCCGCCAGAAAGCCCGAACGGCTCTTCTGCTCCGGGTGGTTCCTCACGTAATCATCGATGCGATTGAGCAGATAGCCCGGTAGCGTGATGTTCAGTTTCTCCGCCTTGCCCATGTAGCGGGTCACGTCTATATCCACCAGTGCCCAGGTGCAGCCGGCGTACTCCGGATTCGCCGCATGGAAGGTCACCTTCCGCGCCACCGGAATCGGCGCGCCCTCCTCCGCCAGAATTTCCAGATGCCCCTCGATGGCCTCGCGCGCCATGGCCATCGCGTCGTCCAGATCATCGCCAGCAGAGAAGCAGCCGGGCAGGTCCGGCACCTCCACTCCCCAGGCGTGCCCATCGTCACCGGGAAGAATCGCGATTGGGTAAAGCATGAGGTAGCTCCTCCGGGAGAGATGAAACGGACTCACTTGAGTCCGGCCTGTTTGAGAATGCTCGCCGCCGTTCGCGGCAGCAGGTCCTTCTTCGGGTGGGGAATCGTCACCAGGCCCGGCTTCGTCGGGTGTTTGAAGTGGTGGTGACTGCCCCGAGTCCTGACCAGAAACCATCCATCGGCCTCGATCAGCTCCATGAGTTGTCGGCTATTCACGTCCGGTCCTTGGCGCGGAATTAGTGGTTATAGTAACCACCAATCACAAAACTGCAATTCTCTGGTCGATAGATTGCCACTGGCCGCCCGCTTCGCAGTATGGTCAGGCATCCACACCCCCAGGGACGAACCATGGCCGTCAAGCAGCAAGCACCCCGCCAGCAAAAGCACCTGGCCGTCCTGATCGACGCCGACAACGCGCCGGCCGCCATCATCGGCGGACTGTTCGAGGAGATCGCCAAATACGGCGTGGCCAGCGTCAAGCGCATCTACGGCGACTGGACCGGCCCGCAGTTGGGCAGCTGGAAGAAGGTGCTGCTCGACCACTCCATCCAGCCCATCCAGCAGTTCGCCTACACCAAGGGCAAGAACGCCACCGACAGCGCGTTGATCATCGACGCCATGGACCTGCTCTACACCCGACGCTTCGACGGTTTCTGCCTGGTCTCCAGCGACAGTGACTTCACCCGCCTTGCCGCGCGCCTGCGGGAAGAAGGCCTCAGCGTCTACGGCTTCGGCGAAGAGAAAACGCCCAAGCCGTTCGTTGCTGCGTGCGACAAGTTCATCTACACCGAGATCCTTCGGGAAGACGCTGCCGAGCCCGCCAATGGCGGCAACGACAAAGCCCAGCCGGAACCTGCCGACACTTCCACCAGAGCCGCCAAGCCCAAGGCTCAGAAGGTGCCGGTGGACTTCATCGCCAAGCTCATCGACGACCTCTCTGATGAGGACGGCTGGATTCAGCTCGGCGCCCTCGGCCAGAACATCACGAAGCTGCGCCCGGAGTTCGACGCCCGCCTTTACGGCTTCCGCAAACTCAGCGACCTGATCAAGGGCCAGAACAAGCGCTTCGAACTCCAGGTGCGCGGCAGCAGTGCCAGCGGCGGCGAATCGCTCTACGTGCGCAATCGCAAGGCCGGGAAGTAGCCGTAGGCGCCAGCTTGCTCGCGAATGAAGCGGTACGTTCGCGAACAAGCTCGCTCCTGCGGATCGAAGCCGCGACGGTCATTCCGCCAGGGACTGACATGCGGAGGATAATTCGGTTGCCCTCCCTCCCACGGCCAAGCTAAACAGTCGTTCAACAAGCAACAGGATGCCACCGAGCGGAATGACTGATGAACACCAACTTCCTCAAGACCTACTACGAAGCCACGGTCACAAGGGCCGCCTACCCCATCCATTCCGGCCGGACCGACGCCCGGGTATGCATCCTCGGCGGGGGCCTGGCTGGCCTGTCGACGGCGCTCGGGCTGGCCGAGCGCGGCGTCTCCGATGTGGTGGTGCTGGAATCCCACAGCGTCGGCCACGGAGCCTCGGGGCGTAATGGCGGCTTCGTCTTCGGCGGCTACAGCCTGGGCAATGCCGACCTCCTCGCCACCCTGGGAGCCCAGGAAGCACGCCGGCTCTACCAACTGACGATCGATGCCGTCGAGCTGATCCGCACCCGAGTCAGGCTGTACGGCATCGACTGCGACCTGATAGACAAGGGCGTGATCCTCGCCAACTGGTTCAACGACCCGGCCCGCCTTGAAACGCCCCGTGCGTTGATGAAAGAAGCCTATGGGGTGGACTGGGAATACCTTCCGCCCGGCCAGCTGAGAGAGATGCTCAGGACCGAGCGCTATTTCGGTGGCCTGCTGGAGCGCAACGCCTTCCACTTCCATCCGCTCAAATACGTCGGCGGCGTTGCCCGTACTGTGGCCGGGTTCGGTGTGCGCATCCACGAGCACTCCCCTGCCCTGGCCATTGAAAAGCGTGGCGGCAAATACGTCGTGAAAACCCAAGGCGGTGAAGTGCATGCCGAGCATGTCGTCTTCTCGGGCGGCGGTTACGCGCGCGGCGTCTATCGCCCTGTCGAACGGGCCGTGCTGCCCATCGCCACCTATGTGGTCGCCACCGAGCCATTGGGCTCAAGACTGAAAGACGCCGTCGGCTGCGAGTCGGCGGTCTACGACACGCGCTTCGCCTTCGACTACTACCGGCCGCTGCAGGACAGCCGGATTCTCTGGGGCGGGCGCATCTCGGTGCTCGATCGCGGCCCGGAGGCCATTGCCAGCCTGCTCAAGGCAGACCTCGTGTCGGTCTATCCCCAACTGGAAGACGTTGAAATCCAGTACGCCTGGGGTGGACTGATGAGCTATGGCCGTCACCAGATGGCGCAGATCGGCCAGGACGATGACGGCATCTGGCACGCCATCGGCTTCGGCGGCCATGGCATGGCGCCGACCACGGTGGCCGGCGAGGTCCTGGCGGACGCCATCGCCCGATCCATCCCGATTCCTGGCGGCTTCAAGCGGTTCGGCCTGACCCGCACCTTCGGCCTCGCCGGACTGCTCGCCGCGCAGATGACCTACAGCGCCTTCCAGGCCCGCGACGCCTTCGACGCCCGGCGCCTGAACAGGTAACCGCGTGTCACCGCCCGTGATGGGTTTCGCTTCGCTCTAGCGGAACGCCGCCCGCGCCATCCTACGACGCGAGCACCTGTATTTCAGGACAAGTCAGGCGAGGCTCCACGGCCCAACCGGGAGACACAGTTCGTAGGATGCGGTGGAGCGACGCGATACCCATCATTGCCCACGCAAGGGCACTCAAGGAGAACACCATGACCGACAAGGACATCGCCGGCTTTCCCGTAGAAACCCGCGCCCAACTAGTGAAGCTGAAAGGCGTCGGCCCGACGGTGGTGAACCGGCTTGAGCAGATCGGCTTCCGCTCCCTGGAGCAACTGGCCAGCTTTGAAGCGGCCGACCTGACGAAACAGATATCGCAGATGATGGGGTCGACCTGTTGGCACAACAGTCCCCAGGCCCGTGGGGCGATCCAGGCGATCATCGACTTCGCCCGTACAAGCCAGTCCGCATGAGGCGCTCAGACGAAAAAGCCCCGGCAATCGCCGGGGCTCTTCATATCAACGCATCACTCAACCATTGCTCGGGAAGGCGAACTGCGCCGCCTCGTGGCTGGCGCGCTGCGGCCAGCGCTGGGTGATGGCCTTGCGACGGGTGTAGAAGCGCACGCCGTCCGGGCCGTAGGCGTGCAGGTCGCCGAACAGCGAGCGCTTCCAGCCGCCGAAGCTGTGGTAGCTGACCGGCACCGGCAGCGGCACGTTGACGCCGACCATGCCCACTTCGATCTCGTCGCAGAACAGGCGAGCGGCTTCACCGTCGCGGGTGAAGATGCAGGTGCCGTTGCCGTATTCGTGGTCGTTGATCAGCTGCATGGCGTCTTCCAGGCTGCCGACGCGGACGATGCAGAGCACCGGGCCGAAGATTTCTTCCTGGTAGATGCGCATGTCGGCGGTGACGTTGTCGAACAGGGTGCCGCCGACGAAGTAGCCGTCTTCATGACCGGCCACGCGGTAGCCACGGCCGTCCACCACCAGCTTGGCACCAGCGGCCACGCCGTCGTCGATGTAGCCGACCACCTTGTCACGGGCGGCGGCGGTGACCAGCGGGCCCATGTCCAGGCCGCAGTTGGTGCCGGCACCAATCTTCAGGGCCTTGATCTGCGGAACGATCTTGTCCACCAGGGCATCGGCGATCTGGTCGCCCACGCACACGGCCACGGAGATGGCCATGCAGCGCTCGCCGCAGGAGCCGTAGGCGGCGCCCATCAGCGCGCTGACGGCGTTGTCGAGGTCCGCGTCGGGCATCAGCACGGCGTGGTTCTTCGCACCGCCCAGGGCCTGCACGCGCTTACCGCGCTTGGTGCCTTCGGCATAGATGTACTCGGCGATCGGCGTCGAGCCGACGAAGCTGAGCGCCTTCACTTCCGGCGCTTCGATCAGCGCGTCCACGGCTTCCTTGTCGCCGTGCACCACGTTCAGTACGCCCTTGGGCAGGCCGGCCTGTTGGAAGAGTTCGGCAATCAGCAGTGTGGAGCTCGGGTCGCGCTCGGAGGGCTTGAGGATGAAGGTGTTGCCGCAGGCGATGGCCAGCGGGTACATCCACAGCGGCACCATGGCCGGGAAGTTGAACGGGGTGATGCCGGCCACCACGCCCAGCGGCTGGAAGTCGCTCCAGGCGTCGATGTTCGGGCCGACGTTGCGGCTGTATTCGCCCTTGAGGATTTCCGGGGCGGCGCAGGCGTACTCGACGTTCTCGATGCCGCGCTTGAGTTCACCGGCAGCGTCTTCCAGGGTTTTGCCGTGCTCTTCGCTGATCAGCTTGGAAATGACGGCTTCATTCTGCTCCAGCAGTTGCTTGAAGCGGAACAGCACCTGGGCACGCTTGGCCGGCGGGGTATTGCGCCAGGCCGGGAAGGCCGCCTTGGCTGCGTCGATGGCCTGCTGCACGGTGGCGCGGCTGGCCAGGCCCACCTTGCGGGTGGATTCGCCGGTGGACGGGTTGAACACGTCTGCGCTGCGCTCATCCTGGGAAATGCGCTCGCCGTTGATCAGGTGCGGGATAAGGGTCATGGGTGGGGTCTCTTGTAGGGCTATTGTCTGGTGACTCCCGGGAAGAGCGTTACCCTCTCCCCGGCCCTCTCCCTGAAAGGAGAGGGGGGAAAATCATTTGATTTCGGTTTCCACGAAAACCACTTCGTGGTCGCTGGCGTTGATCACGTTGTGTTCGACGCCAGCCTTGCGGAAGTAGCTCTGGCCGGCCACCAGGGGGGCGTGTTTATCGCCCTCCGAGGTTTCCAGCAGCAGGGTGCCGTTGGTCATCGGCACCACCACATAGTCATAACCGTGGCGGTGGCGGCCGGTTTCGGCACCGGGGGCGAAGCGCCACTCGGTGACGATCACCTCGTCGTTGTCCACTTGTACGGTCGGGACGGCCTGTGGTCGCTGGCTCATCAAGCCACGCCTTGCAGGGCCTGGCCGACAGCGTCGAACAGGCGGTCCAGTTCTTCCGGCTTGGCGTTGAAGGTCGGGCCGAACTGCAGGGTGTCGCCACCGAAGCGCACGTAGAAGCCAGCCTTCCACAGGGCCATGCCGGCTTCGAACGGACGCACGATGGCGTCGCCGTCACGCGGGGCCAGTTGCAGGGCACCGGCCAGGCCGCAGTTGCGGATGTCGATGATGTGCTTGGCACCCTTCAGGCCGTGGATGGCCTTCTCGAAGTGCGGGGCCAGTTCGGCGGATTGCTGTACCAGGTTTTCCTTCTCCAGCAGGTCCAAGGCGGCCAGGCCGGCGGCGCAGGCGACCGGGTGCGCGGAGTAGGTGTAGCCGTGGGTGAACTCGACGGCGTACTCGGGCGTCGCCTGGCCCATGAAGGTCTGGTAGATCTCGCGGCTGGCGATCACCGCGCCCATCGGGATGGCGCCGTTGGTGATCTGCTTGGCCACGTTCATCAGGTCCGGGGTTACGCCGAAGTACTCGGCGCCGGTCATCGTGCCCATGCGGCCGAAGGCGGTGATCACTTCGTCGAAGATCAGCAGGATGTTGTTGGCATCGCAGATTTCGCGCAGGCGCTGCAGGTAACCCGCCGGCGGCACGATCACGCCAGCGGAGCCGGACATCGGCTCGACAATCACGGCGGCGATGTTGGAGGCGTCATGCAGTTCGATCAGCTTCAGCAGCTCATTGGCCAGTTCCACGCCGCCGGTTTCGGCTGCGCCCTTAGTGAAGGCCAGGCCCGGCTGCAGGGTGTGCGGCAGGTGGTCGACGTCCATCAGTTGGCCGAACATCTTACGGTTGCCGCCGATGCCGCCGAGCGCGGTGCCGGCAACGTTCACGCCGTGGTAGCCACGGGCGCGGCCGATCAGCTTGGTCTTCTGCGGCTGGCCTTTCAGGCGCCAGTAGGCACGGGCCATCTTGATGGCGGTGTCGGCGCACTCGGAGCCGGAGCCGGTGAAGAACACATGGTTCAGTTCACCGGGAGTCAGGTTGGCGATCTTCTCGGCCAGCTGGAAGGACAGCGGGTGGCCGTACTGGAATGCCGGGGAGTAATCGAGGGTGCCGAGCTGCTTGGCCACGGCTTCCTGGATTTCCTTGCGGGAGTGGCCGGCGCCGCAGGTCCACAGGCCGGAGAGGCTGTCGTACACGCGACGGCCCTGTTCATCGATCAGCCAGCTGCCTTCGGCGCCGACGATGAAACGCGGGTCGCGCTGGAAGTTGCGGTTGGCGGAGAAAGGCATCCAGTGGGCGTCGAGCTTGAGCTGGCTGGCCAGGGGAAGTTGGGCGGTCTGCGGCATATTCATGTATGGCCTCGGATTGGTCTTGTTCTGAGGAACGACGAGCGACTTGCTGCGGACATTGCCACGGGCATAAAGTCACGAAAATCCAACTTTTCGAATCTTTAGGTTAGAGGCCGCTAAACCATGAGTACCCGTCGCCCCGAGCCGCTGGCGCAAGTCAGCGATTTCGATATCCGTCTGCTGCGCATCTTCCGCAGCGTGGTGGAATGTGGCGGTTTCTCCGCCGCCGAGAACGTGCTGGGCATCGGCCGTTCGGCCATCAGCCAGCAGATGAGCGATCTGGAGCAACGCCTCGGCCTGCGCCTGTGCCAACGCGGGCGCGCCGGTTTCGCCCTGACCGAGGAAGGCCGCGAGGTGTTCCAGTCGTCCATGCAGTTGCTGGCGGCATTGGAAACCTTCCGCACCGAGGTCAACGGCCTGCACCAGCACTTGCGCGGCGAGCTGAACATCGGCCTCACCGACAATCTGGTGACCTTGCCGCACATGCGCATCACCCACGCGCTGTCGCGGCTGAAGGAACGTGGGCCGGATGTGCAGATCAACATCCGCATGACGCCCCCCAGCGAAGTGGAGCAAGGCGTGCTCGATGGCCGCGTGCACGTCGGCGTGGTGCCGCAGACCGCGGCCCTCTCCGGCCTGGAGTACCAGCCGCTGTACAGCGAACGGTCGCTGCTCTACTGCGCCGTGGGCCACCCCCTGTTCTATGCCGATGACACCCAGCTCAGCGACGAGCGCCTGAACGAGCAAGACGCCATCGCCCCCACCTTCCGCCTGCCCGCGGAGATCCAGGCCCACTATCAGGTGCTGAACAACACGGCCAGCGCCTCGGACCGCGAGGGCATGGCCTTCCTGATCCTCACCGGGCGCTACATCGGCTACCTGCCGGACCACTACGCCAGCTTCTGGGTGCAGCAGGGACGGCTGCGGGCATTGAAGCCGGCGAGCCGTTTCTATGACTTGTCCCTGGCCTCGGTGACCCGCAAGGGACGACGGCCGCACCTGGTGCTGGAGAGCTTCCTGGAAGCACTGGCCGCCACCAGTTGATAAACGGCGCGTCGCCCAGAGCGGCCCCTGCGTAGGGTGCGCTGCGCGCACCGGAACCTGCGCGCGAGACTTCTGAACACATGGCGCACCCTACGGCACTCATGCGATACCTGACCGCCAGCAGTGCGAAACGCTGCATTCCAGCCCCATACGGGTGCAGCCCTGGAAAATCCCGCGAAAAACCTGACCAGCGCTACAGTTTTGGCTTGTCGGACACGCCAACCTGAGTTATCAGTGCAGTCGCCAACCCCTCTCAGAATCTGGAAGCCTATGACCTCACTGGTGCCCGCCCATAGCCTGAACCCTTCCGCGAAACCCGCTGGCCGTATCCGTCAGAAAAATGAAGAGCTGATACTCGCCGCTGCGGAAGAAGAGTTCGCCCGCCACGGATTCAAGGGCACCAGCATGAACACCATCGCTCTGCGCGCGGGGTTGCCCAAGGCCAATCTGCACTACTACTTCAGCAACAAGCTGGGGCTGTACATCGCGGTGCTGAGCAACCACCTGGAACTCTGGGACAGCACCTTCAACACCCTGACCGCCGAGGACGACCCGGCCGAAGCGCTGGCGCGCTACATCCGCGCCAAGATGGAGTTCTCCCGCCGCCACCCGCTGGCGTCGAAGATCTTCGCCATGGAGATCATCAGCGGCGGCGGTTGCCTGGAGGCCCACTTCGATCAGGACTACCGCACCTGGTTCAAGGGCCGTGCGGGCGTGTTCGAAGCCTGGATCGCTGCCGGCAAGATGGACCCGGTGGACCCGGTCAATCTGATCTTCCTGCTCTGGGGCAGCACCCAGCACTATGCCGACTTCAATACCCAGATCTGCCGCGTCACCGGCCGCAAGCGCCTGACGAAGGACGACTTCGAAGCGGCGACGCAGAACCTCATCCAGATCATCCTCAAAGGCTGCGGCCTGACGCCGCCCGTGACCACCTGATGCCATTCACGCTGTCCGCTCCCGCCGAATACCGCGAGGAAATCAAGAAGAGCCGCTTCGTCGCCCACGCCGCGCCAGTGACCAGCGTGGAGGAAGCGCAAGCCTTCATCGCACGCCTGTCCGAAGCGGGCGCCTCCCATAACTGCTGGGCCTGGAAGCTGGGCAACCAGTACCGCTTCAGCGACAACGGCGAGCCCGGCGGCACGGCCGGCCGCCCGATACTTGCCGCCATTGAAGGCCAGGACTGTGATCAGGTGGCCGTTCTGGTGATCCGCTATTACGGCGGCATCCAGCTCGGCACCGGCGGCCTCGCCCGCGCCTACGGCGGCAGCGCCGCCAAATGCCTGCAAGGCGGCGAGCGCGTGGAACTGGTGGCGCGCAGCCGCATCAGCTGCCATCCCGGTTTCGCCGAACTGCCCCTGCTCAAGGCACGCCTCGCCGAGTTCGAAGCGTTGGTGGAAAGTGAAAGCTTCGATGCCGAAGGTGCCGAGCTGGTCCTGGCCCTGCCCGATGACCGCATCGCCGGGCTGGAACAGGCCCTGCGGGACATCAGCCGGGGACGGCTGGAAGTGAAAAGGCTGTAAGGCGACGTAGTCATGCCGTGGGGTGCGCCATGCGCACCAAGCCCTGGCCCGGAATCCCTGGTGCGCGCAGCGCACCCTACAGAATGGACCCGCTCCGAATCCCACCCACAATTTCTGTGGAGCCGGCTGTGGATAACTCGTGGACTCCTCGCTGGAGTTCCGCTGCGGCGCGGCTTAGCGAGAATTGTTCGCTTTTTGCCCAATCCCCTGGTTGTCTCCTGCACCAAAGATAAGCAACTGATTTGCGGTGCTTTCCAACGCGCACCAAGGCTGCGCAGTTGGCCATCGCCGTGGCCACCCTTGTCCACGTCCAGCGGGGAAAAAACTGTGGATAAGCTTGGGAATATCCGCCGCAGCCCATAAGCCACGGCACTTGCAGGCGAGTGATCAATAAACAGCCAAAAACTTCCCTGATGAACCTGTGGGGGCGAATTCATTCGCCCCCACAAAGAGCCGGCGCGGCAGCCGCTCAGCACTTTCCCATCCAGCCAGTTAAACTTTCCGACATCCCCGCCTGATGACGAGAAACCACCATGTACGACTGGCTCAATGCCCTGCCCAAGGCTGAACTGCACCTGCACCTTGAGGGCTCGCTGGAACCCGAACTGCTGTTCGCCCTGGCCGAACGCAACAAGGTCACCCTGCCCTGGGCCGACGTGGAAACCCTGCGCAAGGCGTACGCCTTCAACAACCTGCAGGAATTCCTCGACCTCTACTACGCCGGTGCCGACGTGCTGCGCACCGAGCAGGATTTCTACGACCTGACCTGGGCCTACCTGCAACGCTGCAAGGCGCAGAACGTGATCCACACCGAGCCCTTCTTCGACCCGCAGACCCACACCGACCGGGGCATCCCCTTCGAGGTGGTGCTGTCCGGCATCCGCCAGGCCCTGGAAGACGGCCGCGAGCAGCTCGGCATCAGCTCCGGGCTGATCCTCAGTTTCCTGCGCCACCTTTCCGAGGAAGAGGCGCAGAAAACCCTCGACCAGGCCCTGCCCTACCGCGACGCCTTTATCGCCGTAGGCCTGGACAGTTCGGAGAAAGGCCACCCGCCGAGCAAGTTCCAGCGCGTGTTCGACCGTGCCCGCGCCGAGGGCTTCTTCACCGTTGCCCACGCAGGCGAAGAAGGCCCGCCGGAATACATCTGGGAAGCCCTGGACCTGCTCAAGATCGAGCGTATCGACCACGGCGTGCGCGCCATCGAGGACGAGCGCCTGATGCAGCGCATTATCGACGAGCAGATCCCGCTGACCGTCTGCCCGCTGTCCAACATCAAGCTCTGCGTGTTCGAGCACATGCGCCAGCACAACATCCTCGAGATGCTGGAACGCGGCGTGAAGGTGACAGTGAACTCCGACGACCCGGCCTATTTCGGCGGCTACGTCACCGAGAACTTCACCGCCCTGCACGAGCACCTGGGCATGACCGAGGACCAGGCGAAGCGCCTGGCGCAGAACAGCCTGGATGCGCGCCTGGTGAAGTAAGAACCTGTTTACGATCTGCTGTGCGTCGGAGTAACTGCGTTGAAAATGGCTTCGTAAAGCCGCTTGCGGCTAACGCGCTTTAGCGCGGCCCGAAGGGCGAGCGGAGCGAGTAATGCTCATTTACAACTCGTAAACTCGAGTGCGAGCCCAGTCCGCTTCCTCAGCCATTTGATTCGCTGGCGCTCCCCCTTCGGGCCAGCCTGCGGCTGTTACTCCCGTTGGTCGTTGCGCCTTGTTCTTCTCTAGCTCGCGAGATCGTAAACAGGTTCTAAGAGGCGCGCAGCGGCTACGTAGTTTCTATCCACCATCGGTGTCATGGCGGGTTCCGTCTGGTGGACAGAAAAGCGCTGTCCACCCTTGTATCTCGACTTGAGCCTCCTCAGAGGCGATAGTCCCCGACTGATCATCGGGGGAGGAACCGCAAGCCGTGTCCACCCTAAAGCCTCGAGCTTGTAACGTAGATTGCGCTGCGCTCCTCCGCACTCATCCAGTAAGTCCGAACGGTATCCAGAGCTTTGAGCTCGCATCAACAAGGTAGGACGGATGCAGTGACGATCAGCCCTTCACAGGAGAACATGATGGGAGTTGTTGTCGGCATTGATATTGCCAAGCACACATTCGATATCGCCACCTTGCAAGCCAACGGCAAGTACCGCACCAAGGCCAAGCTGGGCAATGACCAGGGCGGCTTCGAAGTTTTGCAGCAGTGGTTGAGCAAGTACGCAGAGCCGCAGGCCTGGGTCGTGATGGAAGCGACAGGTATTTACCACGAGGCCCTTGCCCAATGGCTGTACGGACGGGGTTACAAGGTCTGCGTGCTAAACCCTAGCCAGACGGCGCGTTACGCCAGTAGCCAGTTGCAGCGCGTGAAGACCGACAAGGTCGATGCCAAGATGATTGCAGAGTACGGCCGCAGGCATCAGGACAAGCTGCGTGCCTGGGAGCCTGAAAAGCCGAAGATTCGCCGCCTCAGAGCACTTACGCACCGCCTGAAAGATCTTCAGGAGCTGGAGCAGATGGAGCAAAACCGTCTGGATGTGACGCATGATGACAAAGCTATTGAATTGATTCAGTCGATGCTCAAGCACATCCGCCAACAGATCCAGGACACGCTGGCGGCGATCGAAAAACACTTCGACGACAACGATGATCTCAAGGGGCAGCGGAACCTGCTCAAGAGCATCGATGGCATTGCAGACCGAACCGCGGGACTCTTGCTGGCCGAGCTTGGCGATATCCAGCGCTTTGAGGACAGTCGAGCGGTCACCGCCTTTGCAGGACTGAACCCGAAGTTGCAAGACTCAGGCACGCTCAAGGGCCATGTTCGTATCTCGCGGATGGGCTCTGCCAGGTTGCGCGCAGGACTCTATCTGCCAGCCGTCGTATCCCTGACCTACAACCCAGCTATCCGCGCGCTGGCCGAGCGCATGCGCGGCGCCGGTAAGGCCGGCAAACAGATCGTCTGCGCAGCCATGCGCAAGCTGCTATGCATCGCTTATGGCGTGCTTAAATCAGGCGAGCCGTTTGATCCCAAACTGGCTATTGCGAAGTAAAAAACAAGACGGTATCTACAACAGCGCTCGCAGCCATCTGCCTCGGTTCGCCAAATGTAGGAAATTTCCCAGAGCAGAGTAGTCCGGGATGGACGCCCCACCAGACCGACTTCCGGCGCCCCTTAAGATGCCTCCCATCGCCTGCGAGACCGCCCCTGCGCGGTCTTCGCCGCAAAGCTACTTCTCGATGGATACCGAGGCGCTCCCTTCATGCAGACCCGAATCGTCATTGTCGATGACCACCCCATCACACTGATCGGCATGCGTGCCCTGCTCAGCACCTGCGACGACCTCGCAGTGGTGGGCGAGGCGCAGTGTGTCGACGGTTTGTTCGAACAACTCGACCGCCAGCCCTGTGACCTGCTGGTGACCGACCTGATGATGCCCGACAGCGGCCAGGTCGACGGCCTGCACCTGATCCAGCGGCTCCGTCGGCACTATCCGGCGCTGAAGATCATCGTCGTCACCATGCTCAACAACCCGGCGCTGATCGCCTCGGTGCTGCGCCAGGGCGTGCAGGGGCTGGTGAGCAAGCGCGGGCTGCTCAACGACCTGCCGCGGGCCATTCGTGCCCGCCCCGGCGCGACCTACCTGTCACCCTCGATCCGCCACCTGCTGGACATCGGCGAGGCAGGATGCGGCAAGCCCCTGGCGCAGCCGGAACAGCTCTCGCCCCGCGAGGTGGAGGTGCTGCGCCTCTACGGCGCCGGCCTCGGCGTCGGTGAGATCGCCCAGCGCCTGATGCGCACCAAGCAGACCATCAGCGCCCAGAAGACCAGCGCCATGCGCAAGCTCGGCCTGGACACCAACGCCGCCCTGTTCCTCTACATCCAGGAACACGGCCTCGCCTGACGCCCCCCGCCGGAGACCGACATGCCCAATCACCACAGGCTGCTCGCGCGCCTGGTGCTTTGCTGCGCCTGCCTGCTGCCAATCCCGGCGACCGCACTGGCCAGCGATGCCGTGCCGTCCTACGACGCGGCGCAATTGCAGCTGGACCCGGCCCATCCGCTGGTGGCGCCCGGACAGGACGACAGCCCGCCATCGCACCCCTTCTGGCATGCCTTTCTGCTGGTGTCCTGGATCGTCGTGCCGTCGCTGCTGTGGAACTGGCGCCTGCAGGTCCAGGTCAGCGAGCGCCGGACCGCCCAGGACCAGCTGTGCGACCAGCTGGCTTTCCAGTTCTCCCTGCTCAATGGCCTGCCGACGCCGCTCTACGTCCGCGACCTGGACGGGTGTCTAATTACCTGCAACCGCGCCTACGAGAACTTTTTCGGCAGTTCCCTGGAAGAGTTACGCGGCACTCGCGTCCAGCAACTGCCCTTCGCCCCTCCCGAACTGGTGGAGCTGCTGGCGACGGAATACCAGCAGCTGCTGCAGCATCGCCAGCCGCGCTACTTCGACTGCCGCATCGAGAGCGCCGGGCAATCCTTCCACGTCTACCACTGGCTGGTGCCCTTCTACAGCGCCAGAGGTTCCCTGCAGGGCCTGCTCGGCGGCTGGATCGACATCAGCGACCGCAAGCACCTGGAAGACCGCCTGCGCGAGGCGCAGCAGGCGGCGCTCGACGCCAGTGCCGCCAAAGGCCGGTTCCTCGCCACCATGAGCCACGAACTGCGCACTCCACTCAATGCCCTGGTCGGACTGCTGGAACTGGAAACCACGCGCTGCGCCACGCCCTCGGAGAACCTGCTTATCGCCCAGCAGTCGGCCCATTCGATGATTGACCTGATCGGCAACATCCTCGACCTGGACAAGATCGAGTCCGGGCAGATGCAGCCGGCGCCGCAGCCCACCGACCTCGAAACGCTGCTCAGGGGCAGCCTCGACCTGTTCGCCGCCCAGGCGCGGGAAAAAGGTCTGGACCTCAGGCTGCACTGCGCGCTCCCACCCGCCCGGCATGGACTGCTGGACCCGCTGCGCCTGCGCCAGGTGCTGCACAACCTGCTCGGCAACGCGCTCAAGTTCACCCACCAGGGTCACGTGACCCTGCGTGCCGAAGCGCTTGAACAACCACCGGGCAGGAGCCTGCTGAGGGTCCAGGTCAGCGACAGCGGCATCGGCATCCCGGCACAGATCCAGCCGCGCATTTTCGACGCCTACCGGCAGGCGCACGCCGAGGCCCCCAACGAGTACGGCGGCTCAGGGCTGGGCCTGAGCATCTGCCGTCACCTGACCGACCTCATGGGGGGACGCATCTGGCTGGAAAGCCAACCTGGCCAGGGCTGCCGGATGAACCTGGAACTGCCGCTGGACTGGATTCCCGCTGGTCACGATGCGACACCGCCGCCTGTCCAGCCGGCGGCAACGGGCACAACCGGGCTCGAAGTATTGATCGTCGACGACGTGCCCACAAACGGCCTGGTCCTCCAGCAACAACTGGCCAGCCTCGGCCATCGCGGAACCTTCGTCAGCGACGGCGAAGCGGCGCTGCGCGCCTGCCAGGAACGCCACTTCGACGTGCTGATCAGCGACTGCAACATGCCGCGCATGGACGGCTATACGCTGACCCGCACGGTACGCGCCCGCGAAGCGGCGCACGGCACGACGCCGATGCGGATCATCGGCTACACCGCCAGCGCCCTGAGCGGGGAAGAGTCGCGCTGCCGGGAGGCTGGCATGGACGAGCTGATGATCAAGCCAGTGACTCTCGCCCGCCTGCGCGGCGCGCTGGGCGGCGCGCTGCCGATGATCGACCGGGAACCGGCCGGGGCAAGCGCCGGCCAGGGCTTCGACCTGTCCCACCTCGAAGGCCTGCAGGGCATCGAACCGGCGCTGCTCGACAGGCTGCTCAGCGAACTGCGCAGCAGCCTGACCCAGGAGCGGCAGCGCCTGCGAACGCCGCTGCCGGCGGACGACCCCGAGGCCGTGGGGCAGGTGGCGCATCGCTTGAGCGGTCTGGCCTGCACCATCGATGCGCCGGGGCTCATGCATGCCTGCCAGGGCTTGCAGCCGGCCCTGGAACGCGGTCCCGCCGCCCTTCATGCGCAGCAGTCGCAGGTCCTGGCGAGCCTCGAAGCGCTGCTGCAGCAACTCGGCCAGGAGCCAGGGTCGGCCGTCTGACACCCGCCTGGCCCGCCCATCCCCGCGTTTTCTGACTCGTCCAATGGGGCCGCACAGGCCGCACGGGCATTCTGCGCCAGCCCGGAACGACCCCATCAGCGGTAGCCCCATCTGCCGCCGACAAGGCACCCAGGGCACCCCAATGGACATTTCCAACTCCAAAAAAGGTAATTCGATGAACCACTCCACCCGCCCCCTGGCAGCGCGCATGCTGCCGCTGGCAGCCGCCCTCGGGCTCGCCGCACTCGGCGCCCAGCAGGCCTCCGCCCACGGCTACATCGACAGCCCGAAATCCCGTGCCTACATGTGTGCCGCGTCCGGCGGCAACCTGAACAAGGACTGCGGTTCCGTAGCATGGGAACCACAAAGCATCGAGTACTCGCCGAGCGTCAGCCATCACTACAAGGGCCGCTTCTGCGCAGACGATTTCACCAAATGCGGTCCGGCTGACGGCACCATCCCCTCCGGTGGCATCAAGGGCTTCGCCAAGCTGAACGAGCAGTCGGCGACCCGCTGGCAGAAAACCACCATCAAACCGGGCATGAACGACTTCACCTGGCGCTACACCGCCGGCCATGCCACCGCCTACTACCAGTTCTACATCACCAAGAAAGACTGGAACCCGAACCAGCCGCTGACCCGCGATTCCTTCGAGTCCAAGCCCCTGCTGCACGAGAATGCCAACGGCGCGCGGCCGTCGTCCGGCACCCGCACCACGCACAAGGTGAATATCCCGGCCGACCGCAGCGGCTACCACGTGATCCTGGCCACCTGGAAAATCGCCGACACCGCGGCGACCTTCTACCAGGCCATCGACGTGAACATCGACAACAAGGGCGCGCCGCCGACCGAATGGAACACCATCGGCGCCGTCCAGCCGGAAGCCCTGAGCATCGGCGACAAGGTGATGACCCGCGTCTTCACCAACGCCGGTGAGCAGGCCAACCGCAAGACCGTGCTGAGCATCGACAACGCCCAGCAGGCCCAGGCCAACACCTGGCCCTACCTGCTGGCGCAGAAGGCCAACCTGGCCAACGCCGGCTACCTGATGGGCCAGCTCAACGCCGACGGCAAGGTGGTACCGAACTACGGCACCAACAACATCTACACCAAAGCCGGTAGCGATGTGGTCCGCGTGGAAATCCAGAAGGAGCAGCCGAGCATTCCGGCCGCACTCAGCCTGTCCAGCCTCAACGACAGCTACACCCTGAAAAACGGTGCCACCGAACTGCACTTCAATGCCATCGCTCAGGGCGGCAAGTACACCATCGACGCCACTGTGTTCAACGCCAAGGGTGAGAGCATCGCCTACCAGCAGGGCGAGGCCGGCAACAACATGCCGCACTTCAGCCTGCCGCTGAAGAACGTCCAGGCCGGTGAATACGACCTGGTGGTGGTGGCCAAGCCGGAGAAAGGCGAACTGCTGCAGAAGACCCACCACTTCACCCTCAAGGAAGAAGGCGGTAACGGCGGCGGTGCAGCCAAGTACGACTACGTATTCCCCGACGGAGTGAAGAGCTACCGCGCTGGTGTCCGCGTCCTGGCCAAGGACGGCAACATCTACGAGTGCAAACCGTTCCCGCAAGGCAGCTACTGCCCGCAGTGGAGCCCGAGCGCCAACCACTTCGAACCCGGCGTAGGCCAGTTCTGGTCGCAGGCCTGGATCCGCAAGTAACCCCTCCCGCAACCTGAACGAGCGTGGCGCCCCGGCGCCACGCTCCCGCCGGGGAACCGACATGACTTCCGAACGCTATTCGAAGCCGCGCCGGCTGCTGCACTGGTGCTTCGCCGTGGTGATCATCTGGGCCACAGCCAGTGGCTTCCTCAATTCGATGACGCACCTGCCCGAGCCAGTCAAGAACGCCATCGCCTTCATCAATGTCTCGCTGACCACACTGCTGATCCCCCTCTTCGGCCTGCGCCTGTTCTACCTCCTGGCCCACCCGGCGCCCCATGGACAAGCCCACGACAGCCGGCTCGCCCATCTGCTGGCCCAAGCCGGACACCTGGCGCTCTATGTGACCATCGCCGTCGTGCTGCTGACCGGCGTACTGATGATGGACCGTCCCATCAGCGTCTTCGACCTGCTGGTGCTGCCGCAGCCTCTCAGTGAGCCGGTATTGATCGAATTCTTCGACACAACCCACCGCTACAGCTGCATCGCCCTGGCCCTGCTGGTGATCGGCCACGTTGCCGCCGTGGCAGTGCACCAGTGGCGTGGACACGGCGTGCTGCAACGCATGGCCGTGTGATCACCATGCCGCGCATTCTTCCCCTACTGGCGCAGCGAGGCCTGATTCCCGTTGGCATCATTGCGCTGAGTGCCTGGCTGGCCTGGCTCGGTGTGCAGGGCTGGAACTACTGGCAGGCAATGGATACACCACCCGACCCAGCGATCGCATCGGTAGACCGATCAGCTCCGACTCACCATGCGCTGGACCAGTACACCATCGCCGAACTGTTCGGCGCGGTACCGTCGGAACCGCTGGATGCCAGCCCGCACGCGGTCGCGCTGACCCTGCTGGCCAGCCTCAGTGACGACCACGCGGTGCTGTCCCGCGCGCTGATCGAGTCGCCCGAGGGTAGCGCCTTCTACCGCCTCGGCGACCGCCTGCCCGGCGGTGCGCGGCTCAAGGCGGTGCATCCCGACCATGTACTGATCCAACTGGGCGGTCGCGAACAACGGCTGTCCTTTCCCCGTGTCCCGGAGCGCCTGCTGGCGCCGCGCGCCGCGCCCTGACCTACCCGGTAGAGACCAACGCCATGAACCTGACCCGACTCACGGGCGCCCTGCTGATGCTCGGCACCCTGCTCACCCCGCTGCCAACACTGGCCGCCAAGGGCGATGAACGCCAGTGGACCCTGAACATGAAGGATGCGGAACTGCGCGACCTGGTCAGCGAGGTGGGCGACATCACCGGTAAAACCATGGTGCTCGACCCACGCATGAGTGGGCGGGTGACGGTGCAGTCCTCCACCGCCATGGACCAGGCCGGCATCTACTCGCTGTTCCTCACCGTGCTGCGCAGCCAGGGTTTCGCAGCCCTGGACCAGGGTGACCGGGTGCTGATCGTCCCGGTCGCCGACGCCAAGACCCGCGCCAGCGACAAGGCCGGCGACGAGTTCGTCACCGAAGTGCTGACCCTGCACAACGCCACCTCCAGCGAGGTCGCCGCCGTGGTGCGCCCGCTGGTGGCACCGGACGCCTACGTGGCGCCCTCGGCCAGCTCCAATGCCCTGGTGGTGACCGACAGTGCCAGCAACGTCGAACGCATCCGCCAGGTGGTGCGCGAGCTGGACGGCGCCGGCAACCCGGCCTTCAGCACCCTTGAACTCAAGCACGCCTGGGCCGTCGACGTCGCCAAGACCCTGACCGACAGCGTCACCCAGAACGGCAACGGCCCGAGCAACACCAAGGCCATCGGCGATGCGCGCAGCAACCGGGTGATCCTCATCGGCCCGTCCCAGGCTCGCCAGCGCATGGCCGAACTGGCCCGCTCCCTCGACGTGCCGGGCAGCGCGAACGACAGTGCCCGCGTCGTGCGCCTGCACCACAGCGACGCCAAGCAACTGGAAGAGCTGCTCAACGGCATCGGCAAGCATCTGGACAATGGCCGCGGCAGCGAGGGTGGCAGCGCCGCCGGCAGCGTGCTGGTCAGCGCCGACAAGAGCCAGAACGCCCTGGTGCTGATGGCCGAGCCAGCACAGCTGGCAATGCTCGACAAGGTCATCGGCGAGCTCGACCGGCCGCGCGCCCAGGTGCTGGTGGAAGCGGCCATCGTCGAAGTCAGCGGCGACATCAGCGACGCCCTCGGCGTGCAGTGGGCCGGAAGCGGGGAGCACGGGTTCGGCGCCAGCAACTTCCCCGGCACGGGCCTGGCTATCGGCACCCTCGCCAAAGCCAATCAGGACAAGCTGCCGAACCTGCCGGAGGGCGCCATCATCGGCCTGGGCAGCCGCAACTTCGGCGCGCTGGTCACCGCGCTGTCCAGCAACTCCAACAACAACCTGCTATCCACCCCGAGCCTGCTGACCCTGGACAACGAAACGGCGGAAATCCTCGTCGGCCAGAACGTGCCCTTCCAAACCGGCTCCTACACCACCGACACCGCCGGAGCCAGCAACCCCTTCACCACCGTCGAGCGCAAGGACGTCGGCATCACCCTCAAGGTGACTCCGCACATCAACGAAGGCGACTCGCTGCGGCTGAAGGTGGAACAGGAAAGCTCCGAGCTGGCCACCACGCCGGCCGGCATCAGCACCAGCGATGTGGTCACCAACAAGCGCGCGGTGAAAAGCACCATCCTCGCCGACGACGGGCAGATCATCGTGCTCGGTGGCCTGATCAAGGACAACCTCAAGACCCAGGTGAGCAAGGTGCCGCTGCTCGGCGACATCCCGCTGCTGGGCAGGCTGTTCCGCAGCACCCGCGAGGTCAACGAAAAGACCAACCTGATGGTCTTCCTGCGCCCGACCCTGCTGCGCGACAGCGCCGCCGGCAGCCAGGCCAGCGCACGCAAGTACAACGACCTGCGCCAGTTGCGCCCAGCCAATCGCGGCGACAACCGCCTGCTGCTGCCCAAGGACAGCCATGGCCTGTTCGACGCATCAAAGAAAGATCCGGTGCTGGACCTGCGCCAGCCGGAACCGCGCCCATGAGCGCCCTGCCCCCCCTGCCGTTCAGCTATGCCCGGCGTCACGGCGTACTGCTGGAGCCGGGCGCGGATGGCCCGCTGCTGGTGTGCCGGACGGACACGCCACTGGAGATCCTCGCCGAGGTGCGCCGGCACGTCGCCATCGTCGGCCGCAGCCTGGTACTCGACATGGACGCCTTTGCCCAGCGTCTGGCGGAGCGTTATCGCGATGGTCGCGGCGATGCCATGCAGGTGGCCGAGGGCCTGGGCGCCGAGATCGCCAGCCAGGACGACCTCGCCAGCCTCGCCGAGCAACTGCCACAGACCACCGACCTGCTGGAGCAGGAAGACGACGCGCCGATCATCCGCCTGATCAACGCCATCCTCGGCGAGGCGGTGAAGGCCAAGGCCTCGGACATCCACCTGGAAACCTTCGAGCAGCACCTTTCCGTCCGCCTGCGGGTGGACGGCCTGTTGCGCGAAGTCCTGCGCCCCCGCCGCGAACTGGCGGGGCTGCTGGTGTCGCGGATCAAGGTGATGGCCAAACTCGACATCGCCGAGAAGCGCATCCCCCAGGACGGCCGCATCGCCCTGCGCATCGCCGGCCACGAGGTGGACGTGCGTGTCTCCACCCTGCCCTCGGCCCACGGCGAACGGGTGGTGATGCGCCTCTTGGACAAGCAGGCCGGGCGCCTGGACCTTAGCCGCCTGGGCATGGCAACGGGAACCCGCGAACGGCTGGAGGGCGCCCTGCACCGGCCCCACGGCATCCTGCTGGTCACCGGCCCCACCGGCTCGGGCAAGACCACCACCCTTTATGCGGGCCTGGCCAGCCTCAACAGCCTGAGCCGCAACATCCTCACCATCGAAGACCCGGTGGAGTACCACCTGCCGGGCATCGGCCAGACCCAGGTCAACACCAAGGTGGACATGACCTTCGCCCGTGGCCTGCGCGCCATCCTGCGCCAGGACCCGGACGTGGTGATGGTCGGCGAGATCCGCGACCGGGAAACCGCGGAGATCGCCGTTCAGGCCTCGCTGACCGGCCACCTGGTGCTCTCCACCCTGCACACCAACAGCGCCGTGGGCGCCGTCACCCGCCTGGTGGACATGGGCATCGAACCCTTCCTGCTCAGCACTTCGCTGCTGGGCGTCCTGGCCCAACGCCTGGTGCGCCTGCTCTGCCCCCGGTGCAAGACGCAAGCCACGGCGGACGCCACAGCCTGCGCCCACCTCGGGCTGGACCCGGCGAGCCCACCGACATTGTGGCAACCCGTAGGGTGCGATGCCTGCCAGCACAGCGGCTACCGCGGCCGCCAGGGCATCTACGAGCTGGTGTTGCTGGATGAAGCCCTGCGCCAGCTGATCCACCAGTGTGCCGGCGAAGCCGAGCTGGCCCGCCACGCCCGCCAGCAGGGCACCCGCCTGTTCGCCGATGGCCGCGCCAAGGTGCTGGCCGGCGTCACCAGCCTGGAAGAACTGCTGCGCGTGACCCGCGAGGACTGAGCATGGCCGCCTACGAATACCTCGCCATGGACCCGGCCGGACGCAAGCTGCGCGGCGTGCAGGAAGCCGACAGCGAACGCCAGGCCCGCCAGTTGCTGCGCGAGCGCCACCTGGTGCCGCTGCGCCTGCGCACTGCCCGCGACGGCCAGCGCTCCACGGGCAGCAGCCGGCGCGGCCTCGGCGCCGCCGAGCTGGCGCTGGTCACCCGCCAGCTCGCCACACTGGTGCAGGCGGCACTGCCGCTGGAGGAGGTGCTTGCCGCAGTGGCGGCTCAATGCGAGAAGCGCAGTCACCAGAGCATGCTGCTGGCCATTCGCGCGCGGGTACTCGAAGGCCACGGCCTGGCCCGCGCCATGGCCGAGTTCCCCCGCGCCTTCCCAGCGCTGTACCGCGCCACGGTGGCGGCGGGTGAACGCGCTGGCCATCTGGGCCAGGTGCTGCTGCAGCTGGCCGACTACACCGAAGCACGCCAGGCCGCGCGCCAGCAGATCCAGTTGGCCCTGCTCTACCCGAGCATCCTGCTGCTGGCGGCTTTCGGCATCGTTGGTTTCCTGCTCGGCTTCGTGGTGCCGGATGTGGTCAAGGTGTTCATCGACAGTGGCCAGGAACTGCCGACGCTGACCCGTGGCCTGATCGCCGCCAGCGCCATCTTGCGCGACCACGGCCTGCTGATGCTGGCCCTGCTTGCCGGCCTCGTCGGCGCGGCCCGCTTGACGCAACAACGACCGGTCGCACGCCTGCGCTGGCACGCCGCGCAGTTGCGTCTGCCAGTACTGGGCAAGGTCCTGCGCGCCAGCAATTGCAGCCGTTTCATCAGCACCCTGGCAATCCTTGGGCGCAGCGGCGTGCCGCTGGTGGACGCCCTGGAAATCGCCGCCGAAGTGGTGGCCAACCAGCAGATTCGGACCGGTCTGAAAGACGTGGCGCGCGCCGTGCGCGAAGGTGGCGGCCTGACCCGGGCACTGGAACGCAGCGGCCACTTCCCGCCGATGATGCTCTACATGA
Organism: Pseudomonas sp. TCU-HL1; assembly: GCF_001708505.1. NCBI lineage: Bacteria > Pseudomonadati > Pseudomonadota > Gammaproteobacteria > Pseudomonadales > Pseudomonadaceae > Pseudomonas > Pseudomonas sp. TCU-HL1. The sequence goes on from NZ_CP015992.1 coordinate 5,447,870, forward strand.
TCGCCAGCGGCGAACGCTCCGGTGAGCTGGACGCCATGCTTGAGCGCGCCGCGCGCCAGCAGGAAGCACACCTGGCCAACCGCATCGCCCTGCTGGTTGGCCTGTTCGAGCCGGCCATGCTGGTGTTCATGGGCGCCAGCGTGCTGCTCATCGTGCTGGCGATCCTGATGCCCATCCTCAGCCTCAATCAACTCGTTACCTGACAGATAGGCACAACCATGCCCACGCAATCGCAACAACGGGGTTTCACCCTGATCGAAATCATGGTGGTGGTGGTCATCCTCGGGGTGCTCGCCGCCCTGGTGGTCCCGCAACTCATGAGCCGTCCCGACCAGGCCAAGGTCACCGCCGCGCAGAGCGACATCAAGGCCATTGCCATGGCCCTGGATATCTACAAGCTCGACAACCACATCTACCCCAGCACCCAGCAGGGGCTAGATGCCCTGGTGAGCCGCCCTTCCGGCACCCCGCCCGCGCGCAACTGGAACCCCGACGGCTACCTCAAGCGCCTGCCCGTCGACCCTTGGGGCAACGCCTACCAGTACCTCGCCCCCGGCAGCGACGGCAACGCTTTCGATCTGTTCTCCTTCGGCGCCGATGGCCGCGCGGGCGGCGACGGGCTGAACGCCGATATCGGCAACTGGGACCTCTGACGTGCGACGCGGCAGCGCGGGCTTCACCCTGCTGGAAGTGCTGGTGGTGATCGTCGTGATCGGCCTGCTGGCCGGCCTGGTGACTCTGGTGCAGCGCGACAATGGCGCCCAGCAGGCTCAGCGCGAGGCCGATCGCCTGCGCAGCCTGATCAGTCTGCTGCGCGAGGAGTCGGTGCTGAGCCACCAGGACTTCGGTCTGCGCATCGAGGCCGACAGCTATGCGGTGCAGCGCCTCGACCTCGACGGCCACTGGCAAGCGGCCCCCGGCTTCCGCGTGCAGCACCTGCCGGAGTCGCTACGCCTGCACCTGCAACGGGACGACGAAGTGCCTGCCCCTGGCGAAGCGCCCCAGCTACTGGTGCTCTCCAGCGATGAGGTGTCGCCCTTCACCCTGCGCCTGGAATACCGCCTGGTACCCATGCTGGCGTTATCCAGCGACGGTCTGGAGGAAGTTCGCCTTGAACGCCTCGCACCCTGAGCAGGGCTTCACTCTGCTGGAGGTAATGGTCGCCCTGGCCATCTTCGCCACGCTCTCCATCGCTTTGTTCAACGCAGCCAGCCATGTGGCCGTCACCAGCGCCGCCCTGGCCGAGCGCAGCCTGGCCCAGTGGCTGGCGGACAACCGCTTGAATGAGCTGCGCGCCCATATGCGCCCGGCCAGCGCCGGAAATGACGAGGAACGCCTCGCCTTCGCCGGACGAGACTGGCGGCTGGCCAGCGAGATCGGCCCGGCCCCTGACCCACGGCTGCTCAAGGTCAGCCTGGAAGTCCTGACGGACGGCCCCCGGCCGATACGTCGTGCGCACCTGGTGGGTTTCATCGAGGCGCAGCGATGAAGCAGCGCGGTTTCACCCTGCTGGAAGTGCTGATCGCCGTGGCGCTGTTCAGCCTGCTGGGCCTGGCCTGCTACCGCCTGCTGGAGCGGGTGATGCACAGCGACCAGCGCATCGCCGCCCACGAAGTCCAGTTGCGCCAGTTGCAGCGTGCCCTCGGCCTGTTCGAGCGTGACCTGACACAGGCCATTGCCTACCCACTCAGCGACGACCCCAGCCGGCGCCAGGCGCTGATAGGCCAGGCGGACAACCTGCGGCTGGTGCGTGGCGGCTGGAGCAACCCGCTGCAGCAGCGGCGCAGCGAGGTGCAGGAAGTCAGCCATACCTGGCGCGATGGCGAGTGGCTGCGCCAGTACCGCAGCCCGCCGGAACGCGAGCTGGAGACCCCACCCCTGCACAGCCAGCGGCTGCTTGACGGCATCCGCCTGATTCGCCTGCGCTACCTCGACAGCCAGGGCGAGGGCCACGACAACTGGCCGGCGGGCAGCTCGCCCCTGAGCCTGCCCCAGGCTCTGGAGCTGGAACTGGACGCCCCCGGTTATCCCGCTATCCGCCGGGTCATCCTGCTGCCCGGCTACGAAGGGGACGGCGATGCCTGAACACCGCCCGCAGCGGGGCGTGGCCCTGATCAGCGTGCTGCTGGTCACCGCCCTGGTCACCCTGATCGTCAGCGACATGCTCGCCCGCCAGCGCCTGAGCCTGGCCAGCAGCGCCAACCAGCTGCACCAGCAGCAGCTCTGGCAACTGGCCCTGAGTGGCGAGGCGTGGGCGCGCCAGCAGTTGCGCGCGGACCTGGCCGACGCGGACGAACTGCGGCGCGTGCACCTCGCCCAGCGCTGGGCCCAGGGCGTGCAGCAGTTCGACATCGAAGGCGGGCACATCCGCATCCGCCTGGACGACCTCGGCGGCCGCCTCGACCTCAACACCCAGCGCGGCGACAGCGACCCCGTTCTGCGCGCCCGCTACCAGCGCCTGCTGGCGCTGCTCGGCCTCCCCATTCACGACCCGGCCAGCCTGCCGCCGCGCCTCGGACGTGACGGCAAACCGCTGCCGTTCGCCGACAGCAGCGAATTGCAACGCCTGGCGCAAGTGGATGAAACCAGCCTGCGCCGGCTGCGGCCCTGGGTCCGTACCACGGCAGGCGCACTGAACCTCAACACCGCCCCGGCCGAAGTGCTGGCCGCCCTCGAAAGCCTTGACCTGGCCGTGGCCCGCGCCATCGTCCAGGCCCGCCCTGCCAACGGCTATGCCAGCGTCCAGGCGTTCCTCGAACAACCGCTGCTACAAGACCGCCAGGTCCGCTCACTGGGACTTGGCGTCAGCAGCGACTACTTCCGCGCCACCCTGGATGTCGAGCTGGGCGAGCGCCGACTGCGTCTGGTCAGCGACCTGCACACCCGCGCCGATGGTCGGGTGGAAGTGCTGCGCCGCCGACTCGCCCGCCCCGACACCCGCCTTTCGGAGTAATCAACGTGCAAGCCTGGCTTCATCTCAGCTCCCCTGCCCCGGCGGACGGCGACTGGTCGCTGACCTGGTGGCGCGCCGACGGCGAGGCCGTCCAGGGAGGTCTCGAACAGGCCGCCCGAGACCTCGCCCGCCTCGACCTGACCCTGCTGCTGCCGGCCGAAGCCGCCAGCCATCACACCATCGAGGTGCCCGCCCGCAGCGGGCGCTGGCTGCGCCAGGCGATCCATTCGGCACTGGAAGAACGCCTGCTGGACGACCTCGACGCGCTGCTGCTTGCACGCGGTCCGTTGCTGCAACGACGCCACTGCCGGCTGTTCGTAGTGCGCCGCGACTGGCTGCGCCAGGTCCTGGCCCGGCTTGCCCGGCACGGCCTGGTGCCCGGACGCATCCACATCGACGCCGACTGCCTGCCAGGCGAGGGCGCCCTGGCCCTGCGCTGCGCCGGCCGCTGGCTGATCGGCGGCGGCGCGCCCCTGCGTCTGGCGTTGAGCGACCAGGCGCGAGCCGACCTCGAGGCACGCCTGCCGGACGCGCTCGAGTGGCGCGACGAGGCGCCCTGGCCACTGCTGGCGGAAGGTTCGCGTAGTGCTATCGACCTGCGCCAGGATGAATTCGCCCGCGACTCCGGGCGCCGCCTGCCCTGGCGCACCCTGGCGCTGCTGGCGGCACTGGGCTTGGCCGCGCAACTGGGGCTGAACATCGGCCAGCGCCTGCTACTGGAACAACGCGCCGATGCCCTGGCCCAGGCCAACCTGGCCGCCTGGCAACAGCGTTACCCCGACCAGGACCGCGTGGTCGACCTGGCCCGCCAGGTGCGTGCGCGCATGCAGCAGGCCGGCCAGCCCCACCTCGGCCTGGCCCACAGCCTGGACAGCCTGGCGCGCCTATGGAAAAGCAGCGGCGGCGTCATCGCCCAGGTCGGGCGGCTCGACTACCAGGCGGGCGAAGGCTGGACCCTGCGCGTCCGCGCGCCCGCCTTCGCCGATCTCGAACGCCTGCGCGAAGGCCTGGTCCGCCAAGGCCTGATCGTTCTTTCCGACTCCGCCGTGCGCGATCCCGATGGGGTCAGCGCGCGCCTGCAAATCAAGGACTGACGCATGCCCCCTTTACTGACCCCGCTGCACCCGCACTGGCAGCGCCTGCCCACTCGCGAGCGCCGCGCCTTGCTGGCGCTGGCTCTGTTCGTCGGCCTGGTGCTGGCCTGGCGACTGGTCTGGCAGCCCCAGCAACAGGCCCTGCAGCACGCCGAACGCCGTTACCAGGAGGAACTCCAATTGCAGATCGACCTCGCCAACCTGCCTGCCAATCCCACCCCGCCGGGAGAGCGCGTCGACAATGCGGCCCTGCCCGGCTTCCTGGCCAGGACCACGGCCAATGCCGACATCACCCTCGAACGCATGGACGGCGACGGTGCCGGCCGCATGAACCTGAACCTGGCAGGCACGCTGGGCAGCGTGCTCGCCTGGATGGAACGGCTGGAAGAAAGTGGCGTGGAGGTGGTGTCGCTGGGGATGGACGTCAGCCGCGAGGCGGACGTGAAGGCGCGGATGGTAGTAGAAGCGCCTCAGGAAACCCGCGCCGGGCTGGGCGCCAGCAGGCGCAGGATGCCGCCAAGCAGCACGCCGTAAAGCGGCACGAAGAGCACCAGGCTGATGGCCAGCTTGACGCCGTAGTCCACGGTGGCGATTTCCACCCAGTTCGCCGCCATGAAGGGGTTGTCGCTGCGCCAGAAGGCCACAGAGAAGAAGGCGAAGGTGTCCAGCAGGTTGCCGAAGATGGTGGAGGCGGTGGGCGCGATCCACCACTGGCGCATTTTCCGCAGACGGTCGAAAACCTGGATATCCAGCACCTGGCCCAGCACATAGGCAAGGAAACTGGCCAGGGAGATGCGGGCGACGAAGAGGTTGAATTCGCCGAGGGCGGCGAAGCCCTGGAAGGCCGCCTCCTGGAACAGCACCGAGACCACATAGGACGCAGCAAGCGCCGGCACCATGACCCGCGCGATGACCCTACGCGCCGCCGCCTTGCCCATCAGGCGAACGGTCAGGTCGGTGGCCAGGAAGATGAACGGAAAGCTGAACGCGCCCCAGGTGGTGTGCCAGCCGAACAGGGTAATGGGCAGCTGCACCAGGTAGTTGCTGGCGATGATGATGAGGATGTGGAAGACGATCAGGCCGGTCAGTGCCGGACGCCAGACCGTGGGAAAGGTAGCGGGCATGATGATTTGCATCCTTTTTGCCGATGGGGTGAGGGAACCCATGTCGCGGCCCCCTGGCCGGCGACGGCGCGCATTCTAACTTGACCCGCGCATCAGGAAAAGACGCTTAGTCCGGCGGGCCGTATCGGAGCGTCTTATAGAGCCCATGGAATAGCAGGATGAAACCGATCTAGTAGGGTGCGCCGTGCGCACCGGGTGCATGACGAGGCGCTGGAGCCGCCCACCGAAATTGGTGCGCATGGTGCACCCTACATCTGGCCCGGTGGAAGATTTCTGCCAAGTGCCCGGGGTGGCGTGAAAAAGGGCCGCGATGCGGCCCTCTCTTCATTCTGTCCGTACCTTGCGCCGCCCGGTCACCATGGACCAGGGCAGGTTCTCGCGCATGCGCACGCTTTCCACCAGCGCAGCAGCGACATGCAGGCAGGCCAGCCAGAACAGGCTGTCGGCCAAGAAGACATGGATATCCCGGGGCAGGTCCTCGCCCCAGAAGTAGTCGACTTCTTCCATCAGGAAACCGGTGACGCCCAGCCCCACCATCAGCAGGAGCATGAGGATCATTACCAGCCCCCCCAGGGGCGAGTGGCCCATGTGGTGCAAGTAGCCACCGGAAAGCAGCGCCTTGGCATGGGTCACCAGGCGCGCCGGGCGGGGCCAGAAGTCCGCCCAGCGCGCCGACCGGGGGCCGACGAAGCCCCAGGCCACGCGCACCAGCACCACTGCCACGGCGTAGTAACCGAGCCAGCGGTGCCAGCCGTCACCCGCCTCGTTGAGGAAGTAGTCACCGATGAAGGCGGCCACCAGCGACCAGTGGCCGATCCGTATCACCGGGTCCCAGAGGCGAACAGTGTCAGTGCTCACGGATCAGTCCTCGATCTCCTGTTTGACCACCTTGCCGTCGACCGGGTCGAAGTAGATCTCGACCTTGCGCTTGTCCTTGTCCCAGCCGTAGATCTCGTAGCAGTTGCCGGCGGTCACCTTGAACTTCTTGATGTCGTAACCCTGGGCCTTGAGGTCGTCCTGGAACTTGGTCTGGTCTTGCCACGTGGCCTTGTCGGCGGTGGTGCATTCGGTCTGGGCAAAGGTCAGGGGGCTGACGAGGGCCAGGGAAAGAAGCAGGAGCTTACGCATGGTATCGACCTCGATTGTGCGTTGTTTGGCTAAAGGCAATGCAAGGCTTTCTCATTCACTGCCATGACGATGGAGATTAGGCCAGGCCTGGGAGGCTGTCATTTCCCGGCCTGCCGGTCTCAGCGATGTTCGACAGCGAATTGCCCCCGACCTGCGTGCTTGGCCCGGTAGCAAGCTGTATCAGCCTGTTTCAAGAGCTCCGCAGGCTGCGCGTTAGCGCTGTGGATGCAGGCCATGCCGACGCTGGCGCCGACGCGGTACGCCTGCCCTTCCCACGTCAGTTCCACCCCCTGGATCTGCGCGATCAGCCGCGCCGCCAGGAGCTCCGCCTGGGTCAGCGGGCAACTGCGCAGGATCAGCCCGAACTCGTCGCCGCCCAAGCGTGCCAGCTGGTCCCCCGCGCGTACCTGGGCCTGCATCAGCTTCGCCAGCTGGCGCAACAATTCGTCGCCGGCGGCGTGGCCGGCGCTGTCGTTGACCTGTTTGAAGCGGTCCAGGTCGATGAAGCAGAGCACGCTGTTGCCATCGTTCTGCAACGCCTCGCGGCAGCTTTCGGCAAGGGCGTCCTCGAAGGCCGCGCGGTTGAGCAGGCCGGTCAGGGCATCGTGGGTGGCGGCATAGCGCAGGTGCTTCTGCATGGCCCGCGCCTCACTGACGTCGGTGAGCACCAGCACGCTGCCCAGCAGGGTGCCGTCGCCACTGCGCATGGGGGCTGCCTGGCCCCGCAGGGCGATGGCGCCGCCCGCCGGGTGGCGCAGCGAGGCCAGTCCCTGGAGGCTGGCGACACTGCGCTGCTCCAGGCAATCGCGCACCGGGTTAGGCACCAGTTGGCCATCCTCGCCTTCCAGCAACAGGACCTGCTCGATGGGCAGCCCCTGGGCCTCGTCGCTGTGCCAGCCACTCAGGCGCTCGGCCACCGGGTTGAGGAAGCTGACCCGGCCGTCCAGGTCGGTGGTGATGACGCCGTCGCCGATGGCGTCGAGGGTCACCTGCAGCCGCTCGCGCTCGTCGCGCAGGCGCTCGGCCAACTGCCGCAGTTCGCTGACGTCCCAGTTGGTGCCGACCATGCGCAGCGGTTTGCCGTCGGCATCGCAGACCAGGCGCGCATGCCCCTTGAGCACCCGCTGGTCGCCATCGGAGCGGCGGATACGGAACTCGATGTCCAGGCGCCTGGTACCCTCCCGCGCGGCCAGCACCTCGCGCTCTGCACGGACGGCGTCGTCCGGATGCAGGTGGGCACGCCAATCGGCATAGGACAGCTCGCCGCCTTCAGTGCGGCCGTAGAGGCGGCACATGCCGTCATCCCAGAGCATGCGGTCGCTGGCCAGGTCCCACTCCCAGACGCCAACGCCGCTGGCTTCGGTGGCCACCGAATAGCGACGCGCCAATACCGCTTCGCGTTCTTCCGCGCGCTTGCGCCGGTCGATGTCCTCGATCTGGGAGATGAAATACAGCGGCTCGCCCTCGTGGTCGCGCACCAGGGATACCGCCAGCAGCCCCCAGATCACCCTCCCGCTCTTGTGCAGGTAGCGTTTCTCCAGCCGGTAGCTGTGGCGCCGTCCGGCGAGGGTTTCCCGTACCAGTTCGAGGTCATCGGCCAGATCGTCGGGGTAGGTGAGATCCTGGAAGCTCAGCGTGGCGAATTCATCCTCGCTGTAGCCGAGCATGTCGCAGAGGGCTCGGTTGACCCGCTGCCAGCGCCCGTCCAGTCCCACCAGGGCCATGCCGATGGCGGAATGGTCCATGGCGTCGCGAAAGCGCGTTTCGCTGGCCGCCAGTTCGCGACGGCGCTTGCGCAATTGCTCCACCGCCGACGCCAGCAGCAACGCGGGCAACAGGGCCAGCAGCAGGGGCAGGTACACCAGCAGGTCGCGCCAGCCCTTTTCCAGGTACGTGGCATCGAGCAGGCCGAGGGCGATGATCAGGCCGCCGCTGACCGAGGCCAGGGCCACCAGCAGCGCCGTGCTGGCAAAAGTCAGACGCACGGCGGCGAACATCAGCGGCAAGGACACATAAACGAAGGGGAACGGCAGGAACAGCAAGACGAACGGCGTGCCGGCCAGCACCAGCCCGACGAACAGCAAGCGCTCATGCCGACGGCGCTCGCTGCGGAACTCCCACCAGCCATGCTGGCGCAGCCAGACCGCCAGGGGCAGCACCGAAACGGCCCCGAGCATGGTGCCCTCGACCCAGAACATCCAGCTGCGCTCGAACGAATCCAACCCTTGCCAGGCGAGGATGCTCGCGCCGAGGCTGGCCCCCATCAGCGGCGGCAGCAAGGCGCCGAAGAAGATGAACTGGAGGAAGGCTCCGGGGCTTTCGTTCATCCGCAGGGCGGCCCCGCTGACCCGCAACAGGGCCGCTGCCAGGGCCATTTCCAGCAGGTTGGGGGCAAGGAAGCTCGTCGCGCGCAGCAGACCGTCACCAACGGCCATGTTGGCCAGGAGATCGGCCAACATGGCTGCCGCCAGCATGGGCGCCCAGCGGCGCAACGGCTGGTCCCAGAGCAGCGCCACGGTAAAGGCGTTGGCGTACCAGAGCGTGGCGATGCTGCCGGGCTGGCGCGAAAGCCAGACAGCCCCAAGGGCCAACAGCAGGTAGCCGGCAAAGACCAGCAACACGGTGGGCAGCAGAGTGCCTGGCTCAGGGGTACGGGGCATCAGCCGAATCTCCCACGGCAGGCGGCGGGCACGGCCCCGGTGGGTTTCAGGCAAGTCGGAAGCAAGTCAGCCACAGCGATCTCCACGCAGGCCTCGGCTTCTCCAGACAATAGCGGAACACCGGGCCTGAGCAATTCGACAGTCAGACGCCGACTATGCCGCGACCGACACTCAACGCCAGGGCGCGCCGACGAGCAGCGTGGCGCAGCGCGTCTGGACGAACTCGCGGAGCAGGCGAACCGGTTTGCTGAGCTGGGCGCGATGGGCGCAGATCAGGTTCAGCGGCGTGGCCTCGCCAAGGTATTGCGACAAGGCCAGCTCCAGGCGCCCGGCCTGGATGTCGCCGGCCACATCCAGCCAGGACTTGTAGGTCAGCCCCTGCCCGGCCAGGGCCCAACGCCGCACCACGTCGGCATCGTCGCAGGCGCGATTGCCGGCCACGGTCACCGCCTGCTCGCGGCGGCCTTCGCTGAAACGCCAGCGATCGTGCACGCGGCCACTCAACTGGTAGAGCAGGCAGTTGTGCCCCGCCAGGTCCTCCGGCTGACGCGGGCAGCCGTGCCGGGCGAAATACTCGGGAGAGCCACAGAGTACCCGGCGGTTTTCGGCGGCCAGGGGCAGCGCCACCAGGCTGGAGTCCTCCGGTTCGCCGTAGCGGATGGCGATGTCCACCGACTGGCGGAACAGGTCGGCTATCCGGTCGCTCAGGTGCAGGCGCAGGCTGAGGCGGGGATGCTCGCGCTGGAACTCATCCAGCCAGGGCAGCAGCGTGTTGCGGCCGAAATCGGAGGGCGCCGACAGCTGCAGCACACCGGCAATGTCTTCGCGGCCTCCGGCCAACTGTCGCTGTCCCTCGTCCAGGCTGGCCAGGGCACTGCGCGCATGCACGAGAAACTGTTCGCCCTCGGGGGTCAGGCGCAGGCTGCGGGTAGAGCGCACGAACAGACGGGCCTCCAGCTGCTGCTCCAAGCGCTTGAGTGCGGCGCTGGCCACGGCGGGCGAAACATCCAGCTTGCGCGCAGCCGCCGAGAGGCTGCCGTGGTCGGCGGTGTTCACGAACAGGGCAAGATCGTCGAAGCGCAACATTTTCAAAGTTCCATTGAAAGACTGTCGTTTTCTAGCCGATTTTTCTCACCTGCGAAACAGCCAGCCATGCGGCCCTCCCCGCCCTCTGACCGGCGAGCGGCTGCTCGGGCGAACGGTCCAGTACGCCAGAACGAAGAGGCTAGACTTTCCCGGGTCTCGCCAGCGGCCGGCTGCTCCGCATAGCTGCTGTTTCGCCGGGGTCCAGGATGCATCCCAGCCTTCAGGTGGAACTCTATTGCGTGGACGTCGACTTCAGCGCGCTGACCTCCGCGCGGGACGCGCTCAGGCAGAGTGAAAATCGTTACCAGCAATTGCTCGAAAGCCTTGGCTAGCGAGCGCCGAAGCCCCCATCAAGCCGCAGCGAGCAGGGCTAGGACGAACGGCGTCGACCACCAGTCGGCTGCTTGATCCACGTCATTTTCTGCCGTCTGGGTGGGTCTACACTCTGATTCCCCGCCACATGATTGGAGATGACTGAGGTGAAAATTCTCGTTCGTCCGACCACCACCCCGCAGGGTGCCGGCTGGCAAGTCTGCCTGGACCAGCATGCTGTGAGCTTCCGCAGCGAGGCCGAAGCACGCCGCTTCGTCACGGTTCTCGAGGAGCGGTTGAGAGCCCCTCATACGTTGCCGGACGGGGCCAGGCGAATAGCGAGTTAGCCCAGGGGCGCCTGACCGTTGCGGTCGAGGCGCCAGGTCAGCAGTGCACAGGCGACTGCCGCGCAGCCGCACAGGCTGATGACCAGGGCCAGGGGCATGGCGCTGCCGTCGTGCAGCCACCCCACCAGGGCGGCGGCCCCCGCCGCCACACCAAACTGCAGACTGCCCATCAGCGCCGAGGCACTACCGGCGTGCTGGCCCTGGCCAGCCATGGCACAGGCCGACGCGTTGGGCAGGATGCATCCCAGGCTGGCGATGCAGCCGAACAGCGGCAACAGCAACGGCCAGAGCGTTTCGGTACGCAGGCTGGAAACCAGCAACAGCGCCAGTGCGCACACCAGGTAGACCCAGATCACTCGCCGCATCCAGAACGCCGGGCCACGGTGGCGCAGCAGGATGGCGTTGATCTGCGCCACCAGGATGAAGCCCGCCGCATTGGCACCGAACAACCAGCCGTAATGCTCGGGTGGTACGCCGTAAAGCTGGATGAAGACGAAGGGTGAACCGGCGATGTAGGCAAACATACCGGCAATCGCCAGGCCACCGGTCATGCCGTAGGCGAGGAACTGCCAGTTGCCGAACAACCGGCGGTACTGCCCGAGGGCGCCTCGTAGCGGAGCGCGCGGAGTGACGTTGGAAAGGGTTTCCGGCAACCAGGTGGCGACCCCCAGCAACACCAGCGCGCTGAACAGCGTCAGCCCCCAGAAGATCGACTGCCAGCCGAACAGTTCCAGCAGCAGGCCACCACCCAGCGGCGCGAGAATCGGCGCCAGCCCCATGACCAGCATCAATTGCGAGAATGCCTTGGCCGACGCGATGGGATCGCACAGGTCACGCACCACCGCACGCGACACCACCATGCCGGCGCAGCCGCCCAGGGCCTGGATGAAGCGCGCGCCGATCAGCCATTCCAGGCTGGGTGCCAGGGCGCAAGCCACCGAGGCCAGGGTGAAGATGGTCACACCCAGCAGCAGCGGCGGGCGCCGGCCGAATCGGTCGGCCAGCGGGCCGTAGAGCAACTGACCGAACGCCAGGCCGACGAAGTAGGACGCCAGCGTCAGCTGCACATGCTCCACATCGGTGGCAAAGGCCGTGGCCAGGGCCGGGAAGCTGGGCAGGTAAAAGTCGATGGCCATGGGGCCGAAGGCGCTGAGCGCACCAAGCAGCAGGAGGATGCGGAAGGTCATGGTTGAGGCTGGCGCCATCCGTTGCGGGCAAGGCGCCAGATACTAACAGGGGATTTCACTGGCCTGTGGGAGCGAATTCATTCGCGAATGAATTCGCACAACCTTTCGTAGCTGGGTGCGGGCGGCGTTCCGCTAGAGCGCAGAGAAACTCAACGCAGCGGCGCCTGTGACTGACCACGTTGGGCCTCGCAGGCTCGGACCAACCTACGGGGCCGCTGCACGGCTGATTGACATGGAATCTCCCACAGACTCAACAGCCGGTGCCTACCCCTCGTGCGCCTGCTCGGCCTTGGACGCCTTCCTGCGTTCGATCCAGTCCGACGCCTTCTCCACCAGCATGAAGAACATGGGGATGAAGAAGGTGGCCAGCACGGTGGCGGCGAGCATCCCGCCGATTACACCAGTGCCGATGGAGTGACGACTTGCTGAACCGGCGCCGGAGCTGATGGCCAGCGGCACGCAGCCCAGGATGAACGCTAGCGAGGTCATCACGATCGGGCGGAAACGCAGCTTGGCCGCTTCCAGCGCCGCCTCCACCGGGCCCATACCCTGCTCGCGGCAGAGCACGGCGAACTCGACGATGAGGATCGCGTTCTTCGCCCCCAGACCGATCAGGGTCACCAGGCCGACCTGGAAGTACACGTCGTTCTGGATACCCCGCAGCCACACGGCGAGGATGGCACCAAACACCGCGAACGGCACCGCGGTGACGACCGCCAGCGGCAGGGTCCAGCGCTCGTACTGGGCGGCGAGGATGAGGAACACCATGATCAGGCCGAACACGAACGCCGTGCTGCCCGAACCCTGGGTCGCCAGCTCCTGGTAGGCCGAGCCGATCCAGCCGAGGCTGTAGTCCTCGCCCAGCACCTCGTTGGCCACTTCCTGCATGGCCGCCAGTGCCTGGCCGGAGCTGTAGCCCGGCGCCGGGCCGCCAAGCACCTTGGCCGCCGGGTAGACGTTGAAACGGGCGTAGGAGTCCGGCCCGAGGATACGTTCCACACGCACCAGGGACGACAGCGGAACCAGGTCGTCAGTGGTGGAGCGCACGTAGACCTGGCTCAGGTCATCCGGCTTGCGACGGAACTCCGGCTCCGACTGCAGGCTCACCTGCCAGGTACGCCCGTAGAGGGTGAAGTCGTTGACGTAGTAGCTGCCGAAGGTGGCCTGCATGGCGGTGAATACATCGTTGATCGCCACGCCCAGGGCCCGGGCCTTGGTGCGGTCGAGGTCGATGTAGTACTGCGGCACGTTGGCGTTGAAGGTGGTGTTGACCCCCGCCAGTTCGGGCCGCTTGGATGCCGCTGCGACGAACTTCTGCACCACCGTTTCCAGTTGCTGCACGGTGCCGCCGCTGCGGTCCTGGATATAGGACTCGAAGCCGCCGGTGGTACTCATGCCAGTGATCGGCGGCGGGTTGAAGGACAGCACGATGCCGTCCTTCTGCCCGGCGCCCATGCCCATGAAGGTGCGCGTGAGGTTGCGCGCATCGAGTTCCGGCGTGGTGCGCTCGCTCCAGTCCTTGAGCGGCACGAAGGACACCCCGGCGTTGCTGCGGGTCCCGAACGTCAGGATGTCAAAGCCGGCGAAGGTGACCACGTCCTCCACCGCCGGGTGCTTCATCAGTTGCTCGCCGACGGCGCTGGTGAGTTCTTCGGTGCGGGTCAGCGAGGCCGCCGGTGGCAGGAAGTAGGCGTTGAGCACGTAGCCCTGGTCCTCGTCCGGCACGAGGGCGCCGGGCACCCGGCCGAAGAGCACGACCATCAGCGCGATCATGCCGCCGAACAGCAGCAGGCCGACCATCGCGCGCTTGAGGAAGAACTGCACGCCCGCGCCGTAGCCAGCGGTCATGCGGTCGAAGAAGGCATTGAACCAGCGGAACGGCGCCGCCGGCTGGCCGTGTCCGGGCTTGAGCATCAGGGCACAGAGCGCCGGCGACAGGGTCAGAGCGACTATGCCGGAAATCACCACCGATACGGCGATGGTGATCGCGAACTGCTGGTACATCTGCCCCGCCAGGCCACCGAGGAAGCCCACCGGGATGAACACCGCACAGAGCACCAGGACGATGGCGATGATGGGCCCGGTCACCTCCTCCATAGCCTCGATCGCAGCCTCACGCGGGCCGATCTTCTTCGTTGCCATCACCCGCTCGACGTTCTCGATCACCACGATGGCGTCGTCGACCACGATGCCGATGGCCAGCACCATGCCGAAGAGGGTGAGCAGGTTGATGGAGAAACCGAGCATGTACATGCCGGCGAAGGTGCCGATCAGCGACACCGGGATCGCCAGCACCGGAATCAGGGTGGCGCGCCAGTTCTGCAGGAAGATGAAGACCACCAGCACCACCAGCAGCAGGGCTTCGAAGAAGGTGTGGATCACTTCTTCGATGGAGACTTCCACGAACTTGGTGGTGTCGTAGGGGATCTTGTAGGTGATGCCCTCAGGGAAGCGCTTGGCCAACCGTTCCATGGTCGACTTCACCGCTTCGGCGGTCTCCAGGGCGTTGGCGCCCGGTTGCAGGTAGATACCGAAGGCGGCGTTCTGCTGGCCGTTGAGGGAGGTCATCAGGGAGTAGTCCTGGGCCCCCAGTTCGACCCGCGCCACATCCTTGAGCAACAGGCTGGCGCCGGTGGCGTCGGAACGCAGGATGACGCTCTCGAACTCCTTGGGATCGGTGAAGCGGCCTTGGGTGGTCACCGTGTAGGTGAAGTCCTGGGGCTGGTCCAGCGGCTGCTGGCCGAAGCTGCCGGCGGCGAACTGGGAGTTCTGCTCGCGGATGGCGTTGACCACGTCGCTGGGCGTGAGGTCGTACTGCGCCAGCTTGTCCGGGCGCAGCCAGATGCGCATGGAGTAGTCCTTGGAGCCGAACTGGCTGGCGTCACCCACGCCGGGAATCCGCTTCAGCTCGTCGATCACGTTGATCAACGCATAGTTGCTGATGAAGATCGGATCGCGGGAGTTGTCCGGTGAATAGAGGGTGACCACCTGAAGGATGTCGGAAGACTTCTTCTCCACCTTCACACCCTGCCGACGGACCTCTTCCGGCAACTTGGCGAGGGCGGCCTGGACCCGGTTGTTGACGTCGATGGTGGCCTGGTCGGCGTCCGTGCCCACCTCGAAGTACACGGTCAGGCTCATGGCGCCGCTGCTGTCGGAGTTGGACAGCTGGTAGATCATGCCTTCCACGCCGTTGATCTGCTGCTCCAGCGGCGCGGCGACGGTTTCCGCGATCACCTGGGAGCTGGCGCCGGGGTAGCGCGCGGACACCGACACCTGCGGCGGAAGGATTTCCGGGTACTGGGCGATGGGCAGCGCGCGCATGGCTGCGAGGCCGGCGAGCACGATGACGATAGAGATGACCGCAGCGAAAACCGGTCTGTCGATAAAGAAGCGCGAGATCACGGCGGGCGCTCCTTACGATTGTTTAGCGGATTGTTCAGCGGGTGCCTTGCTGGCCTCCACCGCCTTCACCGGCGAGTCGGGGCGCACCTTGGGCAGGCCTTCGACTATCACCTGGTCGCCCGCGCTGACGCCGGACTCGATGACCCAGCGGCCATCGCGGGTATCACCGGTTTTCACCTGGCGCACCCGCGCCATACCGTCCTTGTCGACCACATAGACGAAGGTGCCGCGCGGCCCCTGGGCCAGGGCGCGTTCCGGCAGGGTGATGGCCTGCGGACGAGTGAAGCCCTTCACCAGGACGCGAACGAACATGCCGGGCAGCAGCTTCTGTTCGGGGTTGGGCACCACGGCGCGAGCACTGACGGTGCCGGTGCCGGTATTGACGAAGCTGTCGGTGAAGTCCACCCGGCCCGCCAGCGGATAGGTGGAGCCATCACCGAACTTCAGCTCTGCGCTGAGCAGGCCATCGGGCGGCAACTCGACCTTGCCGACCTTCACCCCCTCGCGCAGACGCTCGGCCTCGGTGTCCGGGTAGGCGAAGTTGACGTAGATGGGGTCTAGCTGGGTCAGTTGGGTGAGCAAGCTGGAGTTGGGGTCGGTGGCCACCACCAGGCTGCCCTCGGAGCGGGTTTCCTTGCTGGTCATGCCGGAGATGGGCGCCTCGACGGTGGTGTAGTCGAGGTCGATCTGCCGGGCTTTCACTTCGGCCTGGGCGGCTTCGACATTGGCCTTGCTCTGCTCGAAGTTGGAAATCGCGTTATCCAGCTCGCTCTCGCTGGCGTAGCCCTTCTTCTGCAACTCGCGGGTACGCTTCAGATCACGGTCGGTCTGGCGGTAGCGCGCCTGTTCCTGGGCCAGCGCGCCCTTGGCCCGAGCCAGGGCCGCCTCGTAGGTACGCGGATCGATGCGGAACAGCACCTGGCCCTGCTTCACCCGGCTGCCCTCGGTGTAGGTACGCTGCTGGAGTATCCCGCTGACCTGGGCCCGGACCTCCACCTCGCGATAGCCCGCAGTGCGCCCGGCGTATTCCAGGATCAGTGGCAGCGGGGCTGCCTTGGCGGTCTCCACCACTACCTCAGGGGCCGACGGAGCACCGTCAGCGGCACCAGCAAGGCCGGTGAAACTGGCGCTTGCGGCGAAAAGAGCAAGGCTGATGGGCAGACTGCGAGCGAGCGGCATAAGGTGTCTCCATACGGTGCCGAATCGGCAAATGAAGCCGGCATTGAGCTATACATTCATCTGTGTCTGTAAGCGGTTGTGCACCGAGTAAATCGGTACACTCCGTCCCCCAAACAAGAAGCCTAGACACTATTGGCCCAACTGCTATGCGCAGAACGAAAGAAGAAGCAGAGAAAACCCGAGGCGCGATCCTCGAAGCCGCCGAACACCTGTTCCTGGAAAACGGCGTGGCGCACACGTCCCTGGAACAGATCGCCCGAGCCGCCGGCGTGACCCGCGGCGCCGTCTACTGGCATTTCCAGAACAAAGCACACCTGTTCCACGAGATGCTGTCCCAGGTGCGCCTGCCCCAGGAACAGATGATCGACCGCCTGTGCGGCTGCAATGATCAGGACCCGATGCTGTCCCTGCGCGACCTTTGCCTGGAGGCCATCGTCAATCTGGCGCGGGATGAGCAACGCCAGCGCATTTTCAACATCCTGCTGCACCGCTGTGAATTCACTGAAGAACTGCGCGAAGCCGAAGAGCGCCATTACGCCTTCGTCGACCAGTTCATCCAGCTCTGCGAAAACCTCTTCGCCCGCCCCGCCTGCCTCGAGCGGCTGCGCCCGGGCATCACGCCGTTGCAGGCGTCCCGGGCTGTTCACGGCCTGGTTGTCGGGCTGTTCAGCGACTGGACCCGCGACCCGAAGCTGTTCGATCCGCTGCGGGATGCCGAACCCATGGTGAACGCGCTGTTCCGGGGGCTGGTGAAGGATTGGGATTGAAAACCGAGATGTGGGAGCGAATTCGTTCGCGAATGAATTCGCTCCCACCTCAGGGGGCCGGTTTCAAGCCGCCTCGGCCTGATAACCCTCTTCGCGAATGGCCTCCAACACCTGCTCTTCCGCCAGGCGGCTGGCGACACGAACCTCCCCGGCCGCCAGGTCCACCTGAACTTCGGCGGCCTGGTCACGGGCCTGCACAGCCTGGGTGATGGCGCGGACGCAATGCCCGCAGGACATGCCTTGAACCTTGAATACCTGCATGGTCGTTCTCCTGGTGAGTGAAATCGGCGTTCAGTCTCATCCTTGCCCCCATGGCAAGGTCAAGTGCTGCTCCTACACTGACTCTGTCCACCCTGCAGGAGTCTTTCGCCATGTACGGCCTCCGCCCGGCCCTGCTCGCACTCCTCCTCGCACCGCTACTGGCCCAGGCGCAGCCGCCGGTCGACTACGGCGTGCTGATCATTTCCCGCGAACGCCTGGAACTCGCCACCGCCTGTGACGTCGGCCTCTATCTGGAAAACCAGTTGGCCGCGCGCCTGGTGCAAGGCCAGGTGGTGTCCTTCAACCTGCCACCGGGCCCCTTGTCGATCCGGCTCAGCCTGCTCGGCCCGGGGCGCTGCAAACCGGGCATCGAGCAACTGCGCCACCAGACCATCACCCTGGTGGCCGGCGAGGTGCGCAAGTACCGTCTGGCGCAGAGCACGGAAGGCCTCTACCTGGTACCGACCACCGCCATGCAATGACTGCTTGACCTTTCCCTTGTGTCAAGGTTGATCCTTATGGCCAGTTAAGGAGGATTACCCATGACCCAGTCAATTTCCTTTGACCTGCCCATCTCAGGAATGACCTGCGCCAGCTGTGCGGGCCGCGTCGAGCGTGCGCTGGCCAAGGTGCCGGGCGTGCAACAGGCCAGCGTCAACCTGGCCACCGAGCAGGCCCGCATCCAGGCCCCCGGCGACAGCCTGTCGGCCCTGGTGGCGGCCGTGGAAGCCGCGGGCTACCAGGTTCCGGCCCAGCGCCTGGAACTGGCCATCGGCGGCATGACCTGCGCCAGCTGCGTGGGTCGCGTCGAACGCGCCCTGCGCAAGGTGCCGGGTGTCGCTGACGTGACAGTGAACCTGGCCAGCGAGCGCGCCCATCTGGAACTGTTCGGCCAGCCCGACAGCACCCGCCTGATCCAGGCCGTGGAGAACGCCGGCTACAGCGCCCGGCTGGTGGACGAAACCCGGCCTCCCGTGGATGACGCCGAAACCCGCCTGCGCCGTGAACGCTGGGCCGTGTTGCTGGCCCTCGCCCTGGCCCTGCCACTGGTCGTCCCCATGCTGCTGGAAGCGTTCGGCCGGCACTGGATGCTGCCCACCTGGGTGCAATTCGCCCTGGCGACGCCCGTGCAATTCATCCTCGGCGCACGCTTCTACCGCGCGGCCTGGAAGGCAGTGAAAGCCGGCGCCGGGAACATGGACCTGCTGGTGGCCATCGGCACCAGCGCCGGTTACGGCCTCAGCGTCTACCAATGGTGGGCCACACAGCCCGGCCAGATGCCGCATTTGTATTTCGAGGCCTCGGCCGTGGTGATCGCCCTGGTATTGCTGGGCAAGTATCTGGAAAGCCGCGCCAAACGCCAGACCAGCTCGGCCATCCGCGCGCTGGAGGCCCTGCGCCCGGAACGCGCCACCCGCCTTGTGGACGGTCGCGAGGAAGACGTCGCCATCAGCGCACTCCAGCTGGGTGATCTGCTGGTGGTGAAGCCCGGCGAGCGCTTCCCGGCCGACGGCGAGGTGAACGATGGACAGAGCCACGCCGACGAAGCCCTGATCAGCGGCGAAAGCCTGCCGGTGCCCAAGCAGCCCGGCGACCGGGTAACGGCTGGCGCCATCAACGGCGAAGGCCGGTTGCTGGTGCGCACCACGGCGCTCGGCGGCGAGACCGTGCTGGCCCGCATCATCCGCCTGGTGGAGGACGCCCAGGCAGCCAAGGCGCCGATCCAGAAACTGGTGGACCGGGTCAGCCAGGTGTTCGTCCCGGCAGTGCTGCTGATCGCGTTCGCCACCCTGGTCGGTTGGCTGCTGGCCGGCGCCGGCATTGAAACCGCGCTGATCAATGCCGTGGCCGTACTGGTCATCGCCTGCCCTTGCGCCCTGGGCCTGGCCACGCCGACCGCGATCATGGCAGGCACCGGCGTGGCAGCGCGCCACGGCATCCTGATCAAGGACGCCGAAGCGCTGGAAGTCGCCCACGCGGTGCAGGCGGTAGCGTTCGACAAGACCGGCACCCTGACCTCCGGCAGCCCACGCATCGCCCACCTGGCGGCAGTGAATGGCAACGAGGACGAACTGCTGCAGCTGGCCGGTGCCCTGCAGCGCGGTAGTGAACACCCACTGGCCAAGGCCGTGCTGGACGCCTGCGCCGAACGCCACCTCGAAGCCCCGGCGGTGGACGCCAGCCAGGCCCTGGCCGGGCGCGGCATCCAGGGGCGGGTGGACGGTCGCCTGCTGGCCCTCGGTAATCGTCGATTGCTGGACGAGCAGAATCTCCCGGCCGGTGACCTGGCCAATCGCGCCAAGGCGTGGGAAGCCGAAGGCCGTACCCTTTCCTGGCTGCTGGAGCTGGAACCCGAGCGCCGCGTGCTGGGCCTCTTCGCCTTTGGCGACACGCTGAAAGACGGTGCCGCGGACGCAGTCGCTGCACTGCGCGGACGGGATATCCACAGCCACCTGATCACCGGCGACAACCGCGGCAGCGCAGGGGTGGTCGCCGAGGCGCTGGGCATCGCGTCGGTACACGCCGAAGTGCTGCCGGCGGACAAGGCCGCCACCGTCGCCGCGCTCAAGGCCAGCGGCCAGGTGGTCGCCATGGTCGGCGACGGCATCAACGACGCCCCAGCCCTGGCCGCCGCCGACGTCGGCATCGCCATGGGCGGTGGTACCGACGTGGCCATGCACGCCGCCGGCATCACCCTGATGCGCGGCGACCCGCGCCTGGTGCCGGCGGCCCTGGATATCTCCCGTCGCACCTATGCGAAGATCCGCCAGAACCTGTTCTGGGCCTTCATCTACAACCTGATCGGCATCCCCCTGGCCGCCGCCGGCCTGCTCAACCCCGTAGTGGCGGGCGCGGCCATGGCCCTGTCCAGCGTCAGCGTGGTGAGCAACGCGCTGCTGCTGAAGACCTGGAAACCGGACGAATGAGGAGCAACGCATGAACATCGGCCAAGCCGCAAAGAAGAGCGGGCTGACCGCGAAGATGATCCGCTACTACGAAGGCATCGGCCTGCTGCCGGAGGCCGGGCGTACCGACAACGGTTATCGCCAGTACAGCAGCCAGGACCTGCACAGCCTGGCCTTCATCAAGCGTTCGCGGGACCTGGGCTTCTCATTGGAGGAAGTCGGCCGGCTGCTGGAGCTCTGGCAGGACCACCAGCGCGCCAGTGCCGACGTGAAATCCCTGGCGCTTGGGCATATCGAGTCACTGAACCGCAAGATCGCCGAACTTGCCAGCCTGCGCGACACCCTGCAGGAACTGGTGGATCACTGCCAGGGCGACCATCGCCCCGACTGCCCGATCCTCAAGGGCCTGGAGTCAGGCGGCTGTTGCCACTGACGACGCGGTCGAGTGCGCCCTTGGGCAGCACGGTGACCGCCAGGCCGACGACCACCAGCACACAGGCCAGCCAGCCCGCCGTGCTGAGCTGCTCGCCCAGCAGGAGCCAGCCGGACAGCAGGCCCGATACCGGCACCGCCAGGGCGAAGGGCGTCACCAGGCTGGCCGGGTAGCGCTGCAACAGGAAGCTCCACAAACCGAAGCCCACGGTGGTGGCCAGGAACGCGATATACACCAGCGCGCCGATGCCGCCCCAGCTCGGATGACTCAGGGCAGCCGCGATGGCTTCCGGACCTTCGAACACGTACGACAGCACCAGCAAGGGCAACGGCGGAATCAGGCTCACCCAGCAGATCAGCCGCAGCATGTCCTTGGCCCCGCTGCGCTTGGTGGCGATATTGGCAAAGGCCCAGGCCAGTGCGGCGGCGATGACCAGCATGAAGGCCAGCAGGCTGTCGCCCAGCGGCCGGCCAAGGCCGATCAGCACCAGCCCCAATGCCGCCAGCAACAGCCCCAGCAAGCCACGGCGACTGGGCCGCTCGCCAAGGAACAGGGCGGCGATCAGGATGGTGAAGAACACTTGGCTCTGCAGCACCAGCGAAGACAAGCCTGCCGGCATTCCCAGGTGCATGCCAACGAAGAGCAGCCCGAACTTGATCACCCCGAGCAACAGGCCGATCTGCACGATGCGCCAGAACGGCGCCGGCATGGGGCCGCGCAGGAACAGCAGCGGCAGGGCTGCCAGTGCAAAGCGCAAGGCGCAGAACAGCAGCGGCGGGAAGTCTTCCAGACCGACCTTGATCACCACGAAATTGACGCCCCAGATCAGGGTGACCAGCAGGGCCAGGAGAATGTGCGGGAGAGGCATGGCAGGGGCTCCGGGAGTTCAGACACACGCTAGCAGCCAGGCGGGCGGATGTAAGGACACAGATGGATGGGAAAACTGTGGGGTCTGTATGGGGATATCCGCGTGTGCCCGACCTCCCTCACCCCCGGCCCCCGCCCTGCGCCCCGGCCACAACGCTTCGCGTTCTGGCGCTCACAGGCATCGGAAGCAGTGCTTCCTAAAACGTGCCTGATTCGCCCCAAAGGTAGAGGGGTGACTCACGCCAGCAACTCCGTGCTTACCGGTGACGCCTTACCCTGTAGGAGCGAATTCATTCGCGAAAGGCGGCGGAACGACACCCAAACAAAAAGGGCCGCAAGCGGCCCTCTCGTTCAATCCACGACCATCACGCCTGGGATTGCAGGTAATTCTGCAGGCCAACACGGTCGATCAAGCCGAGCTGCTGCTCCAGCCAGTAGGCATGGTCTTCCTCGGTGTCCTTGAGCTGGGCGGCGAGGATGTCGCGGCTCGTGTAGTCCTTGTGCTTCTCACACAGGGTGATGCCCTTGCTCAGCGCGGCACGCACTTCGTACTCCAGCTTGAGGTCGGCGCGCAGCATGTCCGGCACGGTGTGGCCCGGATGGATGGTCTTCGGGCGCATGTCCGGAGTGGCTTCCAGGAAGAGGATGCGCTGCAGCAAGGCGTCGGCGTGCTGGGTTTCTTCTTCCATCTCGTGATTGATGCGTTCGAACAGCTTGTTGAAGCCCCAGTCCTGGTACATCCGCGAATGCAGGAAGTACTGGTCCCGGGCGGCCAGTTCGCCACGCAACAGGTCCTTGAGGTATTCCACCACTTCGGCTTGGCCTTGCATCTGCCCATCTCCTGAAAAAAAGCAATGAGCAAGGATCGTGCGCCGATCCGATCAGGTCAAGTCGGCCTCAGCCTTGCATCCACGGTGGCGTCGGTTCCTCCCGCCCGACTGGCGCGTCCTGCTCGGCCAGGGCAGCCTGGCGGCGAGCCTCGTCGGCCAGGGCGGCCTTGATTTCACGCATCACGGCATCCAGGTCGGCGGAATCCTCGGACTCGGCGAACTCGCCGGTGAGCGGGGTTTCCGGGGTCAGTTTGCCTTCCTCGAACAGCGCCCACATTTCCTTCGCATAGCGGGTGTACGTCAGTTCAGGAGCGAACTGCCCAAAATAGGCGGACATGTTGCCGACATCACGCTCGAGCATGCGGAAAGCATGGTTGTTGCCCGCGGCATCCACCGCCTGGGGCAGGTCGATGATCACCGGGCCGTAAGGGTCGAGGAGAACGTTGAACTCGGACAAGTCGCCATGGATCAGGCCCGCGCAGAGCATCTTGACGATCTCGCTGATCATGAACCCATGGAATTCGCGGGCATCCTCGGGCGTCAGGTCGACATCGTTGAGGCGCGGTGCGGCATCGCCCTCGCCGTCGCCGACCAGTTCCATCAACAGCACGCCATCGAGGAAGTCGTAAGGCTTGGGCACCCGAACCCCGGCATTGGCGAGGCGGAACAGCGCGGCCACCTCGGCGTTCTGCCAGGCATCTTCACGCTCGCGGCGGCCGTACTTCGAGCCCTTGGCCATGGCCCGGGCATCGCGGCTGTTGCGAACCTTGCGCCCCTCCTGGTACTCGGCGGCCTGGCGGAAGCCACGCTTGTTGGCCTCCTTGTAGACCTTGGCGCAACGCAGCTCACTGCCACAGCGAACCACATAGACGGAGGCTTCCTTGCCGCTCATCAGCGGGCGCAGGACTTCATCGATCAGGCCATCTTCCAGCAGTGGCTCAAGGCGTTTCGGGGTTTTCATGCGGGTGTAACGGGTCGCCTGTAAAGAATGGGAACACTGGGCCGACGTTATACGGCATGCCCTCGCTCACGGCTATCCACGACGCGATAGACCGTGACGCAAGGCTTCGATGGCGTAGCGTACTTTGGCCGGCAGGGCATCGCGGCGCGGGGTGACGATATAGAGTCCGACCGGCGGCAATTGCCACTCCGGCAACAGCGCCAACAGGCGGCCGCTGGCCAGTTCTTCGCGAACTTCCGGTTCCGGCTGCAACGACAGGCCCATGCCTGACAGGGTGAAGCTGCGCACGCCAAGGATGTTGTTGCAGCCCACCCGGCACTCCAGGCGCAAGCGCTGCTGTTCCCCGTCGGGACCGGTGAAGGTCAGTTGATGCTGCTGGCGCTCGCCGTTGAGGCTGATCCAGTCCAGCGCGAGCAACTGCTCGGGGCGGCGGATCGGCCCGCTGCGAGCCAGATAAGCCGGTGCGCAGCAGAGCACCGCCGGCCAGTCGGCGAGGTGTCGTGCCACCAGGCTGGAATCTTCCTGGCGACCGACGCGAATGGCCAGGTCGATGCGCTGCTCCACCAGGTCGATCTGCTCGTCATGGAAGAACAACTGCAGGCTCAGCCCGGGATGGGCCTCCAGCAGCGGAGCCAGGGCCTCGGTCAGCATGCCGGTGGAGAAGCCCACCGGCGCGGCAATCCGCAGTTCGCCCACCGGCGCATCGCGTAGCTCGGCCAGGCGCTGCTCGGCCTGCTGCGCCAACGCCAGCACCTGGGCGCAGCTCTTGTAGAACACCGCGCCCGCCTCGGTCAGGGTCAGCTTGCGGGTCGTGCGGTGCAGCAGGCTGACCTGGGTTTCCTCCTCCAGCTTGCGAATCTGCTGGCTGACCGCCGAAGCCGTCATGCCCAGCACCTCGGCCGCCCCCACCATGCTGCCGCGCTCCACCACCGTGGCGAACACCGCCATGCGCTTGAGCTGCTCCATTCGTAAGCTCCGCTTAATTGTTAAAGCACCTGATGGCACTTTTTCCGCCTATTATCCAGCAGCGATTATGCAGCACCTCGCAACCCACCTTGGAGATGCACATGAACATCGCCCTGATCGGCGCCACCGGATTCGTCGGCGCCGCCGTACTGACCGAAGCCCTGCAGCGCGGCCACCAGGTGACCGCCATCGTTCGCCATCCGGAAAAGCTGCCGCAACACACCCTCCTCACCGCCGTGAAAGGCGACGCCTATGACGCTGCGGCCATCGCCCAGGCCGTGGCCGGGCATGACGCGGTGGTGCACGCCTTCAACCCGGGCTGGGGCGAGGCGAAGATTCGCGAGCTGTTCATCAAGGGCACACGGGCCATCTTCGCCGGTGTCAGGCAGGCAGGCATCAGGCGCCTGCTGGTGGTGGGCGGCGCGGGCAGCCTGTACGTCGCGCCCAACCTGCAACTGATCGACACGCCCGACTTCCCAGCCGAGTACAAGGAAGGCGCCGAAGGCGCGCGCCAGGCGCTCAACCTGATCCGCGAAGAAAGCAGCCTGGACTGGAGTTTCATTTCCCCGCCCGCGTTGTTGCAGCCTGGCGAGCGCACCGGCCGCTTCCGCGTCGGCGGCGACCAGCTACTGATGGACGGCGAGCACCCGGCCCGCATCTCGGTGGCGGACCTGGCCGTGGCGATCATCGACGAGCTGGAACAGCCCCAACACATCCGCCAACGTTTCACCGTCGGCTACTGAGGAGACTGCCCATGACCCTGAGCGCATCCGCCCACGTCGCCACCCCTACCCCCGCACGCTACATCACCCGCCTGTGCAAGCACTTCGCCCACCGGGTTCCCGTCAGCTACGACGACGTGCAGGGCCGCATCGAGTTCGACCTCGGCCTCGGCCTGCTGCGCGCCGAAGGCGACGGCCTGACCCTGGCCGTGGAAGGCCAGACTCCGGAGGGCCTGGAACGCCTGAAAGATATCGTCGGCAGCCACTTCGTCCGCGTGGCGTGGCAGGAGGAGCTGACACTCGAGTGGCGATGACCACGGGGCACCTGCCTGTAGGTTGGTCTGAGCTCGGCGAAGCCCAACAGTCCCAGCGCCTTCGTTGGGTTTCGCTTCGCTCTAGCGGAACGCCGCCCGCACCAATCTACGAACTGAACCTATACAGCTCCCCTACCCCGCCCGGAACAGCTCCCCCGGCGTCACCCCGAACAACCCCTTGAAGGCCGCAATGAAGGCCGACGGTGATTCGTACCCGCTCGCCAGGGCCACCTCGGTGACGCTGGTACCGCCCTCCAGGGGCTGCAAGGCGGCGAGCAGGCGCAGGCGTTGACGCCACTGCCGGAAACTCAGCCCGGTTTCCCGCTGGAAGGCACGGGTCAGGGTCTTTTCCGACGTGTTCAGCCGCGCCGCCCACTCCCCCAGGCCGTGGCCCAGGTCAGGCTGCGCCACCAGCGCGCTGCACAGCCGCAACAGGCGTGCCTCCGCCGGCATCGGCAACGAGAACCCGGCCTCGGGCAGGGCCCGGAGCTGGTCCAGCAGCACCGCCACCAGCCGCGTCTCGGGGCCTTCAGCCTCGGGGTATTCCACCGGCAGCTCACAGAACGCCTTGATCAGCTCCCGCGCCAGCGGCGTCACCTCCAGCACCCGGCAACGCTCCGGTGCCCAGTCGCTGGCATCGCGGCGCACATAGAGGCTGCGCATTTCGGCGTTCATCGAGGTCACCACCTCGTGCTCCAGCCCGGAGGGCACCCAGATCGCCCAATGCGGCGGTGCGTAGTAGCTGCCCTCAGCCGTATGCACCCCCAGCACGCCGCTGATGGCGTAGGAGAGCTGCACCCAGTCGTGGCTGTGGCGGGCGGTCCAGGAACCGGCGCGCAGGCTTTCGGCACGGGCATAAAGGGGGCGCGGCAACTGCTCGAGCCGGGGAATCTGGCGCTGCAGATCATGTTGTCCGTTTGGCGACATCTGTTGATCCCATGTCGTTAGACGGTCGGATTCTGCGCCCGCTAGTCTCCGGCCTCAAGTTCGCACAAGAAACGGAGGCCCCATGTCGGCACTCAAACCCCTGAAACGCCTGGTCACCGACTGGTTCCTCGGCGGCATGCTCCTGGCGGTCACCCTGGCCTGCCTGTTCCCCAACGTCGGCAAGCACGGCGGTACCCTGCATGCCGGCAGCCTGATCAACGCCGGGGTCTTCCTGGTGTTCTTCCTCCACGGCATCAACCTCTCCACCGAGCAGATCCGCAAGGGCCTGGGCAACTGGCGCCTGCATGTGATGGTGCAACTCTTCACCTTCGCCATCTTCCCGCTGCTCTGGCTGGCGGCTGACAAACTTCTGGGCACGCAGATCCCGCCGATGCTGATGCTCGGCTTCTTCTACCTCTGTGCCCTGCCCTCGACCATTTCGTCCTCCGTGGCACTGACCGGCAGCGCTGGCGGTAACGTGCCGGCGGCCATTCTCAATGCGAGCCTGTCGAGCCTGCTGGGGGTATTCCTGACGCCTTGGCTGATCAGCCTGGTGGCCGACGCCAACGGCGGCATCGACCTCGGTGAGACGCTGCTCGACCTCAGCCTGCTGCTGCTACTGCCGCTGGTACTGGGCCAGGCGCTGCGCCCGCTGTGGGGCCGGTTCTTCACCCGCTACAAGCGATACACCGGGGTGTTCGACAAGCTGGTGATCCTGCTGCTGGTGTTCGCCTCCTTCAGCGACTCGGTGGCCGGCGGCGTCTGGCAGCAGCAAGGCCCGGAAACCCTGGTGCTGGCCTTCGTCGGTTGCGCCCTGCTGCTGGCCCTGATGCTCTGGCTGACCACCCGTTCGGCGCGCAGCCTCGGCTTCAACCATGAAGACGAAATCGCCGCAGTGTTCTGCGCCACCAAGAAATCCCTGGCTGCCGGCGCGCCCATGGCCGCCATCATCTTCGGCGCCAGCCCCGCCCTGGGCCTGATCCTGCTGCCGATCATGCTCTACCACCAGATGCAGCTGATCGTCTGCGCGGTGATGGCCGAGCGCCACTCCCTTCGCGGCCACGCCCTGGCAGCCGGCACCGCCTCAGGCATTCCCCCCACCCCCAACGGGCGGTGAGGGTTGCCCCCATTCTTGAGTCCGAATCCCCACTCGCTTCCCTCGCAAACGCCCCATCCCGCCCAAAAAGTCCGCCCCAGAGCGTCTTCACACTTGTGGCACAGCCATTGCTCAAGCTGTGTTGCAACGGTGAAACACCCGGTGCAGGCCGGGACGGCTGCATGCGTCCGAACGCAATCGTGCGATAGGGAGGTTCATTCGAATGACTGACTCCAGGCTGCTGTACGAACCCGAGCAGAGCGTTAACGAGTTGCTGTTTCCCGAAGAGGGCCTTGAAGCCGCCTTCAAGAACAGACTGCCGCCCAGGGCCGACCTCAAGGAGCCGCCCCAGGCGCCCTGGATCGAGTACGTGGCCGGCCAGTGGGTGGTGGTCAAGCACCGCCGGGATGTGCCGAAGGAAAGGCGCGGCTTCCACGCCATGCGCAAACACATCGACAAGTTGCTGGACCAGGGCTGGAGCATCACTGGCCGCGACCCGGTGCGCCTGGAGCGCCACCAGTGGGTGAAGATCGTCAAAGGTGGCGCGCTGATCGATGGCTGAGGGCTTCCGCCTGGCCGCTGCCCGCCGCAGATACGGAGCGCCGCGCGCGACCGGACAAAAAAAAGGTTCTTCGCGGATTCTGGGGAAAGAGCGAGTTGACAGTCAGGAAAGTGGGTAGATTGGCAGTCGCCAAACGAACCAACCCCCACTCCCTGCTGCCGCCGTGCATCCTATTGATCTTGCTGCTTTCTGGCCAGGCTACGCGGTCGTCGCCTGTCGCCAAGCCACTCACGACACCCTGCTAATCAGTCTTGAGCCCCTGGCCGAGCACTTACCGATTTGCAGCCGGTGTGCCAAGCCCAGTCCGTTGATCCACGAGCGGCGAATTCGTCAGGTGCGTGACCGTGACCTGCTGGATCAGCGTGTGCTGCTCCAACTGCCGGTGCGCCGCGTCGACTGCCTGGATTGTGGGCGGGTGACCGAACGGATTGACTGGTTGGAGCCAGCCTCCCGCCTGACCCAGCGCTTGCGAGTCTGGCTCGAGGGCTTGCTGCAACTGTTGCCGATCAGCCACGTCAGCCGCCTCACCGGCCTGCACTGGCACACCCTCAAGACACTCGACAAGCGCCGCCTGGAAGCCTCGGTTGGCGCGTTTGAGCCAGGCGAGGTGCGTCGGCTGGTGATGGACGAGTTCGCCCTGCACAAAGGCCATCGCTACGCCACGGTGATCATGGATGCCGAGCGCACGCGGGTGCTGTGGGTGGGGCACGGCAACAGCCGTGAGGCGATCCGCCCGTTCTTCGAATTACTCGGCGAGCACTGCCAGCAGATTGAGGCGGTGGCCATGGACATGAACACCGCTTTCGACCTGGAAGTGCGGCAGCACTGCCCGCAGGCCGAAGTGGTATACGACCTGTTTCATGTGGTGGCGCGCTACGGTCGTGACGTGATCGACCGTATCCGGGTCGACCAAGCCAACCTCCTGCGCGAAGACAAACCGGCGCGCAAGGTGGTCAAGCAAAGCCGCTGGCTGTTGCTGCGCAATCGCGAAAACCTCAAGGACGGACAGGCCGTGCAGTTGCAGGAGCTCCTCGACGCCAACCAGCCATTGGCTACTGTCTATGTGCTCAAGGATGCTCTGAAGGAAGTCTGGTACGCCCCCTGCGTGCGGGAAGGCTGGCGGCGCTGGCGGGCCTGGCTGCGACATGCCCAGGAAAGCGGCCTCGCACCGCTACAGCGCTTTGCGCGCAACCTGCGCAAATACGCTCGGGGCATCCTCGCCAGTGCTCGCTTCCCCATGCACACCAGTGTTCTGGAGGGGGTGAACAACCGCATCAAGGTGATCAAACGCATGGCCTATGGCTTCCGGGACTCGGCCTACTTCTTCCTGAAAATCAAGGCCGCCTTCCCCGGGAAAGCGCGATGAACCAAAAAAAAGGGCGGCCCCGACATTGCGGGCCGCCCTAAATCACGGAGTTGCTTACATCGCGTGGCCGCGATGACTTGCAGCCACGGGTATTGGATTACTTTTCCAGGATCGCGGTCACACCTTGTCCGCCGGCCGCGCAAATCGAGATGAGCCCGCGCCCCTCTCCGGCCACCGACAGCAGCTTGGCCAGGTTGGCGACAATGCGCCCCCCGGTGGCGGCGAAGGGGTGGCCGGCGGCCAGGGAGCTGCCCTTGACGTTCATCCGGCTGCGCTCGATGGCCCCCAGCGGCTTGTCCAGGCCGAGGCGAGTCTTGCAGTAGTCGGCGTCCTCCCAGGCCTTGAGGGTGCAGAGCACCTGGGCAGCGAAGGCTTCGTGGATCTCGTAGTAGTCGAAGTCCTGCAGGCACAGGTTGTTGCGTGCGAGCAGGCGCGGCACTGCATAGGCCGGCGCCATCAGCAACCCCTCTTCGCCGCTGACGAAATCCACCGCCGCCGCTTCGCCGTCCTTGAAGTAGGCGAGGATCGGCAGCCCGCGCGCCCTGGCCCAGTCCTCGCTGGCCAGCAACACCACCGAAGCGCCATCGGTGAGCGGCGTGGAGTTGGCCGCCGTCAGCGTGCCGCGCGGGCCAGGCTCGAACACCGGCTTCAGGCTCGCCAGCTTCTCGGCATTGATGTCCGGGCGCAGGTTCTGGTCGCGGTTCAGGCCACGGAAAGGGCTCATCAGGTCGTTCTGCCAGCCTTCGGCATAGGCCGCGGCCAGCTTCTGGTGGCTGGCGATGGCGAGCTGGTCCTGCTCGTCGCGGGGGATGGCCCAGGTCTGCGCCATCAGCTCGCAGTGCTCGCCCATGGACAGCCCCGTGCGCGGCTCGCCATTGCGCGGAATGTGCGGCGCCAGGTGGCGCGGGCGCACCTTCAACAGGCTCTTGATCTTGTCGCCGGTGGTCTTGCCGCGATTGGCTTCCAGCAGGATCTTGCGCAGCTCCTCATGCACGCCGATGGGCGCGTCGGACGTAGTGTCCACGCCGCCGGCGATGCCGCTGTCGATCTGCCCCAGGGCGATCTTGTTGGCCACCAGTATCGCCGCCTCCAGGCCGGTGCCGCAGGCCTGCTGGATGTCATAGGCCGGGGTTTCCGGGGCCAGACGCGAGCCCAGCACGCACTCGCGCGCCAGGTTGAAGTCGCGGGAATGCTTGAGCACCGCGCCCGCAGCGAACTCGCCAACCCGCACGCCGTGGAGGTTGAAGCGCTCCACCAGCCCTTCGAGGGCGCTGGTCAGCATGTCCTGGTTGCTCGCCGTGGCGTAGACGGTGTTGGAGCGGGCGAAGGGGATGCGGTTGCCGCCGACGATGGCGACCCGGCGAAGCTGGGCCATGGTGACTCCTTGCGGGTGAGGGTTGGCAGGTTGCAGTGTCGGGTACAAGACTAGACGCCTGGATTGGCCGCCTTGCCGGCCGACGGGTCAGCGCGGTCAATTGCGCGAAACCTGCGCCTGCGTAGAGTGGACTCACTTTCGATTGACCAGCCGGAGCGCTACCCCATGAACGACCGTTACCTCGCTTTCGCCAACTCCGACACCGGTCGGCGCCTGGTTGGGGCCCTCGGGCTGCCGGCGCCGGTGCGCCTGGAGCGCTGGATGGCGGGCCGCGCACGGCCGGTGGAGGGTGCCCTGCTGCTGGGCGGCTCCGGTCCCCTGGCCGAGGCCGCCAGCGCCGTCCTTCACAAGCTCACCGACCAGAACTTCGCCGATCAGGACGACCGCTTCGGCCTGCCGCGCTGGACCGCCGAGCACGGTCCGAAGCTCAAGGCGCTGATATTCGACGCCAGCCACATCACCCGTTTCGAGCAACTGATCGAACTGCGCGACTTCTTCCAGCCGACCATCAAGGGCCTGGGCACGTGCCCGAAGGTGGTCGTCCTGGCCCGCGCGCCGGAATCCACCAAGGACCTGGTGGCCGCCAGCGTGCAGCGTTCCCTGGAAGGCTTCACCCGCTCCCTGGGCAAGGAAATCCGCCGGGGCGGCACTGTGCAGCTGATTTACGTGGGCAAGGGTGCGGAAGATCAGCTTGAGGGCGCTTTGCGCTTCTTCCTCTCGCCCAAGAGCGCCTACGTCTCGGCCCAGGTGCTGCGCCTGACGGCCTGCGCCGAGAACGTGCAGGACTGGACCCGCCCGCTGGCCGGCAAGCGCGCCCTGGTCACCGGCGCCTCGCGCGGCATCGGTGCCGCCATCGCGGAAACCCTGGCCCGCGACGGCGCCGATGTGGTGCTGCTGGACGTGCCCCAGGCCAGGGACGCCCTCGACGGCCTCGCCGCGCGCTTGGGCGGCCGCGGCGTGGCCATGGACATCACCGCCGAGGACGCCGCCAGCCAACTGGTGGAGGCGCTGAGCGAAGGCGTGGACATCCTGGTGCACAATGCCGGCATCACCCGCGACAAGACGCTCGCCAAGATGAGCGACGACTTCTGGAACTCGGTGATCAACGTCAACCTGCGCGCCCCCCAGGTACTCACCCAGGCCCTGCTGGACGCCGGCAAGCTGCACGACAACGGCCGCGTGGTGCTGATCGCCTCCATCAGCGGCATCGCCGGCAACTTGGGCCAGACCAACTACGCAGTAAGCAAGGCCGGGGTGATCGGCCTGGCGCAGAACTGGGCGCCGCTGCTGGGCAAGCGTGGCATCAGCATCAACGCCGTGGCACCGGGCTTCATCGAAACCCAGATGACTGCCGCCATCCCCTTCACCATCCGCGAAGCCGGCCGGCGCATGAACGCCATGAACCAGGGCGGCCTGCCCCAGGACGTGGCCGAAGCCGTGGCGTGGTTCGCCCAACCCGGCTCCGGCGCCTTGACCGGCCAAGTGATGCGGGTGTGCGGGCAGAGTTTGCTGGGGGCTTGAGATGGCACCTCTGTGGGGGCGAATTTATTCGCCAAGCAGGCCGAAGGTCTGCCGTAGGTTGGTGCAGAGCGAAGCGAAGCCCAACATGGCCATGCCCCGATCCTGACTGACTGATGGGTATCGCTTCGCTCCACGCCATCCTACGGGTTCGGCAGGCGCATTGTGGGGGCCGCTGCGCTGTCCATCGCGATTGAAATCGCTCCCACAGGTATGCGTTTTCAGCCCTTGCCCTTGCGCCGGAACTCCACCGGCGTCTCCCCCATCCAGCGCTTGAACGCCCGGTAGAACGTGCTGGGCTCGGAGAAGCCCGTGCGCTCGACGATCACCTCGATGCGCTCGTCGGTCTTCAGCAGCAGCTCCTTGGCCAGCCGGCAGCGGTAGTCGGTGACCAGGTCGTTGAAACGCACGCCGGCCATGGCCAGGCGCTCGCGCAGGCGACGAGCCGGCATGTTCAGGCGGGCCGCCACCTGCTCCAGGGTCGCGCCACCATCCACCAGCAGTTCGCCGATCAGCTCACGCACCTGGCGTACCAGGTCCAGGCGTTCCACTTCGGCCAATTGCCGACGGGCCAGGGACTCATGCATGCGCAACAGGTCCGGCGCGGCATGGCGCGAGGGCTTGTCCAGCACGTCCGCATCGAAAATCAGCGCATAGCGGTTGGCGCCCAGGGTTGCCGGGCAGCCATAGACCGCCTGGTAACGCTCGGCGGGCGCGCCTTCGGCATGCATCAGCTGCACTTCATGGGGTTTGAACTGGCCCTCGGTCAGGGCATGGAACAAGCGGATTACCGCGCCGGCGAGCATTTCCGGGAAGTGCCGGCTGCTGCCTGAGTGCTGGCCGAAGGAAAGCACGGCGCGCTCGCCCTCCACGTCCAGCTTCGCGCTCAGGGTGTCGGAGAGCAGTCGCACATAGCGCAGGGCGTGGTGCAGCCCCTCGCCAAAGGTGCCGCTGGAAAGGAACAGGTACTCGAGCAGCAGTCCGTGGAACGCCGGCAAGTGTCCGGCCAGATAGAGGCCCACATGCTCCTCGCCACACTCGGCGGCGGCGGCCTTCCAGAACTGGCCTTGCGCGGCATGGGGGAAACGACCTGCGGGCAGTCCGCCAGGCGGCAGGCCCACACGAACCAGAACCTTGTCCGGGTCGGTGCCACTGGCACGCAGGGCGTCGATCACCGGGCGCATCAGCGCCACATCGTCGGTCAGATCACGCATCATTGTCAGGGATTTCTTATTGTCTGCGAGGCGCGGCCATCTTATGCAGCTTTGCCGCCGGCACTCAAGGCTCCACGATTGACTGCCCTGCCGCAGTCCCGGGACGGTCGGCCAATGCACGCCCGACGCCGGTGGCTATGCTGAGCCCCATTCGCCTCAAGGAGATCCCGCATGGCCACCGAATGGCTCGACCTGTCCGCTCCCCCCGCCCTTCCCGGCCTGTTCGCCCGCGCGGCCGTGCGCCGTGGCGCACGCGGCAAGGCCTTGCCCGAGCTGGGCATCCGCTGCCCGGTGAGTGTCGACCCCGGCCATCTGGCGCGCTACCGGAGTGTCTGCGGCTTCAGTGACAAGGGCCTGCTGCCGGCGACCTACCCCCATATCCTCGCCTTCCCGCTGCAGATGCGCCTGCTCACCGACCCGCGCTTCCCCCTCCCCCTGCTGGGCCTGGTGCACCTGGAAAACCGCATCCGCGTGCTGCGCCCCCTCGGCGGCCTCGGCCCCTTCACGGCCAGCGTGCAGGTGGAGAACCTGCAGCCCCACGAGAAGGGCGCCACCTTCAGCCTGATTACTCGCCTGGAGGACCAGCTCGGCCTGGTCTGGGAAGGTGACAGCCGTATCCTGTTCCGTGGTCTTCGCCTGCCCGGCGGGCCTGAACCTCGCGCCGTCGTGGAGAGCCTGCCGCTGGAGCATCTGGACCAGTGGTACGCCGACGCCAACATCGGCCGGCGCTACGCCCGCGTGGCCGGCGACTACAACCCCATTCACCTTTCAGCGGCCAGCGCCAGGCTGTTCGGCTTCCCCCGCGCCATCGCCCATGGGCTGTGGAACAAGGCCCGCTGCCTGGCCGCCCTGGAAATCCACCTCCCCGCCGCCGGCTACGAGCTGGACGTGCGCTTCCAGAAGCCCGTGCTGCTGCCTGGCGAAGTCACCCTGTACGCCAGCGCCGCCGCGCCGGAAGGCCAGCTTGCCTTGCGCGGCAAGGGCGACACCCCGCACATGGCCGGAAGCTGGCGCCCACTCGCCTGACCCTTGCACCGGCGGGCGGGCGGCGGGACCATTAGCGGCTCCAAGGAGAGCCCCATGAACCTCGACGAAATCACTGCCCGCCTGCATGCCATCCGCGACCACAACGACTGGCGGCAATTCCACAGTCCAAAGAACCTGGCCATGGCCGCCAGCGTGGAAATGGCCGAGCTGGTGGAAATCTTCCAGTGGCTGACCGAAGAGCAGTCGCACCAGTTGCCCCCCGAAAAACTCGCCCACGCGGGCCAGGAAGTGGGCGACATCGTTCTCTACCTCCTGCTGCTCTGCGCAGAACTTGGCCTGGACATGGACGCCGTGGTGCGCGCCAAGCTCGCCGACAGCGAAAGGCGCTTCACATGAGCGACCGCCACTTCGATGAACTGGCGACCCGTTTCGCCGAAAAGATCTATGGCGGCGCCAAGGGCGCCATCCGACTCGCGGTACTCCAGGCCGACCTGGCCGAAGTCCTGCCCGACCGTCCGTTGCGCGTCCTGGATGTCGGCGCCGGCCTGGGCCACATGGCCCTCTGGCTGGCCGAGCGCGGTCACCAGGTGACCC
Organism: Pseudomonas sp. TCU-HL1; assembly: GCF_001708505.1. Taxonomy (NCBI): domain Bacteria; kingdom Pseudomonadati; phylum Pseudomonadota; class Gammaproteobacteria; order Pseudomonadales; family Pseudomonadaceae; genus Pseudomonas; species Pseudomonas sp. TCU-HL1. Next base: position 5,483,011 of record NZ_CP015992.1, read on the forward strand.
TCGCCGAACCGGCTGACCCCATGCTCGAAGGCGCCCGCCAGCGCTTCGCCGAAGCCGGCCAGGCAGCCACCTTCATCCAGGCGCCCTGGCAGGACCTCCTCGGCCAGCTCACCGAGCCCTACGACCTGGTGCTCTGCCACGCCGTGCTGGAGTGGCTGGCCGACCCGCACGCTATCCTGCCCGTCCTGCACCAGCTCACCGCCGAGGACGGGCTGCTGTCGCTGGCCTTCTACAACAAGGACGCACTGATCTACCGCAACCTGCTCAAAGGCCATTTCCGCAAGCTGCGCAAGCACAAGTTCGCCGGTGAGGGGCAGAGCCTGACCCCGCAGCAACCGCTGGACCCGCGCGACCTGGCGGCGCAACTCCAAGGCCACTGGCAGGTCGAAAAGCAGAGCGGCGTGCGGGTATTCCACGACTACATGCCCCAGGAGTTCCAGGCCAAGGCCGAGCTGGTGGACCTGCTGGAAATGGAACTCGCCTACCGCCGCCACCCCAGCTACCAGGGACTTGGCCGCTATCTGCACTGGATCTGTCGGCCGCTCTGAACGGAGGCCCCATGAAACTGCCCGCCCTGCTCGCCGTCGCACTGCTGCTTGGCGCCTGCCAGAGCCCCAACCCGTACACGGCCGAATCCCGCCCGCTGCCGCCCGCCCCGCCGGGCGCGGCGACCGCCTTCGACAGCAGCGCCTACCCCGCGCCACCGCGCGATTTCGGCCGCTACCGCAGCTGGACCTGGCTCGACGGCCAGATGCCCGCCGGCAACAACTGGGCAACCCCCGAACAGATGGCCGACATGGTCAACGCAGGCCTCGACCAGCACGGCCTGCGCCAGGCCCGCAGCCCTGGCCAGGCCGACCTCAAGGTGAGCGCCAGCCTGCGCTACGAACGGCGCCTGCGGCAGTACGACGACTACGGCGGCGCCTACTACGGCAGCGGACCCTGGCGCGACCAATACGGCGCCTGGGCCACCGTGCCCGTCGTGCGCACCTACGAAGAACAAGTAGCGGTGGTTTACCTGCAGCTCTATGACGCCCGCGACAACCAACCAGTGTGGAGCGGCAGCGGCGAAACCTATGCCAACGGCGAGCGCTCCGATGGCGCGGCGGCGCTGCGGCAGGCGGTGAAAGAAGCCCTGGACGACTATCCGCCGTATTGAAGTCCCAGACGGGTCCAACATCCCTCACCCCCACCCCATCTCTCTCTGGGAGAGGGGGTGGGGGTGAGGGCAAAACGCCCCGCGCAAATGCCCCAAGAATCCCCTTGCCGACCGCTCTGGCTTGCGCTTGGATAGGACATCCGGCAGAGGAGATTCAACCATGATCCGCCGCACGCTACTCCTGTCCACCGCCCTGTTCCTGGCCGCCTGCCAGAGCTACGACGTGACCCGCGACTACGACCGTACCCGCGACTTCGGCGCCTACCGCAGCTGGAGCTGGAAGGAACCTGCCCTGCAGTACCGCCCGGACGATCCGCGTATCAAGAGCGACCTCACCGAGCAACGCATCCGCGAGGCCGTTGGCCAGCAGCTCGACCAGCGCGGCCTGCGCCCGGCCGCCAACGGCAAGGCCGACCTTAACGTCCAGTCCTGGCTGATCGTCGACGAACGCCAGCAGCAGACCAGCTACAACTACGGCGGCTACTGGGGCGGCTATTGGGGAGGCGGCTACATGGGCGGCCCGGCCTATACCGAAACCCGCACCTACAACTACAAGGTGGCCACCATCCAGGTGGACCTCTACGACGGCAAGGACGGCAAACTGGTCTGGCGCGGCAGCGCCGAACAGGTCATGCAAAGCGCGCCGCCGAGCCCCGCCGAGCGTGAAGCCGCCATCCGCGAAACGGTCGCCAAGGTGATCGCCCAATACCCGCCGCACTGAGGACCCCATGCCCGTCTTGAATGCCCATTTGCAACACCGCCCCGCCAGTGCCGAAGACCTCCACGAAGTCGTCCGCTTCCCCCAGGATGCGGACGAGCTCTTCTTCGCCTACCCCAAGGCGAGCTGGCCGCTCACCGTGGGCCAACTCGCCGCCGCCATGGCCGAACGCCGCGGCAGCACCGTCGCCCTGCTGGACGGCAAGGTCGCAGGCTTCGCCAACTTCTACCAATGGCAACACGGCGACTCCTGCGCCCTGGGCAACATGATGGTGGCGCCCTGGGCACGCGGCCAGGGCGTGGCCCGGTACCTGATCGAAGCGATGGAGCACCAGGCCCGCACGCAGTACAAGGCCAAAGTGATGAAGGTGTCCTGCTTCAACGCCAACGCTGGCGGCCTGCTGCTCTACACCCACCTCGGCTACCAGCCGCGCGCCATCGTCGAACGCCAGGCCCAGGACGGCCGCCGCGTCGCTCTGGTGCAGATGGACAAACCCCTCATGGATTGAGCCGGTCGGCACCTTGCAACCACGCCGCACATCCCGCCACTAAACTTATCCACAAGGCACCGATTCGCACCGGTGCCGGGTGGGGAGCGGGAGGCTCCTCCTTGTGTGCCGGCACCGCAGGCTTACCGGGAGCGACAAGCCAGCGCCTGGCAGGAGGTGTCCCATGACCATGATCACCCAGCTGCAAAACAGCCTGATGCAACACCAGACCCGCTTCGACGTGCTCAACCACGCCGCCTCCATGACCACCCGCGAAGCCGCCCGCCGCGCCGGCGTGCCGCCACAGCAGATGGCCAAGCCCGTAATCCTCGACGACTTCCAGGGCCACTGGCTGATGGCCGTGGTACCTGCCTCGCGCCATGTCGACCTGGAAAAAGTCCGCAGACTCACCCACCGCCACTGGCGCCTGGTCCACGAACGGGACTTCGGCCAACGCTTCGCCAACTGCGACGTCGGCGCCATTCCCGCCGTCGGCAACCTCTTCGGCCTGGACACCCTGGTTGACCAGTCGCTCACCGAACAGCCGGACATCTACTTCGAATCCGGCCGCCACGACGAACTCGTGCACATGAGCGGCACGCAGTACATGGCACTGATGCCCGACGCGAAAAAAGGGAAGTTTTGCGAGTAGCTGCACAAGGTGAAGCAAATTTGGTGGGGGCGATTTCAATCGCCAAACAGGCCGAAGGCCTGCCCTTAGCCCCAATGAAAAATGCCCCGCATTGCGGGGCATTTTCCAAATAACCGTAAGTCGTGAGATCCGGGCCGGCTTCTCCCCTTACAGCTCAAGCCATCATGGCTTGTACTGGCTCTGCGCGACGCACCACTTGCTGGCCGGGTTTTTCGACTGGGTGCAGGAGTTGCGAAACACCACCTGGGCGTGCTTCTGGCAGTTGCGGAACTGCGAAGAACCTTTCTCGTTCTTGCTGCAGACAGTGTCCAGGGCAATGGCGCCGTTGCGCTCCTGCCAGTTCAGGAAGTAGTTGTTACTTTCCTGCTTGGCCTTGGCCGCAGGGGTGGCGGCGAATGAAACGCTTGCCATGAGAACCAGCGCGCTACCCAGTGCGAATCGGATGGTCATATCAACTCCTAATAGACGCTTGTGCGTAAGTGCACCTTCTAGGAGGCGCTATTTCTGATGCGGAATCGCCCAACTCGGCGAAAGAGCCTTTTCCCGGGTGAACTGCTGCGCATAGTGCTGAGCGCCCCTAGACGCCGCAAGGCCCCGAAGCCCAGTTGGTATGACCGTCCGTCGTCATGTCCTCAAGGTGTGCCGCGACTGCGGAATCGGACATGCCATTTCGGGAAAGTTCGTGCCAGTAAAGATCCACGTTCGTAGAACGTGGACTTGTGTTTGCCCCCTATAAGGGGGCCATCCTCACACGCAGCACCCAGCTGACCTCCGCCACCGTGCCCAACAGTAGGGTGCGCCATGCGCACCGCGGCGATGGTGGCGACTCCGAGTCTGTCTCCCGGTGCGCGCGGCGCACCCTTGTATCTCGACTACCACCCTCTCAAGGGGTGATAGTCCCCGACTGATCATCGGGGGAGAGCCAGGAAGCCGTGTCCACCCTTAGGCCTCGAGCCCGACCCGTAGATAGTGCCCTGGCCCTCCACACTCACTCAGATAGCTCGAACGGTATCTAGAGCCCACTTCAAGTGAGAGCTCGCATTCACAAGGCCGGGCCGGGTGCAGTGATGATCACTCTGGATGGATTGAGGAGGTTGCATGTCCAGCATCGTCGGCATTGACATTGCCAAGCACAGTTTCGATATCGCCACCCTGCAGGCCAACGGCAAGTACCGCAGCAAGGCCAAGCTGATCAACGCCGCAGAGGGCTTTCAGGTGTTGCAGGAGTGGTTGAACAAGCACAGCGAACCTGGGGCCTGGATCGTGATGGAGGCGACGGGTACCTACCACGAGGCGCTGGCTGAGCACTTTTACGCGCTGGGCTACCGGATTTGCGTGATGAATCCTGCGCAGATTGCCTATTACGCGCGAAGCCAGTTGCAACGGGTCAAGACGGATCAGGTCGACGCCAAGCTGATTGCCAGCTACGGCGAGCACCATCAAGATGAGCTGCGCGCCTGGCAACCCGAGCCTGCCGCGATCCGCCGTCTGCGTGCCCTGGTGCGGCGCCTGCAGGATCTCAAGGAGATCGAGCAGATGGAGCGCAATCGTCTGGGGGTGGCCGATGCCAGCGTGCAAGAGTCGATTCACTCAGTGCTGCAGCGTGTCGAAGAGCAGATTGCCGAGACCCTGAAAACCATCCGCGACCATATCGATGATGATCCAGACCTGCGGGGTAAACGCGATCTGCTGACCAGCATCGATGGTATCGGCGAGCAGACTGCCGCCCTGCTCCTGGCGGAACTGGGTGATCCGCTGCAGTTCGAGAGCGCGCGAGCGATCACTGCCTTTGCCGGGCTGAATCCGAAGCTACAGGATTCGGGTAAGCATAAAGGGCACGTACGCATTTCCCGTGTGGGCTCAGCGCGGCTACGCGCGGGCCTGTACATGCCGGCGATCACCTCGATGACCCACAACCCCGCGATCAATGCCCTGGCACAGCGCCTGCGCGCCCGCGGTAAGGCCGGAAAGCAGATCGTCTGCGCGGCCATGCGCAAGCTGTTGCATATCGCCTATGGCGTACTGAAATCCGGCCAGCCATTCGATGCCCAACTGGCCCTTGCCCGGGGCTAAACAAGACGGTATCTACGGGACTGGCAGCATCCTGCTGGTTCGCTGACTCGAATCGTCACAGGCAAAGCCGGTGACTCATCACCACGTCCTCAGGCCGTGGTTTCCCAAGTTCAAATGAACTCGACACTTCTTCGACACCTTGGCCAAGCCGGGGACGAGGAATGCGCTGAGAGCCCCGTGAACCGGGGCCTCCAGCGAGGGGTTTGGCGGAAGGCAGTGGGAGTCGAACCCACCCAGGAACGGCTGCCGTCCCCCACCGGGTTTGAAGCCCGGCCACGCCACCGGGCGTGCTTGCCTTCCATGTTGATTTATAAGGCTTTTTCCCTGCCGTCTTGCTCTGCAAGCGGGGAGGTGTCGATGAACTGTCGAGAATCTCTGGCTTGGCCGTATTCACAGACGTACTGGAGTGTCCCGGCGCCAGGTGAGCGTAGCGCATGCTCATCGACAACGAAGAGTACCCCAAGAGCCGAAGGTTTATGGAAGTAGCTTGCGCGACATTTCATCAATGATGATCGAAACAATACTTCGCAACGCTCTCATCTCCCCTGGGAATGTTTGTCTGACCTCGGGCTGCAACTTGGCAATCTCTTCGTTTTCACGTTGCACCTGGTCAATCAACTCCGGAGCACCTTTCCATACTGCCGTAACCAACTGGTTGACCAGCGTTCTCGCAGTGGTCGGTTTGATGGCAAGTATCCCGGCCGCCTCGACGAGCAGTTCCGGGCTCATACGCTCCAAGCGATCTTCACCCGCAATTGGCCAGGCCATGGTCACTGCCCCCGGCCAATGGTCCTTGCCAAAAGCCTTGGTGGTCCAGACGGCAGTACTCAGCAGATCATAGAAGGGTGCCAGCTCCAGCCCCCGAGGACTCATGAGAAAGCTCAGGTTTTTCAGATGGGCATCGGTGTTGCCAAGCAGGACGTTGAACGTCAGCCATTGGAAAAGTTGGAGTCTGGCCCTGGCCGGAATGCGGCACATCGCGCTCAACTCACGCAGGCGCTCAACACTGCCCGCGTGGTACTTGGTCGATCTATCAAGATTGAGGGCCTGGCAGGCATCCACGCAGTGAAGCCTTGTCCACCCGGTAGCGGTAAGAGTCCTATCGAACCGCTCGACCAGATAGACCGGCATGGGAATGTATTTTCGGGTCACGGCCGGAACAGGCAGGCCCACCTTCCTGGCGAGCGACATCACGAACCATTCGTTGATCACCGAATGCGCAAAGTCCTCGCTCGGGTGATCCGGCTTGAGGATGTGTGTCGAGGGCTCGTTACCGCCTGGTTCCCGAAACTGATCATCCTCGAAGCGGAGTGCGACTTTGTGTTGCGCCCCCGCCAGAGACATTCTCTTGAGGGACTGCTCGGCCAAAGGAATATGAGGCATTTCCCGTATGCGCTCGGCCATCGCATTAAACGAGAGCGCTCGCAGCTCGCCTTGCGCGGGAACCTGATCGGGAGGCAGCAAGGTGATGGACCCGGCCGACTCGGCACCGAAGTGCTGCAGCATCCCAAATGCATCCTCAACACCGACGCCGGCACTTGAGGCAATGAGCAGGCGTTGCCCCTCTTCCGGGAGCAGGTTGTCGAAGAACCACTGAACGGGGCGCTCGCTTGCACCGTCAACGTAGGGTTCTGCCTCCAGCGGCAAACTCGGGCTGATGGCGTAGGCGTCTCGATTGCTCAACCAGTCCTGGGTGTAGATGAACGTCCATAAGCCGTTGCTTTCCGCCAGCACTCCGACCTGGTCGAAGTTGATCCAGACGTACAGTTGGCGATTCATCAGCGTGCCTTGTCGTCAGGCTGGGTGTTCAAGGACTTCTCAATGGCGAACAGCAGACGGTCCAGATCATCGGAGCCGGGATTGCTCTTGCCGGAATGAGCCGCCGCGGCCTTGTTGAATGCGCGAACGATCTGAGCTTTCGCCTCCCCGGCAATCTCATCGGGAACCTCCACCGACACTTTCAACCCCAGCTCTTGCATGACCTGGAAGAGCAGCCCCCACTGCACGGTTTCACCACCGCGCTCGACTTTTCCGAGGAAGTTTTCGCTTACGCCAATAACGCCAGCGGCCACGTCCTGGCGCATGGTCATAGCCTTTCGGCAGGCCCGAATGAGTTGGCCCAGGGCTTTAGGAGAATCGATTGGCACGTTCACTGAAAATCCCCACGCTCATAAGGAAAATCGAGCGATTTTGAGCTAGGCGAAAAATCCACATGATCGCGAGGATTGCATCAATCAGAGTGCATAGCCATTCGTAATCCTCACGACCGCAAGGATTATAGCCATGGAACAGACCAAGCTGAAAAAATCCTCACAAGTGGAAGGATTCCTCGCGGTGGTGAGATTTCCGCCCGCTGATTCCGAATCGATTCATTACGTGTTTCCTTGCCGTCCTACTCAGCACGTGGGGAGGTGTCGAAGAACTGCCGACAATCCCTTTCTGAAAGTGCCCCTGTGCCAGGTGGGCATAGCGCATTCAGTCGCTTCTGCATCGACAGGAAGTTTCCTCCATTGGCCATGGAGTGCGATGCGTGCGCTCCAGTGATGCTGACACCCAATTCCAGTGATTTTGGGCCGCCCGCGCTGGTGATTCCGAGTCCTCCCCAGAGAGCTTCAGACCTTTCCTATTTACTGTGGACGTGCCGTCCGCCGAGCCTTGGACTAGGCGCTTTGCTCAACCCTATTCGCGGGTGAGCGGCGCCATCCATCGTCAATAGAAAAGTGCGCTCTCGCGTGGGGCGCCTTGTAGAGAGGGAATTCAGTGGCTATCGGACACTTCATTCGCCTGAACGACAAGACCACCTGTGGCGGTACCGTGCTGGAAGCGGATACCCGCGTCATGATGTTCGGTATCGCGCATGCTCGCGAGGGGGATCGGGTTTCTTGTGGCAAGGATGGAAAGATCTACCGAATTATTGGTGGGGTCTCGTTCATTCGCAGTCACGGAGCACAGGTGGCGGGCACCCTGGACAGCCTCAGCGGTTGTCCCTGCAAAGCCAAGCTGATTCCATCGCTGCATAGCGCGACCTACCACTCGGATCGGAGCCCCTCCAGGGCAGCGGATAGCCCCGCACCAGCTGTTGCCGCGATGCCGCTCGCCGCAAGTCTGACGGGTGCCGCACCCAAACCGGTCACGAACAGCCTGCTGGAAGAGGAGGAGGAAGAAGAGGAACTGGAGGACACCGGCATCGTGCTGCGCCTGGGCCTGTTCTTCGACGGCACCGGTAACAACCAGGCCAATAGCGAGGCCGCTGCGGGTTGCTATGCGGTCAACCTGGGCATGTCAGCGGAAGTTGGCGAAGACATCCGCCAGTACTGCGCCAGCTACGGCTATGACGGCCAGGGCAACACGCCGGACAACAGCTATGGCAATGAAGTCAGCAATGTCGCGCGCCTGTATGGACTCTATCCGGACGACACGCTCGTACAACTGCCGCCAGGAGCCGAAGAGGCCTATCTCAAGGTTTACCTCGAAGGCATCGGCACCCGCAGCGGCCTGGGCGACTCCCTCTACAGCCAGGGCAGCGGCCAGGGGGACACCGGCGTGGTGGCGCGGGTCGAGCAGATGCCGGCCTTGGTCCTAAAACAGTTGGATGCGTTTCGGAAGGCAAATCCCCAAGTCAAGGTTCGTCGGATCGAGGTGGACCTGTTCGGCTTCAGCCGGGGCGCGGCGGCGGCACGGCACTGTGCCAATAACCTGCTCAAGGGGCCAAACAGCCTGCTGGCCCATTCATTACCCGCCGGCTCGCCCTTGTTGGCGGCCGGCTTCACCTGGCGCCATCGCAGCGACTTTGTCCTCAACTTCATTGGGCTGTTCGATACCGTGGCCGGCATCGTTTCGCTGCGTGACGGCGACTTCAGCCCGCACAATGCCGACAACCCCAGGCTTCACCTGCGGCTTGCACCGGGCATGGCACGCAAGGTGATTCACCTGGTGGCCCGCGATGAGTACCGCCACAACTTCTCCCTGACCCAGGCCGAGCAGGACATCGAACTCCCCGGCAGCCATTCGGACATCGGCGGCGGCTACCTGCCTCTGGCACGGGAGAAGCTGCTGCTGAGCAAGCCTGACAGCAGTTTCGAAATCGACCGACTAGCCAACGAACGCAGTGCAGCCTACTCGCGCACCAAACGGCGCTTCGACCATGAATCACGCCACTGGCTGGCCTATGTACCGCCCGAAGGACTCGACATCGCCACCTGGTCGGTTCAGACCAGGCGCCGGGCGCGGGGCACCCAGGCAGAAAAGCGCGTGTACGCCGCCCTCTCCAGCGAGCGCCAGGTGCGCGCCGGGGTGGCATTCGATCCGATTGACCCCAACGACAACCGCACGGCATTGCCCGCCGAGCTGCAACCTATCGCCGCCAAGTTACAGGCCTTTGCCTTGCGCGAAGCCTACACACCACTGACCGCTGAGGAATACGCCCTGCTGCGCCGCCGCTACATCCACCTCTCGGCCCACTGGAATGCCGCCAAGGGTTGGAACAACAGCGCCCTGGATGTCGTGTTCATCAACCGCCCGGCCGAGGGGATGCAACGCAAGGAGCATCCCAATGAATAGGCCCAGAGTCGCGTTGTTATTGGGGCTGCTGCTCTGGTTGGCTGGTTGTGCCAACGGCGCCCACCGGCTGCCCTACGACTCGTGGCGGCTAGGGCTGTTTGCACCCAACTACATGGAGGTGTGGATCGAGACCGCCGATGCAGTGGACGTGCAGGATCACGTCTTCCGCCGTGCCATGAGTGGGATTGCCGCGATCAATACCCCCAAGAACCTCAAAGGCGATCCGCGCGGTTGGCCGGAGCGACCAGGGGCAGGCGCGGGCAAGCAGATACTGGGCGCCGACCTGCCACGGCTGCTCTATGTCCGCTGGCAATCTTTGGTCGAGCCACAAACCTACGAGGCCTATATCGTTATTCCCGAGACCACCCGGCGGGCGATGGTCAAGGGCGAAAAGGCATTCTGCCAAGCCGACGCAAAGTGGGTCACTGACTATCGCAAGATGCTATCGATCGGCCTGGCGCCAGGCGGGATTGCCAGGGTCTGGCTCATGGGGCCGTGCCTCTCCGCTATCGACGTGGCACGGGTGCAGGGCACTGTCGTGAAGGAAGGACCCTACGAGGGCACGTCGGGAGGCCAGCACCGGCCTCTATCCCCGACCTCCAAAGCCTATATCGAGAAGTACGGGATTCCCTATGGTTCCTGGTAAGCCCGGGAGGGCACTTGCAATTAATCCTGGCGGCCCGAGCGGACAGCCGCAACCGCCCGGCCGAGGGGATGCAGCGCAGGGAGCATCCCAATGAATAGGCCCAGAGCCGGAGTGTCTTGCGGGGGAAAGGGAGCAGATTTATTTTTCACCGCTTTGTTGCATCCAGGCTGGGATATCCCTCATCCCATGCAGCACCCGCCACACATCGATGTGATCGCCACGCTCGATATAAAAGACTAGGTAGGGATAGCGCTTCAGTCCCCAGGAGCGCAGCCCCGGCAGATCGAGCTCGTGGGCATATCGTGACGAGCCTGATTCGGGATGCCGACTGATGTGCTTGTAGGCTCGCTCCAGGGCGTCGATAAAGCCGAGTGCGGCCTGTTCAGCTTCTTCGTTCAGGTAATAGCTGACGGCGTCGTTGATATCCTGGTTGGCCAGCGCGCGGGGGATGATGGGCTTGGCCTTCATGCCTTGGCGTTCCGTACCCGGTTGCGCAATACCTCGAAGTAGTTGTCATCGGCCGGGGCGGCGGGGGCGGAGGCAGCGCCTTCCAAAAGCAGATTGCGCAGGCGCTGGCGGTCCTGGTCCTTGCGGATCAGCTCGCGTACATATTCGCTACTGGTGCCATAGCCGCGCTGGCTGACCTGATCATCGACAAAGCTCTTGAGGGCGTCGGGCAGGGAGATGTTCATGGTGCTCATGGGAACCCACTTTTTGGCAAAATTTGCCAAAACATGTTAGCACCTGGTTCCGGTCGCAGGTGTCGAAGAAGTGTCGAAGCCACTGGCACGAACTGGCCTGAATCGACATTGTCAACTGGCTGAGAAGTCAGTAACGACAGGCTTTTCGACGCAACGAGCCGGCAATCTTCAGGACTTGAAGCCCAACCACGCCACTGGATGTGCTTGCCTTCCAAAACTCACAATCAGGGCTTTGGCACTTGAGCCAGCGCGGAGTCTTCCCTGATCTTGCGTTGGTCGCCGATGCGGCGGGTGAAGCCGATGCGGTCGAAGTATTCGAGTAGCTGGATGCTGCGCTTGCGGCCGATGGCGATGTGATCGCGCCAGTCGGCGGCCTTGATGCTGCCATGTTCGTCTTGCAGTTGCCGGGCCAGTGTAGCCAGTTGGCGGATGGTCGTGTCCGGGTAGAACAGGTCTTTCACCACTTGGTGCAGCAGGCCGAGGCGCGCGAGTTTGCGTTCCAGCAGGCGCATGGCGCCCTCTTCCACCGTCAGTTCCCGGGCGAGGTCGCGGACCCAAGGCGGGTCGAAGCCTCCGGCTTCCAGCAGTGGCCAGACACGCTGGCGCAGGGCTTCGTCCTCGGTGCTGAGTTGCACGCGGTGGTCGGGCAGGTGCAGCCAGGGGCCGCTGGCTTGTACGGCGCCGCTGGCGAGGTGCTGTTCCAGCAGGGCGATGAAGACGGGGCGTTCCAGTTCGGAAAGCGCGTAGCGGCGCAGGCGGTCACGGTCGGGGCCGAGTTCGTCGGGCAGTTCGGCGTGGAAGCGTGCAAGGCCATCGACCAGCTGTTGCTCCAGGGCCTGCCAGCGCTGCTCTGCGAAGAGGCGCGGGCCGAGGCGGGTGGATATTTCCACAACGCCGCCGGGCAGCGTCCAGCCGGCGCGGGGGCGGTTGAACTGGCATTCCAGCCGTTGTGGGTCGAGGCCGTTGTGGGCCGCGCTCAGTAACGCCGGTAGCGCGGCTTCCAGGCCATCGCCACGCAGGGCTTCCAGTTGGGCCAGGCGTTCCGGGGTACGGCGATTGCGCGCTGGCGCGAAGGGATCGAGCACACGACCACCGCCGAGGGTGCGCTGGGCGGACTGGTCGCGCAGCACCAGACGGTCGCCATGCACCGCGTGAGTGGGAGCGTTGAGCAGCAGCTGGGCCAAGGTGCGCCGGCCGGGGGCCAGGCTGTTGCCCTCCAGCAGGGCGACTCGACCGGTGACATCCTGGGCGCCGAGATGCACGTGCACTGGCGTCCAGTGGGCAAGCTCGTGGGGCTCGCCGGGCAGCAGGCGCAGGTCGATATCCAGCCGCGTAGTGGGCGCCAATAGCGCCGGGGCCAGCAGCCAGTCACCGCGATGAAGGTGCTCCAGTGTCAGGCGTTCGCCGGTGATGTTCAGCGCCACACGCTGACCAGCACAGGCTTCGTCCACCTGCTGGTTACGCGCATGCAGGCCACGTACGCGCACCGTTCTGCCGGAAGGGCTGAGGACCAGTTCGTCGCCCACGTTCACCTGGCCGGCAAAGGCGGTGCCGGTAACCACTACGCCGGCCCCGGTCACGCCGAAGGCACGGTCGATGGGTAGGCGGAAATGCCCATCGATGCTGCGCCTTTCCACACGAGCGGACTCTGCCAGCAAGGCCTGGCGCAGGGTGTCGATGCTCTTGCCACTCAAGCTATCCACAGGGAAGAGTTCGGTGCCTGCCAACAGGCCTGGGGCCAGCAGTGCGCTGATTTCTGCACGAACCTGCTCGATTCGCCTGGCATCCACGCGGTCGGCTTTAGTCAGCGCCACCAGGGCGCGGCGGATGCCCAGCAGTTCAGCGATGGCGAGGTGCTCGCGGGTCTGCGGCATCACGCCGTCGTCGGCGGCCACCACCAGCAAGAGCAGGTCGATGCCGCAGGCGCCGGCCAGCATGTTGTGGACAAAGCGTTCATGGCCGGGTACGTCGATGAAGGCGGTGGGTTGGCCGTCGCCCAGGTCGGCATGCACGTAGCCGAGGTCGATGGTGATGCCACGTTCGCGCTCGGCTGGACGACGGTCACCTTCCTGGCCGGTCAGGGCTTTGAGCAGCGCCGTCTTGCCGTGGTCGATATGGCCAGCGGTACCGACTATCACGCCACAACTCCCGAGAGCTGCGGCAGTTGGGCGATGAACGCCGGTTCGTCGTCGAGCTGGCGCAGGTCGAGCCAGATGGCGTCGTCATCGAGACGGCCGATCACCGGGATGGGCAAGGTGCGCAGGTTCTCTTCCAGCTGGCGCAAGGCCCGGCCGCGCAGGCGCTTGGGTTGCAGCGCACGCAGGCAGAGGGCCGAACTGGGCAGGCGCGCGACCGGTTGGGCGCCGCTGCCGATCATGCCAAGGGCCGGAACGGCACTCACCTGCCAGGCAGCGCCGAGTTGCGCGGCCAACTGCGGAGCCAGGCGTTCAGCCTGAGCGAGTATCTCGGCCTGCGGTCGGCTGAGCAGGCGCAGGGTGGTGAGGCGTTCGGCAAGGCGCTCGGGGTCGCGATAGAGACCAAGCACGGCTTCGAGGGCCGCGAGGGTCAGCTTGTCCACCCGCAGGGCCCGCTTCAAAGGGTTCTTCTTGATCCGCCCGATCAGTTCCTTGCTGCCGAGAATCAGGCCCGCCTGGGGTCCGCCCAGCAGTTTGTCGCCGCTGAAGGTGACGATGTCGGCGCCGTCACGCAGGGCTTCCTGCACGGTGGGTTCCTTGGGCAGGCCCCAACGGGTGAGGTCTACCAGCGTGCCGCTGCCGAGGTCTTCCAGCAGGGGCAGGCTGTGGGCGTGAGCAATGGCGGCCAGCTCCGCCGTCGGCACGCTGGCGGTGAAGCCCTGCACGCTGTAGTTGCTGGTATGCACGCGCATGAGCAGGCCGGTGCGCGGGCCAATGGCGGCTTGGTAATCCTTGGCGTGGGTGCGGTTGGTGGTGCCCACTTCCACCAGCTTGACCCCGGCGCGGGCCATGATGTCGGGAATGCGAAATGCGCCGCCGATCTCGATCAGTTCGCCGCGGGAAATCACGCCTTCCTTGCGCGCCCCGAGGCTGTTGAGCGCCAGCAGCACGGCCGCGGCGTTGTTGTTGACCACGGTGACCGCCTCGGCGCCGGTGAGTTCGCGGATCAGGCCGGTGATGAGGTCGTCGCGGTCGCCACGCTTGCCCGTGGCAAGGTCGAATTCCAGGTTGAGCGGATAGCGTGCGGCCAGGGTGATGGCTTCGATGGCCTCGATCGGCAGCAGGGCGCGGCCGAGGTTGGTGTGCAGCACGGTGCCGGTGAGGTTGAACACGCGGCGCACGCGGCTGGAGTGCCAGGCGGCGAGGCGTTCCCCAGCGCGACCGGCGAGCACGGCGTCGGTCAGTTCGACGGCGGCGAGCTGGCCCTGACGGGCGGGTTCGCGCAGCTCGTCGAGCAAATCACGCAGCGTCCTGAGCAGGGCCTCGCGGCCGTAGCGCTGTTGCAGGGGGGCGCAGGCCGGGCTGCGCAGCAGACGGTCGATGGAGGGCAGGCGGGCGGCCGACATGAGCATTCCTTAGCACGGGGCAATCGGGTCCAGTCCTGAGTCTAGGCGGTCATTCGCCTCCAGGGGCCAGCAGCAGGTTTGGCGCGCGTCGCAGGTAGCCGTCCTCGCTCAGGCGTATATCGAGATCGAGGCTGGCCAGGTCGTCGGCCTGGGCTTCGGCAGCGGCGTCGAACTCCAGGTAGCACTGTTTGAGGTAGCCCTGGCAGTTGGGGCAGGCCTCGGCGCGAATCGGTGCCCCCTCGCTCTTGCGGCCATCGCGTTCCAGGGACAGGTAGGCCAGGTGCTTGCTTTCCTGGCAGTGACTGCATTTCAGCCGTACGTAATGCCACTCGCAGGAGCACAGGGAACAGGCGAGGTAGCGCAGGCCGTTGTACTTGCCACGATGGCGGACCATGCCGGCCACCGGCGGTGAACCGCAGGCTGGGCAGAGGACCTTGGCCTCGTTCTCGACAATCGCACCTTCGGGCAGGGCCAGCAGCCAGTGGCTGAAGGCGACTTGCAGGGCTGCACCGATAAAGGGAGCGATGGCAGGCGGCAGCAAGTCGAACTGGCCGCTGAGCAGCCCCACGCCCCAGGCCTTGCGCTGGGCCACGTCGGCCGCTTTCAGTTGATGCAGGGCATCGGCCATTGCGGCGTTGGCCGGGGTTCCGAGACGCTCCGTCAAGGCCTCGAGTGCCGCCAGCCAGCCATCGGCGCGCACGAGGGACTCGAAGGCGATGGGCGGCATACCGTGTTCGCGGCTGCGGACCAGCGCCTCCGGAGCCGGGCCGGGGAGCGCAGGCGGGTTATCAAGGACTTGCTGCTGAGCATCGCAGAGGTCGGCTACCAGCAGCAGGTAGCCGGCCAGCGGGTGGCCGCTGGCGAGCTGGCGCAGACGTTCGGCACGAACGACGAACAGGTCGCGCCCGGGCAGGTGGAGAAAGGGCGGGATGTTGGCGGCGGCCTCGATCTGGCCGGGTTCGAGTAGCTGGCTTGGCACACGGGGCTCCTTGTTGGTCGGTTCCGAGTGGGCAGTCCGTGGATGGGGTCGATGGGTTTCGCTTCGCTCTAGCGGAACGCCGCCCGCACCATCCTACGGTCGTGCCCTGGGTCAGCGCCCTTCGCGAATGAATTCGCTCCCACAGGGAAGCTGGGCCAATGGATCAGCGCTTGCCGCCCTCCCCCTTGCGGACTTCCTTGTACCAGGCGCCGTGGTGCTTGCGGGCCCAGCCACGGCTGACCCAGCCGTGGAGCATGGCGCTGATGGAGCCCTTGATCCAGATGCCGGCGTAGATGTGGACGATGATGCTGAGGATCAGCACCCAGGCGGCGAAGGCGTGCAAGAGTGCGGCAAGGCGGATGAGGTCGATGCCGAACAGGTGGCTGAAGTACTGCCGCCAGATCACCACGCCTGTGGCCAGCAGCACCAGCATGCTGAGCAGCAGCACCCAGAACAGCATTTTCTGCCCGGCGTTGTAGCGGCCGACTTCGGGCAGCTTGTCTTCGCGGTTGTTCACCACGTCCTTCCACTGCTTCAGCCATTGGCTGTCGGACTTTTCCCAGCGGTTGTGGTGGGCGAAGCGCATGGCCAGCCAGATGAAGAAGAGGAACATCGCCACACCGAGGAAGGGGTGCAGGATGCGCGTCCAGGGCCCACCGCCGAAGAAGTTGCTCAGCCAGAACAGGGACGGGTGGAACAGCGCCAGGCCGGACAGCCCGGCGAGGAAGAAGAGGATGGCCACCACCCAGTGGTTGCTGCGCTCGGAAGGGGTGTAGCGTTCGATGTCTTTGTTCATGTTGGGCTCCGTTGCTGGGATCGAGTCCTGCCACCCTCTCCCCAGCCCTCTCCCTGAAGGGAGAGGGGGTTGTCCTGTGCCGCGCTCAACTCGGTGCCTTGGGATCGAAGCGGTGCACCGAAGGGTCGACCTTGTGCACTGCCGAATCGCCACGCGGGGCTTCGTCTTCTTCAACCTTGTTCGGGCCGACCCGCACGTAGTGGAAGAAGCCGAACAGCGCCACCACGCCCATCGCCAGCAGCCCCAGGGGCTTGGTCACGCCTTTCCACAGGCTGACCATGGGGCTGATGGCCGGATCGTTCGGCAGGCCGGCGTAGAGCGAGGGCTGGTCGGCGTGGTGCAGCACATACATGACGTGGGTGCCGCCAACGCCCGGCGGGTCATACAGCCCGGCGTTCTCGAAGCCACGGGACTTCAAGTCGACGATGCGTTCGGCGGCGTGTTCCTTCATGTCTTCCTTGGTGCCGAAGACGATGGCACCAGTGGGGCAGGTTTTCACGCAGGCCGGCTCCAGCCCCACGGACACGCGGTCGGAACACAGGGTGCACTTGTAGGCCTTGTGATCCTTCTGCGAGATGCGCGGGATGTTGAAGGGGCAGCCGGTGATGCAGTAGCCGCAACCGATGCACTTGTCCTGGTTGAAGTCGACGATGCCGTTGGCGTACTTCACGATGGCGCCTGGGCTGGGGCATGCCGCGAGGCAGCCCGGCTCGGCGCAGTGCATGCAGCCGTCCTTGCGGATCAGCCACTCCAGATTTCCGGCCTCGGGCTCATATTCGGTGAAGCGCATGAGCGTCCAGGAGTCGGCCGTGAGGTCTGCCGGGTTGTCGTAGGTGCCATGGTTATGGCCGACCTCGTCACGCAGGTCGTTCCATTCCGAGCAGGCCACCTGGCAGGCCTTGCAGCCGATGCACTTGGACACGTCTATGAGCTTTGCCACCTCGTCCATCTGGCGCACGGACGGCATGGGCGTGGTGGTGGCGGAGCGGGCGGTGATGTCTTGTGATGCCATGGCTCAGCTCCTCATGCCTTTTCCACTTTGACCAGGAACGACTTGAACTCCGGTGTCTGCGTATTGCCGTCGCCAACGAAGGGAGTAAGCGTGTTGATCAGGTAGCCGTTGCGCGCCACGCCGGAGAAACCCCAGTGCAGCGGAATGCCGACCTGGTGCACGGTCTTGCCGTCCACGGTCAGCGGTCTCAGGCGCTTGGTCACCACCGCCACGGCCTTGATGAAGCCGCGGTTGGAGGAGACCTTGACCCGCTCGCCGGCAGCGACGCCCAGCTCCTTGGCCAGGACTTCACCGATCTCGACGAACTGCTCGGGCTGGGTGATCGCGGCCAGCCGGCAGTGCTTGGTCCAGTAGTGGAAGTGCTCGGTGAGGCGGTAGGTCGTGGCCACATGGGGGAACTGGTCCACCTTGCCGAACATTTCCAGGTCGCCCTTGAACACCCGCGCCGCCGGGCTGCTGGTGACCTTGGGGTTCTCCGGATGCAGCAGGTTGCGCCCAACGGGGGTCTCGAAGGGTTCGTAGTGCTCGGGGAAGGGCCCCTCGTTCATCTTGTCCACGGCGAAGAAACGCGCCACGCCCTCGGGGTTCATGATGAAGGGGCTCATGCCCATTTCCGGCGCGACGTCGGCCTTGTAGTCGGGCACGTCGGAGCCGGTCCAGGCCTTGCCGTTCCACCACACCAGGCGCTTTTTCTCCGGATCCCACGGTTTGCCGGAAGGGTCGGCGGACGCGCGGTTGTAGAGGATGCGCCGGTTCGCCGGCCAGGCCCAGGCCCAGCCAAGGGTCTGCCCCATGGCGTAGGGGTCGGCGTTGTCGCGGCGGGCCATCTGGTTGCCGGCGGCGGTCCAGCTGCCGGCGAAGATCCAGCAGCCGCTGGCGGTGCTGCCGTCATCGCGCAGCACGCCGAAGCCGGGAATCTGCTCGCCGGCCTTGACCAGCACGGCGCCGGTGGCGGGGTCGACGAGGTCTGCCAGGGCCTTGCCGTTGAACTCGCGAGCGAGTTCGTCAGGCCCCGGGTCGTGGGGACGCAGGTAGCCCCAGTCGAGGCCGAGGATGGGGTCGGGGAAGGCCCCGCCATCCTTCGCATAGGCATTGCGCAAGCGATGGAACAGGCCGCCCATGATGGCGATGTCGGTGCGCGCCTGGCCGGGCGGCTCGGCGCCCTTCCAGTGCCATTGCAGCACACGCCCGCTGTTGACCAGCGAGCCGTCCTCCTCGGCGAAACAGCTGGTGGGCAGGCGAAACACCGTGGTCTGGATGCTGGCGGTGTCGACGTCGTTGAACTCGCCGGCATTGCGCCAGAACTCCGAGGTGTCGGTGGCCAGCGGGTCCATGATCACCAGGTACTTGAGCTTGGCCAGGCTGGCGCTGACCTTGGCCTTGTTGGGGAAGGCGGCGATGGGGTTGAAGCCTTGGCAGAAATAGCCGGTCACCTTGCCCTCGTACATCATGTCGAAGTAGCGCAGCACGTCATAGGCCGGCACGTCGAGCTTGGGCAGCCAGTCGTAGCACCAGTTGTTCTCGGCGGTGGCCGACTTGCCGAACCAGGACTTCATCAGGCTGACGTGGAACTTGCCGTAGTTCTGCCAGTAGGACATCTGCCCCGGCCGCACCGGCTTGGTCGCACGTTTGTCGATGTAGGCGACGTAGTCCTGCTCGGCTTCGGCCGGCAGGGTCAGGTAGCCCGGCAGGGAGTTGGAGAGCAGGCCCAGGTCAGTCAGGCCCTGGATGTTGGAGTGGCCGCGCAGGGCATTCATGCCGCCACCGGGCATGCCGATGTTGCCGAGCAGCAACTGCACCATGGCACCGGTGCGGATCATCTGCGAGCCCACCGAGTGCTGGGTCCAGCCCAGGGCGTACATGATGGTCATGACCTTGGTCGGGGCGGACGTCTCGGCGATCTGGCTCCAGACTTTCTCCAGTTGCTCCTTCGGCGTGCCGCAGATGCTGCTGACCAGGTCCGGCGTGTAGCGGCTGTAGTGCTGCTTCATCAGCTGGAACACGCAGCGCGGGTCCTGCAGGGTCGGGTCGGACAGCACGTAGCCGTCCTCGCCCTTGGCATAGCTCCAGGTGGACTTGTCGGGGTAGGCGCGCTTGGCTTCGTCGTAGCCGCTGAACAGGCCGTCCTGGAAGCTGAAGCCTTCGTTCACGATGAAGGGCGCATCGGTGTAGTTGCGCACGTACTCGTGCTGGATCTTGTCGTGGCTGATCAGGTGGTGGATCAGGCCGCCGAGGAAGGCGATGTCGGTGCCGGTGCGAATCGGCGCGTAGTAGTCCGCCACTGAGGCGGAGCGGGTGAAACGCGGATCGACCACGATCAGCCGGGCCTTGTTGTGCGCCTTGGCTTCGGTGACCCACTTGAAGCCGCAGGGGTGGGCTTCGGCGGCGTTGCCGCCCATGATCAGCACCAGATCGGCATTCTTGATGTCGACCCAGTGGTTGGTCATGGCGCCACGGCCAAACGTCGGAGCAAGACCTGCTACCGTCGGGGCGTGTCAGACACGAGCCTGGTTATCGAATCCCAGCATGCCGAGGGAGCGCACCACCTTGTGGGTGATGTAGCCCGACTCGTTGGAGGATGCCGACGCTGCGAGAAAACCGGTGGTGAGCCAGCGGTTCACCGTCTGGCCCTGGGCGTTCTTCTCGACGAAGTTGGCATCGCGGTCGGCCTTCATCAACTTGGCGATGCGGTCGAGGGCTTCATCCCATTCGATGCGCTTCCATTCGCTGGAGCCGGGTTCGCGAATCTCGGGGTACTTGAGGCGGTTGGGGCTGTGGATGAAGTCCAGCAGACCAGCGCCTTTCGGGCAGAGGGTGCCGCGGTTGACCGGGTGGTCCGCGTCGCCCTCGATGTGGATGATGTTCTGCGCGACGTTCTTCGCCGCGTCGCCCTGGCTGTACATGATCAGGCCGCAGCCGACCGAGCAGTAGGGGCAGGTGTTGCGCGTCTCGACGGTGCGCGCCAGTTTGAAATGGCGCACCTGGTCGGCAAAGGCTTCCGGGGGTGCCACCCCCAGAGCCGCCAGGCTCGATCCTCCAAGGCCCACGGCACAGACCTTGAAGAACTGTCGACGGTTCATGTCCATCGTGTTCTCCCTCATCAGGCAGACGGTGCCCGGTACATCGCCGGGCATATCCTTGTACAGGGTAGCCAGCTTCGGGGGTAAAGCCAGAACGCCCTCCCTGGGGCCCGCGCCCAGGGCACTTCCTGTGGGGGCGATTTCAATCACCAGGGCGTTGGTGGTGTCCGGAAGGTACTGCTCCGCCGGGTTATTGCAGGTGCTGGCCAGCCAGTTCGGAGGCCAGCCCTGCACCGTCCTCCAGCATGTGGGGAAGGCCCTGCCCCGGCGAGTCCGCAAGCAGCGGCAGGGCAATGCAGAAGCAGGCGCCCTCCGTGCTGTTTTGGGCACTGAGGCGCCCGCCCATCTGCTGCACGATGCCATAACTGACCGACAGCCCCAGCCCGGTCCCCTTGCCCACCGGCTTGGTGGTGAAGAAGGGCTCGAAAATCCGCTCCAGCAGGCGCGGATCGATACCGCCACCGTTGTCCTCCACTTGCAGTTCCACCCAGACACCACGCGGTTGAAGACGGATATGGATGGCTGGGGCGAAGTCCGGCTCCGCTTCCTTCTTGCCGAGCATGGCATCGCGGGCGTTGACCATCAGGTTGATCAGCACCTGCTCCAACTGGTCGGCGAAGCCGCGCACGGCGAACGTCTGCTCGCCCAGCTCAAGGCGCACGTCCACACCCTTGCCGCGCAGGCCTTCGGAGAGCAGCGAAAGCGCGCCTTCCACCGCCTGGCGCGGATCGAAGACTTGCTGTTCAACATCAGAACGCCGCCCGAACACCCGCATGTGATCGACAATACGCGCCGCACGCTGCACCTGGGCCTCGATGCGCAACAGCTTGTCGCGCAGGTAATCCACCTGGATCTCGTCGCTGGCCAGGCGCTTGAGCACGTTGGCAACGGCCATGCGCATCACGTTCAGCGGCTGGTTCATTTCATGGGCAAGCCCCGTGGCCATCTCGCCCAGGGTGGCCATCTTGGCGCCTTGGTAGAGCTGCTGCTGAGCCTTGCGCACTTCGGTGTTGTCGCGGCCCACCGCCTGCACCTCCAGCAGCCGGCCATGTTCGTCGAACACGCCGCGATCGGCCCAGATCCACCAGGCGTGCTCGCGCCCCGGTAGCTGCAGGCAGATTTCCGCCGTGCTCACGGGCTGTTCCGGGGTCAGGCCGATCAACCGCTCCTGGAAGGTCTGGCGCTGTTCAGCGGAGAGCCAGGCGCCGAGGTTGGCACCGGCCAGGTCTTCCGGCCGGCACTCGAGGTAATCCGCCAGCGGACGGTTGGCGAAATGCAGCACCAGGTCCGGCGTGTAGCGGCAGATCATCGCCGGCGAGTCTTCCACCAGGATGCGGTAGCGCTCCTCGCTTTCGCGCACCCGTTCGGCGGCCAGGGTGGCTTCGGTGACGTCCAGCCAGATGCCCACGGCCTCCTGGGGCTGACCCAGTTCGTTGCGCAACAGGCGAACCTCGTCCAGCAACCAGTGGTAGCCGCCATTGCGGTCGCGCAGGCGGTAACGGCAACTGGCCTGGCCTTCACGCAACAGGGTGCGCGTGCGGGCGAAGAAGGTGTCGTGATCCTCGGGATGAACGCGCTCGGCCAGACCGCCCTGCTGCAATTCCGCCAGGGACCAACCGAGCATGGGGCCCAGGCTGTCGCTGAAGAACTCTGGCGACAGGGCGCCGTTGTCGTAGCGCAGTACGTAGATCACCGCTGGAGCGCTGGCAACCAGGTTGCGCAGCCGCGCGTGCGCGGCCGCCGCACTGGCCTCCTGGACCTTGATGTCGCTGATGTCGAGCAGGAAACCGAACACGCGCGACGCGTTCGCCCTGCCCTGCACCTGAGCCTGCACGCGGTGCCAGATGGCACCCTCCTGGACGCCCGGCAGGTAGAGGCGCAGGCACTGGGTAAAGCCCTGTCCATTCAGTTCAGCGGCGCGCAGCCGGGCGCGGAACTCATCACGGTCGGCTGGATGCACCTGCTGCAACCAGTCTTCCAGCGGCAGTCGGCCCTGATCGTCGGCCTGCCAGGCCTTAGCCAGGGCGGGTGCCAGCAGCACCTCCTTCGATTCAGGCAGGTATTCCCACCAACCGGCGCCCAACAGTTCCTGCAGGGCTTCCAGCCGGCCACCCTCGTGGCGCTGGCTCTGCTCCCGCAGCCGCGCCAACAGGGGGCCAGCGAGCTGGGCGCCGATCTGCAGCCACTCGGCATCGCTCAGGCACGCATGCGGATCGGGCTCGAACGGCGCACAGAGCAGCCAGGCGCTAACGCCGGAGAGCTCGGCATAGGGCACCAGAAAGGCCGGGGCATCGCCCAGGAGAGCGAACAGGCGCGGGTGCTGCGAGAGCTGCGACCAGCTCCAGCGCTGCAGCGTTCGCCCCTGCAACTCGGCCAGCTCCTGCCCCAGGCGCTGCCCCTCTTGCCAGAGGCCGGGCGCGCCATGGGCACGATACTGTGCATAGACCTGCCAACCCTGCCCGCCTGGCATGTCGAACGCCAGCGCCATGCAGGGCACCCGCCAGCGCAGGGCGAGGGTCTCCAGCAGCTCGGTGGTGACCTGGGGCAGCATCGGACCACTGGCCAGGCGAATGCGTTCGGCCGCCTGCCCGGCATGCAGCAGGGCCTGGCGGCGCAGGTCACCCAGTTCCTGATGGCGGATCAGGTCGCCGATATCCAGCGCCTGGAGCAACCAGCCATCGCGGGTGGCGGCTAGCCAGCCACGGGTATGCAGCGGGCGGCCGTCACTGCCGATGAAATCCAGGTCGAGGCAATCGCGGCTCCATTGCTCCGGTGTTCCCAACAGCAGCGCAGCGGAATTGGCACTGACGAAGTCGGCCAGCGGCAGCGCCTGGCCATTGGCCGAACGGCCGAGTCGCAGCCCCAGCGCACCGGCGATGCCCATTACCCGGCCCTGAGTATCCAGCGCCAGCAGCAGGCTATAGGGGGTATTACGAGCGGCCTGAAGCAGCGCGTGGCTGGACGGACGATCCATGACGCCGTCCATTCACTGCTGAACCTGGATGCTGGCCTGGGCACTGAGCACGGCGGGCACGCGAGGGACCGAGCCGATTCCGGGCAATGGGATGGGAGGCACCACGGGGCTGGCGCCGTAGGGATAGGAAACGCTCACGGTGAGCACGCCGTTGGCCAGGGTAACGCTGGGCGCCGGCAGGTTGGCACGCACGCCGGCAGGCAGCCAGGCGAGCTGCTGGTTGATGGCAGTATTGGCCTCGGCGGTGGCCAGGGCGAGGAAGTTGCTGGCGTCGGGATTGACCGCCACGGCGCGGCGTACCGCCTCGGCGGAGGCCTGGTTGAAGGACTGCAGCATCAGCAGCGGCAGCGTATAGCCGATCACGCCGTAGAAGATGGCGAAGAAGATAATGAAGACCAGCGAGAACTCGAGGGCAGCTGCACCTTTCTGCTGCCGGGCAAAGCGCGGTGAAACCCCTTTTCTCATGGAAACCTTCCCGACTGGTGGCCGCACTGCGGCAGAAATACTCGGCTGCCTTCCGAAGATTCGGCTACACAGTTAGCAGCATAGAAGGACTTTTCGGACGCATCGGATATTTCATGTCGGCCCTCCCCCTCCTCGCCTGGACCGCCCTCTGCGCCCTGCAGGACCTCCAGCAGCGACGCATCTCCAACGGGCTCACCCTGGGTGGCACAGCGCTCGCCCTGCTCTACCTCCTGGTGCGCGGGGAAACCCTGCTGGGCGCCTCTCCGGCCGAAGGCTTCAGCGCGGCCGGCCTGGCGCTGCTGCTGACCCTGCCCGGCTGGTGGCTGGGCAAACTGGGGGCGGGCGATGTGAAGTTGCTGCTGGGCATCGCCCTGTGCAGCCACCCGCCGTTCGTCTTGTACTGCCTCATCGGCGCGGGAGCGGCCTACCTGGCCTGGGCCCTTCTCTCCCGCCCGCTCTGGCCTGCCCTGCCCACAGGCCTTCGGACCCTCCTCCAACAGGTGGCCCCGGAGCACGTGCGCCGCTATCCATTCGCCCCCTTCCTCTTCGCCGGCAGCCTTTTGGCGCTTTTTGTCTGACAAACTGCTCGGTGCCTGATATGAAAGTGCTATATCTTTCGTAAGCACTGTACTGCCGTACCATTTCCCGCGTGCCGGGTTGGGAATCGCAGGCCCTATGGCCAGGATCGCTCGCATTGGAAGGCTGAACATGGATTCTCAACCTTGCACCCTGCTCGTCGTGGACGACGAAGACACCCTCGTCGTCGAACTCCAGGAGTTCCTCGAAAACTGCGGCTACCGCTGCATCGGCTGCACCTCCAGCCGCGACGCCCTCCAGCGATTCCGTGAAGACGCCAGTATTGGCATCGTGCTCTGCGACCTGCACATGCCGGAGCTTGACGGCATTACCCTGGTGCAGGAGCTGGAGCGCCTCAGCACACCCGCACACGCCTTCGAAGCCATCATCTTCACCGGCCAGGCCGAACCTCGGGATGTGATCGAGGCCATGCGCGCCGGAGTAGCCGACTACTACCAGAAGCCCATCGATCCAGAGCAGGTGCTGCGCGCCGTGCGCCGGCTCGAAGAACGCCTGCACCAGCGCCAGCAGGACAACCTGGAGCTGTCCCTGCTGAATAACAAGCTGCGCACCCTCTCCGAGTCCATCGACGAGCTGTACCAGGACATCAACAAGCGCCGCCGCGGCCCGGTCGACCACACCCCGCCGGTGATGGACATGGGCGCGCAACCGCCCTTCGACAAACTCTCGCCGCGCCAACTGGAAGTCGCCAAGCTGGTGGGCAAGGGTATGACCAATTACCAGACCGCCTGCGAACTGGGACTCACGGAGAACACCGTGAAGCTCTACGTGTCGCAGATCCTGCGCCTGACCCATCTGCACAACCGCACCCAACTGGCCCTGGCCATGGCCCCGCCTGGGCGGCGGCCGCATGAGGTCGCGCACTGAGGACGGCGTGGGAGCGAATTCATTCGCGATAGGGTGCGCAGCGCCCTCGTAGGTTGGTCCGAGGAACGAGGCCCAACGAAATCAGGCCACGATTCGTTGGGTTTCGCTTCGCCCTAGCGGAACGCCGCCCGCCGCAACCTACGCGAGCCCTCGGGCTTCAGAGCATCAGGCGCGGAGCCGAGGTATCCAGTTCCATCAGGCGCACATCGGCGTACCCCAGTTCGATCCCCAGCAGCTTGAGCACCGGCTCGAGAACCACCTGGCCGATCAGGGGAATCAGGCTGCCCAGGGTGGATTCGATGGTGGGCCCCAACGTGGACTCGATTACGCCCTTGGTCAGGCCACCGATCAGGCAGCCGAGCCCAAGCAGGCCGCAATCCTTGGTGACCACAACATCCACCTCCAGGCTGTTGGCCAGTTCCGAGAGACCGTCGGCCAGAGCCTCGCCGGCTTGCGTGGCAACCCGTTTCTGTTGCGGAACTGGCTGGCTCGGCGAGACAGTGAAGCTCGTCTCAGTTGGTTGGCCGTTGCTGATGTTGGCAGAGCCGGATACCTGTACCTCAAGGCCAGTGATCCCGGGCAGGGCGGTAACCGTGACCGGGCTGGCCTGGGTACTCGAGGTGATATTGCTGTAGCGCCCCAGCCCCAGGCTTGCGATGCCCGGCTGGGTAAGGACGGTCACCTGCCTAGTTCCCGGAAGGATGGGGCCGCAGGTGATGCTCTGCAGTGCAGCCCAACCTTGAGCCACGTCCAGATGCAGGCCCAGATCCACCCTCACCAGGCCCAGGACATCGACCTTGCCCCCCACCTCCAGCCTGACCTGAGCCGTACTGACCTGGGTCCGCCACTTGCCATTGGCATCGCGGCCGGGCAGGCCGATTGCAATCTTCGGCGGCTCGATCACATAGACCTTGAGGCCAAGGTTGGCCAGGCCGAG
This sequence comes from Pseudomonas sp. TCU-HL1, assembly GCF_001708505.1. Taxonomy (NCBI): domain Bacteria; kingdom Pseudomonadati; phylum Pseudomonadota; class Gammaproteobacteria; order Pseudomonadales; family Pseudomonadaceae; genus Pseudomonas; species Pseudomonas sp. TCU-HL1. The sequence continues at coordinate 5,509,255 of NZ_CP015992.1, forward strand.
GTTCAGGCCCAACCCCACGTCCACCGCATGGGCCTTGTTGGCAAGGAAGGCCAGCGCGCTGACCATGTCGAGGACGCTGAGATCGGTGCGCAGCGCCTGCTGGCCACCGTTGGCCGGCGTCACCACATTGAGAATGTCCGCCAGCTTCACCTGGGTGGCGCCAAGGCTGACATTGGTCAGGCTGTTGAGGCCATTGCGCACGCCAACGGCCAAGGTCTCGCGAGCATTGGCGGCGGCGACCGTGGCATCCAGCACCTGGTCGAGGCTGAGGCGGGTATCCAGCAGTTGCTGCACATTGCCGGCGGACAGATCCAGCCGCGCGGCCGCCGGCAGGTTCTGGTTGAGTTCCAGCAGGTTCAGCCTGGCGTTGGCCAGGCCCTGATAAGAGACCGCGTCGAGGCTCAAGGTGGTGCCGAGCAGGTTGCCCAGCAGCGAATTGAGCACCGCCGATTGCTGGCTATCCAGGGACGCCAGCCCGCTGCCCAGGGAGAACCCGGCCAGGGCCGAGCGTCGTGCTACGGCATCGGCCTGGAGCGTAAGACGTCCGCCCCAGAGCCCCCCCAGCACCAGGCTGGCCGGGACTTCCTGGGTAGCATGCACCTGTACCGCCTCGATGCGGTTGGTGGACGCCTGGAACAGGCGGCGCTGACCGGTGCCATCCAGGTCGACATAGCCGATGCTGACCCGGTTGCTGCCGCTCCCGAGGTTGCCGCCATAGCCATTGCGCGTGGCGCTGGCCTGGGCCAGCGCCAGGGCGTTGGTCTGCGCCAGGCCTGCAGCTTGCGAGCCACAGAAGCCGGAACCGGTGGCGCTCTCCAGGGCCGCCATGTCGGCCACCCGTTGCAGCTTGCGCTTCTCGAAGTAGAGCCGCCCGGCATCGAGGGTCAGCGCCAGCGTCATCAATGCCAGCAGCAGGGTTGCCGTGGCCATCAGGCCGATGGCGCCACGCTGTCGATGAAGGCTACGCATGCCCGGCCTCACTGGCTCGATGAAGCGCCGCTGTCCACGTTCATGCCATTGCCGTAGTAGCGCTCGGGAATGGCGTACTTGTAGCTTTCCAGCCAGCGCTGGTTGGCCAGTTCACGCTCGGCCGGGGCGGCGGTTTGTGCATGGCGCGAAGCCTGGCTGCCCTCGCGCTGGATGCTCAACCACTGGTCGCTGAGCCGATGGCGTTCATGCCGCGCATGGCGGGCATCCTCGGCCGCCTGCAAGCCGCAGCAGGCCCCCAGCAGTACCATGGCGATCCAGGTTTTCATCTGCCCACCTCCTCGCTCGAACCGGGCCCTGCCTCGTGCACACCCGCCAGCAGCGGGGCATCCGCCGCGGTATCCTGGGACACCAGCGGCGCGCCCAGGCCCTGGCGCTTCATCTCCTGCGCACGCGCCTGGGCCTGGCGCACCGCGTCAGCTGGCAGGCGCAGGCGCGACACCAACTCCGCCGCCTGCTGGTACTGGTCCGTATAAAACAGCAGCGACAGCAGGTTCTGCGCGGGCAGCGGATCGCCCTGGCTCAGTTCCAGGGCAGTAATAAACTCGAAGCGCGCATCGTCCACCCGCCCCTCGCGCAGCAGCACCAGCCCCAGGTCGTTGCGGACCTTGGCATCGGTCGGTGCAAGGCTCAGGGCTTCACGCAACTGCGCCAGGGCTTCGCGCTGGTCAGCGCTGGCTGCCGCGAGCTGACCCAGGCCATGGTGTCCGTCAGCCGCCAGGCACGTGCCCAGCAGGCTCCGGTAGAGCGGCGCGGCTTCGCTGCGGCCAAGGCTGCGGTAGATGCGGGCCTGGCGCAGGCGCACCTCCGGCAGGCTCGCCGGCAATGCCTGCAGATGCGCCAGGGCGGCATGTGCACGCCCGTCGGCGACCATGTCCCTGGCCAGGTTCAGCGCCAGCTCCTGATCCTGGCTTGGCTGGCTGCAGCCACCCGACGCCAGCCAGCCCACCTGGGCCGGCGGGTTGGCACACCCCCCCAGCAGCCCCAACACGCACAGCACTATCAGCCTTCTCATCCTGCCCCCCCCATTGCCCGACTGATCGCCATCATCCCCGGCCCGCCCAGCACGATCAGCAGGGCCGGAAACAGCAGCGTCATCATCACGATCGTCATCTTTGCGGAGAGCTTGGAGATGTACTCCTGCATCCGCGTCAGCCGGCGATCGTCCAGAAGCTTTTTCAGCACCAGCAGCGAGGCCATGGCACCGCCACCCTGGCGCATCAGTTGTTCGAGGATGGTGAGGCTGTCGGTCAGCTCATCCACCGCCAGCAGACGCGCCAGCTTGCCCAGTTCCTCGCCCAGCTCCAGGCCGGAGTCCACGTGCTGCAGCAGGCCGCGCAGTTCGGCCGTGAGCACCGGCATCAGGCTGCGGCCGTCCTGGCTGAGTACCCGCAAGGCCTGCTCTACGGTCAGCCCGGATTCGAAGAGGATGCGCACCATCGGGATGAACACCGACAGCTCCTGCTGCAGCGCCTGCTGGCGACGCAGCGCAGCCAACGCCAGAAGGCGCTTGGGCAGCAGCAGGCCACAGCCAACGGCCATGAAGGGCGCCAGCCAGGGTTGTGGCGGCGGTTTGGCCAGCAGCGATTGCCCCAGCAGAGCCAGGCCAAGCAAGGCCAGGGGCGCGAGCAGTTGGCAGGCGAGGAACAGGGTGCGGCGGCTGGCGCGACGCCAGCCAACACGGTTGAGCAGGACCTGGGTTTCGCCGTCCATGGCCAGGTAACGCCGCGCCAGCCGGCTGCCGCCGAGGCGGCGGACCAGGCCCTGCCAGCGGCTGTCCGGCAGGTTCCCGGCCAGCTCCTTGCCCAGCAGCCGCTGGTTGACGCGCTGGTAGCGCTGGCGTTCGCCCAGCAGGCCGAACGTCAGCGTTGCGGCGGCCAGGCCCAGCAGGACGACAACAAGGAGCAGTGCCATCTCACACGCTCCTCAACATGCGCCAGAGGATGAAGCAGCCCAGGGCCTGCATGCTGAACGCGGCCAGCAGCATCTGCTGGCCACTGGCGTCCTGCCACAGGCCCATCAGGTAGCCGGGATTGACCGAGAGGATGTAGCCGGCCACCGACACCGGCAGCAGTGCCAGCACCACGGCGGTGAAGCGCGTCTCGCCGGTCATGGCGCGAAGTTGCCGGGCGATCTGTTCGCGTTCGTGGATGACCTTGATCAGGTTGCCCAGAAGTTCGCTGGCACTGCCGCCGTAGCGGTGGTTGACCCGCACGCCGAGGGCGAGGATGCGCAGCTCCTCCTGTTCGAAAAGGTCCGCCACCTCCTGCAAGGCATCCGGCAGGCCGACACCCAGCTGCACATCCCGCGAGACCCGCGACAGCGCGGCATGCAGGGGATCGGGCGAGGCATCGATGGCACGCACTACGGCGTCGCCCAGGGTGCGCCCGGCATGCAGGCTACGCACCACCTGGTCGAGCATCTGCGGCAACTGCTCCACCAGGCGCCGCACCCGCCGCCGATAACGCCACACCAGCCAGGCTCGCAGCCCGAGCGGCAGCAGCAGCGCCACCACCAAGGCCGCCATCCAGCCGCCGGCCAGCCCCGCCAGCAGCAGGGCCGCCAGCCAGAGAGAGACCATCAGGCCCATTCGCCCATGGGGCAGATCCAGACCCGCGCGAATGAAGGCGCGTTCCAGCCAGCCGGGTTTCACCGGGGGCGGCGCCGAGGCGGCCAGGTCCTGGCCAAGGCGTTGCAGCACCCGTTCCTCACCCGTTTGCCGCCAGCCCTTCTGCAACAGCACCACCCCCAGCACCAGCAGGAGGCTGCAGAGCAGGCCGAGCAGCAGTGGCGCCTTCACCGTGCGGCCCCCACGACCTGACGCAGCTTTTCGCCGGCGGGGTTCACCGCCTCGCTGATGAAACGGCCGCTGGCGCGGTCGAGGCGGAACAGGCAGTTGGTGACATACACGTCATCGCGCACGCCCACGACTTCCACTACCTCGCTGATGCAGCGCCGCCCATTGGGCAGGCGGGTGAGCTGGACCACCAGGTCGAGGGCGGCGCAGATCATCTGCCGCAGCGTGCGCTCGGCCACCTGGCGCCCGGTCAGGCCGACCAGGGTTTCCAGGCGCAGCAAGGAATCCAGTGCGGAGTTGGCGTGCACCGTGCTCATCGAACCGTCGTGGCCGGTGTTCATCGCCTGCAGCACATCGAGCACTTCGACGCCGCGTATCTCGCCGAGGATGATGCGGTCCGGGCGCATGCGCAGGGCGTTGCGGATCAAGTCGCTGGCCGCCACTTCCCCCCGCCCTTCGGCGTTCGGCGGGCGGGTCTCCAGGCGCACCACATGCGGGTGGTTGAGCTGCAGTTCGGCGGTGTCTTCGATGGTGACCAGGCGCTCGTGGCTATCGATCAGCAGGCTCATGACGTTGAGCATGGTGGTCTTGCCGGTGCCGGTGCCACCGCTGACCAGGATGTTGCAGCGCTCGCTCACGGCGCGGCGGATGAACAGCAGCATGGCTTCGTCCAGCGACTGGTAAGCCAGCAGGTCGGAGCTCTGCAGCAGGTCCTTGCGGAATTTACGCACCGAGATGCAGGGACCATCCAGGGCGATGGGCGGAATGATGGCGTTGACCCGGCTGCCATCCGGCAGGCGCGCATCCACCATGGGGCTGGATTCGTCCAGGCGCCGGCCGAGCGGCGCGAGGATGCGCTGGATCACCCGCAGCACGTGCTGGTCGTCGATGAAGCGCAGGTCGCTCTGGTGCAATACGCCTTCACGCTCGATGAAGATCCGGCAGGGGCCGTTGACCAGGATTTCGGTCACGCCTGAATCGCGCAGCAGCACTTCCAGCGGGCCGAAGCCGGTCAGCTCGTCCACCAGTTCCTCGGCGAGACGCTCCATCTCGTAGCGCGACACCGCCAGGTGATGACGGCCGACGAACTCCACCACTTTGTCGATGACGTATTGCGAGACGGTGCCCCGCGCGCCCTCGAGGATATTCACGCCGTCGTCGTCGATGGCATCGATGATGTGGCGATGCAGCACCAGCTTCAGCCCCTGCGGGTCGTTGTGACCCAGTTGGGTGTAGCGGGCAGCGCCGCCGAACAGGCTCTCGCCGCTCATGAGCGGGCGCCCCAGAGGCGCTGCCAGGACCGCAGGCGCGGCGGCTCGATACAGGCCATGCGTTCGCCCAGTTCACGCAGGCGCTGACTGAGGCGCTCACGCGGCGCCAGTTCGAACAGGCTGCGCCCCTGGTTCTTGGCGTTCATCCGCAATTCAGGGCTGTAAGGCAGGGTCTGCGCCACCGGCAGGTCGAAGGAGCGGGCCAGCACGTCGGTTTCCGGTGCAACGCCACGCAGGTGACGATCCACCAACAGCTGCGCGTGCTCCAGCTTGACCCCCGCGTCGCGCCAGCGCCCCAGCAGTTCGAGGTTACGACGACAGTCCGGCACGCTCTGGTCGGTGCACCAGAGCAGTTGGTCGGCATTGCCGACCAGAATGCGCAGGGCCTCGCTGTCGGGCTGCCCCACCAGATTCACCACAATGTGCTGGAAGTGCTGGCGCAGCGTACCGAGCAGCAGGTAGAGCTCGGCGGCATTGATGCGCTCCAGGGTTTCGCCGCCGGCTTCCTGGACCAGCAGGCGCAGGCCGCCGGGATGGCTGCCAAAGGCACTGTCGATCAGCGCCGCATCCAACCGCCGCAGGTTGCGCAGGGCATCGGCGAAATGGAAGGAAGCTTCCAGGCCCAGCAGCGCCAGACTGTCGCCCTGGGGCTGGCCAAGATCCAGCAGCAGGGTGCGCTGGCCACACTGCTGGATGGACAGCGCCAGGTGGGCCGATAGCAACGCCGCGTCGGCGTCCTGCTGACGGCTGAACAAGGCCGTCAGCCGCCCGGCATTGTGGGTCGGCAGCGCGCTGGGCACCCGCTGCACCAGGCGCCGCACGAGACCGGCGACCTCACTGGTACGCGCACCGTAGGCGACAAAATCGCGCGCGCCGGCACGCATGGCGCTCAGCACCAACTGGTTGTCCAGGCCGTCGCCCATGGCCACCACCGCCAGCAGGGGCCGCGTTGCCAGCGCGCCTTCGATCAGGGAGGTCTGCGCTACCAGGTTGTCGCGGTCCAGGCCGACGAAGAGCAGGCTGGCGCCGGTGACCTCGATCAGCCCGAGCAACTCGTCCAGGGCGCCACGGCCGGCACTGAGCACCTGGCCCATCGGCGTCAGTGCGCCTTGCAGCCATTCCAGGTCGGCGCCGTTGCGGGTGAAGGCGAGGAAGGTCTGGCTCATGACGGTGTCACTCCGACAGGCCGGCACGGCGGTCGAAATTGCCGCGCTCGTTCAGGTAGAAATCGAAGAAGCCCGGGTCGTAGCGACGCAGGCCCTCGCCGGGAAGCTCGGGCAGCTTGGCGTCCGCCGCCAGCGGCTGGACCAGGTGCGGGGTGACTATCATCAGCAGCTCGCGGTCCTCGCGATCGATCTGCGAAGAGCGGAACAGCGCGCCGATGACGGGCAGGTCCCCCAGGCCGGGAAACTTGTCGATGTTGGCGACGTTCTGGGTGCTGATCAGGCCGCTGATGACGAAGCTCTCGCCATCGGCCAGGGAGATGCTGGTGTCGGTGCGGCGTACCTTGAGCGCCGGCACCTGGGTACCGGCGATGCTGATGCCGGAGCTGAAGTCCAGCTCGCTCACTTCGGGTGCCACCTTGAGGGCAATGCGCTGGCGACCAACCACGGTGGGCGTGAGGGTCAGGCGCACGCCGAACTCCTTGTACTCAATGGTGATGTTATCGCCATCCCCACTGGGCACCGGAATGGGGAATTCGCCACCGGCGAGGAAGCTCGCGCTCTGCCCGCTCAGGGCGACCAGGCTTGGCCTGGCCAGGGTGTAGGCAAAGCCACTGTTCTCCAGGGCATTGATGAAGCCCAGCACCTTGCTGCTGCCACCGCCCCAGACGATGTTGAAGCCGCCGTCAGGTGGACCGAATTTGCCGCCGGACGTGCCATCGATGCTCACCGTGATGCCGCTGAGCTGGCCGGGGGCGCCGAGCAGGAAGAGGTTGGAGCCTTCGCGTACCAGAGAAGTACTGGCTTGCTTGAGCTTGCCGCGGCTGACTTCGACGAAGCGGATATCGGTCTGCACCTGGCTCGGTACCGGGTCGGCTTCCAGGGGCTCGTCCAGGGACTCGGTCAGCGCCGCGCTGGCCACGCCGCCGACATAGAGCAGGCTGCGGCGTGGCTCGCGGCTGCAGCCGGTCCAGACCATCAGGCTGGTGGCGCCGGCTCGCTTGCCAGTAATAAGGAAGGACTGCTTGTCGGCGAGCTGCACGTCGGCCACTTCGGGATCGCCCACCGCGAGGCGGGTGATCGCCAGCGGGTAGCTCATGACCTCCTGCCGGCCCTGCCCCACCTCCACCACGCCCGGCACCGGGCCCAGCGCCTCGCAGCCCGGCGCCGCCGATGCGGCCAGGGGGGCGTAGCCAAGCAGGGGAAGGATCATCCGTGCGATGCAGCGCTTCATCAGGTGGCGTTCCTTGCGAGTCAGGGAATCTGGCGGGTCAGTTCTGCGCCGCGATAGATGGCGACGCCCGCGCCCTTGTTGCCGGGCGCCACGGCCTTGGCCGGCGCCACATCGCGACGGGGCGCCGGTGCTGCACTCAACTGTTCGAGGGGGATCAGGCTGCGACTGGCAGCGTCGATGGGCGCGACCGCCAACTCGCCCATCTCATAGCGCTCCAGCAGGCGTTCGTCGGCACTGCGCACGGCCAGGCGCAGGGCGCCTGCCTGGCTGGCGAGCATCAGGCGGGTCACCTGTTGCTCCGGCACGGCCAGTACGGCAGTAGCGGCGGCCCGACGCGCGTCCTGCTGCGCATCGTCTTTCGCCGGCTGGCTGGCGCGTCCCTCGGAGTCCGGCCCCAGGTCCTCGCCGAAACTCAGCAGGCGCAAGGCCGGTACCGCGACCTGTGCGCTCTGCTGGCCGGAACCCGCCTCGCCCCGCAGGAACAACAGCACGTCCACATAGTCGCCGGGGCGCAGGTGGCCGCCGCCGCCCACCACTTCATCCACCGGCACCGCCACGGCGCGCTCGTCGGCGCGGATCATGCGGGCCAGCGGGCCACCGGCCTCGAAACTGGCCGGGCCCAGCCAGCTGCCGGCCGGCACCGGGTTCCAGGGCCGGCGGCCAATGACGTCTTCGAGTTTGCTGAAGCTGCCTGGCGGCGCGATGCGCAAGTCTTCGATGCGCAGGTCTTCGGCCGTCACTGCCACGAACGGGCTGAGCAGACGCGCCGCAACCACCACGGGGGTGCGCAGCCTGTCGGCGGGGTCTTCGGAGGTCTGGGAGTTATCCCTGGAATCAGCCGGCGATGCCGTTTTCACGGCCTGTGGCACGCGGCTGAGCACAATTCCCCAATATCCGGCCAGCAAGGCGCCCAACAAGAGCACCGCGGCCAAAGCCATGGTCATCCGACTACTCATCTGGCACTCCCTCTGCCGTGAGAACTACAGGCCCCTGCGTGTGGGGGCATCTTCACTTTGCGGCCAGCCATGAACCGCTTGCCCAATAACTTTCTTTTTCCCTGAAACTCTGGTTAGCAGAACTTTCAACGGTGCAAGAAAAATAGTTTTCCTGCTGATGCAACTTATTTACATGCGCAACGAGATCACTCCAAGTGGCTTCCGGAATACTCTTTATATGGGTACAAGAACCCATAAATGGGTGAAAAAACCCACTATTGGGTGAACAGCCACACCCCCAAAAACCTATAACTTTGGTATTAATCCTTTCTTACAGTTGCGCCTAGGTAAACTCTCGACAACGCTCAGCTTGCCTCAGGCAAACATCCCACCTGGCAAGGAGCTCACCGCTATGCCTCTGATGTCTCTGATCAAGAAGTTGAGGAAGTTCGTTAAAGAAGAAGAGGGCGCATCCGGACTTGAATACGCGATTGTTGCAGCCATGGTTGCAGCCGTAATCGTGACATTCAGCGGCGGCATATCCACTCGAGTCCAAGCAATCTTCACAACCATAAGTACAAATCTCTGATCATCCGAACGAAAACTTAAAAGAACGTGAGAAATTCCGGCGCCGCTCAGTCCGGTCAAGGAATCTACGCTGGCAGGAGGCCCTCTCATGAGCCAGTCCCCAATGCTCCGACAGCAACTGCTCCTGGTCGACGATGAAGAAGACATCCTGCTGGAACTGGCAGAGATGCTCGAAGGTGAAGGCTTCTATTGCCATACCGCTACGTCTGTCAGGAGTGCTATCGACCTGTTGTTGCTGCACCCGAACATCTCCCTGATCGTCACTGACCTGCGCATGCCCGAAGAGAGCGGAATGCGCCTGATCCAGCGTCTGCGTTCGCATACCTCCAAGCAGCACCTGCCCGTCATCGTGACCTCCGGCCATGCCGACATGGACGACGTGATCGATGTACTGCGCCTGCAAGTGATCGACTTCTTCCGCAAACCCATCTACCTGGAACGCCTGGTCGAAGTGATCAAGGAACAGTTCCCGCAGCCACAGTTGAAACTGGTCAGTAACTGAAACCAGCGGATCGAACGAGTAAAGGCTGCCCGGGAAGGCGGCCTTTTTTATAAGGCACGCCGCATCCCGCGCCAGACGGTCGTTCCAGTGATCCGACCGCGATCTGTCGGGTGATGAGCGTCCTCCAAACGCACGACCTCGGGCATACTTGGCGCCCCCTGAATCCTCCGGAGATAGCCATGCCCACGGCCTGGTGGCTGCTCGCTCTGCCCTTCGTCGCCGGTTCCTTCCTGCCACTGCAGGCCGGCATCAACGGCCAGTTGGCCAAACAGATATCCAGCGTGATGAGCGCAGCCCTGGTGTCCTTCGTGGTGGGCACCATCGCCCTGCTCGCGGTGGTGCTGATGCAGCGTGAACTGCCGACACTGGCTGCCCTCAAGGGCGTGAGCTGGTGGCAGTGGGGCGGCGGCCTGCTGGGGGCGGTGTTCATCGCCACTGCAGCCTTCGCGGGCCCGCGAATCGGCGCCCTGCTATTCATGGCGCTGGTGTTGGCAGGCCAGTTGAGCATGGCCCTGGCGCTGGATCATTTCGGCTGGGCCGGCTACCGCGAGGCACCGATCAGCATCGGCAAACTGGCGGGCCTGATGCTGATCATTGGCGGTGTCTGGCTCATTCGTCGGGGATGATCAGTCAGGTAAGGTGGGCCGGGCGGCGCTCCCTACCTCTCCCGCTCTCACCTTGTGGGGGCGATTTCAATCGCGAAGCGGGCCGCAGGCCCGCCGCGTCACCCTCATAACCTGAACTTGCCCACCTGCTGCGCGAGGTCCCCGGCCAGGCGGCTCAAGGTCTGGCATTCCTCGCGGCAGCCACGCACTTCGCTGGCCGTGGCATGGGCCAGGTCGGCGATACCCTGGACGTTGCGGTTGATTTCCTCGGTCACTGAAGACTGCTCTTCGGTCGCCGCCGCCACCTGGTGGTTCATGTCGCTGATGCGCTCCACCTGGTCGGTGATCGCGCCTAGCGAGGTGCCGGTGCGCTGGCTGGCTTCCACACCGGTGCCGGTGGCCGCCTGGCCGGCGTGCATGGAGTGCACCGCCGTTTCGGCGCCGTGCTTGAGGCGCTGGATCATCTGCTGGATTTCATCGGTGGACGCCTGGGTCCGGCTGGCCAGGGTACGCACCTCATCGGCGACCACGGCAAAGCCACGGCCCATCTCACCGGCGCGAGCGGCTTCGATGGCGGCGTTCAGCGCCAGCAGGTTGGTCTGCTCGGAGATGCCACGGATCACCGCCAGGACCTGGTCGATGGACGCCACCTGGCTGGCCAGTTCACTCACTGCCGAGGCGGCCACGCCGATCTCGCTGGACATCTTCTCGATGTGATCGACCGACTGCCCGACCACCTGGCGCGCCTGCAGGGATTCATCGCGCGCGTGCTGCGAAGCCTGGGCGGCCGCGCCGGCGTTGCGGGCGATCTCCTGCACGGTGAGGCCCATCTCGTGCACGGCCGTGGCCACCATATCGGTCATTTCCTGCTGCTGTCCGGCGCGGCCGGCGGTGTTGTCCACCACCAGAGCCACTTGGCCGACCACCTTGTGCAGGCGCTGGCTGGTGTCCAGCACTTCGCCAATCAGGCTGCGCTGGCTTTCCAGGAAGCGGTTGAAACCACGGGCCAGGTCGCCCAGTTCATCGACGCGGGATTCGTCCAGGCGACGGGTCAGATCACCACCGCCGCCGCCGATTTCCACCAGCGCCGCGGTGACCTGGCGGATCGGGCGCACCAGTCCGCGAGCCAGCAGCACCACCAGCAGCAGGCACAGGGCAAGCACGCCGAAGCCGGCGAGGCTACTGGTCCACATGGCCTTGCGTGCTTCGGCGTAGATTTCTGCTTCCGGTACTTCGCTCACCAGTTGCCAGCCGACGCTTTCCAGCGGGCGGGCCAGGGCGAGGTAAGACTCGCCATCCCGGTTGAAGCGAATGGCCTTGCCGCCAGCGGCCAGCAGCTCGGCCGACGCGCCAGCGCCTAACACGTCGGCCAGGCGGGCGCTGCCGTTGAGGGCGGCGTCGGGGTGGACCTTGATGTTGCCCTCGCGGTCCATCAGGAACACCCGGCCGCGCTCGCCGAAGCGGAAGTCGCGAATCATCTCGGACATCGACTGCAGGCTGTAGCCCAGCCCGGAGACGCCGAGGGTGCGGCCATCACGGGTGATGCGCTGGTTGATGAACAGGGTTGGCAGGCGGGTGCCCTTGTCGATGTCGATCTCCAGCACCCGGTCCCGGTCGCTGTCCACGAGCTTGTAGAACCACTGGTTCTCGGGCTGGCTGCGGGAGATGGTGCGCGCCAGCCCCTGGCCCGTGTAGTAGTGGCCGCTGTCCATCACGGCGATGGAGGTGGTCGTCGCGTTCTGCTGGGCTCGCACGCCTTCCAGGTAGCGGGCGAAGGCTTCAGCGCGGGCCGCGTCTTCGCCGTCGGCCAGCCAGTCCTGCACGAGGGCGTTCTGGGCAATACCGGCGTTGGCGGTGATGGGTGCCGCAAGGGTGCGCTCCAGGGAATTGCCAATGGCCTCTACGCGGGCGGGCAAGGCTTCATCCAGCAGGAAACGTTCGGTCAGGCGATTCATCAGCACCGAGTAGATGCCAACGACGATGAGGATGCCGGCGAGCAGGGCCGCGCCCATGCTGAAAATCAGCTGCCACTGAATGCTGCGTTGCCAGAGGCGCATGGAGTTGTCTCCTTGGAGGTCTTGTTGGAGGCGACACGAGTGCGGGAGATTGTATACAAACAATTCGACAATTATCCCGCTCTTTGCCAACAAGCCTTATCGGCGTGCAACGCCAAAAACTTGAACGATCGGTCAGTCCGTGACAGCGAACTCCAGACGAGCGGTTTGCCCCGCTTCGTCCAGGACACTCAGTTGATGCCGGCCGCTGCGCCGAAACTCCTGGTTGAAGCTTTCCTCCGGTGCGGTGGCAGCAAGTGGAGCGCCGTCGAGGAACCACCAGCGCCGGCCGCTGCCGCCCAGGGCAGAGAGCCTGAGTCGCAGCGGCTCGGCACTGCCCGACGGACGTCGCAGCTGGTCGCCTTCGCGCACGCCGACGATGGACAGTGGCGCGGCCGGCGGCGGCAGCTGCGGCGGGCACGCTGGGTCCACCGCGGGCAAACGCGCGGCGCGCCGTTCGCGGCGCGGTAGCCAAGGCTCCAGGGGCGCCGGCCAGAGCACCAGCTCCCGCGCCTGGGCGCCGCTGCAGCCGGCGGCGACCTGACGGCCGTCGGCGTCCACCCAGAGCGGCTGGCGTAGCCCCAGGCCGATGGGCTGGTCGGCGGCCAGCAGTGTCGGCGGCGTGGTGCCCTCCAGCGTCCAGGCGAAGAGCTGGCGACGACAGTTGGCGTCGCCCCTGGCCATGGGCTGGCCGAGTGGCCAACAGATAGCGGCCACGCCCACCTCCGGCGGTTGCGGGCTCAGCGGCTGGGAGATGCCCCGCTGGCTGTCGCGGTTCACCAGCAGGTCATGCACCTGCAGCAGCAACGGGGCGGCCGACGCCAGGCCGAACTGGCCGGGCACCGGGGTGCCGTCGGGGCGGCCGATCCACACGCCAATCAGGTAGCGCGGCCCGACACCAATGGCCCAGGCATCGCGGAAGCCGTAACTGGTGCCGGTCTTCCAGGCCAGCACCGGGCGCTGGGTCAGACGTGCACGGGGATCACGGTCCGGGCGTGCCTGGCCGGAGAGGATACGCCGGATGATCCAGGCAGAACCGGGCGAGAGCAGGCGGCGCTCCTGCAAGGCATCCTGGGGCTGCAAGCGCAGGCGAGCGACGCGCCCCTGGCGGGCGAAGGCGCTGTAGCCGCTGACCAGTTCTTCCAGCTTGCTGCCCGCGCCACCGAGGATCAGTGCCAGGTTTGGTTCACTGGCCGTCGGCAGCGCCAAAGGCACGCCGACATTGCGCAGCTCGCCGGCGAAGCGCTTGGGCCCGTATGCCTCCAGCAGCTGCACCGCTGGGAGATTGAGGGACATGCCCAGCGCCTCGCTGGCCGACACCGGGCCGATGAAACCGGCGGCGAAGTTGCCGGGGCGGTAGTCGCCGTAGCGGCGGGGTACGTCCTGCAGCAAGGATTCGGAATGGATCAGCCCGGCGTCCAGGGCCATGCCGTAGAGGAAGGGTTTGAGGGTGGAACCCGGAGAGCGCACGGACGTGATCATGTCGACATGACCGAAACGGCGTTCGTCCGCGATGTCGATCGAGCCCAGGTATGCGCGCACCGCCATGGTCTGGTGCTCAACCACCAGGACGGCCGCCGAGGTGTACTCGGGCAGACGGGCGCGCCAGCCCAGTATCAGGTCTTCCAGACGACGTTGCAGGGCGGCGTCGAGGGTAGTGCGGATCAGCGGCGGGCTGTTTGCCTTGTTCAGCCGCCGCGCCAGCAGTGGCGCCAGGCTGGGCTCCTGACGCGGAGCGAGCAACACCGGCTCTTCCATGGCTTCTTTCACCGCTCCTTCGGGCCAGACCTGGAACTGCGCCAGGCGCCGCAGCACCTTGTCGCGAGCCGCCTGGGCCTGCTCCGGGTGACGGTCCGGACGCAGCCGGCTGGGGGCCTGGGGCAGCACCGCGAGCAGCGCAGCCTCGGCGCGGGTCAGCTGCGAAGGCGGCTTGCCGAGGTAGGCCCAACTGGCCGCCGCCACACCCTGCAAGGTGCCGCCGAAGGGCGCGCGGTTGAGATAGAGGCCGAGGATTTCGTCCTTGGACAGGTGCCACTCCAACTGTGCAGTGCGCCAGAGCTGGCGTAGCTTGCCAGCGAAGGTGCGCGGGTGCGGATCGAGCAGCCGCGCCACCTGCATCGACAGCGTGCTGCCGCCGGAAAGCACGCGCCCTCCGCTGAGGTTGAGCCAGGCAGCCCGCGCCAGCGCCAGGGGATTCACACCGGGGTGCTGGTAGAACCAGCGGTCTTCGTAAGTGAGCAGGGCTTCCAGGTAATAGGGCGATACCTCGTCCAGGCTGATCGGGTAGCGCCACACGCCCTCGGCATCGGCAAAGCGCCAGAGCGGCGTACCGTCCTCGGCCAGCACCACCCGCGCCAGGTCATCGCCCGGCAGGGGCAGCGGGAACAGCCGGTCGGCGGACCAGAGCAGCGCCAGTATCAGCAGCGGTATCAGCAACAAGGGCCGGCACAAAAGGCGCCAGAGTCGGCCTGACCTTGTCCACACCATCCTGGCGGATACCGGGTCGACCTGAGGGTACCGGGCCATGTCGTCTCCAGGGCAAGGCCGAATCAAGGGGCAGATGGTCGTCCCATCCGGCCTTCACCACAAGCCGCCACGCTCCACGAGCAAAGCGTCATCACATCGCCCGTCAAATTTCCGACTCAAATTTGCCGTTCGTCGTGATTTCGACCGCCAGTACTCTTCGCCCCGGGACACTCCTTTACAGGGACTCGGGCTGCTCCTAAACGACTATCAAACTGACATTACAGTGCTTTGGCCGTCGCTGTAGTCGGTGCCTCTCATCCCCACGGTCCCTTGCTCGCTTCAGGAGTCCCTTCCATGGGTGCTCGCAGATTCCTGCGCGCCGCCTTCGGGCTTCGCGCGCCCCTGCCGCAGCGGTCGGCAGCCGTTGACCGGGCGGCCCAGGGCCCGCCTGGCGCCGCTGGCAGGCCCTGGTAACGCCGACAAGACCAACACATTCAGCGCAAGGAACTCAGCATGGCCATCTCCACCGTCGCATTCAGCAATACCCCCCAGGCGAACGGCGACAGCTTTCTCTATGAGAATCTGGTGCGGGACGGCCTCGACTACATCTGCCTGGATGTCATGGCGAACGACCTAGGTGGAAAGGCCAAAACCCTCTACTCGCTGGACGATGGCGTTACGGCCGATGGCAGCGCGGCGACCCGGACGCAGATACAAGCGGACCTGCTGGCCCATGACCAGAATTGCTACAGCGCCTACGGCGCCCACATCTGGATCGGCCAGGACACGCTGGATGGGAAGGTCAAGGTCCTCTACGACGCCAGCGCGCTCCTCCAGAGCGAGGAATACCGGAGTCTGTCTGTCGGCGAGTACCTGACCGACAGCTTCACCTACGCCATACGCCTGGGCAATGGCACCCTGAGCTGGGCAACGGCGACGGTGCGGATCGCCGGCGTCAACGACGCACCGGTGGTCAGCGGCCCGGTAACCCTGTCTGCCATCGCCGAGGACAGTGGTGCGCGCCTCATCACCCAGGCCGAACTGCTGGCCCATGCCTCGGACATCGACGGTGATGGACTCACCGCCAGCGACCTGCAGATCAGTTCAGGCAATGGCAGCCTGGTCGACAACGGTAATGGCACCTGGACTTACACCCCCGCTCTGAACGACGACACTCAGGCGTCCTTCACCTACAGCATCAGCGATGGCTCGCTGAGCGTTGCCGGTAGCGCAAGCCTCGATATCACGCCGGTCAACGATGCGCCGACGACCAGCGCCGTGACGCTGGCCGCCATTGCCGAAGACAGCGGCGCCCGCCTGATCACCCAGACCCAGTTGCTGGCCAATGCGGCAGATGTCGACGGTCCTGCCCTGACCGCTACCAATCTGCAGATCAGCGCAGGCAGCGGCTCCCTGGTCAATAACGGCAACGGCACCTGGACGTACACCCCGGCGCTGAACGACGACACCCAGGTGTCCTTCACCTACACCGTCAGCGATGGTTCGCTCACGGCGTCCGGCAGCGCCACGCTGGATATCACTCCGGTCAACGACGCCCCCACCACCACTCCGGTAACCCTGACCGCCATCGCCGAAGACAGCGGTGCCCGCACCATTACTCAGGCCGAATTTCTCGCCAATGCCACCGACATCGAGGGCGACGAACTCACTGTCAGCGACCTGACGATCAGCAGCGGCGGAGGCACCCTGACCGACAACGGCGATGGCACCTGGAGCTATTCCCCGGACGAAAACGACGACACGGCGGTGAGCTTCAGCTACTCGATCAGCGACGGCGACCTCACTGTCGCCGGCAGCGCCAGCCTCGATATCACCCCGGTCAACGATGCGCCGACAACTAGCGAAGTGACGCTGGACGCCATCGCCGAAGACAGCGGCATCCGCCTGATTACCCAAGCCGAGCTGCTGGCCAATGCCGATGACATCGAAGGCGACACGCTCACCGCCAGCGGGCTGACGATCAGCAGTGGTGGCGGCACCCTGACCGATAACGGCGATGGCACCTGGAGCTATAGCCCGGACGAAAACGACGACACGGCGGTGAGCTTCAGCTACACGATCAGCGACGGCGACCTCACCGTCGCCGGCAGCGCCAGCCTCGATATCACCCCGGTCAACGATGCGCCGACAACTAGCGAAGTGACGTTGAACGCTATCGCCGAAGACAGCGGCATCCGCCTGATTACCCAAGCCGAGCTGCTGGCCAATGCCGATGACATCGAAGGCGACACGCTCGCCGCCAGCGGGCTGACGATCAGCAGTGGTGGCGGCACCCTGACCGATAACGGCGATGGCACCTGGAGCTATTCCCCGAACGAAAACGACGACACGGCGGTGAGCTTCAGCTACACGATCAGCGACGGCGACCTCACCGTCGCCGGCAGCGCCAGCCTCGACATCACTCCGGTCAACGATGCGCCGACAACTAGCGAAGTGACGCTGGACGCCATCGCCGAAGACAGCGGCGCCCGCCTGATTACCCAGACCGAGTTGCTTGCCAATGCAACGGATGTCGACGGCCCAACTTTGACTGCGACCAATCTGCAGATCAGCGCCGGCAGCGGTAGCCTGCTCGACAATAGCGACGGCACCTGGAGCTATACACCGGCCCTCAATGACGACACCGCAGTGAGCTTCAGCTACTCGGTGACCGACGGCCTGCTCAGCGCCGATGGCAGCGCCAGCCTGGAGATCACCCCAGTCAACGACGCCCCCACCACCGCCCCGGTAACCCTCGCCTCCATCGCCGAGGACAGCGGAGCCCGCCTGATCACCCAGGCCCAGTTGCTGGGCAATGCAGCAGACGTCGACGGCCCTGCCCTGACCGCTACCAACCTTCAGATCAGCGCCGGCAGCGGCACATTGATCGACAACGGCAATGGCACCTGGAGCTATACCCCGGCGCTCAACGACGACACGGCGGTGAGCTTTACCTACTTCGTAACTGACGGCTCACTCAGCGCTGCCGGTAGTGCCACGCTGGATATCACCCCGGTCAACGACGCCCCGACCACCACTCCGGTAACCCTGACTGCGATTGCCGAAGACAGCGGTGCGCGCCTCATCACCCAGGCGCAATTGCTGGCCAACGCAGCGGATGTCGACGGCCCTGCCCTGACCGCTACCAATCTGCAGATCAGCGCCGGCAGCGGTTCCTTGGTCGACAATGGCAACGGCACCTGGAGCTATACGCCGGCACTGAACGACGACACGTCCGTCAGCTTCAGCTACTCGGTCACGGACGGCTCGCTCAGTGCTGCCGGCAGCGCCAGTCTCGACATCACCCCGGTCAACGATGCACCTGTGAACACCCTGCCCGGCCCACAATCCACTCCCGCCGGAGCCCCCAAGGGCATCAGTGGCCTTAGCATTGCCGACGTGGACGCCGCCTCGAGCAACCTGACCGTGACGTTCCAGGTCGCCCACGGCAGCCTGTCCGCCCAGTCCTTCTTAGGCGGCGCCTCGGTTACTGGCCTTAACACCTCGACACTCACGCTCAACGGAACGCTCGCCCAGATCAACGCGACGCTGGCCGCGAATATCAGCTACCTCTCCGCCGCCAACTTCAGCGGCGAAGACACGCTGACCATGACAACCAGCGATGGCGCTGCCAGCGATGTCGACAACCTGGGCATCACGGTCACGGCCACGCAGGTGAACGCCGCGCCGGTTGCGACCAACGATGTGCTCTACGTATCCAACAACACCGCAGCCTTCAATCCGGCCAATGGAACTGGCATCGTCTTTTCGGTCGCCGCCTTGCTGGGCAACGACTTTGATGTCGATGGGTCGTTCCTGTCCCTCATCGGTCTCGGCCAGGGAACAGGCGCGATTTCCGATGTGAAGTTCATCGAAGGCTCGAACAACAGCCTGATTACCTTCGTCAGCGGCAACAACCCGGCCGCCCCCTTTGGTGCGTTCACCTACACCCTTTCGGACAATGCCGGCGGAACGACCACCGGATCGGTAACGGTAAATCTCGTCTCCACCAACGGCGCGTCGAGCATCAACCTGTCCGGCAACAGTTACCAGGCAGCCTTTCTCGACGGCGGCAGCAACGTGGACGCCCTGACCGGAGCGGCCGCGAGTGATCTGTTCGTCGGCGGGAATGGTGCCGACACTCTCATCGGCGGTAGTGGCGAAGATCGCCTGCGCGGGGGCGAAGACAACGACACGCTGGATGGCGGTGACGGCATCGATATGCTCGATTTCTCCGATGCCACCGGTTCAGTCACTTTCACCCTCAATCAGGGCAGCAACCCGGCTGCTGGCACCAACGGTTTCTGGAGCACGGGAGCCCTGGCCGGAATCGGCACAGACGCCTACAAGAACATGGAAGGCGTGATCGGTTCGCGCAACAACGACAACCTGACCGGCAGCAGCGGCAACGACATTCTCCGGGGCGGTAGCGGAAACGATGTCCTGGATGGCGGTGCCGGCAGCGACCTGCTCGATCTGTCAGACGCCACTGCAGCGCTCAACTTCACGCTGGTGCAGAGCAACAGCAACACCGTCGTCGATTTGTCTACTGTTGGCCTGGGGTCCGACACCTACAAGAACATGGAAGGGCTGATTGGTTCGGCATTCAATGACAGCCTGACCGGCAGCGGCGGTGCCGACGAACTGCGCGGCGGAGCCGGCAACGACACGCTCAATGGCGGAACCGGCATTGATGTGCTGTACGGAGGCCTGGGGGCGGATGTGCTGATTGGTGGCGGCGGCGCTGACCTGTTCAGGTACAACAATCTCAGCGAGGCCGAGGACCGCATCGCCGACTACAGCGCGGCCCAGGGCGACAAGCTCGATTTCTCGGTGCTGCTCGGCACCAGCTTGCTGCCGCAAGCGATCGCCAACTACGTCAAGGCGGTGCAGGTAGGCAGCGACATCTCCGTACAGGTGGATGTCGATGGCAATGGCGCCGGGGCAACGTTCGTTGAGATCGTCACCATTACCGGAGTCCAGCAGGTAACGGCGACCTTCGGGGGTGGCGACCACATCATTCCGAGCTGAGGGTCTTCCCCCTCTCCCCGAAAGGGAGAGGGGGCTCCGGCTCGGTCCTTACTTGCCGCGCACCACCAGGTGCTCCGGCGCATCCCCGAGGGCCTGCCAGTTCGGGCGGTACATGGATTCCACCGTGGGCGGCGGCACGCGGTACTTGCCGGGGGTGACGGCGCGGGCCAGGTAAAGCAAATGGGTGGTGCCGTAGTCGCTGACATCCAGCGCGGCCACGTAGCGGTCGTCGCGGAACTCCTGGTGCTTGATGGCAGCATTCTGCATGGATTTCTGCCATTCCTTCACCGCGCTGCTGGCATCATCCAGGCTGGCGGCGCTCTGGGCGAGGTTCTGGTTTTCCAGCTCCAGGCCGGCGGGCAGCAGGTCCACCACCAGCGCGTCAGGCACCCGCTCTTTCGCTTCGATGGCCAGGTGCACCAGCACCAGCTCGCCACTGTCCAGGGCGTTGAGGTCAAGGCGCTGGCCATCCACGCCGAGGAATTCGCGGCGGATGGACAGGTTGTCGCCACCGGCGGCCGGTGCCACGAGCGGATAGCCGGAGAGGGTCAGTTGCTGGTAGAGCGGCTCGCTACTAGCTGCGACGATGCTCAGCGGCTCGGTCAGCAATGCGCCCTCCAGCTTGAGGCCCGATTGCTGATTGTTCAGCTCGCGCTGCTGGTCGCCAGCGGTAAGTTGCGCACGCCAGTTCGGCTCAGGTTTGCCCAGCAGGCCGCGACCGGCCAGGTACAGCGCATTGCGCTCCTGGGTGGACAGCCAGCGCTCGCCGGCCAGCAGGTCGGCCAGCTCGAACAGGCGCTGCTCACGGGCGCTGGCAGCCAGGTCGTGCTCTTCCAGCAGGGCGAGGATCAGCGCCTGATCGCGCAGCGGGCTGCCGTAGTCGGCCAGCCAATCACGGCTTTCGCGCTGGATGCGCAGCCCCAGCTCCAGCGCCTGATCGGCACGAGGCGCATCGCCCATCAATTGGAAGGCCACCGCCAGCTGCACCAGCGGCAGGCCGGAGCGGGCATCGGCACGGCGCTCCCAGAGGCTGCGCAGCGCACCCAGCGGCGCCTGCTGGCTGCGCGCCAGGACGTAGCCGGCGTAGGCCTGCACGGCGAAGCGGGTGTGATCGGCGTTCTGGCTGTAGCTGACCTCGATCAGGCTGCGCTCCTGCAGGTAACGCAGCAGGCGTTCGCTGGCCTTTTTCAGGGCTTCCGGTGGCACGGCGAAGCCCTGGTCGCGGGCACGCAGGAGGAAGTCGGTGACATAGGCGGTCAGCCAGTACTCCTCTTCGCTGTCGGCGCTCCACAGGCCGAAGCTGCCGTTGTAGCGCTGCATGCCCAGCAGGCGCTCGATTCCGAGGTCGATGGACTTGCGACGCGCATCGTCCGGTTCGCCTTCCAGGCCTAGGCGCTTGAGGGACGCGGCATCGGCATAGAGCGAGGGATACAGGCCACTGGTGGTCTGCTCGGCGCAGCCGTAAGGGTAAGCCTTGAGGGCACGGACCTGCTCGCCGAGGTTCAGCGGTGGGCGGCTGGAGAGTTGCAGCAACGCTTCGCGGCCATCCGGCTCGTAGGCATCTAGGGTGCCGGCCGGCAGGGTCCAGGTATCGCCCTTGAGTACCGCGCGGAATTGCCTGAGCTGTGCCGGATAGGCCGGACGCACACCCAGGGTCCATTCGCGACTGAAGGGCGGCAGGTTCTCGCCCGGCAGCTCCAGGCCGTTGACGGTCACCTTGAAGCGGCCCTGGCCGTAGCCGCCCACTGCGCGCACCGGGATGCGCAGGGTGGTGCGCTGGCCGTCGGCAAGCTGGACGGGAGCGGTCTGGGCGCCGCCGCTCTGGGCAAGGTCCAGTTGACCGCTGCTTTCCAGGTTGATATCCAGCCGCTGCGGCTTGCCGGAGAGGTTGGTCAGGTCCAGCGCCAGGGTGGTCTGGTCGCCACCGGCGAGGAAGCGTGGCGCGGCCAGTTCGGCCACCAGCGGTGCGGCCACCACCGTCTTCGCCTCGGCCATGCCATAGCGCTCGTCGGTCCAGGCCTGGGCCATCAGGCGCAGTTCCCCATTGAAGTCGGGAATATCCAGGCTGACTTCGCCCAGCCCCTGCTCGTCCAGGCTCACTGGCGCGCTTTGCAGGGCGACGATGGTGACGCTGGTCTGCGGGCGCTTGCCGCCACCGGCCAGGGCAGCGTCGCCACCGAAGGCCAGGGTGGCAAGGCGCCCCTGTCCGGCTTCGATCAGTTGGCCGTAGACGTCCAGTTGGTCAGCGCCGTAGGCCTTGCGGCCAAACAGCGTGGCGAAGGGATCAGGTGTCGCGTAGCGAGTGATATTGAGGATGCCCACGTCCACCGCGGCCACCAGCACATTCACTGACTTTGGCACGCTGCCGTCGGCGTTCTTCGCCTGAATCTGAACCTTCAGCGGCTGCTTGGGCCGCATCTTCTCCGGCGCGGTCAGGGTGAGCGCCAGCTTGCGCGGCGCCCGCTCCAGTGGCAGGTGCAGCAGGCCCACCGCACGCTTGGGCGTGACACTGGCCTTGCGCTCGCCGGGGCGGATCACCAGGGCGCTGACGTAGAGGTCGTGACGCGCCCACTCCTTGGCTACCGGAATGTCGAAGCTTTTGCCTTCGGCCGGCACCTCGATGGGTTGCCACCACAGCGGGCCTTCGGCGGACTCCACCAGCAGGTAGCCGCTGCCGGCGCTGGGCGGCGTGACGGTGACCTGGGCCGTGTCGCCTTCGGCATAGGCCGGCTTGTCCAGCGCCAGCTTGACCTGGTCCGGACGCACGGCACCGCCTTCGACGTTGTCCTGCCAGCGGTAGCCGGCCCAGAAGCGCTGGCTGCTGGTGATGCCGGTTTGCGGGTCTTCGACTTCCACGCGATAGGGGCCCCACTCCACCGGGAAGCTGACCTTGGCGGTGCCGCCAGCGGCCACCTGCACCTGCTCTTCGGAGAGGTTCAGGTACTTTTCGTTGTAGTGGTAGGTCCAGCCATCGCTATCGGAATAGTTCCAGTAGTAGTCGCGACGCTCGCGCACCAGACGCACCTTGAGGTTGTCGGCGGCCAGCTTGTTGCCGTCGGGGTCGGCCACCAGCAGCTCGAACTCGGCCACGCTGTCGGCATCGGTCTCCTCACCGTCGAACAGCGCGCGCAGGCCCGGCAGGCGATCGGCCGGCCACACCGGCTGCACCAGGCGGCGGGTGATCGGGCGGCCACCGGATTCCTGCAGGCTGGCCTGGAGAATCAGTTGCAGCGGCGACTTGGCCTCGGCCCAGCGGGTTTCGATGTTCAGTTCGGTCTTGCCGTCAGCATCGAGCTGGGTTTCATCCAGCTCGATGTCCTGCTTCAGCTCGTCTTCGGTCACCGAGCCGAACTGGTAGCCGGGCAGGGCCTTCACCGCCTCGCGCAGCGGGCGCACGTAGAGCTGGCCAGTCAGGCGATTGCCGGAAGCCGGCGCGCCATAGAGGTAGCGGCCGGTGATCTGGAAGCGGGCGTTCTCGCCGGGCGCGAAGGGCTGGTCGCTGCCCTTGAGCTCCAGGGCCATGCGTTCGGGCAGGAAGTCTTCCACGAGGAATTCATAGAGCTGCGGCTTGCCGTCACCCAGGTCGAGGAGTAGTTGCCAGCGGCCGGTCGGCGCCTCGGCCGCCAACTGCAATTGGTACTGGTAGAAACCACCCTCCCCGGCTTCCCAGACGAAGCGGCGGCTGACCTGCTCGTCCGGGCGACGCACCTCCACGGTCACGGGCTGGTCCTTCACCGCACGGCCATCGGCGTCGCGCAGCAGGGCGTTGAGCAACACCGTTTCGCCGGGGCGGTACAGATCGCGCGGGCCGAAGACGAAGAATAGCAGGGCGTGGCTGGCGCGGCCGGCAATGTCGAACTCGGCCAGGTCCAGCGCCGGCGCGGACAGGCGCAGCAGGCTGATCTGTTCGTCCTTACGGGCAATCAGCACCTCGGCCTTGGGCGCCAGCGGCAGTTCGGCGTGGCCCTTGCCGTCGGTCTTGCCCTGGGCCAGCACGCGGCCTTCGCCATCCAGCAGTTCCAGGGCGATGTCGGCTTGGGCGGCGCCGCCTTCGAGCGCCTGGGTGAAGACGTCGAGGCGATCGCTGTAGCGGTGCGCGGACAGGCCGATGTCGCTCAGGGTGAACAGCGTCGCGGGGTTGGAATACGTGTAGCTGCCGGCCTCTTTCATCACCGCCAGGTAAACACCCGGCTGCTTCATCGGCTCAAGGCCCACGATGGGCAGCAACAGGGTTTCACGGGTGTTGCGCGCAGGCTTCAGGTCGAAGCGGCCGGTGTAGACCAGGTCGGTCATCTTCAGCAGCTCGCGGGATTCCCAGATATCCAGGGTGCCACGCTTGCCCCAGCGGGCGAGGAAGCCCGGCAGCGACTCGGCCTTCACGCGGAAGAAGTCCACGTCGACCTTGTCGACGTTCAGGGCGATCACGGGCAGGCCTTCGGCAAGGCGGGTGGGCAGCAGCGAGCCACGACTGGCGAAGCCGACGGTGGCCTGCAGGTCGCGGGTTTCCAGGCGGGTGATGTGCTCTTCGGCGAGGCGTGCGTCATTCACCGCGCGCAGGCCGGGGTCGATGGTCAGCACCAGCTTGCGCTTGGGTTCCAGATGGCGCAGGCGCAGCTCCATCAGGTTGTCGGAGAGCTCCCAGGCGCCGTCCACCTTGCCGTCCTTGCTGTCCACCAGATGCAGGCGTTCGGCGAACGGCTGCTCCGGGTCCAGCGGTACGGAGAAGGTCACCGACAGGGCGCTGGCGCCGTCGAGCTGCACTTCGGAAACGTCGATCACCTTGAGCTCGCGGCCGGCGTAACGCGTGGCCAGGGCTGCGGTGTCGGCGGCAGGGCGGGCGGCCTCCCCGGTGGCAGCAGGGGGCGGCGACTTGCTCGCCGGCTGCTCGGGGGTAGAGGAATCACAGGCACTGAGCAGGCTCAGCGCCAGCGCCAGAAGTAGTCCTTTCTTCGGCATGGGGGCTCCCAGAGGGGGGAAACGGGGCAGGGGCAGAATATAGCCGAGGGCTGTGGGGCTGACGAGGGCTACGCCATCGCCTCAGAGCGCCCCCGGTGACGCCTGGGGTTCGTCGCTGCGTCCGGGTGCAGCCGGGCGGCGCGGCGCGGCGGCGGTGCCACCGCGCTCCAGCATCGGGTAGGCCAGCGCGGTGACGTGATGATGGATGCGCCAGTAGTCGCGCAGCATACGGTGGAAGAGGTCGCCCGACTCCACCCAGGCGCCACGGTTTTCTCGCAGCCGGCGGAAATATTCGCGGCTGGCGTTGGCCTCCAGACGCCGCAGCAGCTCCTTGCGGGCCTGCAGCCGTTGTGCTGCCGTCAGGTCCTCGCGCAGGAACACGCTGATCGCCAGGTGCAGGCTTTCCTCGATCGCCGCCTGCAGCGGCAGTACCCAGCTCATCTCGAACTCGGAAAAGGCCCGGCGCATCACCAGCGGCAGCAGGCTGTTGGCCACCAGGTCGCCGACATGCTCGATGTTGATCGCGAACAGAAGAATCTCCTGGGCGCGGTCGGCATCGCCATCGCTCATGCCGTCCTGGCCGATATCGGCCAGGTAGGCGCGAATCGCCGCACTCAACTGGTCGAGCGCCTGGTCCTGGGAACGGATCTCGCTGATGGCGGTGCGATCAGGCGCCTCGATCAAGCCGGTGGTGCGGCGCAGCATCAGCATCGCCATGTCGGCCAGGCGCAAGGACTCACGGGTGGCATTGGCCAGGCCGACATTGGTGACCTCCAGTCCGGCTTCGTCCAGGTAATGCGGCAGGCCGGGGTCGTCGGGTTCCGGTTCATCCGGTAGCAAACGCATCAGCAGGGCGGCCAGCGGCCCGGTGAGCCCGATCACCAGCAGCGCCAGTACGACGTTGAAGGCGGTGTGGAAATACACCACGGCGGCGCCGCCGAACGGTGCGCCGAGGGCGGCCAGTTGCGCCAGGACGGGCAATGCCAGCAGGCAGCCAAGCGCGCGCACCAGCAGATTGCCGAGGGGCAGCCGCCGTGCCACCCGGCTGCCCGACACGATGAGCGCCGGCAAGGCGCCTCCGAGGTTGGCGCCCAGCACCAGTGCCAGGGCAGTGGACAACGAAACGAGGCCGGTGCCGGCCAGGGAGGCCACCAGCAGCAGCACGGCGACGCTGGAGTGGCAGGCCCAGGTCAACAGCGCGGCCAGCAACAGGGCGATGAGCGGGTCGCCCTGTAAGGCAGCGATCACGGCAGCGAATACCGCCGAGCCTTCGATGCGCTCCAGCGAGTGCCCGAGCAGCCCCAATGCCAGGAGCATCAGGCCGAGGCCGATCAGGCTCTGGCCGATGCTCTCCAGGCGCGGGTCGCCCTGCAGGCGGAACAGCACCCACCCCGCCAGCAGGGCCAGGGGCGCCAGCAGCGAGGTGTCGAAGCTGAGCAGTTGCACCACCAGGGTGGTGCCGATGTTGGCGCCGAGCATCACCGCCAGCGCCGGCGTCAGGCCCAGCGCGCCGCTGGCGGTGAAGGACGCCGCCATCATGCTGGTGGCCGTGCTGCTCTGCAGCAGGCCGGTGATGCCGAGCCCGGCGAGCAGCGCCAGCCAGCGGTTGCCCAGGTGGCGGCCGAGCCAGTTGCGCAGCGCGGTGCCGAAACCGCGCAGGACGCCGCTGGAAATCATGTGCGTGCCCCACAGCAGCAGGGCCACGGCGCCGGCCAGGTTGATCAGTAGGGTAGTTCCCTGCATGGCGGGACTCCTTCGGGTCGAGGGTGGATCAGGCTCATTCGCCTAGGGTCAGCTTTAGCGAGGCGCGGTTGAGCGCACTCGAGCACTCCAGCAGACACCTCACCTCGACCTGGCTCAGCAGCCCCCGGGCGTAGGCCCGCACGCTGATCACCATCAGCAGGTGCGCGGCCTTCGCCAGCAGTCGTACCGCCAGGCCGTAAAGGAGGCGCCGGGGCGCGCCGAGCGATTTGCGCAGGACATTCATGGCACGTTCCTCGTTGAAAGGGTCCGGCCCGCCACGCGGGCCGGACAAAGGCCGCTCAGAAACGCAGCGTCGCGCCCGACCCCAGCCATCGCTGGCGCTCGCCGTTCAGGTGCCCGCCGAACACCAGGTCGATGTCCAGTCGCTCACCGAGGTGCAGCCGGGGACCGGCCTGCCAGCCGCGCTCGCCATCGGCCTCGCAGAAACGCTCGGCGATCAGCGTCAGGGGTTCGCCCACCCCGTACTCCAGGCCCATGCCCCAGTTCCAACGGTTATTGCGGTCGCCGTCGGCATAGGCATGGCTGTAACCGAGGCCGGCGTTCAGCCGCAGGGGCTCGGCGGGCTGGTAGGTCAGCGGCAGGTTGATGCCGCCCCCCTCGAATCCGTGGCGGCGGTCTAGGTAGACATCGGCGGACAACGCCAGCGCCAGCGCCAGACCGAGCTCCTCACTGGACGCCAGCAGGGTCTTCAGCTCGGGGCTGAGCCGGGTGTGACGCTCCCCCGCCTCGCCCTCCCGCGCCAGCGCCGTGCCGAGCTGTACCTGTACCTCGGGCAACCCGATGAACGTGCAGGCCGGCGACAGCACCGACTGGTAGTGGTTGCCCTGGTGGCGGTCGCGCTGGTGCCAGGCGTCGAGGTTGCATTCGCCGGGAGAATTGATCGCCGCATCGTCGACCCGGTAGGCACCGCCCGAGGCATGGGCCCTGGACAGCAGGCTCAGCAGCAGCACGCTGCCGAGCGCGACGGCGAGGAACAGCAGGCGCCAGCGCAACGCCCGGTGCAGGGCGGGTGGCAGCGATTTGAACAGGGGCTCGCGGGTTGGCGCCTGCGGGCGCCGATCATGCAATGACATGGTCATTCTCCATTTAGATAGGAAGGGTTCCGGCGGCACCGGGCACGGCGCCGTGCCCGGTACCCGTTTCTCAGAACCACTGGCCGAAGCGGCGGAGGTAGAGGGTCTTCATGGTCTGCGCGGTGACGCAGTAGCAGAGCAGCGTGCCCACCAGCCAGGGGAAGTACTCCCAGGGCAGCGGCTGCAGGCCGACCATCGCGCCCAGCGGCGAGAACGGCACGTAGATGCCCAGCGCCATCACCAGCCCGGTCATCAGCATCACCGGCAAGGCCGCGGTGCTCTGGATGAAGGGGATTTTCTGGGTCCGCAGCATGTGCACCACCAGGGTCTGCGACAGCAGCCCCTCGATGAACCAGCCGGACTGGAACAGCGACTGCATTTCCGGGCTGTTGGCGGCGAACACGAACCACATCAGCGCATAGGTGGTGATGTCGAAGATCGACGAGGTGGGCCCGATCCAGAGCATGAAGCGGCCGATGTTCTTCGCGTCCCACTTGCGCGGCTTGGCGAGGAACTCCTTGTCCATATTGTCCCAGGGCAACGACAGCTGAGAGATGTCGTACATCAGGTTCTGCAGCAGCAGGTGGATCGCCAGCATCGGCAGGAAGGGGATGAAGGCGCTGGCCACGAGGACCGAGAACACGTTGCCGAAGTTGGAGCTGGCGGTCATGTTCAGGTACTTCATGATGTTGCCGAAGGTCTCGCGTCCCGTGATGACGCCCTCCTCCAGCACTATCAGGCTCTTCTCCAGCAGGATGATGTCGGCCGATTCCTTGGCAATGTCGGTGCCGCTGTCCACCGAGATGCCGACGTCGGCATCGCGCAGGGCCGGGGCATCGTTGATGCCGTCGCCGAGGAAACCCACGGTATGGCCGTTGCGCTGCAGCGCCTTGAGCACCCGCGATTTCTGCAGCGGGGTGAGCTTGGCGAACACCGTGCGCTCTTCCACCAGGCGGCCGAGCACGCCGTCGTCCATGTGGTCGATATCGCGGCCGAGCACGGGATCGCCCACTTCCAGGCCCACCTCGCGGCAGATCCGCGCGGTGACAATGGGGTTGTCGCCGGTCAGCACTTTCACCGCCACGCCATTGCTGCGCAGCGCGGCGATGGCCGGCCCCGCTGTTTCCTTGGGCGGGTCGAGGAAGGTGAGGAAGCCTTCGATGACCAGCGCGCGCTCGTCGCTGGCGCTGTATTGCGCCTGCACCTCGGCGGGCTGCAGGTCGCGGGTGGCCACCAGCAGCACGCGGAAGCCGTCGCGGTTGTAGCGCTCGGACTGTTCCAGCAGTTGCTCGCGGCGTTTCTCGTCGAGCGGCACGGTCGTGCCCCCTTCGCGCACCCGGCCGGCGATCGCCAGCATTTCCTCGACCGCCCCCTTGCAGATCATCAGGTGATGGCCAGCGTCGGCTTCGAATATCACCGATAGGCGACGGCGCACGAAATCGAAGGGCAACTCGTCGACCTTGCGCCAGGCAGTGGGCGGGCTGAAGCGCGGAGTCTGCTCGGCGAAGCGCACCACCGCGCGGTCCATCAGGTTCTTCATGCCGCTCTGGTGGAAGCTGTTCAGCCAGGCCAGTTGCAGCACCTGCTCGCTGGCACCGCCCGCACAGTCCAGGTGCCGTTCGAGGATAATCCGGTCCTGGGTCAGGGTGCCGGTCTTGTCGGTGCACAGTACGTCCATGGCGCCGAAGTTCTGGATGGCGTTGAGACGTTTGACCACCACCTTGCGCTTTGCCATCGCCACCGCGCCCTTGGCCAGGTTGGCGCTGACGATCATCGGCAGCATTTCCGGGGTCAGCCCCACCGCGACGGCCAGGGCGAACATGAAGGCTTCGGCCCAGTCGCCCTTGGTGAAGCCGTTGATCAGCAGCACCACAGGCACCATCACCAGCATGAAGCGGATCAGCAGCCAACTGACGCTGTTCACCCCACGGTCGAAGGCGGTTTGCGCGCGGGAACCGACGATGGAACGGGCCAGCGAGCCGAAGTAGGTGCGCGAGCCGGTGGCCACCACCACGGCGGTGGCCGTGCCACTGACCACGTTGGTGCCCATGAAGCAGATGTTCGGCAGCTCCAGGATGTCGTGCGAGTCGGCGGCCACGCGGCTGGCGGACTTCTCCCGCACGGCGCCGAGGGTGTCGTACTTCTCCACCGGCAGGGCTTCGCCGGTGAGCACCGCCTGGCTGATGAACAGGTCGCGGGATTCGATCAGACGAATATCGGCGGGAATCATGTCGCCGGCGGACAGGCGCACGATGTCGCCGACCACCAGTTCGCCCATGGGGATCTCGCGCATTTCGGCGCGCATCCCCGATCCCCCGCGGCGCAGCACACTGGCGGTGGTCCGAACCATGGCCTTCAGCGCCTCGGCGGCCCTGGCCGAGCGGTGTTCCTGCCAGAAGCGCATCAGGCCGCTGGCCAGAACCATGCAGAGGACGATGATCACGCCAGTGAGATCGGTCTCTTCACCGGCCTGGAACGGCAGCCAGAAATCGGTGAAGAAGCTGATCGCCGTGAGCGTCATCAGCACATAGATGAACGGGTTGTTGAAGGCCAGCAGCAGTTGCAGCAGGGCGTGGGGCGGGCGGTCGTGGGCGACCTCGTTGGGGCCGTCGCGGCGCAGGCGCTCCAGAGCCTCGGCCTGGTCGATGCCATCCTGGCGGCTACGGACGTTGGAAAGGGTGGTCTCGAGGCTGTTCTGTGCCTCATGGGCTGCCCGCATGGACAGCCTGTCGCTGCGGCGCTCGCTGTCGAGCCGGGTGTCTTGCTTGGTCGCTACGCTCATGACTTCGTGTCTCCTATCGCGAGCTAAGCGACGGCGACACGAATCAGCTACCGGTCAGGTGACGGGCAGCAGCGTGCCGAGTCGCGGTGCTCGCGATCGGTGGAAGGAATTCTCGGGTTGTCCGGATGAGGCCCACTGCACGCTGTCGGATTGGCAGCACGCAGCGGGCCGACTTGGCGGCTCGTCCATGACAGGCTCCTTGTGCTGGGGAATCGGAATCCGGCGCGCGTCTAGCAGCTGCGCGCCAAGGGCTCTTCGGCGTGTGCGACGATCAGTCGACGGCTTTCCAGGCGGCCACTGGCCGGACTGACACGCCAGGCAAGCGTCGCGTCTGCGGATGGGGTGGAAGCAAGGGCGCCGAGCGGTTGCAGGGCGCGAACGCGCATGCGCGCCACGAAGGCGGATACGCCAGGGGAAATCGGGGTATTGATGTTCATGAATCACCTGTACCCGGCACGCCGGTCACAGGTGAGAAGCCAGGGATCAGCCCAGGAAGCCGCTCAACCGACCGGCCCGTTGCGGGCTCCGTCGTACTTGGGTTGTGTTCATCGCACCGGCCATCGCGTGGAGGGCCGGTCGGCATCTACTGGGAATACTGTCCATGGCTCGCTTGATCAGGAAACAAGGGTGCCCGCTGCAAGGGGCGCGCAAGTTATAGGCCTTGGGGCCAGAGGAGGTCAACCGCTGAATCGGCCTTGCCCGGCAGATCAGAAGTTTCGTTCAACGAGCAAGCAGCCTGCCTACCCGGAATCACCGCTCGACAGAGGGACGCGTCCGCCCCGCTATACTGCGCGGCCTGACTGGAGCCCTGCATGAGCCTGTTCCTCGACGCCTGGCAGCATTCCCCGACCCACAAGAAGGTCTGGGCGCTGGCCGCTCCCATGATCCTCTCGAACATCTCCGTGCCCCTGGTCGCCCTGGTGGACAGCACGGTGGTGGGCCACCTGCCCCACGCACACCAGTTGGGCGCCGTGGCGGTGGGCAGCACCTTGTACATGCTGCTGCTCGGCGTACTGGGTTTCCTGCGCATGGGCACCACCGGCTTCGCCGCCCAGGCCGCCGGCCGTGCGGACGGCGGCCGTGCGGACGGCGGCGCGCTGCGCCAGGTGTTGCTGCAGGGGCTGGGCCTGGCACTGGGGCTGGCCCTGCTGCTGGGGCTGCTGGCGGTGCCGTTCAGTGACCTGGCCCTGGGGTTGATGGACCCCTCGGCCGAGCTGGACTCACTGACCCGCGAGTTCTTTCACCTGCGGTTGCTCGGCCTGCCGGCGGCGCTGGCCAACTACGCCCTGGTCGGCTGGTTCCTCGGCACGCAAAACGCCCGCGCGCCGCTGGCCATCCTGCTGAGCACCAACCTGGCCAACATCGCCCTGGCGCTGTGGTTCGTGCTCGGACTGGACTGGGGGGTGGCCGGCGCGGCGCGGGCGGCGGTGATCGCCGAATGGAGCGGTGCGCTGATCGGGCTGGCGCTCACCCGCGGGGCCCTGCGCCGCCACCCCGGCCGCATCGACTGGCCAGCCCTGCAGCTGTGGCGGAACTGGCGGCCTTTACTGGCAGTGAACCGCGACATTTTCATCCGCTCCCTGGCGTTGCAACTGGTGTTTTTCCTGCTGACGGTGCAGGGCACGCGGATGGGCGACGCCACCGTGGCGGCCAACGCGCTGCTGCTCAATGGCCTGCTGGTCACCGCCTATGCCCTGGATGGCCTGGCTCACGCGGTAGAGGCCCTGTGCGGCCACGCCATCGGTGCCCGCGACCGCGCGGGCCTGCGCCGCGCCCTGCTGGTCGCCGGCGGCTGGTCGCTGCTGGCGAGCCTGGCCTTCGCCCTGTTCTTCGCCATTGGCGGCGGGCTGTTCATCGATATGCAGAGCGACATCGCCGCTGTGCGCGAGGTGGCCCACACCTACCTGCCCTACCTGGCGCTGCTGCCGCTGATCGCGGTCTGGAGCTACCTGCTGGACGGCCTGTTCATCGGCGCCACCCGTGCCCGCGAAATGCGCGACGCCATGCTCGTCGCGGTCGCCCTTAGCCTGCCGCTGGGATGGGGGCTACAGTTTCTCGGCAATCACGGGCTCTGGCTGGCCTTCCTCGCCTTCATGGCGGTACGCGGACTCAGCCTTGGCACGCTCGCCTTGCGCCTGAACCGGCAGGACGCCTGGTTCGTCACCCGGCCGCACTGATCGCGCTGCAAACATGACCATAACCACAACGATCGACCTGATGACCTGAAGGAGCTCCCATGGGACAAGCCGTCGCCACATACCTGCATTTTCTCTCGATCTTCGTGCTGTTCGCCCTGCTCACCCTGGAGCACCGGCTGTTCAAGCTGCCGCTGGACCTGGAGCGCGCCCGCAGTCTGGTCCGCGTCGACATCGCCTACGGCCTGGCGGCCGGCGCGGTGCTGGCCACAGGCCTGGCGCGGGTGATCGGGTACGGCAAGGGCGTGGACTACTACCTGCACAACTCGATGTTCCACGCCAAGATGGGGCTGTTCGTGCTGATCGCCCTGCTCTCCAGCTTCCCCACCTTTGTCTTCCTCAACTGGCGCAATGACCTGAAGGCCGGCCGGGTGCCGGCGGTCAGCCCCGGCAAGGCCCGCGCAGTGATCATGGTGATCCGCCTGGAATTGCTGCTGGCGCTGCTGATGCCGCTGTTCGCGGTGCTGATGGCGCGCGGTTATGGGGTGATCGGCAGCTGAGGCTGATAGCGGCACCTGGCTCCCCGTAGGGTGCGCTGCGCGCACCGATTCCGGGCCAGCTCCGGCGCAATGCTCAATCGCCGGTGCGCACAGCGCACCCTACCGCCTTGTTGGGGGTCGCCTTGCGCCCATGAAAAAGCCCGGCGCGGGGGCCGGGCTTCTTCATGCTCTACCAATCAGGACGACAGGTAGGAGGAGCGGGTGAGCCCCAGGCGCAGGGCGTCGACGTATTGGGTACGCTCGCGCGGGCTCAGCTTGGCGCTGGAAACCTTGTCGCGGTAGAGCGCCATCAGCTCCTCGGGAGACAGGTGCACGTAGCGCAACATGTCTTCGATGGTGTCGTGGGTTTCGATGCCGGCGTGGTACACGCTGCCGTCGTCATGCTGGTAGACGTTCACCGAGTCGGTGTCGCCGAACAGGTTGTGCATGTCGCCGAGGATTTCCTGGTAGGCGCCTACCAGGAACACGCCCAGCAGGTAGTCCTCGCCTTCGCGCACTTCGTGCACCGGCATGCTGGTCTCGATGCTCTGCTCGTCGACGTACTGGTTGATCTTGCCGTCGGAGTCGCAGGTCAGGTCCTGCAGCACGGCACGACGCAGGGGTTCTTCGTCGAGGCGGTGCAGCGGGATGATCGGCAGCACCTGGCCGATGGCCCAGGTGTCCGGCAAGCTCTGGAACACCGAGAAGTTGCAGATGTACTTCTCCGCGAGCTTGTCATTCAGCTCGTCGAGCACCTGGCGGTGGGAACGCTGGCGCGCCTTGAGTTGGTTGTGCAGGCGACGGCAGATGGCGAAGTAGGTCTGCTCGGCCAGGGCCTTCTCGGCGAGGGTCAGCTTGCCTTCGGCGTATTGAGTAGCGGCATCCCCCATGTAGTGGGTCGCACGCCAGTAGGTCTCGGTAACCATCTCGGCATCGGTCGGGCCGAGCATGTCCATCAGCCAGCGCACGATCTCCGGCTGTTCGGCGACGTTGTCGATTTTCGGCACGGCGTCGTTGTGGCGCTCGACGTCGGTCACCTGCATTACCAGCACGGCGTGGTGCGCGGTCATGGCGCGGCCGCTCTCGGAGAAGATGTGCGGGTGCGGCAGGCCCTGGGCGTCGCAGAACTCCTTGAGCATGCCCACGACCACGCCGGCGTAGTCGTCCATGTCGTAGTTGATCGAGCTGGCGTTACGCGAGTGAGTGCCGTCGTAGTCCACGCCCAGGCCGCCGCCGACGTCGATGTGATCGACCGGCAGGCCGAGGCTGCGCAGCTCGGCGTAGTAGCGGATGGCTTCCTTGAAGCCGTGCTGGTAGTCGGCCAGGTTGGCGATCTGCGAGCCCATGTGGAAGTGCAGCAGGCGCACGCCTTGGTCCAGGCCGGCCTTGCGGAAACGCTCGACCACGGAAAGGATCTGCGCGGCGGAGAGGCCGAACTTGGACTTCTCGCCGCCGGTGTCGGCCCACTTGGACGAGGCCAGGGACGACAGACGCACGCGCAGCCCGACCTGGGGCGCGACCTTGAGCTCGGCGGCGACGTCGATGACGTACTCCACCTCGGCTTCCTTCTCGATGACGATGAAGACGTTGTGGCCGAGCTTCTGGCCCATCAGCGCCAGGCGGATGAACTCGCGGTCCTTGTAACCGTTGCAGACGATGGTGCCGCCCTTGGGCGCCAGCGCCAGTACGGCCAGCAGCTCGGGCTTGGAACCGGCTTCCAGGCCGATGGACACGTTCTGGGTGGCGATGATGTTTTCCACTACCGCCTCCTGCTGGTTGACCTTGATCGGGTACAGGGCGGTGTAGCGGCTCTGGTATTCCAGGCGCTCGATGTTGGCGTCGAATGCGCCGGTCAGTTGGCGCACGCGGTCCTGCAGGATGTCGGGGAAACGCACCAGCAGCGGCAGGGACAGGCCCGCCTCGCGCAGGTCGCCAACGATGTCGAAGAAGTCGACCGGTGCGCTGCCGGCACCACGCGGACGCACTTCGACGCGGCCCGCTTCGTTGATTGCGAAATAGCCGGCCCCCCAGTGGCGAATACCATAGACACTGCGGCTGTCGGCCACGGTCCAACTGGTGCCATCGTCCTTGCGCGTGCGTCGTGCAGACATCGTTTTCCCCCTATGGGATAGAAAAGGGCCACGCCGCCGGATCGTGCCGGAGGCTTGGGCAGGTTAATTCGGTCGTGTGACGTTGGAGTGTTGACCGCTGCTATGACGGTCAGTTTAGAAAGCCGTGGCTCAGCCGCCGGATTTCTTGGCCTTGAAGCCGCGCTTGGCGAGTTCTTCAAGCAACAGGTCCACGTGGTCGCCCTGGATCTCGATCACGCCGTCCTTCAAGGCTCCACCCGTCCCGCAGCGACGCTTGAGCGCAGTGGCCAGTTCCTTCAGGGCCTCTTCGGCCAGCAGCACGCCGCTGACGGTGGTGACGGTCTTGCCGCCACGGCCCTTGGTTTCACGGCGCACGCGGACAATGCCATCGCCCGCAGGCACGGCGGCTTGCTTGCAGATGCAGGCGTCGATGGGTTGGCGGCAATCCGGGCAATGCCGGCCGCTGTCGGTGGAGTACACCAGGCCGCTAAGTGCGGCAAAGGACGAAGCTTTCTTGACCACCGGCTTTCCTCGTAGGGGTCAGGATAGCGACTGGTCGGCGGGGAGCCGACCGCGAAGCCCCACTCTGGCAGGGGCAGCGCAGCCCGGTGTGTGGCCGGGCTTGAAAGGCGGCGAAATTTAGCAGCATTCGCGGCGAATGCTAAGTACGAAAATGCGCCATTGATCGACAGATTGGCGACCTCGTGCAGCATCTCGCACGAAAGGGTCCGAGATTCTGCACAAACCCGCGCAGCGCGCGGCTTTGGTGCGCCTTTCGTAGGTTGGGCTGAGCTACGCGAAGCCCAACCTACAAGGTTTCGAGGTACAGCTTGAGCGCCTTGAGGGAGTCGGGGCAGCAGGGGCTCTGGGCCAGGGCCTCGTCCACGCTCATGAAGCGCGCTTCCATCACTTCTTCCGGCTGCAGCTTCAGCGGCGCATCAGAGATGGCGGAGAACACCGCACCCCAGAGGTGATTGCCCGGCTCGTCGAAATAGAAGCGGCCATGCTCGCGCAACGGCACCCCACCGATCCCGAGCTCTTCTTCCAGCTCACGGGCGGCGGATTCGGCATAGTTCTCGCCTTCTTGCACCATGCCGCCAGCGGCCACGTCCCAGTAGCCCGGGTACAGCGCCTTGCTCAGAGTGCGGCGATGCACGCAGAGCTGGCCGGCGGAGTTGAACAGGAGGATGAAGGTGCCACGAGAGATCAGCCCGCGCTCGCGCAACTCGGCGCGAGGCAGGCCGCCGAGGGGGCGATCCTGCTCGTCGACCCAGGCCACCCGTTCGGCGTCGGAGGCGGCGCGATGGGCCGCCTCGCGTTCGTCGGTGGTCATCAACCCTGCTCCAGCAGCTGGCGCAGGTCGATCACCGCAGCGTTGGCGCGAGAGATGTAGTTGGCCATCACCAGCGAATGGTTGGCCAGTACACCGTAGCCGCTGCCATTGAGCACCATGGGGCTCCACAGGGGTTCCTGAGCGGCCTCCAGCTCACGAATGATCTGGCGCACGCTGATGGTGGCGTTCTTCTTCGCCAGCACGTCGGCGAAGTCGACTTCGATGGCGCGCAAGATGTGGGACAGCGCCCAGGCCTGGCCACGGGCTTCGTAGAAGACGTTGTCGATCTGCAGCCAGGGCGTCTCGACGATCTCCTCGCTCACGGCCGGCACCTGACCGGTGACCGCTGCGGCTTCGGGGCTGATGTCGGTGTTCAGGCGCACCCGGCCGACACTCGCGGACAGGCGTTGGGACAGCGAGCCGAGGCGGGTGGCTACGTCGCCCAGCCAGTTATTCAAGTTGTCGGCGCGGGTATAGAACTGCGCATTGGGCTGCTTGGGATCGGCCAGACGGGCCAGGTAGCGGTCCAGGGAGCGAATGCCTTCCTGGTACTCGGACTCGGAGGCCGGCAGCGCCCAACTCTTGTTATCGAAGTTGAAGCGCGGCTCGGCCTTGGCCAGATCCGGGTCCTCGGTGGACTGGGACTGGGAGCGGGCGAAGTCCTTGCGCAGGGCGCGGGACAGGTCGCGCACCTGGACCAGTACGCCGTATTCCCAGCTGGGCATGTTGTCCAGCCACAAGCCGGGCGGGGCCAGGTCGTTGGACAGATAGCCGCCGCTCTTGTCGAGCAGGGTCTGACTCACCGTCTTGAGGGTTTCCACGGTGGTGTAGCCGCTGACCATCTGGCGACCTGCACGCTCAGCGGCGGCCTGGGCGTTCTGCTGCACCGGGAAGAGGTCGGGTTCGCGGCTCCAGTACCAGCCCACCACGACGCAGGCCAGCAGGTAGATCAGCAGCAGGCTGCCGAGGGCGCGGCTCAGCCACATGCCACCGAAGTAGCTGCGCACATCGTCAACCGAGTCATCGACGCGCTCGCGTGCGTCGCCCATACGCTTCTTCCAGTCCAGCATGGCAGTGTCCTTCAGATTTCGATCAACACGTGATGATTCGACCACGATCCGCCAAGGCGGTTGTGACCAGGTTATGCACTATAAGGGAAGCGCAGGCGCGGCGCAGTGGCCGCGCGCCAAACCATCCGCCGGTCCGCGCAAGCGTTTTCGTGACCTTGTCCACCTGTTGACGATATTTACCGGACGTATCGCACGAATCCGGGACAGATGGCACTGGCGTACCTTCGTCAAGGTGATAGCATGGCGCCATCATACAGGTCGTCCCCAGACGCCAGCCGACAGTCCTCACAAGAAGCCGGGCCATGACCGAGCACGAAGACCCCAGCCGCGACCGACTCAAAAACCACTTCGCCCAACGGGTGATCAACCAGGCGCGGCAGGTGCTGGAAATCTGGCAGCGCTTGCAGCGCAGCGAGTGGAGCGCGGCCTGCATGGCCGAGCTGGGCGAGGCCAGCCTCAACCTGCAGCGCTACGCGGAACGCTTCGAACAGCCCGAGCACACCCGCCTGGCGGCGGCCATCGGCAATTGCCTGCGCGGCGTGGAGGAAAACCGTGGGCGGCTGTCCAGCGACCTGATCACCGAACTCAGCCTGTTGATGCAGCGCCTGTCGAGCACTGGGCTGCGCCAGGGCGACCAGTTCGAGCAGACCTTCCTGCCGCCCCTGCGCAAACCGGTGTACCTGGCACTGGAGGGCCCGGACCGCGCCGAGCGCCTGGCCCAGCAACTGGAATTCTTCGGCCTCAACGCCCAACGTTGTGAAAGCGCCAACGCCTTTCGCTCGGCCATGGCCGAGCGGCACCCATCGGCGATCATCCTGGAAGTGGGCTTCTCCGGCCCGGGCCGGGGCCTGGAGTTGGCGCGCGAAGCCCAGCAGGGCCTGGAACAGAAGCTGCCAATCATTTTCTTCAGCCATGAAGAAGCCAATGCCCCGACCCGGCTGGCCGCTGTGCGCGCCGGGGGCCAGGAGTTCTTCACCGGCGCCCTGGATGCCTCCAGCCTGTTGGAGAAGCTGGAAACCCTGACCCGCACCGCTCACTACGACCCCTTCAAGGTGCTGGTGGTGGACGACTCCCGCGCCCAGGCCACGCACACCGAGCTGACCCTCAACTCCGCCGGCATCGTCACACGTGCCATCACCGAACCGGTGCAGGCCCTGCTGGCCCTGGCCGAATTCCAGCCGGACCTGATCATCCTCGACATGTACATGCCCGAATGCCTGGGCACCGAACTTGCCAAGGTGATCCGCCAGCACGAGCGCTATGTCAGCGTGCCGATCATCTACCTGTCGGCCGAGGACGACCTCAACAAGCAACTGGACGCGATGAGCGAAGGCGGCGACGACTTCCTCACCAAGCCGATCAAGCCGCGCCACCTGATCGCCACCGTGCGCACCCGCGCCAAGCGCGCGCGCAGCCTGAAGGCGCGCATGGTGCGCGACAGCCTCACCGGCCTGTTCAACCACACCCACACGCTGCAGTTGCTGGAAGACGCCAGCTCCCGCGCACGCCGGGAAGGCAAGCCGCTGTGCTTTGCCATGCTCGACATCGACCACTTCAAGAAGGTCAACGACACGTTCGGCCACCCCATGGGCGACCGGGTGATCAAGAGCCTGGCCCTCTTCCTCAAGCAGCGCCTGCGCAAGACCGACCATATCGGCCGTTACGGCGGCGAGGAATTCGCCGTGGTGCTGCCCGATACCGACCTGGATGCCGCGCACCGCGTGCTGGACGAAATTCGTCGCCGCTTCGCCGAAATCCGCTACCCGGCGCAACCCCACGACCTGTCCTGCACCTTCAGCTGCGGCATCGCCCAATTGCAGGACGACCCGGACATCAACCAGCTGTCCAAGCAGGCCGACGAAGCGCTCTATCGCGCCAAGCACGGCGGTCGCAACCGGGTAGAGCGCTGACCGACCGAAGCCCGCCGTCACGGGACTGTCACCGAACAGCAATATCATCTGGCCATCTCCCAGAGCCGGTTCTCGGGCGCACGCGCGATCGAGTGCCGGCTATCTGTAGTCTGCGAGGACCCGATGCGCCTGAAACTGCTCACCAATCTCATCACCCTGTTGCTGGTCACCGTGTGCCTGGCGCTGGGGGCCACGCTCTGGTGGTCGCAACACGCACTGGAGCGGCCCTATCAGTTGATGGAGCAGTACCTGGAACTGGCCCAGCGTTTTCGCACCGAAGTGGCGGACAACGTCCAGGACTACCTCAATAGTGGCGACGCTCTGCGCCACAGCGCCGCCAGCCAGGGCATCGACAGCCTGGAGCAACGCCTCGGCCAGCTCCCCGAGGCCCTCACCGATGAGCTGCGCCCCAGCTTCGACGAACTGCGCGAGTTCACCCGCAGTGAATTGCTGGGTGCCGGCAAGCTGGCGGGCGATCCCCAGGGCCTGTTGATCCAGGCCGAGCGGGAAATCGCCGGCGCGCTGGACCAGCTCGCCCACTACGCCACGTCTGCCAGCAGCCCAACGGCCAGCGACTACCGCCCGCCGCTGTTCGCCGCCGCGCAGCACCTCAACCGCCTCAGCCAGGCGCGCGCCAAGCTGGTGGCCAGCGGCCGCGACGAGCTGGCGGCTGACGTCGAACGTGAACTGGAAGCCCTGAGCCGCGACAGCGCCCAGCTCGACCAACTGCCCCTGCTCGGCGTGGCCGACAGCAGCAGTTCGGCTGCCGACGACTTCGCCGCCATGATGGGCCTGGAAAACAGTGGCGACACCAGCCAGGCCGAGGACCAGGGCATTGCCCTCAAGCGCGAGCTGTCCAGCCTGCTCAAGCGCTATCCCGGTGAGCTGGCACGCACCCGCGAATTGATCCAGCGTCGCGCCGAACTGGCCGCCGCCACCGCGCAACGGGTGGACGCCCTGCAAGTCGCCCTCGCCGCCCTGGAACCTCAGGTACGCGCTGAGCACGGCCGAATCCAGGGCGAAGTCCGTCTGATACTGGGCCTGATGATCGGCCTGATCCTGCTGATCGCCTTGTGCATCGACCGCATCCAGCGCCGTCTGACCCAGGTGCTCGGGCGATTGGTCAGCGCCCTGGGCGCCTGGGCCGCTGGCGACTTCAGCCGGCCGATTGCCCTGAACGCCAACACCCTCGACCTGCGCCGCATCGAAGACTCCCTCAACCGCCTGCGCGACTACCTCGGGGAACTGGTAGGCACCATCCGCCAGCACGCCGAGCGGGTGGCCGGCAGCAGCAGCGCCCTGGCCGACCTGAACAACGGCCTGCACGCCGGCGCCGAAGACCAGGCCGGTGGCACCGCGCAAATCCGCGATGCGCTGGGCGAACTGGAAAGCACCATCCAGCAGGTAGCCGGCGACGCCAGCCTGGCCGCCGATGCCAGCCGCGATGCCGGACTGGCCGTGGAACAGGGCCAGCGCGTGATCGATCAGAGCCTGGCCGGCCTGCACCAACTGGTTGGCGAGGTGCAGAACAACGCACAGGCCGTGGAACGCCTGGCCGTAGAGACCGAAACCATCGACAAGGTTCTGACGGTGATCCGCGGCATTGCCGAGCAAACCAACCTGCTAGCCCTCAACGCCGCCATCGAGGCCGCCCGCGCCGGGGAAATGGGCCGGGGCTTCGCCGTGGTTGCCGAGGAAGTGCGCTCCCTGTCCCAACGCACCACCGGCGCCACCACGGAAATCCAGCAGTTGATCGCCCGCCTGCAACAGGCCGCGCGGCAGTCGGTGGAAGCCATGCGTATCCAGGTGGAACACGCCGAGGCCAGCGCCAAACAAGCCGCCGCCGCCGACGGCGCGCTGGTGGAGGTGGTCAGCGCCATCCGCACCATCGCCAACATGGCCGAGCGCATCGCCGACGCCACGGCCCAGCAGAGTGGCGCCGTCAGCGATATCCGCGATCACAGCGAACAGATCCACCAACTGGGCGGCGACAACCTGGCCCGCATCGGCGAGAGCCGCAGCCAGGGCGAGCGCCTGCTGCAATTGGGTGGCGAGCTGCACACGGCGGTGCAGGCCTTCAGGGTGTGAGCCGCACGCGACCTATTGTCGCGCTCGACCACCGGCCAGACTCATCCGCAAGGTGCCGGGCGGCATTCCGCTTCAGCCCACCGACCGGAGCCACGCCCGTGACCATTTGGTCAGGTGACAAAACCGCTTACAGCACGGAGCCTGCAGGAAACCGTCGAGGTTCGCTATGATGCGGGCATTTTCTACCCAAGAGACCTCCATGCGCCGCCTGCTGAGCCTGATTCTGTTGCTGGTGGCCCTGCCCGCTGCCGCAGGGTTGCTGGACAACCGCCCGAGCCCGAACCTGGGTGCCTCCCTCAATAACAGTGGCGACTTCCTGCCGGTGCGCGAGGCCTTCCGCCTCAGCCTGGTGGAAAGCACGCCCACGTCGGTGAAACTGCGCTTCACCAATGCCGAGGGCTACTACCTCTATCGGCATCGTTTCCAGTTCCGCGCCGAGCCCGCCGACAGCGGCCTGGGCCAGCCGGTACTGCCCGCCGGCAAGCACAAGACCGACGAATTCTTCGGCGACGTCGAGGTGTACTACGGCGTAACCGACGTCGTCCTGCCGCTGGACCCGGCCCGCAAGGCTCCCACCGAGCTGCGCGTCACCTATCAGGGCTGCGCCGACAAGGGCCTGTGCTATCCGCCGGAAACCGAGGTGATTGCACTGGCCGAAAGCGCAGCCGCCGGCGACGGCGGCCAATCCGGTAACGGCGCCGTGGGCAAGGCCTGGAGCTGGCATGAACTGGCGCTGTTCTTCCTCGCCGGCCTTGGGCTGACCTTCACACCCTGCGCGCTGCCGATGCTGCCGATCCTGTCCGGCGTGGTACTGCGCGGCCAGGCGGGCGGCAGCCGCGGCCTGGTGCTATCGCTGGCCTACGTGCTGCCGATGGCGGCCTGCTTCGCCCTGCTGGGCGCGCTGATGGGTGTGTTCGGTGCCGAACTCAACCTCCAGGCACGACTGCAATCCCCGTGGGTACTGGTGCCCTTCGCGGCGTTCTTCACCGCCTTTGCGCTGGCCATGTTCGGTCTCTACGAACTGCGCCTGCCGCGCTTCATCAGCGGCCCGCTGGATACCCTGGCCGGCAGCACCAAGGGCGGCTCCATCTGGAGTGCGGCCCTGCTCGGCGTGGTCTCCAGCCTGCTGGTTTCCCCCTGCGTTTCCGCGCCGCTGGCCGGCGCCCTGCTCTATATCAGTGCAAGCGGAGATGCCCTGGGTGGCGGCCTGAAACTCTTCGCCCTAGGCCTGGGCATGGGCGCCCCGCTAGTGCTCTTCGCCACCGGCGGCGGCGCACTGCTGCCCAAGGCCGGGCAGTGGATGGTCAGCGTGCGCAACGCCTTCGGTGTGCTGCTGCTGGCCGTGGCCGTGTGGATGCTCGAACGCGTCCTGCCCGGCCCACTGGCACTGGGCCTCTGGGGGCTGCTGGCGGGTGGCGTGGCGCTGTTCCTCGGCGCACTGGAATTCACCCCCAAGGCGCCCCGCGAGCGCCTGGCGCAGCTCGGCGGCCTGGTCTTGCTGGTCTATGCCGTCGCTGCCTGGGCCGGCGCCCTCCAGGGCGAATCCGACCCGCTGCGTCCGCTGGGCCGTGCGCACCTGGTTGGTGCGCCGACTGCGACGCCGACCGTCGGCGAATGGCAAACCATCAAGACCCCGGCGGAACTCACCGGAGCCCTCGCCGAAGCCAGGGCCTCTGCCCAGCCCCTGCTGCTGGACTGGTACGCCGACTGGTGCATTAGTTGCAAGGTGATCGAACGTGAAGTCC
Organism: Pseudomonas sp. TCU-HL1; assembly: GCF_001708505.1. Taxonomy (NCBI): domain Bacteria; kingdom Pseudomonadati; phylum Pseudomonadota; class Gammaproteobacteria; order Pseudomonadales; family Pseudomonadaceae; genus Pseudomonas; species Pseudomonas sp. TCU-HL1. Next base: position 5,552,373 of record NZ_CP015992.1, read on the forward strand.
TCACCGCCACGGAGGTTGCCTCGCAGCTGGGCGGCTACCGCCTGATCCGCTTCGACATGACCGAGAGCAACGCCGAACAACGCGCCCTGCTCGACCGCTACAAGCTGTTCGGCCCGCCCGCCATCCTCTTCTTCAACGGCCAGGGTGACGAATTGGCCGATCTGCGTGTCGTAGGTGAAGTCGATGCCAAGGCCTTCGCCGCCCGCCTGCAACAGGCGAACGCATCGCGCTGATGCATGCAACGTCATATATTTGCCGTAAACACCGGGCATCTTGTCGACTATTGTTGGCAACTGGACAGCCTTTCCGGCTATCCGGCATAGTGCCGCCTGGCCTCCAATAAGGAACACACAGCATGGCCACCCTGCTCGTCCTGCATGGCCCCAACCTCAACCTGCTGGGCACCCGCGAACCCGACAAGTACGGGGCGACCACCCTGGCCGAGATCAATCAGGACCTGGAGCGCCGCGCCCGTGAGGCGGGCCACCACCTGATGGTCCTGCAGAGCAATGCCGAGTACGAACTGATCGACCGGATTCATGCGGCCCGAGGTGAAGGAGTGGACTTCATCCTCATCAATCCTGCTGCTTTCACGCATACAAGTGTCGCCCTACGTGACGCATTGCTCGCAGTGAGCATCCCATTCATCGAAGTGCACCTGTCCAACGTGCACAAACGAGAACCTTTCCGCCATCACTCCTACTTTTCCGACGTTGCCGTAGGAGTGATCTGCGGTCTGGGTGCCACCGGCTACCGCCTGGCCCTGGACGCGGCGCTTGAACACCTTGAACGCCCCTGACCTCACCCTTGGGAGTTGATGATTGATGGATATCCGTAAAGTCAAGAAACTGATCGAACTGCTGGAAGAATCCGGTATCGACGAACTGGAGATCCGCGAGGGCGAAGAGTCCGTGCGCATCAGCCGCCATAGCAACAAGGCGATGGCTGCCCAGCCGTTCTACGCCGCCGCCCCCGCGCCGTTTGCTCCTCCGGTCGCTGCCGCCGCTCCGGTTGCTGCCGCTGAAGCCGCCGCCCCGGCCGCACCGAAGCTGAACGGCAGCGTCGTTCGCTCGCCGATGGTCGGCACCTTCTATCGCGCAGCCTCCCCCACCTCGGGCAACTTCGTCGAAGTCGGCCAGAGCGTGAAGAAAGGCGACATCCTCTGCATCGTCGAAGCCATGAAGATGATGAACCACATCGAAGCCGAAACCAGCGGCGTGATCGAGTCCATCCTGGTGGAAAACGGTCAGCCGGTTGAGTACGACCAGCCGCTGTTCACCATCGTCTGAACCGCGGAGAGCCTGCGATGTTGGAAAAAGTCCTGATCGCCAACCGTGGCGAGATTGCCCTGCGCATCCTACGCGCCTGCAAGGAGCTGGGCATCAAGACGGTGGCAGTGCACTCCACGGCCGACCGTGAGCTGATGCACCTGTCCCTGGCCGACGAGACCGTCTGCATCGGTCCGGCCTCGGCAGCCCAGTCCTACCTGAACATCCCGGCGATCATCAGCGCCGCCGAAGTGACCGGCGCCACCGCGATCCACCCGGGTTACGGCTTCCTCGCCGAAAACGCCGACTTCGCCGAACAGGTGGAGAAGTCCGGCTTCGCCTTCATCGGCCCGAAAGCCGACACCATCCGCCTGATGGGCGACAAGGTGTCTGCCAAGGACGCCATGAAGCGCGCCGGCGTACCGACGGTTCCGGGCTCCGACGGCCCGCTGCCGGAGGACGAGGAAACCGCACTGGCCATCGCCCGCGAAGTGGGTTACCCGGTGATCATCAAGGCCGCCGGTGGCGGTGGTGGTCGCGGTATGCGCGTGGTGCTCGAGGAAGAAGAGCTGATCAAGTCGGCCAAGCTGACCCGAACCGAAGCCGGTGCAGCGTTCGGCAACTCCATGGTCTACCTGGAGAAGTTCCTCACCAATCCGCGCCACGTCGAAGTGCAGGTCCTGTCCGACGGCCAGGGCAACGCCATTCACCTGGGTGACCGCGACTGCTCCCTGCAGCGCCGCCACCAGAAGGTGCTGGAAGAAGCCCCAGCCCCGGGCATCGACGAAAAGGCCCGCGCCGAAGTGCTGGACCGCTGCGTCCAGGCCTGTATCGAAATCGGCTACCGCGGCGCCGGCACCTTCGAGTTCCTTTACGAGAACGGTCGCTTCTACTTCATCGAGATGAACACGCGCGTGCAGGTAGAGCACCCGGTTACCGAAATGGTCACCGGTATCGACATCGTCAAGGAAATGCTCAGCATTGCCGCCGGCAACAAGCTGTCGATCAAGCAGGACGACGTGGTCATCCGTGGCCATGCGCTGGAATGCCGGATCAACGCCGAAGACCCGGATAACTTCATGCCCTGCCCCGGCAAGGTGACTTACTTCCACGCACCGGGCGGTAATGGCGTGCGTGTGGATTCGCACCTGTACAGCGGTTACGCAGTTCCGCCGAACTACGATTCGCTGATCGGCAAGCTGATCACCTACGGCAACAGCCGCGAAGAAGCCATGGCGCGCATGCGCAATGCGCTGGACGAGATCGTCGTCGACGGGATCAAGACCAACATCCCGCTGCACCGCGACCTCACTCGCGACAAGGGTTTCTGCAAGGGTGGCGTAAACATCCACTACCTGGAAAAGAAACTCGGCATGGATAAGCACTGATCCATACCGGTGCCTGATCCACGACACAGGGGCTGCCATATGGCGGCCCTTGTGTTTTTCCAGCCTGTGCTCAAGTAAGCTTGCGCGCCTGCCGCACGTGCTCGCTGAATTTTCAAGAGGTCCCGCCATGCCCTGGTTACAAGTCCGTCTCGCCATCACCCCGGAACAGGCGGAAACCTACGAAGACGCCCTTCTGGAAGTGGGCGCCGTGTCCGTAACCTTCATGGACGCCGAAGACCAGCCTATCTTCGAGCCGGACCTGGGCACGACGCCGCTCTGGTCCCACACCCACCTGCTCGCCCTGTTCGAAGCCGATACCGACGAAGCCAGCCTGGTGGCGCACCTGGAACTGCTGACCGGCGGCCAACTGCCGGAACACCAGATCGAGCGCATCGAGGACCAGGACTGGGAACGCAGCTGGATGGACAACTTCCAGCCCATGCGCTTCGGCCGCCGCCTGTGGATCGTGCCGAGCTGGCATGCCGCCCCCGAGCCGAATGCGGTGAACCTGCTGCTGGACCCGGGCCTGGCCTTCGGCACGGGCACCCACCCGACTACTGCCCTCTGCCTGGAATGGCTGGACGGACAGGCCCTCGACGGCTGCGAAGTCCTCGATTTCGGCTGCGGTTCGGGCATTCTCGCCATTGCCGCGCTGCTGCTCGGCGCGCGCCAGGCGGTGGGCACCGATATCGACATGCAAGCCCTGGAAGCCTCCCGTGACAACGCCTCGCGCAATGGCATCGATCCGGCGCGCTTCCCGGTCTATCTACCTGCCGACCTGCCGGCCAAACCCGCCGAAGTGGTGGTGGCCAACATCCTGGCGGGCCCGCTGGTGTCCCTGGCACCGCAAATCACTAGCCTTGTCGCCCCTGGTGGACGCCTGGCCCTGTCCGGCATCCTCGCCGAGCAGGCCGATGAAGTGCGCGCCGCCTATGCCGACGCCTTCGACCTCGACCCCACGGCGGTGAAAGACGGCTGGGTACGCATCAGTGGCGTGCGCCGCTGAAGCGCTGGAGCCCAGTGGATCGAGTAAAATAGCCTTTCGTTTCGACCGGATCGCCGCATGACCGACAGCTTCGTCACCCAGTGCCCGCATTGCCAGACCAGTTTCCGCGTCAGCCGCGCCCAGCTGGCCGTGGCCCATGGCGCCGTGCGCTGCGGAGCCTGTCTGCATGTGTTCAATGCCGCGCAGCAGCTACTGGCCGCCAAAGGCCAGGGCCGGGCAGCGACAACGTCAGTCGAGAGCCCCGGAATCCCGGCGGCGACCACCGCCCCCAAGCCGGCCGCCCCCCAAGCACCGGCCACGCCGGTACCCAGCGTTGCCACCGTGCTGAAGCAGCCGGCTGCGCCGCTGGCCGCCCCACCCGCCACGGCTTCCACCGGCGACACCCGGTGGATCCACGACGATCTGGACCTCGACAGCCTCGACCTTGACGAAGAGCTGGCCAAGCTGGAACAGGAAGAAAAGCGCCTGTCCCGCGACCTGCTGGGCCCCGAAGCCCCGGTGCGCGCCCAGTCGCAGCCCGTGCCACGCCAGGACGAAGGCTGGGCCGAAGCGCTGCTGGAAGCAGAAGAACGCAAACCCGCCCCGGCCCCCGAACCCGAGCCGGAACCCGACCTCGAACTGCGCGCCGAGCCCATCGCCGAGCCCGCCAACCGCGCTCCCATGGAGCCGCCCAGGCCCACTCCAGCGCCACGCACCGAACCCAGCCTGTCCATGGACCTGGTGGAAGACGAGCCCGGCCCGGACTTCAGCCTCGGGGCCGCGCGCGACGACGAGCCGGAGGACCTGCGCGACGATATCGACGACGATCTAGACGAGCCGCAAGCCGCCGAGCCCGCGCGCACTCAGCCCCAGCGCGCCGAGCCGGGCCTGCGCGATGAAGGCCTGCTCGATCTCAATGACGAGCCGCTGCAACTGGACTGGCAGGAATCCCGGCGCCCCTGGGGCCGCTGGATCGGCTGGACCCTGCTGAACCTGTTCGCCGCCGGCGCCCTGGCCATCCAATACATCGGGTACCACTTTGACGAATTGGCACGGCAGGACCAGTACCGCCCGTGGTTCCAGCAGATCTGCCCGGAAATCGGCTGCCAGCTGCCCTCCAAGGTGGACATCGAGCTGATCAAGAGCAGCAACCTCGTGGTGCGCAGCCACCCCGAGTTCTCCGGTGCCCTGGTGGTCGACGCGATCCTTTACAACCGCGCGGCCTTCGCCCAGCCCTTCCCGCTGCTGGAACTGCGCTTCGCCGACATCAATGGCCAACTGCTGGCCAGTCGCCGCTTCAAGCCGGGTGAGTACCTGTCCGGTGAATTGGCCGGACAGGCGGAAATGCCTCCGCAAACCCCCATCCACGTCAGCCTGGACATCCTCGACCCAGGCACCAAGGCCGTGAACTACAGCCTCAGCTTCCACTCCCCCGAATAAGCCGAAAGCGCCGGATTCCGGCGCTTCCAGGGCACAGCTAACGCCTAGCGATAAGCCTGCCGCTGTTCAGAATTTGTTCAAAACAGCCTTTATCAGGTCATCGAGAGCGGGTATCATGCCCACCCTTTTTCGAACTCCCCCAGGTTTGCCACGAAACGTCGGCGAGCGATGGCCAGGCGAGGCGAAAATCGGCGAGGACGCGGAGTTTACGAGCTGTAAATGAGCATTCCGAACCGATTTTCAACGACGCATGGTCGAGCGCAGCCAGTTTCGTTCAAACCTTGCACTCAACTGAGCAGGCCCCAAACAGGGAAGACCTATGTCGGCGGTTAGCATTGGCCCTTATGCCTTGCCCAATCAGGTGATACTCGCCCCCATGGCGGGTGTGACCGACCGGCCGTTCCGGCTGCTTTGCCGCCGCCTTGGCGCCGGCATGGTGGTGTCGGAGATGGTGACCAGCGATGTGCGCCTGTGGAACAGCCGCAAATCGCGGCTGCGCCTGCTCCACGAGGGGGACCCGGAGCCCCGCTCCGTCCAGATAGCCGGTGGTGATCCGGACATGCTGGCGGAAGCGGCCAGGGCCAATGTTGAACTCGGTGCGCAGATCATCGACATCAACATGGGCTGCCCGGCGAAGAAGGTCTGCAACAAGGCCGCCGGCTCGGCGCTGATGAAGGATGAGGCCCTGGTGGCCGACATCCTCAACGCCGTGGTCAAGGCCGTCGATGTGCCCGTCACCCTGAAGATCCGGACCGGCTGGGACCGATCGAACAGGAACGGCATTACCGTGGCGAAAATCGCCGAACAGGCGGGCATCCAGGCCCTGGCTGTCCACGGACGGACCCGCGCCGACCTGTACACCGGCGAAGCCGAGTACGACACCATCGCTGCGATCAAGCAGGCGGTGTCCATTCCGGTCTTCGCCAATGGCGATATCGACTCGCCGCAGAAAGCCAGACAGGTCCTCGACGCCACCGGCGCCGATGCCCTGCTGATCGGTCGAGCGGCTCAGGGGCGACCCTGGATCTTCCGCGAGATCGCGCATTACCTGGCGACCGGTGAACTTCTGCCGGCACCAGGCTTGATCGAGGTGGAACGGATACTGCTGGAGCACCTTGCCGCACTGCACGCCTTCTATGGCGACGAGATGGGCGTTCGCATCGCCCGCAAGCATGTCGGCTGGTATCTGGCAACCCTGCCCGGCGCCAGGGAGTTTCGCGCCAAGTTCAATCGTTTGGAGTCCACGGACGCGCAGTGCGCCAACGTTCGGGAGTTCTTCGCCGAGCGTCACAACGAAGGGGATAAGGCCGCATGACGACGATGACCGAGAATTTTTTTGATGGGGCAACACCCGTGAGCGACAACGCCAACCTGAAACAGCACCTGACGGCACCCACCGCAGAGGGCCAGACCCTGCGTGGCAGTGTCGAGAAGGCACTGCACAACTATTTTGCCCATCTTGAGGGCGCCGCCGTCACGGACGTGTACAACCTGGTGCTTTCCGAAGTGGAAGCGCCGCTGCTGGAATCCGTGATGAATTACGTCAAGGGTAACCAGACCAAGGCTTCCGAAATGCTGGGCCTCAACCGGGGCACGCTGCGCAAGAAGCTCAAGCAATACGACCTGCTTTGACGGGCAGGAGCTGGAAGCCGGAAGCCTGAAGCGGGAACACCCCCCGACAATCACGCTTCCGGCTTCCAGTTTCAGGCCTGACCGCTAAATCCTCTCCCACTCGAATGGTTCCGAAATGACCGACCAGACCACCCGCCTTCCCGTACGCCGCGCCCTGATCAGCGTCTCCGACAAGACCGGCATCGTCGAGTTCGCCCGTGAACTGGCTGCCCTTGGCGTGGAAATTCTCTCCACTGGCGGCACCTACAAGCTGCTCAAGGACAACGCCATCGCTGCCGTGGAAGTCGCCGACTACACCGGCTTCCCGGAAATGATGGACGGTCGCGTGAAGACCCTGCACCCGAAGATCCACGGCGGCATCCTCGGCCGTCGCGACCTCGATGGCGCAGTCATGGAACAACACGGCATCAAGCCGATCGACCTGGTCGCGGTCAACCTCTACCCCTTCGAAGCCACCGTCGCCAAGCCTGACTGCGACCTGCCCACCGCCATCGAGAACATCGATATCGGCGGCCCGACCATGGTCCGCAGCGCCGCGAAGAACCACAAGGACGTCGCCATCGTGGTCAACGCCAGCGACTACGCCGGCGTCCTCGAAGGCCTGAAGTCCGGCGGCCTGACCTACGCCCAGCGTTTCGACCTGGCCCTCAAGGCGTTCGAGCACACCTCCGCCTACGACGGCATGATCGCCAACTACCTGGGCACCATCGACCAGGCTCGCGACACCCTGTCCACCGAAGGCCGTGGCGCCTTCCCGCGCACCTTCAACAGCCAGTTCATCAAGGCCCAGGAAATGCGCTACGGCGAGAACCCGCACCAAAGCGCGGCGTTCTACGTGGAAGCGAAGAAGGGTGAGGCCAGCGTCTCTACCGCCGTGCAGCTGCAGGGCAAGGAACTGTCCTTCAACAACGTGGCTGACACCGACGCCGCGCTGGAGTGCGTGAAGAGCTTCGTCAAGCCGGCCTGCGTCATCGTCAAGCACGCCAACCCGTGCGGCGTGGCCGTGGTACCGGAAAACGAAGGCGGCATCCGCAAGGCCTACGACCTGGCCTATGCCACCGACACCGAATCCGCCTTTGGCGGCATCATCGCCTTCAACCGCGAGCTGGATGGCGAAACCGCCAAGGCCATCGTCGAGCGCCAGTTCGTCGAAGTCATCATCGCTCCGAAAATCTCCGCTGCCGCCCGTGAAGTGGTTGCCGCCAAGGCCAACGTGCGCCTGCTGGAATGCGGCGAATGGCCGGCCGAACGCGCCGCTGGCTGGGACTTCAAGCGGGTCAACGGTGGCCTGCTGGTGCAGAGCCGCGACATCGGCATGATCAAGGCGGAAGACCTGAAGATTGTGACCCAGCGCGCCCCGAGCGAGCAGGAAATTCACGACCTGATCTTCGCCTGGAAAGTGGCCAAGTTCGTCAAATCCAACGCCATCGTCTACGCCAAGAACCGCCAGACCGTCGGCGTCGGCGCCGGCCAGATGAGCCGCGTCAACTCCGCCCGCATCGCCGCCATCAAGGCCGAGCATGCCGGTCTCGAAGTGAAAGGTGCGGTCATGGCTTCCGATGCCTTCTTCCCCTTCCGCGATGGCATCGACAACGCAGCCAAGGCCGGCATCACCGCCGTGATCCAGCCGGGTGGCTCCATGCGTGACAACGAAGTCATCGCCGCCGCCGATGAAGCGGGCATCGCAATGGTCTTCACCGGCATGCGTCATTTCCGTCATTAAGCGGATACGGCCGCACTCGGACAGGCATCTGCGGCGTTGCCCGGCCCTTCCCCCATGCTCATTGCCAGAAGGCAACTCCGCTGGGTGAAGGTCCGGGCGCCTTGCATCTACCAGCCCGATCGCGACCTCGACTTTCGTGCATAAACGCTTTTGTAGGGTGGATAGCGCTTTTCCTATCCACCAAACGGGCCGCAGGCCCGCCTCCTTAAGGAGAATTCAATGAACGTACTCATCATCGGCAGCGGCGGTCGTGAACACGCCCTGGCCTGGAAAGTGGCCCAGGACCCGCGCGTCGCGAAGGTCTTCGTCGCCCCGGGCAACGCCGGCACCGCTACCGAAGCCAAGTGCGAGAACGTCGCCATCGACGTGCTGGCCCTGGAGCAACTGGCCGATTTCGCCGCGAAGAACGTCCAGCTGACCATCGTCGGCCCGGAAGCCCCCCTGGTTAAGGGTGTGGTCGACCTGTTCCGCATCCGCGGCCTGGACATCTTCGGCCCCACCGCCGGTGCCGCCCAGTTGGAAGGCTCCAAGGCCTTCACCAAGGACTTCCTGGCCCGCCACAAGATCCCCACCGCCGACTACCAGAACTTCACCGAAGTGGAGCCGGCCCTGGCCTACCTGCGCGAAAAAGGCGCCCCCATCGTGATCAAGGCCGACGGCCTGGCCGCGGGCAAGGGCGTGATCGTCGCGATGACCCTGGATGAAGCCGAAGCCGCCGTGCGCGACATGCTCGCCGGTAACGCCTTCGGTGACGCCGGTTCGCGCGTTGTGATCGAAGAATTCCTCGATGGCGAAGAAGCCAGCTTCATCGTCATGGTCGACGGCCAGAACGTGCTGCCCATGGCCACCAGCCAGGACCACAAGCGCGTCGGCGACGGCGACACCGGCCCCAACACCGGCGGCATGGGTGCCTACTCCCCGGCTCCGGTGGTCACTGCGGACGTGCACCAGCGTGTGATGGACGAAGTCATCTACCCGACCGTGCGCGGCATGGCCGAGGAAGGCAACGTCTACACCGGCTTCCTCTATGCCGGCCTGATGATCGACAAGAGCGGTGCGCCCAAGGTCATCGAGTTCAACTGCCGCTTCGGCGACCCGGAAACCCAGCCGATCATGGTGCGTCTGGAAAGCTCCCTGGTCCTGCTGGTGGAAGCCGCCCTGGCCAAGGCCCTGGACAAGGTCGAAGCCACCTGGGACCCGCGCCCGACCGTGGGCGTGGTACTGGCTGCCGGCGGCTACCCGGGCGACTACGCCAAGGGTGACGTCATCGAAGGCCTGGCCGATGCCGCGGCCCTGGACGGCAAGGTGTTCCATGCCGGCACCGCGCAGAAGGACGGCAACGTCGTCACCGCCGGTGGCCGCGTGCTGTGCGCCACCGCCATCGGCGCCAGCGTGTCCGACGCGCAGCAGCAGGCCTACCGCCTGGCGGAGAAGATCCGCTGGAATGGCTGCTTCTACCGCAAGGATATTGGCTACCGGGCCATTGCCCGGGAACGCGGCGAAGGGTAATAAGTCAATAGATGGTGCCAACCAGGGCGGCACGTGCCGCCTTGGTCATATTCCGCACGAGAAGGCCTTGACTATAATCCGGCCACTCACCCACGAAGGGACCTCGAACGTGCCCCGGCTCAGGATTGCCACAGGATTGATCGCCAGCCTGCTACTGGCCCTGCTGTATCTGCTGCCCGCCCAGGCGGCCGAGGAACGGCAATGGAGCATGCTGCTCGATCCCAGCTCCAACCTGCAGCTGCAGGAAGTCCGCACCCAGCAGGCCCTTTCCCAGTTCACCCCCACTGACCTCAGTCAGCTCTACACCCCCGGCGGCAACAGCGCCCTCTGGCTGCACTACAGGCTCCCGCCCAGCCAGCACGAACAACTGCTTCGCATCTTCGCGCCCTACCTGGCCTATCTCGACCTCTACGTCCTCAAGGGCGATGAACTCGTTGCCCACACCCGCACCGGCAGCCGCCTGCCCTTCAGCGAAAGACCGCTGCCCAGCCGCGACTTCCTCCTGCCGCTGCCTGTCCAGCAAGAGCCGCTGGACCTCTACATGCGCCTGGCCTCGGAACACGCCCTGCGCCCGACCGTCACCCTGCAGTCCTCGGCCATGATGGCTGCCGACGATTCCCGCCCCCTGCTGTTCGGCCTGCTGCTCGGCGGCCTGGGCATGCTGGTCTACTACAACCTGATGCGCTATGCGTACTCCCGCGCCGCCGTCAGCCTCTGGCTGGCCGCCGCGCAGGGCTGCCTGATGGTCACCTGCATCAGCCTGCTGGGCATCAGCTCACCCTGGCTGGGCGACTGGCAGAGCGCACAGCCGCAGATCGCCAACCTCTCCATGCTGATGGCGATGATCTGCGCCCTGGCCTTCACCGCGAGCTTCTTCCACAAGGTCTGCCCGAGCACACCGCTGACCGGGCTGCTGCTAGGCGAGATCGTACTGATCGCGCTGACCGCCGCGCTGCTGCTGATCGTCACCGAGCTGCAGTTCAACCAACTGGTCTATGTGCTGGCCGCCATTGCGAGCCTCAGCATGTTCGCGGTCGCCATCACCCACTGGCGCCAGGGCTACCGCCCGGCGCGGCTGTTCAGCCTGGCCCTGGGCGTGTTCTGCATTGCCATCCTCGGCGCCCTGCCGGCGCTGTTCGGCTATTGGCGCCTGCAATCCGACTGGCTGGCCTATTCGCTGCTGGCCATCTCCACCGTCAGCGGCGTCTTCCTCAGCATGGCCCTGAGCGAACGCCAGCGACGTTTGCAGAATGAAGCCTTCCGCGCCAGCCGTGCCCGTGCCGCCAGCTCCGCCGAGCTCAAGGCCAAGGGCGAATTCCTCGCCAAGATCAGCCACGAGATCCGCACACCGATGAACGGCGTGCTGGGCATGACCGAGCTGCTCCTGGGCACCCCGCTGTCGGCCAAGCAGCGCGATTACGTGCAGACTATCCACAGCTCCGGCAACGAACTGCTTACCCTGATCAACGAAATCCTCGACATCTCCAAACTGGAATCCGGCCAGATCGAGCTGGACGACGTGCAGTTCGACCTCAACGCCCTGATCGACGACTGCCTCGACATTTTCCGGGCCAAAGCCGAACAGCAGCGCGTCGAGCTCATCAGCTTCATGCAGCCCCAGGTGCCCCGCGTGATCAGCGGCGACCCCACCCGCTTGCGGCAGATCCTCCTCAGCCTGCTGGACAACGCCTTCAAGCAGACCGACGAGGGCGAAATCCTCCTGGTGGTCGCCCTGGATACCAGCGCCAGCCAGCCGCGCCTGCGAATCGCCGTACAGGACAGCGGCCGCCCCCTGGAGCCCAGCGAACGCGAAGCCCTGCTCAGCGCCGAACTGCAAAGCAGCGATTTCCTCGCCTCGTCCAAGCTCGGCGGCCGCCTTGGCCTGGTCATCGCACGCCAACTGGTGAGCCTGATGGAAGGCGAATTCGGCATCCAGAGCGGCGCAGGGCAAGGCAGTACCCTGTGGCTGACCCTGCCGCTCGACGCCCAGCATCTGGTGCGCCCCGCCGCCGACCTCGACAGCCCGCTGGAAGGCGCACGCCTGCTGGTGGTGGACGACAACGACACCTGCCGCAAAGTGCTGGTGCAGCAATGCAGCGCCTGGGGCCTGCAGGTCAGCGCCGTACCGTCCGGCAAGGAAGCACTGGCCCTGCTGCGCACCAAGGCGCACCTGCGGGAATACTTCGACGTGGTCCTTCTGGACCAGGACATGCCCGGCATGACCGGCATGCAACTGGCGGCCAAGATCAAGGAAGACCCCAGTCTCAACCACGACATCCTGATCATCATGCTCACCGGCATCAGCAACGCGCCGAGCAAGATCATCGCGCGCAATGCCGGCATCAAGCGCATCCTCGCCAAGCCGGTGGCCGGCTACACCCTGAAGACCACGCTGGCCGACGAGTTGAACCAGCGCAAGACCGGCGGTTCCATCTCCCTACCGGGCTCCCAGATCAGCGAGCCGCTGCATGTGCCCAACGACTTCCGCATCCTGGTGGCCGAAGACAACAGCATCTCCACCAAGGTCATCCGCGGCATGCTGAGCAAGCTCAACCTCGAACCGGACACCGCCAGCAACGGCGAAGAAGCCCTGAGCGCCATGAAGAACCAGCATTACGACCTGGTGCTGATGGACTGCGAAATGCCTGTGCTGGATGGCTTCACCGCCACCGAGATGCTGCGCCACTGGGAAAACCTGGAGCAGCGCCCGCGCACCCCGGTGGTGGCCCTCACCGCCCACATCCTCAGCGAACACAAGGAACGCGCCCGCCTCGCCGGCATGGACGGCCACATGGCCAAACCGGTGGAGCTGTCGCAATTGCGTGAGCTGATCGAGTACTGGGTAGCGGAGAAGGAACTGCGCGAACGGCATGCGATGCACAGCTGATCGGGCGAACGACCTGTGGGGGGCGACTTCCATCGCTGTAGGAGCGAATTCATTCGCGAAAGCAGAACGCAGTCCTGCCATTCAATTCCCTGCCGAACTCACCCACCCTCTCCCCCGGCCCCTCTCCCTGAAGAGGAGAGGGGGGACTCGCGCCGGCAAGCTCGCGCAGTACCTGTAGGGGCGAATTCATTCGCCAAGCAGGCCGCAGGCCTGCCCTTCAAACCCTACACACCCTGTGGGAGCGAATTCATTCGCGAAATCGCCCCCAGGGCCGCTACCCCCACCTCACAGCAAAGATCGGCGGCAAATGCCCCGCCACCAGCTTCCAGCTCTCCCCCTGATCCTCGGATACCCACAGGTTCCCGGTGGTGGAGCCCATCACCAGGCGCTGCCCGCTGTCATCCACCTCCAGCCCATGGCGATACACCAGGTCGTAGCAGAGGGACTGCGGCAATCCCTGCTCCAGCACCTCGAAGTGCTTGCCGCCGTCACGGGTGCGGGTGACCCGCAGGCGCTGGTCGGTCGGTACGCGGCATTCGTCCTTCACCGCTGGCACGAACCAGGCGCAGTCTGGATCGGTCGGGTGTACCGCCACGGCGAAACCGAAGGTGGACGGCCCGGCCTGCGGAACTTCTCGCCAGTTCAGTCCGCGATCGGCACTGACGAAGATGCCGTTGTGGTGCTGCACCCAGAGCCGCTGCGGGTCGCCAGGACAGGCCACCATGCGGTGCGGGTCCTGGATGTCCGGTTCTTCGGCACGTTCCGGCGGCATGTAGGCGGCGCGCATGCCACGGGTGCGGTGTTTCCAGCTGGCGCCTTCGTCCTCGCTGTGCCAGACACCACCGCAGGACACCGCCAGGGTCAGGTGCCGGCTGTCGCGCGGATCGACGCAGATGGAGTGGATGCCCGGATTGTCATAGCCCCCGCCCAACCAGTTGGTCCGCTCGGGGAGTTGCCAGAGGCTGTCCACCAGTTCCCAGGACTCGCCGTGGTCGCGGGACCTGAACAGTCCCCCGGGAATGGTTCCGGCCCAGAGGGTTCCGGGTTGGTCCGCGCCGCCCGTCTCAAGGCACCAGATCATCTCCACCGAGGGTCCATCCTCACCCTCGCCCGCCTGGGCGAAAGCCGGGGCGGCAATCTCTTCCCAACTGTTTCCCGCGTCCGCCGAACGCCACAGCTTGGGACCGAAATGGCCCAGGTGCAGCGCGGCGTAGAGGCGGCCATCACGGGGATCGGCCAGCAGCATGCTCACCGGCTCGCCAAGGAAGTCCTGGCGTGCCAAGCGCCAGCCATCGCCCTTGGGCTCGAAAAGCAGCAGGCCCTTGCGGGTCGCCACCTGGATGCATCGGCTCATGGTCCTTCTCCTTGCGCCGGCTCAGCCGCCGGACAACGCCTGGACAACGAAGATATCGCTGGACAGCCCCACGGGATCGCTGAGGCGGCGGCGGTCGCTGACTTGCTGGGCATCGACGAAGATCGCCACATGCCGGCGCAGGCGGCCCTGATCGTCCAGCAGGTAGCTGCGCAGGCGCGGGTTGGCAACGAAGGCCGCCTCGAGCGCCTCGGCCACGGAGGCGGCCGCGACGTCCAGTTCGGGGACATCGAGGTGACGCTGGAGGTTGGGGGTGAAACTCATGCGCGCCATCAACGGCTCCCTGCGCGACGAAACGACCCAGTGGGGGAAGGTATAGCCGACCCCGGTGGCGCGGTTATAGTTGTGCGCCCAATGGCAGGGCAGCCTCTACACTGATGAGCGGCCCTCGCAGTCAAGAATGGATGCCCCCATGCTCGAAAGCCTTTCCAGCCTGTACCTGAAGATGCTGGTGCTCTACAGCCCCTTCTTCGTGCTCTCCTGCTTCATCGGCCTGACCCGTGGCTACACGGTGAAGGAGCGCAAGAAGCTCGCCTGGAAAGTCGCCCTCGGCACCTTGGTGGCCAGCGCCCTGCTCTACCTGTTCGGCCAGACCATCTTCAACGTCTTCGGCATCACCATCGATGCCTTCCGTATCGGCGCCGGGACCGTGCTGTTCATCTCCGCGCTCGGTATGGCCCAGGGCAAACCGGCGGTGCAGGCGGACAACGTGCAGCAGGACGTCACCATAGTGCCGCTGACCATCCCGCTCACCGTCGGCCCCGGCACCATCGGCGCCATGCTGGTGATGGGCGCGGGCCATGTGGAATGGGACGACAAGCTCACCGCGCTGTTCGCCATCGCCATAGCCAGTGCCACCGTGGGCGCCATCCTCTACCTCTCCGACCGCATCGAGCGCATCCTCGGCGACCAGGGTCTGCAGATCGTCAGCCGTCTCATGGGCCTGTTCGTCTGCGCCCTGGCCGCGCAAATCATCTTCACCGGGGTGAAGAATTACCTGGTGCTGTAGGAAGCTGGCCTGGGCCTGCGAAGCCCAATACGCGGCGTTGGGCTTCGCTCCGCTCTGCACCAACCTACGTCCCGATCCCCTGCCCATGCCCCGGCACGGTGCGCATCGAGGCGCACGGAGAACATCACGAATAAGCCCTGAGCCCAGCAATGGCGGGGCTTTCCCTGATCTGGCACCACCCTTGCTCAAGGGAATTCCAACTTGGATACAAGACGGAACTCCAGAGCATGTCCGACGCCCCTCTCGCCTTCACCCTCGCCGACTGGCAACAGGTCTATCGCGACCAGCTGCAACCGGTCGACCTGCTGCGCGCCCTGCGCCAGCGACTCTCCGCCGACGACTACGCGTGGATCAGCCTGGCCAGCGCCGAACAGCTCGATGCCCAGCTCGCCGAACTGGCCGCCCTGCTGGATGCCACCAACGGCCAGCAGGAGCACCTGCCGCTCTACGGCGTGCCCTTCGCCATCAAGGACAACATCGATGCCGCCGGCTGGACCACCACCGCCGCCTGCCCGGCGTTCGCTTATGAAGCCGCCGAAGACGCCAGCGTGGTTGCCCGACTGCGCGCCGCCGGTGCCATCCTCATTGGCAAGACCAACCTCGACCAGTTCGCCACCGGCCTGGTGGGCACCCGTTCCCCTTACGGTGCCGTACCCAACGCCTTCGATCCGGACTACGTCAGCGGCGGCTCCAGTTCAGGCTCCGCCTCCGTCGTCGCCCGTGGCCTGGTGCCCTTCGCCCTCGGCACCGATACCGCCGGCTCCGGCCGCGTGCCAGCCGGCTTCAACAACATCGTCGGGCTGAAGCCCACCCGGGGCTGGCTGTCCAATACCGGCCTGGTGCCGGCCTGCCGCACCCTCGACTGCATCTCGGTATTCGCCCTGACCGTGGCCGACGCCGAGACGGTGGCGCGCATCGGCGGCGGCTACGATGCCCGCGATCCTTATTCCCGACAGAATCCCAACAGTGCCGCGGTCGGCATGGCCGCCACGCCTAAACTGGCGGTGCCAGACACCCTGGAGTTCTTCGGCGACGATCAGACCCGCGCGGTCTTCGAGTCCGCGCTGGACAAGCTCCGCGCGCTCGGCGCCGAGATCGCCCCGATCGACTTCAGCCCCTTCCGCCAATTGGCGGCGCAGCTCTACCTGGGCCCCTGGGTGGCAGAGCGCACCGTGGCGGCCGGCACCATCTTCAGCGACCAGCCCGAAGCCATGGACCCAGTGGTGCGCGGCATCCTGGAAAACGGCCTGAACTACAGCGCCTCCGACGCCTACCGTGCCGAATACCTGCGCGCCGAACTGGCACGACGGATCAACGACGCCCTGGAACCTTTCGACGCCCTGGTGGTGCCCACCTCGCCGACCATCCGCCGCATCGCCGAAATGGCCCAGGAACCGGTGCTGTTCAACGCCCAGTTCGGCACCTACACCAACTTCACCAACTTCGCCGACCTCAGTGCCCTGGCCCTGCCCGCCGGCATGCGTGCCGACGGCCTGCCCGCCGGGATCACCCTGCTCGCACCGGCCTGGCACGACGCCGCCCTGGCCGACTTCGGCAAACGCTGGCAAGCCAGCCTCGGCCTGCCGCTGGGCGCCACCGGCCGCGCGCTACCGCCCCAACCAGCGTCCGCGCAGGCGCCGGGTTGCGTACGTGTCGCGGTGGTCGGCGCGCACCTCACTGGCATGCCGCTGAACGTCCAGCTCACCCGCCGCAATGCCGTGCTGGTGGAAGAAACCCGCACCGCTTCCGACTACCGCCTGTTCGCCCTGCCCGGCACTGTGCTGCCCAAGCCGGGCCTGGCCCGCAGCCAGGATGGCGCCGCGCTGGTCGTCGAGCTCTGGGACATACCACTGGCACGCTTCGGCGAGTTCGTCGCCGAAATCCCGCCGCCGCTGGGCATCGGCAACCTGCAACTGGAGGACGGCCGCTGGGTGAAGGGCTTCATCTGCGAGCCCTACGCACTGGAAGGTGCCCGCGACATCACCGGCTTCGGTGGCTGGCGTGCATTCATCACCAGCCAGCAGCGCTGACCATGCAACTCGCCAGCACCAGCAATGGGCGCACGGAGCGCCCCGACAGCCTCGCCGGACGCATCTACGCCCGGCTCAAGGAGGACATCAGCGAGTTCCGCCTGCTGCCCGGCGACCGCTTCAGCGAGGGCGACGTGGCCGAGCGCATGGACGCCAGCCGCACACCAGTGCGCCAAGCCCTGCACCGCCTGGAACGCGAGGGCTACCTGGAGGTGCGCTTTCGCAGCGGCTGGCAGGTGAAGGCCTTCGACTTCGATCACTTCGAGGAGCTTTACGAGCTGCGCATCGTCCTCGAGCTGGAGGCGGTGCGTCGCCACTGTGCCCGCCCCACCGAGGAGCAACCCGAGGCACTGCAACGGCTCGGTCGCACCTGGATGGTGCAACCGCGATTGGAAGACGGCTTCGAGGTGTCGCGCCTGGACGAGGAATTCCATTGCCAGTTGGTGGAAGCTGCAGGCAATCGCGAGATGGCCCGCATCCACCGCGAGGTCAGCGAAAAGATCCGCATCATCCGCCGCCTGGACTTCACCCAGGCACCGCGCATCGACGCCACCTACGCCGAACACACGGCGATTCTCCAGGCCATTGCCGGTCGTCGCTGCGAAGAGGCACAGCAATTGCTGAGAACACACATCGAAACCAGCAAGGCCGAAGTACGCAAGATCACCCTGCACATGTTGCACAGCGCTCGGCAAACGCCGCAGCCCGCCCAAGGGTGACGAGGAAGCCCCTTTGAATACTGCCCGGACAACAGCCCCATAAACGCAGTCATTTCAAAAACTTGGATAAGAACGGAGATCGACCCATGCAACGTCGCAGCCTGATCAAGGCGTTCACCCTTTCCGCATCCATCGCCGCCATGGGCATGTCCTGGACCCTCCAGGCAGCCGAGACCATCAAGGTCGGCATCCTGCACTCGCTCTCCGGCACCATGGCGATCTCCGAGACCTCGCTGAAGGACATGGCGCTGATGACCATCGACGAGATCAACGCCAAGGGCGGCGTGAACGGCAAGCAGCTTGAACCGGTGGTGGTGGACCCGGCCTCCAACTGGCCGCTGTTCGCCGAGAAGGCCCGCCAGCTGTTGACCAAGGACAAGGTGGATGTGGTCTTCGGCTGTTGGACCTCGGTGTCGCGCAAATCCGTGCTGCCGGTCTTCGAGGAACTCAACGGCCTGCTCTTCTACCCGGTGCAGTACGAGGGTGAAGAACTCTCCCCCAACGTCTTCTACACCGGCGCCGCGCCGAACCAGCAGGCCATCCCGGCCGTCGAGTACCTGATGAGCGAAGACGGCGGCAACGCCAAGCGCTTCTTCCTGCTGGGCACCGACTACGTCTACCCGCGCACCACCAACAAGATCCTGCGTAGCTTCCTGCACAGCAAGGGCATCGCCGACAAGGACATCGAAGAGGTCTACACCCCCTTCGGCCACAGCGACTACCAAACCATCGTCGCCAACATCAAGAAGTTCTCCGCTGGCGGCAAGACTGCAGTGATCTCCACCGTCAACGGCGACTCCAATGTGCCCTTCTACAAGGAACTGGCCAACCAGGGCCTGGAAGCCACCGACGTCCCAGTGGTGGCCTTCTCGGTGGGCGAGGAAGAACTGCGCGGCATCGACACCAAGCCGCTGGTGGGCCACCTGGCCGCCTGGAACTACTTCGAGTCCGTGGATAACCCGGTCAACGGCAAATTCGTCGAGCAGTGGAAGGCCTACGCCAAGGCCAAGAACCTGCCCAACTACCAGACCGCAGTGACCAACGACCCGATGGAAGCCACCTACGTGGGCATCCACATGTGGGCCCAGGCCGTCGAGAAAGCCGGTACCACCGATGTGGACAAGGTCCGCGAGGCCCTCGCCGGCCAGTCCTTCGCCGCGCCGTCCGGCTACACCCTGACCATGGACAAGACCAACCACCACCTGCACAAGCCAGTGATGATCGGCGAGATCCAGGAAGACGGTCAGTTCTCTGTGGTCTGGCAGACCGAAGGCCCGCTGCGCGCCCAGCCCTGGAGCCCCTTCATTCCTGGCAATGACAAGAAACCGGATTACGCGGTGAAGACGAACTGACCGACCTCCCCTCTCCCGCTTGCGGGGCGAGCAGGCGCGCTGTTGGAAGCATCGCTTCCTGCGCCTGCGAGCGCCCAAACGCTCTGCGTTTGGGCCGGACCGCGAAGCGGGGGGCCGGGGGAGAGGGCCGTTCCGAGCGCACCCTCTCCCCAACCCTCTCCCTGAAGGGAGAGGGGGCTAACGGTGCCACGAAGGAATCCCTCATGTCCGCCGCCCTATCCCGAATCCTCCTCGCCCTGGCCCTGCTGCTTCCCCTCGAAGCACTGGCCGGCGACGCCAACGACTTCGCCGCGGCCAACCCGGCGCAGCAGGCGAAACTGCTGGAGCAATGGGCCGCCGAGCCCGACGCCGCGCGCCAGCCGCTGCTGGACGCCCTGCAGCAGGGCCGCGTCGCCATTGACGCGAAACAGGCCTTCATCGAACAGGACGGCGCCTTCATCGCCGCCGAAGGTGACGCCGCTCCAGCCGGTGCGCCGAAGAAACTGCGCCTGAATAACCGACTGCGCGGCCTCTTGATCACCGCCCAGGCCAGCCACCAGTTGCTCGCCGCCGAACCCGCCGCGCGCCTGGAGGCCGCTCGCCAGCTGCAGAAGAGCGCCAAGCCCGCGCAACTGCCGTTGCTCAACCAGCGCATGCTGGCCGAAGAGGATACCGGCGTGCGCGACGCCATCAGCCTCGCCCTGGCCAAGCTGCAACTGGTCGACCCGGACCCGGCCATCCGCCTCAACGCCGTGCGCCTGCTTGGCGAAACCGGCGACCCGCTGGCCCGCACCCGCCTCGAAACCCTGCTCGACCCAAGCGTGGAAACCGATGCCGGCGTGCGCATCGCCGCCGAAACCAGCCTGGCCCAGGTCAAGCGCCGGCTGCTGGTGGGCGAACTGCTCGGTCAGGCCTTCAGCGGCCTGTCGCTGGGCTCCATCCTGCTGCTCGCGGCCCTGGGCCTAGCCATCACCTTCGGCCTGCTCGGGGTGATCAACATGGCCCACGGCGAGATGCTGATGCTCGGCGCCTACACCACCTACATGGTGCAACTCGGCTTCCAGCGCCTGGCGCCGGAGCTGCTCGCCCTCTATCCGCTGGTGGCGCTGCCGGTGGCCTTCTGCGTCACCGCCCTGATGGGCATGGCCCTGGAGCGCACGGTGATCCGCCACCTCTACGGCCGCCCCCTGGAAACCCTGCTCGCCACCTGGGGCATCAGCCTGATCCTGATCCAGCTGGTACGGGTGCTCTTCGGCGCACAGAACGTCGAGGTGGCCAACCCCGCCTGGCTCTCCGGGGGGATGCAGGTGCTGCCCAACCTGGTGCTGCCCTACAACCGCATCGTCATCATCGGCTTCGCCCTGTTCGTGGTGGCGCTGACCTGGCTGCTGCTGAACAAGACCCGCCTTGGCCTCAACGTCCGCGCCGTCACCCAGAACCGCAACATGGCCGCCTGCTGCGGCGTGCCCACCGGCCGCGTGGACATGTTCGCCTTCGGCCTGGGCTCCGGCATCGCAGGCCTCGGTGGCGTCGCCCTGTCGCAGATCGGCAACGTCGGCCCCGACCTTGGCCAGGGCTACATCATCGACTCGTTCCTGGTGGTGGTACTGGGCGGCGTCGGCCAGCTCGCCGGTAGCGTCATGGCCGCCTTCGGCCTGGGCGTGGCGAACAAGATCCTCGAACCGCAGATTGGCGCCGTGCTGGGCAAGATCCTGATCCTGGCGCTGATCATCCTCTTCATCCAGAAGCGGCCCCAAGGGCTCTTCGCATTAAAAGGCAGGGTGATCGACTGATGACTCAACCACTCAACCGGACCCTGCTCGCCCGCGCCACGGCCACCCTTGGCCCACGCGTGTCGCTGGCCATCGGCGTCGCGGTACTTGCCGTCCTGCTGGCCCTGCCGATTCTGCACCTGCTGCCGGCGGACAACCCGCTGCAGGTCTCGGCCTATACGCTGACGCTGGTGGGCAAGATCCTCTGCTACGCCATAGTCGCCCTTGCCCTGGACCTGGTCTGGGGCTACGCGGGGCTGCTGTCTCTCGGTCATGGATTGTTCTTCGCCCTGGGCGGCTATGCCATGGGCATGTACCTGATGCGCGAAGCGGCCGGCGATGGCCTGCCGGCCTTCATGAGCTTCCTCGCCTGGACCGAGCTGCCCTGGTACTGGGCCGGTACCCAGCACTTCCTCTGGGCCTTGTGCCTGGTGGTGCTGGCGCCCGGCCTGCTGGCGCTGGTGTTCGGCTTCTTCGCCTTCCGCTCGCGCATCAAGGGCGTGTACTTCTCGATCATGACCCAGGCGCTGACCTTCGCCGGCATGCTGCTGTTCTTCCGCAACGAAACCGGCTTTGGCGGCAACAACGGCTTCACCGACTTCAAGCGCATCCTCGGATTCGACGTCACCGCGCCGGGCACCCGCGCGGTGCTGTTCCTGGCCACAGTGGCGCTGCTGGTGGGCAGCCTGCTGCTCGGCTGGCGCCTGGCCCGGAGCAAGTTCGGCCGCGTGCTCACGGCCCTGCGCGACGCCGAGAACCGCCTGATGTTCTGCGGCTACGACCCGCGCGGCTACAAGCTGTTCATCTGGGTGCTGTCAGCGGTGCTCTGCGGCCTGGCCGGTGCGCTCTACGTACCCCAGGTGGGCATCATCAACCCCAGCGAGATGTCACCCACCAACTCCATCGAAGCAGCCGTGTGGGTAGCCCTCGGCGGCCGCGGCTCGCTGATCGGCCCGCTGCTCGGCGCGGGCCTGGTCAACGGCATGAAGAGCTGGTTCACCGTGGCCTTCCCGGAGTACTGGCTGTTCTTCCTCGGCGCCCTGTTCATCCTCGTCACGCTCTATCTGCCAAAGGGCGTGATCGGCCTGGTGAAGCGGGGGGACAAGTAAATGCGTGCAGCCCCGGTACCCGAACTCATGCTCGAACCCGCCTTCGATCCCAACCGCGACGCCGGCAGCGGCCGCGACTCGCTGGGCCTCGGCCGTGTCGCCGGCCAGGGCCTGGACGTGCGCCACGGCACCATCCTCACCCTGGAAGACATCAGCGTCAGCTTCGACGGCTTCAAGGCGCTGCGCGACCTCAACCTCTACATCGGCGTCGGCGAGCTGCGCTGCATCATCGGCCCCAACGGCGCGGGCAAGACCACGCTGATGGATGTGATCACCGGCAAGACCCGTCCCGACACCGGCAAGGCCTGGTTCGGCGAAACACTCGACCTCACCCGCCTGAGCGAAGTGGAAATCGCCCAGGCCGGTATCGGCCGCAAGTTCCAGAAACCCACCGTGTTCGAGGCGCTCTCGGTGTTCGAGAACCTGGAGCTGGCGCAGAAGACCGACAAATCCGTCTGGGCCAGCCTGCGAGCCAAGCTCACCGGCGAGCAGAAGGACCGCATCGACGAAGTGCTCGCGGTGATCCGCCTGGACGCCTCGCGCAATCGCCCGGCGGGCCTGCTTTCCCATGGCCAGAAGCAGTTCCTCGAGATCGGCATGCTGCTGATGCAGGACCCGCAGTTGCTGCTGCTCGACGAACCGGTGGCCGGCATGACCGACGCCGAAACCGAATTCACCGCCGAGCTGTTCAAGAGCCTCGCCGGCCAGCATTCGCTGATGGTGGTGGAGCACGACATGGGCTTTGTCGGCAGCATCGCCGACCACGTCACCGTGCTGCACCAGGGCCATGTGCTGGCCGAAGGCTCGCTGGCCGACGTGCAGGCCAATGAGCAAGTGATCGAGGTCTACCTCGGCCGCTGAAAGACGGTGCGCACGGCGCACCCTACCTGGCGCGGCGTCTCTCGTAGGGTGCGCCGCGCGCACCGAATTGCACTGCAAGGCAACAAGGACATCGACATGCTGACAGTCGACAAGCTCCACCAGTACTACGGCGGCAGCCACATCCTTCGCGGTCTGTCGTTCGACGTGAAGATCGGCGAAGTGACCTGCCTGCTCGGGCGCAACGGTGTCGGCAAGACCACCCTGCTCAAGTGCCTGATGGGCCTGATTCCAGCCAAGGAAGGCGCGGTGAACTGGGAAGGCCGCACCATCACCGGCTTCAAGCCGCACCAGCGGGTGCATGCCGGCATCGCCTACGTGCCCCAGGGCCGCGAGATATTTCCGCGCCTGACGGTGGAAGAGAACCTGCTGATGGGGCTGTCACGCTTCAGCGCGAAAGACGCCAAGGCCGTGCCGGAGTCCATCTACGAACTCTTCCCCGTGCTGCGCGAAATGAAGCATCGCCGCGGCGGCGACCTCTCCGGTGGCCAGCAACAGCAACTCGCCATTGGCCGCGCCCTGGCCAGTCAGCCACGACTGCTGATCCTCGACGAGCCCACCGAAGGCATCCAACCCTCGGTGATCAAGGAGATCGGCGCGGTGATCCGCAAACTCGCCGAGCGCGGCGACATGGCCATCCTGCTGGTGGAGCAGTTCTACGACTTCGCCGCTGAACTGGCCGACCAGTACCTGGTGATGAGCCGGGGCGAAATCATCCAGCAGGGTCGGGGCGAGAACATGGAAGCCGAAGGCGTGCGCGGCCTGGTGACCATATGATGTCCCCGTACCCATGCACCGCGCGGGTTACGCCGCTTCGCGGCTAACCCACCCTTGTAGAACAACTCATGAACGCACCTGCCGACACTGCCCTCTTCACCCCCAGCTGGCACGCCGAGCTGGAGCTGGCCTACGCCCTCGATGGCGCCACCACACGCCCCGTGCAGCGACGCCACAAGGGCCCGCTGCGGGTACAGAAACACCTGCACGCCGAAGGCCCCGAGGTGTGCCAGCACATCATCGTCCACCCGCCCGGCGGCATTGCCGGCGGCGACCGTCTCGACCTGACCGCCCGCGTTGGCAAAGGCGCCTGGACGCAGCTCACCAGCCCCGGCGCGGCCAAGTGGTATCGCGCCGCCAGCCCGGCCTTCCAGGAGGTCGCGCTCAGCATCGAAGCCGGAGCCACCCTGGAATGGCTGCCCCAGGAAACCATCGTCTTCTCCGGCGCCCGCGCCGAACTGACCACCCACATCGAGCTGGTCGGCGACGCCCGCCTGTTCTATTGGGACATGGTCGCCCTCGGCCGCCCCGCCGCCGGCGAACGCTTCACCGAAGGACACTTCCAGGCGCATCTGGATATCCGCCGCAATGGCACGCTGATCTGGCACGAACGCCAGCGCGTCGAAGGTGGCGATGGCCTGCTCGACTCTCCCATCGGCCTCGCCGGCCAGCCAGTGTTCGCCACCCTGATCGCCACCGGCGAGATCGACGCTGAACTGCTCGAACGCTGCCGTGACTTGGCCTGTGCCGGGCGCGGTGACCTGACCCAACTGCCCGGCCTGCTGGTGGCCCGCTGCCTCGCCGCCGAGGCGCTGCACGCCCGCGCCTGGCTGATCGACCTCTGGCGCCTGTTGCGCCCTGCCTTGCTCGGCCGCGAGGCCGTTGCACCCCGTATCTGGAGCACCTGATGGATCTCACACCCCGCGAAAAAGACAAGCTGCTGATCTTCACCGCAGGCCTGGTGGCTGAACGGCGCCTCGCCCGTGGCGTCAAGCTCAACTACCCGGAGGCCGTGGCCTTCATTTCCGCCGCCCTGCTGGAAGGCGCCCGCGACGGCCAGACCGTGGCCGAGCTGATGCATTTCGGCACCACGCTGCTCACTCGCGACCAGGTGATGGAGGGCGTGCCGGAAATGATTCCGGAGATCCAGATCGAAGCCACTTTCCCGGACGGTACGAAACTGGTGACCGTCCACCAGCCGATTGCGTGACCACTGCCATGACTTACGAAATTCGCGATGCCATTGAGGTTGACCTCCCCGGCATCCTCGCCATCTACAACGACGCAGTGGAGAACACCACGGCGATCTGGAACGAAACCCTGGTGGACCTGGCCAACCGCCGTGCCTGGCTGGCAGACCGCAATGCCGCCGGTTTCCCCGTGCTGGTGGCGGTAAACGCGGCAGGCGATGTGCTCGGCTACGCCAGCTATGGCACCTGGCGCACCATCGAAGGCTTCCGCCACACCGTGGAGCATTCGGTGTACGTGCACGGCGACCAGCGCGGCCAGGGCCTCGGCCCGGCGCTGATGCAGGCGCTGATCGAGCGCGCCCGCACGGCTGGCCTGCACGTAATGGTCGCCGCCATCGAGAGCGAGAACACCGCCTCCATCCGCCTGCACGAGCGCCTCGGCTTCGTCACCACCGGGCAGATGCCCCAGGTGGGCCGCAAGTTCGACCGCTGGCTCGACCTCACCTTCATGCAGCTCATCCTGGAGTGACTCCCATGATCCCCGGCGAATACCAGATCCAGGACGGCGAGATCGAACTCAACGCCGGCCGCCACACCCTGAGCCTCTCCGTGGCCAACACCGGCGACCGCCCGATCCAGGTCGGCTCGCACTATCACTTCTTCGAAACCAACGACGCACTCGCCTTCGACCGCGCCGCCGCGCGTGGCATGCGCCTGAACATCCCGGCGGGCACCGCCGTGCGCTTCGAGCCGGGCCAGAGCCGCGAGGTGGAGCTGGTCGAGCTGGCCGGTTTACGCCGCGTGTTCGGCTTCGCCGGTCGGGTGATGGGCAAGTTGTAAGGAGTAGGGTGCGCCATGCGCACCGAGGAATTGGCATAGCGTTTCGGTGCGCGCAGCGCACCCTACGGGATGGACGAATGAAAATCAGCAGACAAGCCTACGCCGACATGTTCGGCCCCACCGTCGGCGACAAGGTGCGCCTGGCCGACACCGACCTGTGGATCGAAGTCGAGAAGGACTTCACCACCTACGGCGAAGAAGTGAAGTTCGGCGGCGGCAAGGTGATCCGCGATGGCATGGGCCAGGGCCAGTTGCTGGCGGCGGATGTGGTCGACACCCTGATCACCAACGCCCTGATCATCGACCACTGGGGCATTGTCAAAGCCGACGTCGGCCTCAAGGACGGACGCATCGCAGCCATCGGCAAGGCGGGCAACCCGGACATCCAGCCCGACGTCACCATCGCCATTGGTGCCAGCACCGAGGTGATCGCTGGCGAGGGCATGATCCTCACCGCCGGCGGCATCGACACGCACATCCACTTCATCTGCCCGCAGCAGATCGAAGAGGCGCTCATGAGCGGCGTCACCACCATGATCGGCGGCGGCACCGGCCCGGCCACCGGTACCAACGCCACCACCTGCACCTCCGGCCCCTGGCACATGGCGCGCATGCTCCAGGCCGCCGATGCCTTCCCGATGAACATCGGCTTCACCGGCAAGGGCAACGCCAGCCTGCCAGAGCCGCTCATCGAGCAGGTGAAGGCCGGCGCCATCGGCCTCAAGCTCCACGAAGACTGGGGCACCACCCCGGCGGCCATCGACAATTGCCTGTCGGTTGCCGATCAGTACGACGTGCAGGTGGCCATCCACACCGACACGCTGAACGAATCCGGCTTCGTCGAAACCACCCTCGGCGCGTTCAAGGGCCGCACCATCCACACCTACCACACGGAAGGCGCCGGCGGCGGCCACGCTCCGGACATCATCAAGGCCTGTGGCTTCTCCAACGTGTTGCCCAGCTCGACCAACCCGACCCGGCCCTTCACCCGTAACACCATCGACGAACATCTGGACATGCTCATGGTCTGCCACCACCTGGACCCGAGCATCGCCGAGGACGTGGCCTTCGCCGAAAGCCGCATCCGCCGCGAAACCATCGCCGCCGAAGACATCCTCCACGACCTCGGCGCCTTCAGCATGATCAGCTCCGACAGCCAGGCCATGGGCCGTGTGGGCGAGGTCATCACCCGGACCTGGCAGACCGCCGACAAGATGAAGAAACAGCGCGGCGCCCTGCCCGAGGACGCGCCCGGCAACGACAACTTCCGCGCCAAACGCTACATTGCCAAGTACACCATCAACCCGGCCATCACCCACGGCATCAGCCACGAAGTGGGCTCGGTGGAAGTGGGCAAATGGGCTGACCTCGTGCTCTGGCGCCCAGCCTTCTTCGGCGTGAAGCCGACGCTGATCCTCAAGGGCGGGGCCATCGCCGCCAGCCTGATGGGCGACGCCAATGCCTCCATCCCCACTCCGCAGCCGGTGCACTACCGCCCGATGTTCGCCAGCTACGCCGGCAGCCGCCACGCCACCAGCCTCACCTTCATCAGCCAGGCGGCATTCGAGGCGGGCGTGCCCGCGCAGCTGGGGTTGCAGAAGAAGATCGGCGTGGTGAAGGGCTGCCGTACGGTGAAGAAGCAGGACCTGATTCACAACGGCTACACGCCGACCATCGACGTCGACCCGCAGAACTACCAGGTCAAGGCCGACGGCCAGCTGCTCTGGTGCGAGCCCGCGGACGTGCTGCCGATGGCGCAGCGGTATTTCCTGTTCTGAGTCGGGACGAATCGCCCTGTCGGCATCTCCAACTTGAGTTGCGCCCATAAAAAGACCAGAATTTGGCACCAAACTCTGGAGTCAAATTCATGCAAAGCGTTCTTGCCAATGTTGCCGTCAGCGTATCCGAGCTGAAGAAAAATCCCTCGGCCGTAGTGTCCGGTGCGAAGGGCGCCCCAGTGGCTGTTCTCAATCACAACAAGGTCATGGCCTACATGATTCCGGCTGAAACCTTCGAAGCGCTGATGGACTATCTGGACGATCAGGATCTGGCGGAGATCGTCCGCAGCCGCGCCCATGAGAAGGGAGTTAAAGTCAGCCTCGATGACCTATGAACTGGAGTTCCTGCCTTCGGCGCTGAAGGAATGGCGCAAACTTGGCGATACCGTCCGAGAGCAATTCAAGAAGAAACTCGCAGAGCGGCTATAGATGCCGCGCGTTGCGAGCGATTCCCTTCACGACATGCCTGATTGCTTCAAGATCAAGCTCCGTGCAGCCGGCTACCGTCTGGTGTATCGCGTCGAAGATGAGCGCATCACCGTGGTCGTGATAAGCGTTGGCAAGCGTGAGCGCGGATTGGTCTACAACAGAGCGCGGAATCGACTTTAAAAGGCGCCTCAGCGCAGCTGACTGTCCTTGCTGCCCCGCCGGTTGTACCCGGCATAGGCGGCGTTTTCCCTGTCGTGCTCGGTCTGGCAGGCGACGCACAGGCGCACGCCGGGGATGGCCTTGCGGCGGGCTTCAGGGATAGCGGCATCACACTCTTCGCACTGCGCAAGGCTTTCACCTTTCGGCAACTGGCTGCGCGCGCGCTGGATGGCGTCTTCGATAGTGCTGTCGATCTGTTCCTGGACGGCGCCGTCGCCGGCCCAACCACTGGCCATGCTGACCTCCCGCTTGCTTAAGGCCCAGTGGAAGATTTGGGCTTTCTTCCAGCCTTTTGCAAGGGGGGCGGTCGCCAGGCGACAAGTGGAGGTCGCGCTACTCCTTCACATCCATGAACTCCTCGGCCCAGACGATGTAATCCTCGGGCAGGGTGTACTTGTGGGTCAGCTCGGTGGCGGTGAGCTCGGTGCCGGTAGCGACTTGGCGCTGCTCGCGCAGGCAATCGTAGGTGGCCTTGATGGCCGCGAAGTAGGCCGCGTGGCCATTGACCACGATGCGCACGCCGAGCCGGGCGAGGCGGTCGTTGTCACGCAGCTTGGGGTTGCCGTAGGTGACCAGCATCAGCGGGATGCTCAGGTGCTGGGCAATCTTTTCCAGGTGCTCGAAGTCAGCCACGCCAACCATGCAGATACCGTCGGCGCCAGCGGCCTCGTAGGCCTTGGTGCGCCTGATCACTTCGTCCACATCCAGCACGCCGGCGTGGGTACGGGCGATGATGGCCAGGTCCGGATCGACACGTGCCTCCAGGGCCGCGCGGATCTTGCCGACGCCTTCCTCCACCGAGATCAGGTCGGTGGACTTGCGGCCGAACTGGGCGGGCAGCAGGGTGTCCTCGATGGTCAGGGCGGCGATGCCGGCGCGCTCCAGTTCGACCACGGTACGCATCACGTTGAGGGCGTTGCCGTAGCCGTGGTCGGCGTCGGCGATCACCGGCAGGCGCGAGACGCGGCCGATGCGGGTGGCCTGCTCGACGAACTCGCTGAGGGTGATCAGGGCGAAGTCAGGTGCGGCGAGTACCTGCAGGGAAGCAACCGAACCACCGAGGATGCCCACTTCGAACCCGAGGTCAGCAGCGATACGGGCGGACATGGGGTCGAACACAGAGGCGGTGTGAAAACAGGAATCCGAGTCCAGCAGCGCACGAAAGGCCGTGCGCAACTCGTGATGAGAAGCTCTACGCATAGGGGGCACCAAAGATCAGAAAGGGGGTCAGGATGAAGCCGGCTCCGTGACTCTGGAGCCGGCGCCCCCGTTTTTCCATTGTCAGACTGCGCCCATTCTAACGGATCAGCCTTTCAGTCCGCTTACCGTCTTGTTCGTTACGCCCGCGCCGGCCAGACTGGCGCCCCCTCTCCCGAGACCTCGCACGTGCTGGCACTCACCGGCTACCTGGGCCTGTTCCTGTCCGCCTTTGGCGCAGCCACCCTGCTACCCCTGCAATCAGAAGCCGTGCTGGTCGGCCTGCTGCTGTCCAAGGCATACCCGGCCTGGGCGCTGGTGGCCGTCGCGGCCTTCGGCAACGTACTGGGCTCGCTGGTGAACTGGCTGCTGGGGCGCTATGTGGAGCACTTTCGCGAACGGCGCTGGTTCCCGCTGAAACCGGCGCAGATGGAACGGGCGCAAGCCTTCTATCACCGCTACGGACGCTGGTCGCTGCTGCTGTCATGGGTCCCGGTGATTGGCGATCCGCTGACGCTGGTCGCCGGGGCGATGCGCGAATCCTTCTGGGTATTCCTGACGCTGGTGACCCTGGCCAAGGCGGGGCGATACCTGGTGCTGGCGGCACTCACCCTGGGCTGGACAGCGATGCCGTAGGTTGGTCCGAGCGCAGCGAGGCCCAACCTGGCGATGCTGACCGGCCTTGCGGGTATCGCACCGGGCGCTGTCCCGACACCGCGACGAACTGCGCCGGACAACCTCTTCCCGCTCGCGTAAACTGCGCGGCCGTTTTTTTGCCGGAACGCCCGCACCATGAGCAACGCCCTCCCCGCCCAGGCCCTGGGCATCGACTTCGGTACCTCCAACTCCACCGTCGGCTGGTGGCGCCCGGATATGGAGCCGCTGATCGCCCTGGAGGACGACAAGATCACCCTGCCCTCGGTGGTGTTCTTCAACACCGAAGAACGTCGCCCGGTCTACGGCCGCCTGGCCCTGCACGAGTACCTGGAAGGTTACGAAGGCCGCCTGATGCGCTCGCTGAAGAGCCTGCTGGGCTCGCCCCTGCTCAAGAGCGAAACCACGGTGCTGGGCAGCGCCCTGCCCTTCAAGGATCTGCTGGGCCTGTTCATCGGCCAGCTCAAGCAGCGCGCCGAAGCAACCGCCGGCCGGGAGTTCGAGCAGGTGGTGCTGGGTCGCCCGGTGTTCTTCGTGGATGACGACCCCGAAGCCGACCAGGAAGCGCAGAACACCCTGGTCGCAGTCGCGCAGAAACTCGGCTTCAAGGACGTTTCCTTCCAGTACGAGCCCATCGCCGCGGCCTTCGACTACGAGCGTGGCATCGAGCGCGAGGAACTGGTGCTGATCGTCGACATCGGCGGCGGCACCTCGGACTTCTCCCTGGTGCGCCTGTCGCCCCAGCGCCGTGAAGTGGCCGAGCGCCAGGACGACATCCTCGCCACCGGCGGCGTGCACATCGGCGGGACCGACTTCGACAAACAGCTCAGCCTGCAGGGCGTGATGCCGCTGTTCGGCTACGGCAGTCGGATGAAGAGCGACGCGCTGATGCCCACCAGCTTCCACCTCAACCTGGCCACCTGGCACACCATCAACGCGGTCTACGCGCAGAAGACGCAGCTGGCGCTGAAGAACATGCGCTATGACATCGTCGACGCCACCGGCATCGACCGCCTGTTCGGCCTGATCGAACAGCGCGCCGGCCACTGGCTGGCCATGCAGGTTGAAGAGAGCAAGATCGCGCTGACCGAAACCGACAGCCGCCGCATCGACCTCGCGCGCGTCGAGCCGGGCCTTGCGGTCGACCTCACCCGCCCGCTGTTCGAGAGCGCCATCGATGACCTGCTGGTGCGCATCCGCGCCAGCGTCGATGGGCTGCTGGCCCAGGCCGGCGCCACCGCCGACCAGGTCGACACGCTGTTCTTCACCGGCGGCTCCAGCGGCATCCCGGCGCTGCGCCAGAGCGTCGCGGCTATGCTGCCCAACGCCCGCCAGGTGGAAGGCAACCTGTTCGGCAGTATCGGCAGCGGCCTGGCCATCGAAGCGAAGAAACGCTACGGCTGACCGTTCATCGGCAAAACGGTCCGGCACCAGCAGCCGGGTCGGACGGGCGGTCTAGGCTCAATTCCATCAAGGGACACACGGAGAGGTGCCGAAATGAGCAAGCACGCGTTGATCCTCGCCTGCAGCCTGGCCGCCGTGGCTGGCTGCGCCGGCAAGATGGAAAACCCCACCGATTACTACACCTACCGCAACGAACCCCTGGTCAAACAAGTAGATGAAGGCATGACCGAGCAGCAGGTGCGCGCCCTGGGCGGTCCGCCGTCATCCTCCATCCGCCGCAAGGTCCATGCGGGCATCTGCAACAACTACGTCCTCAACCAGGATGGCCACGAGCAGGCCTACCACGTCAGCTTCGACAGCAATGGGCGAGTCGAGGAAAAAGGCTTCATGACCTGCGAGCAACGGGAGCTGGCCGAACGCGAAAAGGCCGAGAAGAAGGTCGAGCGCGACGGCGGCTACTGAGGCAAGTATCAGTTTGCCATCAAGGGGGCCGGAAGCCTTTACAGGCAAGGCTTTCGCCCCTTTCTCCAGGCATTTGGCCAGCTGCTGGCGCAATGCCGTCCATCGCCTGATTCACCTCCCGGCGTTCTCTGGCGAACTCTCCCTACCTTCCGGTGTTCCAACCGCTGTGTTTCAACTGCGTTAAACCGACGAGGACCCATGATGTACAAGCAAGCGCTTGTCATGGCTTGTGCCCTGGCATCGATGGCGGGCTGCGCCAGCAAGCTCGAAAACCCCACGGACTACATCACATTCCGCAACCAGCCCCTGGTGAAAAACGTCGAACCCGGCATGAGCCGGCAACAGGTTCTGATCATTGGCGGGCGTCCCTCCTCCATCGTCCAGCGCAGCGTGCATCCGGGTTCCTGCAACAACTACATCCTCAACGAGGAAGGCCACCAGCAGCCCTATCACATCAGCTTCGATAGCACGGGACGTGTGCGCCACAAGGGTTTCATGACCTGCGGGCAGCGCGAAAGGACCGAACGCGAGCAGCTCTGAAACACACCTGGCGCTTGCGCATCTGTTCCCGCAGCCCCGAAGCGCTACCTCATGTCCATGCCTTATCGACCTGCAAATCCCCCGGTCTACTCCAGCTGAACACCGAACGCGCTGTGAAAAACAGGCAAGCGCACCTGTAAATTTCCGCAACTCATTGATTAATAAGCCCACCTGGCATCATCAACAGCGTCGATGTTCTCTATCGCGCGTGTTCACTTTTTAATCGACGCCCCATCCGTAAGATTGGCTCCGTACCCAGTTTCCAGCCCCCATCGAGGAGCCCACGATCATGAAAACCCAAGCCTTCGCCGCCCTGTTCTTCGCCACCCTGACCAGCACTGCTTTCGCCCTGCCGTCCGATGCCCAACCGGTACTGGGTGAGTCGAAGCAAGGCACCACCGTCCAGGTCATCGAGCCGGTCGCCATTGAAGGTGGCTTCATGGTGCTGGACCGCGTCGCCGAAGGCGGCGCAGATCGCAGTGGTGCCAACCGCGTTGCCGAAAGCGGTGCTGACCGTACTGGCGCCAATCGCATCGCCGAAGGTGGTGCGGATCGTCTGCTGCAAGCCCAGCGCGTCAGCTGATTCCCGCGCGAAAAACCTCCAGGCCCGGCGAATGCCGGGCTTTTTGTTTGTGGGAGCGAACTCATTCGCGAAGGGCCGCAAAGCGGCCCCGTAGACTGGATAGCGCTCTTCCTATCCACCCTTGATGACACGGCGAACTGCACCGATAGCCCCCCATTCCAGTGACAAGTTGCGCATTACTGAGGCGTGTTCGACGCCCGCGAAGTCGTTTTGCTAGAGTGCGCCGCACATTCGCCAACGGCCACGCCCCATGACCCCGCGCTCGGAACAGAAGCAGCAGACTCGCCACGCCCTGATGGACGCCGCGCGTATCCTGATGGACAGCGGCCGCGGCTTCGGCAGCCTGAGCTTGCGCGAGGTGACACGCAACGCCGGCATCGTGCCCACCGGTTTCTATCGCCACTTCACCGACATGGACGAACTGGGCCTGGCGCTGGTGGAAGAAGTAGGCGAGACCTTCCGCGCCACCATCCGCGTGGTACGCCATAACGAATTCGAGCTGGGCGGCATCATCGAAGCGTCGGTCCGCATCTTCCTCGACGCGGTGGCCGCCAATCGAGGCCAGTTCCTGTTCCTCGCCCGCGAGCAGTACGGCGGCTCCCAGCCCGTGCGTCAGGCCATCGGAGCGCTGCGCCAGCGCATCACCGACGACCTCGCCGCCGACCTCAAGCTGATCAACCGCATGCCGCAACTGGATGACAAAGGGGTCGACCTGGTCGCCGACCTGGTGGTGAAGACCGTTTTCGCCACCCTGCCCGAGCTCATCGACCCACCCGCGGACAACCTGCCCCCGCACCTGCTGCCAGCCGCCAAGATCACCCAACAGCTGCGCTTCATCATGATTGGCGGCAAGCACTGGCAGGGTCCGGGCAAACCGAAAAACTGACCGGTTCGCCAACTTCGTCGCGCCACATTGGTGCAAGACGCACCATCTCAGACCACCAGCACGCCCCACAGACAGGCACGCCCTCGCCAGAACCCCGGTAAACGGGCGCCCCGCCATCTTGGCAAGGGCCTTGCTCTACACCCGGCACTGCACACTGCCGGATTCACCCGATGCTGGTCATCCACGAACGAATAGACGCTCAGCCCACCTGGGACGAAGAACTGCTGCTGACCTATGAGGCGCGCAGCAAGAGCCGCCTGCGCTGCTTCACGGTGAAGGGCGAGGACGTCGGCCTGTTCCTCGAACGCGGCCAGCCGCCCCTGCGCGACGGCGATTGCCTGCGCAGCCAGGACGGTCGTGTCGTGCGAGTCAGCGCCCGCCCGGAAACGCTGCTCCACGTCACCTGCGCCAGTGCCTTCGAACTGACCCGCGCCGCCTACCACCTGGGCAATCGCCACGTTGCGCTGCAGATCGGCGATGGCTGGCTGCGCCTGCTGGACGACTACGTGCTCAAGGCCATGCTCGAACAGCTCGGTGCCACCGTGGAAAGCATCGAAGCCGGTTTCCAGCCCGAACACGGCGCCTACGGCGGTGGCCATCACCATTCTCACCAGTTGGAGGCGGACTTCAGCTACGCGCCACGCCTGCATCAATTCGGTGTGCGCAAGTGAACAAGGCTTGGCAGCTGTTGCGGCTCGCCAGTCCCCAGCTTCCCATTGGCGGCTACAGCTACTCGCAAGGACTTGAGCTGGCGGTGGACAGCGGCCTGGTGCATGACTCGGACAGTGCCGCACGCTGGATCACCGACCAGCTGCTGCTCAACCTGGCACGCTTCGAAGCGCCCTTGCTGCTGGCCCATTGCGAGGCCGCCGAACGCGAGGACTGGAGCGAGCTGAAGGCGCTGGCCGAGCGTCACCGCGCCAGCCGCGAAACCCGCGAGCTGCAGCAGGAAAGCCGGCAGATGGGCTATTCCCTGCAACAGTTGCTCAACGATCTGCCCGAGCAGGACGACGCCGCCCGCGCCCTGCTCGCCGAACTCGCAGAACCCGGCCTCGCCGTGGCCTGGGCCCTGGCCGCGCGCGCCTGGTCCATCGCCCCGCAGGACGCTCTGGCCGCCTGGCTCTGGGGCTGGCTGGAAAACCAGCTGGCGGTGCTGATGAAAACCCTGCCGCTGGGCCAGCAAGCCGCCCAGCGCCTGACCTCCGCCCTGTTGCCCTGCCTGGAGCGGGCCCAGCACGCGGCCAGTGAAATCCCACCGGTTCGCTGGGGCAGCGCCGCCTTCGGCCTGGCCCTGGCGAGCATGGCGCACGAGCGCCAGTACAGCCGTCTGTTCCGTTCCTAGGAGATGCACAGCATATGAACAGCCAACCCCTGCGCGTCGGCATCGGCGGCCCGGTCGGTTCCGGCAAGACCGCCCTGACCCTGGCCCTCTGCCGCGCCCTGCGCGACCGCTACAACCTGGCGGTGGTGACCAACGATATCTACACCCAGGAAGACGCCCAGTTCCTGGTGCGCAACGAGGCCCTGGCGCCGGAACGCATCATCGGCGTCGAAACCGGCGGCTGCCCGCACACTGCGATCCGCGAAGACGCCTCGATCAACCTGGAAGCCGTGGAGCAGTTGAACCGTCGTTTCCCCGGCCTGGACCTGATCCTGGTGGAATCGGGCGGCGACAACCTGTCAGCCACCTTCAGCCCGGAACTCTCCGACCTGACCCTCTACGTGATCGACGTCTCCGCTGGCGACAAGCTGCCGCGCAAGGGCGGACCCGGCATCTGCAAGTCGGACCTGCTGGTGATCAACAAGGTGGACCTGGCGCCCATGGTCGGCGCTTCGCTGGAAGTGATGGACCGCGATGCCCGCAAGATGCGCGGCGAACGCCCCTTCGTGTTCAGTAACCAGAAGGTCGGCCAGGGCCTCGACGAGATCATCGCCTTCATCGAGAAGCAGGGCCTGCTGACCAGCGCCTGACCCCTCAGCCGACAGGATTCGTTTTCAAGGAGCTTCACCATGACCCTGCGCAAGTCGCTCTTCGCCATCGCCCTGTTCCTCACCCCGGCCATGGCGTTCGCCCACGCTGGCCACGACCACTCCGGCCTGATGGCGGGCGCTGCCCACCCGCTCACCGGCCTCGATCACCTCCTGGCCATGCTCGCTGTCGGTCTCTGGGCCGCACAGCAGCATGGCTCGGCTCGCTGGGCACTGCCGCTGACCTTCGCCGGCACCCTGCTGCTGGGAGGTTTCGCGGGCTTCGCCGGCATGGAAGTGCCGCTGATGGAAACCGGCATCGCCGGCTCGGTACTCGCCCTCGGCCTGCTGGTGGCCGTGGCGGTACGTCCGCCGCTGTGGCTGGCCATGGGCCTGACCGCCCTCTTCGCCCTGGCCCACGGCGTCGCCCACGGCCTGGAACTGCCGGACCTGGCCAGCCCCTGGGGCTATGCCGCCGGCTTCGTCGCCGCCACCACCGCCCTGCATGCCGCCGGCTACGGCCTGGTCCGTGCCCTGCCGCAAGCCGCTGCGCCACTGGTGCGCATTGCCGGTGGTGCTTCCGCAGGTGCCGGGGTGTGGCTGCTGGCGGGTTGAGTCCGGTACACCCTTCCTTAGCGTTTCGCGAATGAATTCGCTCCCACAGGTAAGACTGCGTGCGTCCTTGTGGGAGCGAATTCATTCGCGATAGACCTTGCAACGCGCTCCTCATCTCAACCCGCACATATCCCCCTCGCCTCCCCGTCACGTCTTTGTCATAGTCCGCGCGTTTGATTCGGCACGCCCGTCCACGTCTTACGGATAAGAACAACATGAAGCGCTTCGCCCGATTCTTTCTCGCTCCCCTTTTCCTGATCGTCGTCGCCCTGCTGGCCCTGGCCCTGACCAGCCGTCCAGCAGAGCGCCCGGTGGTGCTCGCCGGCTTCGGCGACCAGCCCCTGGTGATCGCCCATCGCGGCGGGCGCGGCCTGTGGCCGGAGAACACCCTGTTCGCCTTCGAACGTGCCGCCGCCCTCAAGGTGGACATGCTGGAGATGGACCTGCGCCGCACCCACGACGGCGAGCTGGTGGTGCTGCACGACGCCAGGGTGGATCGCACCACCAATGGCGACGGCAAGGTCGCCGACCTGACCCTCGCCGAGGTACAGGCCCTGGACGCCGGCTATCGCTGGAGTGCAGACGGTGGCGAAAGCCATCCCTATCGCGGCCAGGGCATCCGCGTCCCGACCTTCGGCGAAGTGCTGGAGCGCTTCCCGGAGCAGGCCAAGGTGGTGGAGATCAAAGTGCCGGACGTCGGCATGGAAGAGCAGCTCTGCGCCCTGCTGGACAGGCACGAGCAGCGCGAGCGGGTGCTGGTGGGAAGTTTCTATGAGCGCAGCCTCAAGCGCTTTCGCCAAGTCTGCCCAGGCGTCGCCACCTCGGCCGGACCGAGCTCGGTGCGCCTGCTGGTGGCGCTGAACTGGGTCGGCCTGGGCAGCCTGGTCAGCCCGTCCTATCAGGCCTTGCAGATCCCCGAACGCAGCGGCGGACTGCAGGTAGCCAGCGAACGCCTCATGCAGGCCGCACTACAACGGGGGCTGGCGGTACAGATGTGGACCATCAACGAGCAACCGGCCATGCGCCACCTGCTGGACATGGGGGCGAATGGCCTGATTACCGATTACCCGGATCGCGCCCTGCAACTGCTCGGACGCTCCACCCGCCTCACTTCGCTGAGCGATCGATAGCGAAACCGGCCCAGGTCTGGCTCACAGGCATCAGCTCCAGGCTGTTGATGTTGATGTGGGCCGGCTGGTTCATGATCCAGAAGATGGTTTCGGCGATGTCTTCGGGCTGGATGGCTTCGGCACCGGCATAGGTGGCGTCGTATTTGGCCTGGTCGCCGCCGAAGCGCACCAGGGAGAACTCGCTCTCACACAGGCCCGGCTCGATATTGGAGACGCGTACGCCGGTGCCCACCAGGTCATTGCGCAGGCTCAGCGAGAACTGGGCGACGAAGGCCTTGGTGCCGCCGTACACATGGCTGCCCGGATAGGGCCAGTTGCCCGCTACCGAGCCCAGGTTGACGATGCTCGCGCCACGACCATGGGCGATCAGGCGCGGCAGCAGCAGGCGGGTGCTGTACATCAGCCCCTTGATGTTG
Organism: Pseudomonas sp. TCU-HL1; assembly: GCF_001708505.1. NCBI lineage: Bacteria > Pseudomonadati > Pseudomonadota > Gammaproteobacteria > Pseudomonadales > Pseudomonadaceae > Pseudomonas > Pseudomonas sp. TCU-HL1. The sequence continues at coordinate 5,590,514 of NZ_CP015992.1, forward strand.
GTGTCGACCATGGTGTCCCAGTCATCCAGGTCGCACTTGGGTGCTGGGTCGGCGCCCAGGGCCAGGCCAGCGTTGTTGATCAGGCCACGAATCTTTTCGTACTTCGCCGGCAGACCGGCGATGGCCGCTTCCATGGCCTTGCGATCGCGCACGTCGAGTTCCAGGGTGTGCACGTCGGTCAGGGCCGAGAGTTCATCCTTCAGCGCCTGCAGCCGCGCGGCGCGGCGGCCGGTCAGCACCAGCGACCAGCCGGCCTGGGCAAAGCGCCGGGCGCAGGCCTCGCCGAATCCCGAGGTGGCGCCGGTGATGAAAAGGGTGGAAGTCATGCTGTTCTCCTTGCTCTGGGGCACAGGCCCGTTGCGATTAGACCGGCATAGGTTACGACATCCACAGGGACGAACTGATGGCGAAAAAACCAGCATCTCCATGCAGCCCCCGTCGCAGCTGCCCTGCAGCAGTTATTCCCAATCTTATCCACAGCTTTCCACACAGCGAACGGGGACAAGTCGAGATGCGTTTCCAAACGATGGATAACTCATACAAGCCACTGTTTTCGTGGAATAAACATCGATTGAGCAATATTTGATCGGCCGTCTGTGCGTGGCGAGAATAGGGGCCTGGCGGCAGCTACCACCAAGTTATCCACAGAGTGTTTCACAGGGATTGTGGGTATCAGGCCGGGCCCGGCTTTACCTGTGGGAGCGAATTCATTCGCGATTGGCTACAGGGCAGGCCTTCGGCCTGCTTCGCGAATGAATTCGCTCCTACAAAAAACGTTTCTCACGACTGTGATGTGGATATCCCCGCATCGGACAGGCGGGGCTGGCGCCCTTCTCCATGGGCCTAGACTTCCCTGGCTAACCACAGAGGAGATAGGGCCATGGTCAAAGTTGCGTTGCTGGTACGCCTGGAAGCCAGGCCGGGCAAAGTCGCCGAGGTGGAGGACTTCCTCCATGGCGGCTTACCGCTGGTGCAGGAAGAACCCGATACCACTGTCTGGTTCGCGCTGCGCATGGGGCCGACGACCTTCGGCATCTTCGACGCCTTCGATAGTGACCTGGGGCTACAGGCGCATATGACCGGCCAGGTGGCCGCCGCCTTGATGGAGCGCGCCGGAGACCTGTTCAGCAAGCCGCCGCAGATCGAGCGGGTGGAGGTGCTGGCGGCGAAGTTGCCCTTCGCCGAGGAGGAGGAGGAGTTCTGAACAACTGTGTGCGAATTCATTCGCGAAAGCAGGCCGCAGGGCTGCCAAAAGGGACCGCTGCGCGATTCTTCGCGAGTAAAGGTCCACGTTCGTAGAACGTGGACGTGTGTTTGCCCCCTGTTAAGGGGGCCATCCTCACACGCAGCACTCGGCTGATCTCCGCCACCGTGCCCAGCAGTAGGGTGCGCCATGCGCACCGCGGCGATGGTGGCGACTCCGAGTCCGTCTCCCGGTGCGCGCGGCGCACCCTACGGGACCGGCAGCATCCTGCTGGTTCGCTGACTCGAATCGTCACAGGCAGAGCCGATGACTCATGACCACGTCCTAAGGACGTGGTTTCCCAAGTTCAAATGAATTCGCTCCTACAAGGGTTTTTCCACCGCCTGTAGCAACACCTGCGCCGCAATCAGGTCTTCCAGCGCATAACCCACGGACTTGAACAGGGTGATCTCGCTGCTGGTCTGGCGGTGGCCGCGGCCATGCAGCAGGTCGGCGAGTTCGAAGTGGATGCTCTGTTCGGTGATAGCACCGTCTGCGATGGCGAAGAGCAGGTCACCGGCCTCCTCCAGGGCGCCGTCACGGGTATCGACGACGATGCGCGAGCGGGCCACCGCGGCGCTGTCGGTTTCGCGCATGGTCGGCAGGAAGGCGCCCACCAGGTCGAGGTGGGTGCCCGGCCGCAGCCAGTCGCCTAGGATCAGCGGCGTGGTGGACGTGGTGACGCAACTGATGCAGTCGGCCTGCTGGGCGCAGGTCTGCAGATCGGACGCCACCTGCACCGGATAGCCCTCGGCGACGAGCGTGCGCACCAACTCGGCAGCCTTGTCCGGATGGCGCCCCCAGATATCCACACGCTCGTACTGCCGCACCACGCAGTGGGCGCGGACCATGTGTGCAGCGAGGGTACCGCTACCCACCACCAGCAGCCGGCTGGCGTCATGGCGCACCAGGCTGCTGGCGGCCAGGGAGGATGTGCAGGCGGTGCGCCGGGCGGTGAGTTCGGAGGCCTCCAGCACCGCAAGGGGCCGCCCGGTGGCATCGTCGAACAGGGTGAAGAGCGCGGCGACCGAGGGCAGGCCCTTCGCGCCGTTGTGGGGAAATACGGTGACCAGTTTCACCCCGACGCCCTGCCCTTTCTGCCAGACCGGCATGCACAGCAGCGAGGCATCCTCCGGCAAGGCATGGCTGGCGCGCACCGGCGCCTCGGCCGGGTTGGCCAGGCCAACGCGCAGGGCGTCGATGAGTTGTGGATAAGCCAGCGCCGCAGCGACATCGGCGTTGGTGAAGAAGCGCAGGGTTTGCATCTCTGGACTCCTTGGGGAACCGAGTGCGAGCGAATTGCCCTCTCCCCCGGCCCCTCTCCCTGAAGGGAGAGGGGGACGCTCGGGAAAGGTTGGAGGTGGCGGGTCAGTGACCGCCGAGGTAGGCGTTGCGGACGTCCTGGTTGCCCAGCAGTTCTTCGCCCGTGCCGCTCATGCGGATTTCGCCGGTGACCATCACGTAGGCGCGGTCGGACAGCCTGAGCGCGTGGTTGGCGTTCTGCTCGACGAGGAAGATGGTCATGCCGGTCTGGGCCAGTTCCCGCAGGGTCTGGAAGATCTGCTTGACCACGATGGGCGCAAGGCCCAGGGAAGGTTCGTCGAGCAGCAGCAGCTTGGGCCGGCTCATCAGCGCGCGGGCGATGGCGAGCATCTGCTGCTCGCCACCGGACATGGTCATGGCGCGCTGATTGCGCCGTTCCTTCAGGCGCGGGAAGAGGTCGAACATGCGCTGCATGTCTTCATCCGCATGGTCCATGCCGACGGGGATGGTGCCCATCAGCAGGTTCTCCTCCACGCTCATGTCGGGGAACACCCGGCGCCCTTCCGGCGACTGGGCGACGCCGTTGGAGGCGACGTAGTGCGCCGACTTGTGGGTGATGTCGGTGCCCCGGTAGACGATGGCGCCATTGGCCGCGCGCGGCTGGCCGAAAATGGACATCAGCAGGGTGGACTTGCCGGCGCCGTTGGCGCCAATCAGGCTCACCGTCTCGCCTTCGTTGATGTGCAGGCTGACGCTCCGCAGGGCCTGGATCGGCCCGTAGAAGACGTCGACATCCTTGAACTCCAGGAGGGGGGTGCTCATGCCACTTCCTCCTCTTCGGCGCCTAGGTACGCGGCTATCACCTTCGGATCGTGGCGGATGTCGTGGGGGTTGCCCTCGGCAATCACTTCGCCGTGGTCCAGCACCACGATGTAGTCGGAAATGCTCATCACCATGCCCATGTCGTGTTCGATCAGCAGAACGGTCTGGTCGTGCTCGTCGCGCAGCTTGCGGATGATCCGGCTGAGCGCTTCGGTCTCGGCCGGGTTGAGGCCGGCAGCGGGTTCGTCGAGGCAGATCAGCTGCGGCCGAGTGCACATGGCGCGGGCGATTTCCAGGCGGCGCTGCTGGCCGTAGGACAGCTCGCCAGCCAGGCGGTTGGCGCAGTCCACCAGGTCCACCACTTCCAGCCAGTAGAACGCGTGGTTCAGCGCGTCATCCTCGGCCTTGCGGAAACCCGGGGTATTGAACACGCCGGCCAGCAGATTGCGGTTGACCCACATGTGCTGGGCCACCAGCAGGTTCTCCACCACCGACATTTCACGGAACAGGCGGATGTTCTGGAAGGTGCGCGCAAGTCCCGCACGGTTAACCAGGTGGGTGCCGCCGAACATCTTGTAATGCAGGCGGCTGGCGAACTGCGCCGGGTTGACGAAGTCGGTCGGCTGGAAGGGTTCGCCCAGCACCTTGATCACATCGGTGGTCACGCCACGGGCGTTGAGCTGAATGCGTCCGCCGGTGGCCTTGTAGAAGCCGGTCAGGCAGTTGAACACAGTGGTCTTTCCGGCACCGTTGGGGCCGATCAGCGCGGAGATGGAGCCGCGCTTGATCTTCAGGCTGACGTCGTTGAGCGCCTTGATGCCACCGAAGTGCATCATCAGGTGCTCGACGCTGAGGATGTGTTCGCTGCTCATGGCGCAACTCCTTTACGCGGGGTAAAGCCAACGCGGCTGATGCGTATCAGCCCGCGCGGCCGCCAGATCATCATCAGCACCATGAGGATGCCGAAGAGCAGCACGCGGTAGTCGGCGAAGGCGCGCAGCAGCTCCGGAGCGACGGTGAGGACAAAGGCGGCGATCACCACCCCGACGGTAGAGCCCATGCCCCCGAGCACGACGATGGCGAGGATCAGCGCCGACTCGAAGAAGGTGAAGGACGAGGGGTTGACGAAGCCCTGGTAGCTGGCGAAGAACACCCCGGCCAGGCCGGCGGTGGAGGCGCCCAGCATGAAGGCCGAGAGCTTCACCAGCACGTGGTTCAGGCCCATGGCGCGGCAGGCGATCTCATCCTCGCGCAGCGCTTCCCAGGCTCGCCCCACCGGCATGCGGGTCAGCCGGTGCTTGATGTAGAGCACCAGCAGCACCACCAGGAAGAGCACCACGTAGATGAACAGGAACTTCAGGTTGGGGTTGTAGGCGATACCGAAGAACTCGTGGAAGGGCACCCCGCCTTCCTTGGCCCGGCGGCCGAACTCCAGACCGAAGAAGGTCGGCGACGGCACCGACATGCCGTTCGGCCCACCGGTGAAGTCCAGCCAGTTGTTGAGGATCAGGCGGATGATCTCGCCGAAGCCCAGGGTGACGATGGCCAGATAGTCACCGTGCATGCGCAGCACCGGGAAGCCCAGCAGTGCCCCAGCCATCGCCGCAATCAGGGGGGACAATGGCAGCACTGCCCAGAAGCCCAGGCCAAGATACTCATAACCGAGCGCCAGGCCATAGGCACCGATGGCGTAGAAGGCCACGTAGCCGAGGTCGAGTAGGCCGGCGAGGCCCACCACTATGTTCAGCCCCAGGCCGAGCAGCACGTAGATCAGCCCGAGGATGACCACGGTGAGCAAGTACTTGCCAGCGAAGAGGGGGAAGATCACCGCGGCGACCAGGATCAGCGGGAGGATCCAGCGCAACCGGCTCTGGTAGCCGGGGTCGCGCACATGCACGCCGGAGCCAACGGTCTCGAAGCGCTGCATCAGCACTTCGCCGCGAGCGGTCTGCAGGTAGAGGCTGAGGGCGAAACGCCCAGCCACGACCACGGCGATCATCCAGCCGACACGGCTGAACTCCAGGTTGAAGCTGTAGCCGTCGAGCACCACGCCGACGATGGGGCCGAACACGATCAGGGCCAAGAGGCCGGCGAGCACGGCGTCGATCAGGCTCTTCTTGAAATCCAGGGGTTTGCTTGCAATGGCGGACGACATGCTTACACCTTCGCGACTTGCGGACGGCCGAGCAGGCCTTGGGGACGGAAGATCAGGATCAGCACCAGCAGGGAGAAGCTGAAGACGTCCTTGTAGTCGGTGTTGACCATGCCGGAGAACTGCGCCTCGGCAACGCCGAGGATGATCCCGCCGAGCATGGCGCCGGGCAGCGAGCCGATGCCACCGAGCACCGCAGCAGTGAAGGCCTTGATGCCGATGATGAAGCCGGCATAGAAGTCGAAGGTGCCGTAGTTCATGGTGATCAGCACACCGGCCAGGGCGGCCATGGCAGCACCGATGACGAACACGTAGGAGATCACCCGGTCGGTGTTGATGCCGAGGATCGAGGCCATCTTGCGGTCCTGCTGCGTAGCACGGCACATGCGCCCGAGCCTGGTGCGCTGGATGATGTAGGTCAGCACCCCCATGCCGATGAAGGCGGCCACCAGGATGAACACCTTGGTGTAGGTCAGCTGCACGAAGCCGTCACCGACGTGGAACTTCAGCGCGCCGTCGAGCAGGGTGGGGACGCCTTGCTGGCGAGCGCCCTGGCTGAGCTGCACGTAGTTCTGCAGGATCAGCGACATGCCGATGGCGGAGATCAGCGGCGCCAGGCGCGTGGAGTTGCGCAGCGGCTTGTAGGCAATGCGTTCGATCACGAAACCGTACACGCCGGTCACCAGGATGGTGAACAGCAGGGTGCCGAGGATCAGCAGCGGGAAGGACTCGAGTCCGAAGAAGGCCAGGAGGGCCATGGTGATCGCGGCGAGGTAGGCAGAGATCATGTACACCTCGCCGTGGGCGAAGTTGATCATGCCGATGATGCCGTAAACCATGGTGTAGCCGATGGCGATCAGACCGTAGACAGACCCGAGGGTCAGCCCGTTGATCAGCTGTTGCAGGATAATACCGTCCATCACTCAGTCTCGTCTTTTGGGGGTCCGACCTTGGGTTCGGCCAGCTCCCGCGAGTGGAATCAGACGGGCACCACTGAATTACCGGATCGGGTGATGCGACACCCGAGTCAAGCAGATTGGGACTTCAGCAGTTTCCCGGAATACACCAACCGGCCAGACGCGGGTGGCGCCTGGCCGGTCAGCCGAGCTAAAACCAGTGTCGGATCGGGACTGCGCGAGCCATGGCCCGACGGAGCAGGCATGGCCAACGCGCAACCGATCCTGGCCAGCCGTTACTGCTGGTGATACTTGCCCTTGTCATCCCACTCGTAGATCACGTAGTCGGAGACTTTCAGGTCGCCCTTGGAATCCCATTCCTTCTTGCCCATCACGGTCTGCACCGGATGGCCCTTCAGCCATTCGGAAGCCTTGGCCGGGTCGTTGGCGCCAGCGCCGTTGAAGCCGGCCGCCAAGGCCTGCAGGGTGGCGTAGGCGTAAAGGGTGTAGCCTTCCGGCTCGAAGCCGCCAGCGCGGAACTTCTCGATCACGGCCTGGCCGTCGGCGATCTTGCGCGGGTCGGCGCCGAAGGTCATCTGCACACCCTTGGTGTACTGCGGGCCGCCGGCGGTGGTGACCAGTTCGTCGGTGACGATGCCGTCGCCGGAGAGGAAGACCGCGGTCAGGCCCTGCTCGCGCATCTGGCGAACCAGCGGGCCGGCTTCAGGGTGCAGGCCGCCGAAGTAGACGACCTCGGCGCCCGTGGCGCGGATCTTGGTGACCAGGGCGTTGAAGTCTTTCTCACCACGGGTCAGGCCCTCGTACAGGACTTCCTTCACACCACGCTTGGCCAGCTGCGCCTTGGTGGCATCGGCCAGGCCCTGACCGTAGGTGTCCTTGTCGTGGATGATGGCGACCTTGGTGGCCTTGAGCTTGTCGACGATGTAGTCGCCGGCGACGATGCCCTGCTGGTCGTCCCGACCGCACATGCGGAACATGCCGGACAGGCCGCGTTCAGTGACGGCAGGGTTGGTGGAACCGGGGGTCATGGCGATGATCCCGGCCTCGTCGTAGACCTCGGAAGCGGGGATGGTGGAGGAAGAGCAGAAGTGGCCGACCACAGCGATGGCCTTGTCCTGATCGACCAGGCGGTTGGCGACGGACACGGCCTGTTTCGGCTCGCAGGCATCGTCGGCCTTGACCAGCTTGATCTTCTCGCCGTTGACGCCGCCAGCGGCGTTGATGTCTTCGGCGGCCTGCGAAGCGCCGCGCCAATATTGTTCGCCAAAGGATGCGTTGGCGCCGGTGTGCGGACCGGCAACGCCGATGACTACATCAGCCTGTACAACGGAAGAAATGCCCATCGCGGTGGTAACCGCCAGAGCCAGAAAGCCTTTTCTGAAAATCTTCTGCGACATGGAGTTTTGCTCCTGAGGTTTTTAGGGTTAGCGCTCGTGTTCAGCAAGTGGCGTGCCATTAATTCTTGTCGTTGCTCCGCGCCCTGAAAGGCCCTTCCCACCTCCTGTTCTTTTTATTTTTATTGTTTTAAATCAATAACTTCCAAAACATCCCAAAAAAACTGCAGACGTGTCTGGAAGCCGCACGGCATCAGTGTGCCAGCAGGTCCGGTAACAATAGACTCGCGGTACTTATTTGCACATCACTGGTGCGCGAATTTTCCCACTCCGCACTGTTACTGTCCGGCCCTTGATCCCCCCATCCTGCAAGAAACGCCCCGTTGCCTCAAAGCTGTGCAACGCAAATTTTTTGCGACCTATATCACTACGCGCAAACATTGACCGGCGTGGTAGAGCGAAAAGCCCGCCTCGTACAGCGAACTCCTGAGCCCCACCGCCGCCACCGCCCGCATCGGCTGGAAGGGCATCGGCAGCACCGTTTCGTCGCCGCTCAGCAGGTAGTCGGCGAAGGCCTTGCCCACCACGCTGCCGGTGGTCACGCCGCGGCCGTTGTAGCCGGTGAAGGCGAGCAGGCCGGGGGCGGGTTCGTAGAGGCGCATCAGGTGGTCGGGGGTGAAGTCGATGCAACCGGTCCAGGTAAATTCCCAATCCACTTTGCCCAGATAGGGGAAGTAGTGGCGCTGGATGCGATCGGCCCAGGCGCGCAGGAACCAGGCCGGCTTGCGCGAGCCGTTGCCCAGGCTGCCGAGCAGCAGGCGGCCATCGGCGTCGCGGCGGATGCTGCTGAGGACCTGGCGGGTGTCCCAGGAGCCCTGCCCGCCCGGCAGGATGCGCGCGGCAGCCTCGCCCGAGAGCGGCGTGGACGCCACCTGGTAGTAGTAACCGGGGAAGAAATGGCGACGCAGTTCGGTCCACTCGCCTTCGGTGTAGGCGTTGGAGGCGATCACCACCTGCGGGGCAATGGCCACGCCATGCTCGCTGACCACGCACCAGTCGGCGCCTTGCCGCTCCAGGCGCAGCACGGGCGAATGCTCGAACAGCTGCCCGCCGAGGTACTTCACCGCGCGGGCCAGGCCACGGGTATAGCCCATCGGATTGAGGGTGCCGGCGCGCCGGTCCAGCAGCGCGGCAGCAATCCTGTCGGTGCCGGTGGCTTCGCGGCAGGCCGCACCGGTCAGCAGCTCCACCGGAGCGCCACGGCGCTGCCACTGTTCGCAGCGGCTGGCGAGGTCGGCCTGGCCACGGGCGTTGTGCGCCATGTGCAAGGTGCCTTCTCGGCGCAACTGGCAATCGATGTCATAGCGATCCACCAGGGAGAACACCAGCGACGGAGCAGCGCCCAGGGTGCGGTTGAGGCGATCGCCGACAGTGTGGCCGAGCCCGGCCTCGATGTCGTCCGGCGGAATCCACAGGCCGGCGTTGACCAGGCCGACGTTGCGCCCCGAGCCGCCGTGGCCGGCGGTGCGGGCCTCCATCAGACAGACACGCTTGCCCGCCTCCAGCAGGTGCAGTGCGGCGGAGAGGCCGGTGAAGCCGGCCCCGATCACGCAGACATCGACCTTGACCTCGCCGTGCAGCACAGGGCTTTCCGGCAGTCGTGGCGTCAGATATTCCCAGAGGCATTCCTGGCGCAGGGTCATGGGGTGCAGTCCTTAGGGCCGGAACCCGCTCAGTCGAAGGTGATGCCCTGGGCCAGCGGCAGTTCGTGGGAGTAGTTCACGGTGTTGGTCTGGCGGCGCATGTAGGCCTTCCAGGCGTCCGAGCCGGACTCGCGGCCGCCGCCGGTTTCCTTCTCGCCACCGAAGGCGCCGCCGATTTCCGCGCCGCTCGGGCCGATGTTGACGTTGGCGATGCCGCAGTCGCTGCCCACCGCCGACTGGAACAGCTCGGCCTCGCGTACGTCGGTGGTGAACACGCAGGACGATAGCCCCTGGGGCACGGCGTTGTTGAGGGCGATGGCGTCGTCGAAATCGCTGTAGCCGACCACGTATAGGATCGGGGCGAAGGTCTCGTGGCAGACCACGGCGCTCTGGCCGGGCATTTCGACGATGGCCGGGGACACGTAGTAGGCGTTCGGGAACTGTGCTTCGAGCTGGCGTTCGCCGCCGAACACCTTGCCACCTTCGGCGCGGGCCTGCTCCAGGGCACGCTGCATGCCGTCGAAGCTTTGCTTGTCGATCAGCGGGCCAATCAGGTTGCCTTCCAGCGGGTGGCCAATGCGCACCTTGGCGTAAGCAGCCTTCAGGCGCTCGACGATCTCGGCCTTCACCGATTCGTGGGCGATCAGGCGGCGCAGGGTGGTGCAGCGCTGACCGGCGGTGCCGACGGCGCTGAACAGGATGGCGCGCACCGCCAGGTCGAGGTCGGCCGTAGGGGCGAGGATCATGGCGTTGTTGCCGCCCAGCTCCAGCACGCTGCGGGCGAAGCGTGCCGCCACGCGCGGTGCCACTTCACGACCCATGCGGGTGCTGCCGGTGGCGCTGACCAGGGCCACGCGCGGGTCGTCCACCAGGGCTTCGCCGGCTTCGCGGGCGCCGATAACCACCTGGCTGAGGTGGGCCGGGGCCTCACTGAAATTCTTCGCCACGCGCTCGAACAGCGCCTGGCAGGCCAGGGCGGTGAGCGGGGTCTTTTCCGAGGGTTTCCATACCACCGGGTTGCCGCAGACCAGCGCCAGCGCAGTGTTCCACGACCACACGGCGACCGGGAAGTTGAACGCACTGATGACGCCGACCACGCCCAGCGGGTGCCAGGTTTCTCGCATATGGTGGCCAGGGCGCTCGGAGGCGATGGTCAGGCCGTAGAGCTGGCGCGACAGGCCGACGGCGAAGTCGCAGATGTCGATCATTTCCTGCACTTCACCCAGGCCCTCCTGGGTGATCTTGCCGGCCTCCCAGGACACCAACTCGCCCAGCTCGGCCTTGTACTGGCGCAGAGCTTCGCCGTACTGGCGGATCAGCTCGCCGCGGCGCGGGGCCGGCACCTTGCGCCAGGCCTGGAAGGCATCAAACGCACGGGCGATCTTCGCTTCGACTTCAGCGCGGCCCTCCAGGCGTACGGTGCCGATGCGGCTGCCGTCGATGGGCGAATGAACGGCGTGATCGCCTTGCTGGTAGAGGGAAGCATCGACGCCAAGGCGGTCAAGCAGTGCGGCAACCATGGGAACTCCTGTCTGAGGATCGGACCGGGCTCCAGTAATAGCCGCGAAAAGGGCTTGCCAACAAACAACCTTTCCGACACATATCATTCCGTTTTTTCATGTACCGGACCGCCCTCGAGAAACCCCGATGCTCAAACGCCACATGCCCTCGATCACCGCCCTGCAATGCTTCGAGGCGGTGGCCCGGCACCTGAGTTTCACCCGTGCCGCCGACGAACTGAACCTGACCCAGAGCGCAGTCAGCAAGCAGGTAGCGCAACTGGAGGAACTGCTCCAGCACCTGCTGTTCCGCCGTGTGCGCCGGCGCCTGCAACTGACCCCGGCGGGCTCGCTGTACCTGACCGAGGTGCGCAAGATCCTCGCCCAGGTGGAGATGTCCACTCACTACATGCTGTCCTACGGTGGTGATACAGAAGTGCTGCGGGTGGCCACACCGCCCACCTTCGGCGCCCGCTGGCTGATCCCGCGCCTGAAGGGCTGGCGCCTGCGCCATCCGAACATTCACCTGGACCTGCGCAACGAACCGGAACCCAACGCCCTGGCGCAAGGCCACAGCGATGTCGCCTTCTACTTCGGCCATGGCGCCCTTCCAGGCGCCGAGTGCATCCGCCTGTTCGGCGAGGAAGTGGTGCCGGTCTGCGCGCCCGGCGCGATGCCCGAACGGCCCTTCACCGAACCGACCCAACTCACCGAGTTGGTGCTGCTGCAGAACGCCACCCGCCCGGAAGCCTGGCACGAGTGGTTCCAGAGCCAGGACCGGCACACCGAGCACAGCTACCACGGGCCACGCTTCGACACGTCCTATATGTGCATCCGCGCCGCCCAGGCGGGCTGCGGCGTCGCGCTGCTACCGCGCTTCCTGGTGGAAGAGGAGTTGGCGGAAGGCAAACTGGTGATCCCCTGGGACCACCCGCTGCCGAGCCGCAACGCCTATTACCTGGCCTATGCCGAACACGCAGCCGAAGTGCCGAAGGTAAGGGACTTCGTGCGCTGGATGCTGGAGCAGTTGGACCGGGAACCGCTGTAACAGGATCACAACGGACTCCTTTTCTGTAGGAGCCCAGGCAGCACATCTCTACCCCGACAAAAAAGGCCGCTACACGGAGCGGCCTTTTGTTCGTTCACCTTGGGGATCAATCGACCAGGGCCAGGCTACCTTTCATCATCGACACGTGGCCCGGGAAGGAGCAGAAGAACTCGTAGCTCTCACCGGCCGCCAGCTTGGCCACGTCGAAGGTCACGCTGTCGCTCTCGCCGCCGCCGATCATTTTGGTGTGGGCGATGATGCGGGGGTCTTCGGCCTTGAGGTAGTCCTTGTCGAGGCCGGCGGTCATGCCCTCGGTGGCGATGGGCTGTGCATCGGCGGTCTTGCTCAGCACCCAGTTGTGGCCCATCACGTTCTTGGCCAGCTTGCCGGAGTGCTTGAGGTTTACGGTGAAGGTTTTGCAACTTTTGCTGACCTTGATCTCTTTGGTATCGAAAGTCATCTGGTCAGTGCCTTGCACATCCACGGTACATTCAGCAGCCAGCAGAGGTGCACTGGCCAAGGCCAGCACGGATGCAGCGACGAGCTTGCGAATCATGGGAGTCTCCTTGGCAGAAAGGGCAGAAATGCCCCAGAAGGGAGACTGCCCCATTTGCCAGCGAGTTCCCATTACCTGCGGCAACAGGCCGCAACCCTGATTACAAGGAATTTCACGCCCCATGCTGTCCTTCTTCATCGCCGCGATGCTCCTCGGATTCGTGTTCAACGCGGCGCCCGGCGCCGTCTTCAGTGAGACCCTGCGCCGCGGCCTGCGCGACGGCTACCGCCCCGCGCTGATGGTGCAGATCGGCTCGCTGGTGGGCGACGCCACCTGGGCGGCACTGGGCCTTACCGGCCTCGCCCTGCTGCTGGACAGCGCGGCGGTGCGTTACCCGCTGACCATCGCCAGCGCACTCTACCTGGGCTGGCTGGGCCTGCAGTCGCTGCGTGACGCCCATCGCCCGCCGCAACCCTCGACCGAAGAGCAAGCTGCCAGCGGCGGCGCTTTCGCCTCAGGAGCAGCACTGTCGCTGACCAACCCCCAGAACATCGTCTATTGGGCCGCCATGGGCGGGGCCATGGCGGCCGTTGGCGTCGCCGAGCCGACCCCCACCCACCTAGCGGTGTTCTTCGGCGGCTTCATGCTCTCCTCGCTGCTCTGGTGCTTCATCTGCGCCGGCCTGGTGGACTGGTTCCGCCGCGCCGCTTCCAACCTCTGGCACCGGCTCACCTACCTGGCCTGCGGCCTGTGCCTGCTGGGTCTGTCGGGAATGACGGCGGCAGAGCTGCTGAAGCTCGTCTGAGCTATCAAGCCCATCGATGCAATCAAAGGGCGGCCGGACCCAGACCGCCCTAGCATGGCGCCATTCGTCCAGAAGGAGATACGCCATGAGCTTCCTGCAAAGCCTGCTCGCTGCCTATGCCGCCGGGGCTTGCGGCGCTTCGGCCGAGTAAACCCGGCCCCTACCGTTCGGAAGCTGACCAGTCGCACAGCTTGGAGCCCGGGGGCGAAATCGGTACTCTTGCGCGCTTTTTTCGCACCAGGAGTCCCCCATGCCCTTGCGTTCCGTCTGCGTGTTCTGCGGTGCCAGCCCCGGCGCCAAGCCGATCTACCGTGAAGCAGCCGCCCTCCTGGGCCACACCCTGGCCGAACGTGGCATCACGCTGGTCTACGGCGGTGGTGCGGTTGGCCTGATGGGCACCGTGGCCGATGCAGCCTTGGCTGCCGGCGGCGAAGTCATCGGGGTGATTCCGCAGAGCCTGATGGACGCCGAAATTGGCCACAAGGGCCTGACCCGCCTGGAAGTCGTGGACGGCATGCACGCGCGCAAGGCCCGCATGGCCGAGCTGTCCGACGCCTTCATCGCCCTGCCCGGCGGCCTCGGCACCCTGGAAGAGCTCTTCGAAATTTGGACGTGGGGCCAACTGGGCTACCACAGCAAGCCGCTGGGCCTGCTGGAAGTTAACAGCTTCTACGACAAGCTCACCGACTTCCTCGACCACCTGGTGGAAGAACGCTTCGTCCGCGACCAGCACCGAGGCATGCTGCAGGTCGGCGGCCACCCCGAAACCCTGCTGGACCGCCTGGAAGCCTGGCGCCCCAGCAGCGCGCCCAAGTGGGTCGACCGCAAGCCCCATTGATCCCGCGTTCGTCCCGAGTTCTAGAATGACCGGGACGAAATCACCAGCCGGAGCCAACCATGGCAGGCGACGAGCGGATCAAGGTCTACTACAACAGCGCCTGCCCGGTGTGCAAAGCGGGCATCGAAGGCCAGAAGGGCAAGACCACCGCTTGCCAGGTGGAATGGGCCGACATCCACCAGGACAACGACGCGGTGGAGGAAATCGGCGAGAACCTGGAATACGTCCGCGAACGCCTGCACCTGGTGGACGAACAAGGCGTGAAGCGCATGGGGGTGGATGCCTTCATCGTGCTCTGGCGCCACTCGCCACGGGAGCACTGGAAGGCCCGACTGTTCTCCCTGCCACTGATCCATGGTCTTTCGCAACTGGCCTACAAGGCCTTTGCCCGCCTGCTCTACCGCTGGAACAAAGCCAAACATCACTGGTGAATGGAATGACCACTGCCATCGAAACCCTGGCCACCCTCTCCCCTGCCGACCGCCAGCGCCTCGTGGACGTCTGGGAAGGCGCCGTGCGCGCCACGCACCATTTCCTCAGCGAAGACGACATCCAGTTCTTCAAGCCGCTGGTGCGCGATGCCTACCTGGATTCGGTCCGGCTGGCCTGCCTGCGCGGCGACGATGGCCGCATTGCCGGCTTCGTCGGCACGGCCGAAGACAGAATAGAGATGCTTTTCGTCGACCCGGCCCGGCACGGCCAGGGTGTCGGCCGCACACTGATGGCGCACGCAATAGTGCTCGGCGCGCGCAGCGTCGACGTGAACGAGCAGAACCTGCAGGCGGTGGGTTTCTACCTGCACCTGGGGTTCGTGCAATACGACCGTTCGCACTTGGATGGCTTGGGCAAGCCGTTTCCCATCCTGCATCTACGCATGGCCTGACCACCGTCCGGCCGCTGAAAGCAGCAGGTTGGTGCCGAGCGAAGCGAGGCCCAACGATAGGGGTCCGCTGCGCGGACCATGTTGGGCTTCGTTCCTCAGCGCCAACCTACGGAGGGATCAACCCTGAGACTGCTGCACGATGATGGTCTGTGCCGGCATCGGTGCCGGGAAGTCCGTGCCCAGGGCCTCCTTGAGCACCCGGTTGGTATCGAAATACACCTGCCAGTAGTTGTCGTTGTGGCAATACGGCCGCACCGCCAGTACCGGGCCCACTAGGTTGAATTCGAGAATGTCCACATCCACCGGCGGGTCGGTCAGCACATTGGGGATGGCGGCGATACGCCCCTTGAGCACGGCTACGGCCGCTTGCCAATCGGCGGCGCCCGAGAGCTGGGCCTTCAGTTCCACGCGACGGAAGGCGTTGTGGCTGAAGTTCTGGATGGTGTCGCTGAAGATCTTGTTGTTGCCCACCAGGGTCATCACATTGTCCGGCGTGTTGATCGCGGTCGCGAACAGGCCGATTTCCTTCACTGTACCGGTCACGCCACCGGCGCTGATGAAGTCCCCCACCTTGAACGGCCGCAGGACGATGATGAAACCGCCCGCTGCGAGATTGGCCAGCAGCCCCGACCAGGCCATGCCGATGGCCAGGCCGACCGCCGCGATCAGCGCCGCGAGGCTGGTGGTCTGGATGCCGAAGAATCCGAGGATGCCGACCACCAGGAGGACGTTCAGCGTCACGGTGATGAAGGAGCCGACGTAGCGCAGCACGGTCGGGTCGACCTTCTGCCGCTCCAGGGAACGCTGGACCAGACCGACCGCGAAGCCGATCAGCCAGCGGCCGACCACCCAGAAGGCGATGGCCGCGAGAATCTTGACGCCGAAGGTGGTGGCGTACTGCATGACCGTGGTCATAAACGCGCTGACCTTCTCGGTACCTACATTGACGATGGTTGTTTCATCCATGGCGAAGCACCTTGCAGGGGAGAAGTGGCTCCGAAAAAGCTAGCACGGCGCCAGCAAAGTGCTTGCCAGGCACATCCTCGTAGGTTGGGTCGGGCGGCGTTCCGCAGAGGTACGAAACCCAACGATGCGGTGCCTGAGGTGGAGCACGACGTTGGGCCTCGCTGAGCTCGGACCAACCTACGAGAGTTTCAGACGGCGAGTTCCCAGAGGGGCATGACGGTCACCCGCACTTCGGGATCGTGGCTGCCGCCGCCGAGGATGACGCCGCGTAGCGGCGAGACATCGGAAAAATCGCGGCCCCAGGCCAGGGTGATGTGTTCCAGGTTGGGCAGGATGTTGTTAGTGGGATCGAAGTCCACCCAGCCATTGCGCGGGCAGTAGACCGACACCCAGGCGTGGGAGGCATCGGCGCCGATCAGGCGCGGCTGGCCGGGCGGCGGTTGGGTCAGCAGGTAGCCGCTGACGTAGCGCGCCGCCAGCCCACGGGAGCGCAGGCAGGCGAGCATCAGGTGGGCGAAGTCCTGGCAGACGCCGCGACGGCGCTCCAGCACCTCGGTCAGCGGCGTCGCCACTTGCGTGGCTTCGGCGTCGAAAGCGAACTCGCTGAAGATTTTCTCCATCAGCGTCGCCGTACCCTGCAACAGCGGAATGCCAGCGGGGAAGCAGCCGGCAGCGAACTCGGCGAACTGGCGCTTGATCCGCACATACGGCGATTCGACCCGGTAGCGGCACGCATCCAGCTCGCCGGGCGACAGGGCACGGCCGGTGTAGGCCAGGCTGGCCGGCACCTGTTCCCAGGCCGGCGAGGCCGCCAGGTCCGGCGGCGCGTGGGGCAGCACCTCGATCTGCAGGCGGGTGTTCACCTGCAACTCGTCGTGAGGCCGCTCGAAGGCCAGGCGGGTCAGCGGGTTGCCGAACACGTCCAGCAGGTCCTGGCGCAGGGTGGGCTCGGGATTGACCAGCAGTTGCTGGCCGCTGCACAGCTGCCAGGCACACTCCCGTGGCCAGAGATGGACCAGTTGCTGGGACAGGGACACGGGCGACGCATAGCGGTAATGGGTGTCGTGGAACACCTGGTAGCGGGCGCCCTGCACGGGGGCGATGGAGTGGGCTTGCGCACGCATCAGGTGGATACCGTTTGCTGGCTGACGTCGTCGACGTGGGCAAAATAGCGCAATCCGAGGCGATCGGAGACCTGTCCGACGTTCTGCGCGATTTCCCGCAACAGGTCGGCCAAGCCTTCGAGCACGTCATCCAGGCTTTCGCTGCCGAACAACGGGTCCTCCAGGGTGGCCAGGTCGAAGGCCAGCAGGCGACCGATCAGGCCACTGAGCACCAGCTCCTGGGGCGCGCCGAACTCCAGGTGCAGCCGTCCCAGGGAGCGCTCCAGCGCCTGCAACTGGAAGCGCAGCGCGTGGGGGTTCTGGTCGTGCAGCAGGAGCAGGTCGAGCACCGGGATCAACTGCGGTGAGGCCAGGTAGCGCGAACGGTAAGTGATGGTGCTGTTGCCCAGTTCCAGCAGCCACTCAAGGGCAACCGGGTCCCAGGTGGCGCCGCCTTCGAGGAATCCGGCGATGGCTTCGGCATAGAACTGCACGCGCTCGATGCGCCGGCCGATCATCAGGAAGCGCCAGCCATCGTCACGGGTCATGTCGTCCAGGGCAAAGCCGGACAGGGCCGCCAGGGACATCAGCAAGCGGTTGAGAAATTCCAGGGCCTCGCCCAGGTCGGTGCGTTCCGGGTCCAGGGCCTGTGCCTCGCGATGCAGCTCCAGCACCGCGTGCCAGTTCTCCCGCGACAGCCGCCCACGCACCTGGGCCGCGGCCCAATGCAAGCGGCGCAGGTTGGCGCTGACGCTGCTGGGCCACTCATCGTCCAGCAGGGCCGCCAGCAAGCGTTGCTCCAGGGGTTCATCGCCGCGCGGCACCAGGCCGATGGCAGTGGCCAGCTGCAGGGCCGATTGCAGCGCCTGGTCGTCGCCGTCGGCATCCACATAGCGCGACAGCACCACCCGCAGCAGGCGGGCGCCGTTGTCGCAACGTTCGCCGTAGCGGCCGAACCAGTAGAGGTTTTCCACCACGCGCGATGGCAGATAAGGGTCCTGGCGGATCAGGTCGCGCGCACCGAGGGTGCGCGGGCGCAAGGGTTCACCCACCACCGGCAGATCGGCCAGCACCCAGGTGTCCTTGCTGGCACCGCCGCGCTGCATGGAAACCACCTCGGCATCGGCCGCCGACGCCACCCGCGTCAGGCCGCCGGGCATCACCCAGTAATTGCCATCGCGACCGGCCACGGCGAAGACCCGCATGCCGATGGCTCGCGACTGCAATTCGCCGCGTTCTGCGTCCCCCTGCCAGACCGGCGCCTGCGACAGCTGCGCCATGCGCTGGGCGACATAGGCGTGGGGATGGGCCTGCAAACGTTTGCGCAGCGCCAGCAGAGCGCCATCCTCAAGCGCGTGGCCGAACAGCGGTTCGAAGCTCTGGCTGGGGAAGGCGGGCTTGATCACCAGCCCGGCCAGGCCGTCCGGGGACTTGCTCAGCACCTGCCCCTGGCCGCACCACCAGGTGCCCAGGGTGGGCAGCAGCAGGTCTTCACCCAGAAGACGCTGGCTGACCCTGGGCAGCAGGCCCAGCAAGCCTGGCGACTCCAGCACGCCGCTGCCCAGGGCGTTGGCCACCAGCACCCGGCCACGGCGCACCGCGTCCAGCAGGCCGGGCACGCCGAGGGCCGAATCGGTTCGCAGCTCCAGAGGGTCGCAGAAGTCGTCGTCGAGGCGGCGCAGCACGGCGTGGACCCGTTTCAGGCCACCCAGTGTCTTGAGGTAGAGGGTGGCGTCGCGCACCGTCAGGTCGTGGCCTTCCACCAACGGAAAGCCAAGCTGGCGGGCGAGGTAGAGATGCTCGAAGTAGGTTTCGTTGAATCGCCCCGGCGTCAGCAGCACCACCAGCGGCGTCTCGCCGTCGCTGGGCGCCTGGCGGATCAGGGTTTCCTGCAAGGTGCGGAAGTAGCCGGCCAGGTACTGCACCTTCAGGTCGCGGTAGAGCTCCGGCAAGGCGCGGGAGACGATCTGCCGGTTCTCCAGGGCATAGCCTGCGCCAGAGGGCGCCTGGGTGCGGTCGGCCAACACATGCCAGCGGCCGTCGGCATCGCGGGCCAGGTCCACGGCGTAGCTGTGCAGGAAGATGCCACCGGGCGGCTGCACGCCCTGGCAGGGCCAGAGGAAATTCGGGTGCCCAAAGACCAGTTCGCTGGGCAACAGCCCGTCGACCAGCAGGTTCTGCGGGCCGTAGAGGTCGGCCAGCACGGCGTTCAGCAGACGAGCACGCTGGGCCACGCCGGCCGCGATGGGCTGCCATTCCTCGGCGGAGAGCAGGTTGGGCAAGAGGTCCAGCTCCCAGGGGCGATCAGTGCCCTTGGGATCGGCGTAGACGTTGTAGGTGACACCGTTCTCCTGGATCTGCCGCGCCAGCAGTTCCTGTCGCTGTTGCATTTGCGCCGGGCTGCTGCGTTCCAACTGCTGGAACAGGCGCAGCCAGTGTGGGCGCACCTCGCCACGGGCATTCAGCAGCTCGTGGTAGGCCGTGGCCGTCAGGGGGTAGTTGGCTAGCAGCTCGGACATCAAGGAACTCGGCGAATGGGCAGCAGGGAAACTTTAGCGGACAGCGCGGCACCCGGCCGCTGTACGTCGGCCGGGGCACCGCGCACGTCGCTTAGCGGCGGCGCAGATCCAGTGTCATGGGCAATTCGTCGTCCACCACCGGCGCGCCGACCTGCAGTTTGCCTGGCGTGTGCCCATGGCGGAAGAAGCGCGCCAGGCGCCGGCTTTCGGCCTCGTAGGCGTTCACCGGGAAGCTGTCGTAGCTGCGCCCGCCGGGGTGGGCGACATGGTACTGGCAGCCGCCCAGGGAGCGTTGCACCCAGGTGTCCACCAGGTCGAACACCAGGGGCACCTGCACGCCAATGGTGGGCTGCAGGCAGGAAGCCGGCTGCCAGGCGCGATAACGCACCCCGGCGACGAACTCGCCACCCCGTCCGGTGGGCCGCAGCGGAACCGGCTCGCCATTGCAGGTCAGCACGTAGCGATCCGGGGCCATGCCCGTGACCTTGACCTGCACCCGCTCCAGGGACGAATCCACATAGCGCACGGCCCCACCGCTGGCACCCTCCTCCCCCAGCACATGCCAGGGCTCCAGGGCCTGGCGCAGCTCCAGGTCGATGCCCTTGACCTGGTAGTCGCCGTATTTGGGGAAGCGGAACTCGAAGTGCGGGGCAAACCATTCGGCCAGCAGCGGATAGCCGGCGGCGTTGAACTCGTGGACCACGTCCTCGAAGTCCTGCTGGACGAAATGCGGCAGCAGGAAGCGGTCGTGCAGCTCGGTGCCCCAGCGCACCAGCTTCGGCGGCTGGTAGGGCTCGTTCCAGAAGCGCGCCACCATTCCACGCAGCAGCAGTTGCTGGGCCAGGCTCATGCGCGCGTGGGGTGGCATCTCGAAGGCGCGCAGCTCCAGCAGGCCGAGGCGGCCGCTGCTGCTGTCGGGCGAGTAGAGCTTGTCGATGCAGAACTCGGCGCGGTGGGTGTTGCCGGTGACGTCCACCAGCAGGTTGCGCAGCAGGCGATCCACCAGCCAGGGCGAGCAGTCGGCGCCGGGCTCGGGCATCTGGGCGAAAGCGATTTCCAGTTCGTATAGGGCATCGTTGCGCGCCTCATCCACCCGTGGCGCCTGGGAGGTGGGGCCGATGAACAGGCCGGAGAACAAGTAGGACAACGAGGGGTGGTTGTGCCAGTAGCTGATCAGGCTGCGCAGCAGGTCCGGCCGGCGCAGGAAGGGTGAATCGGCCGGCGTGGCTCCACCGAGGACGAAATGGTTGCCGCCACCGGTGCCGACGTGACGGCCGTCGACCATGAACTTCTCGCTGGACAGCCGGCACTGCCGCGCCGCCTCGTAGAGGAATTCGGTGCGTTCCACCAGTTCGTCCCAGTTGGCCGAGGGGTGGATATTCACCTCGATCACGCCCGGATCGGGGGTAACGCGGAAATTGGTCAGGCGTGGGTCACTGGGTGGCTCGTAGCCTTCTAGGAGCACCGGGCAGTCCAGCTCGCCGGCCGTGGCCTCGATGGCCGCCACCAGCTCCAGGTAGGCCTCCAGTTCGCTCAGGGGCGGCATGAACAGGTAGAGCCGCCCTTCGCGGGGCTCAGCACAAAGGGCAGTGCGGGTGATGCCGGCGGCAGACTGATGCAGACGCGGCTCCTGGCCATCGCTCTGCGATCCCGGTGCACCGTCGCGCAGTTGCTGGCGGATCAGCGCGGCTCGTCGCAACGGCGGGAACGCCTGACTGGGGTCGGCGGGATTCACGTAGGGGTAGTCGGCGGCGCTGGCCCAGGGCTGGGAGTCCAGCGGCAGCCGATAGCCCATCGCCGAGTCACCGGGGATCAGCCGGCAATGCTCCTCGCGCAGGAACCAGCGGCCGCTTTCCCAGGCATCGCCCGCCGCACTGCGCGCCAGCGGCAGCACCTGCCCCACCACCTCGCCCAGGCCGCGTTCGAACACCCGGCGCAGGCGCTCACGTTCCAGCGGATCGGCCAGGCGGGCATCGTCCGGGGTGACGTTGGCGGGCAGCTTGCGCTCGCGCCAGAGGTAGTAGAACCAGTCTTCGAAGGCCGGGAACTGATGGTCTCCCGACACCCCCAGGCGGCTGGCCACACGGCTGAGGAAACGTGCCGCAAGGGGGGCGTCCGCGCCGTAGCTGCGGCCTTCGTCGGCGTAGAGCGCGCGGTCCTGCCAGATGGGCTCGCCATCCTTGCGCCAGAAGCAGTTCAGCGACCAGCGCGGCAGTTGCTCTCCGGGGTACCACTTGCCCTGGCCGAAGTGCATCAGCCCCACTGGCGCGTAGTGTTTGCGCAGGCGGTGGAACAGGTCGGCAGCCAGGCGGCGCTTGTTCGGGCCGAGCGCGGCGGTGTTCCACTCCGGATCGTCGGGGTAGTCGATGGCGATGAAGGTGGGCTCGCCGCCCATGGTCAGGCGCACGTCGCCCGCCGTGAGGTCAGCGTCGATGCGCGCCCCCAGTTCGCGGATGGCCCGCCACTGCTCGTCGCTGTAGGGCTTGGTCACGCGAGGCGCTTCCCAGACCCGCTCGACGCGCATCTCGTGGGAGAACTCGCATTCACTTTCATCCACCGCGCCGCTGATGGGCGCCGCCGAGGATGGCTCGGGACTGCACGCCAGCGGGATGTGACCCTCGCCGGCAAAGAGCCCGGAAGTCGGGTCCAGGCCAACCCAGCCGGCGCCCGGCAGGTAGACCTCGCACCAGGCGTGCAGGTCGGTGAAGTCCACCTCGGTACCGCTGGGGCCGTCGAGGGACTTCTGGTCGGCGGTGAGCTGGATCAGGTAGCCGGACACGAAGCGCGCTGCCAGGCCCAGGTGGCGCAGCAGCTGCACCAGCAGCCAGGCCGAATCGCGGCAAGAACCGGACGCCTTTTCCAGGCTTTCTTCCGGCGTTTGCACACCGGGCTCCATGCGGATCAGGTAGCGGATATCGCGGGACAGCTGCTGGTTGATCGCCACCAGGAAGTCGACGCTGCCCTTGGGGGTGAGGTCAATACGCGCCAGGTAGTCGGCGAACAGCGGCGTGGCCGGCAGGCGGCTCAAGTAAGGCGCCAGCTCACGCTGGTCGGCGGCGGTGTAGCGGAAGGGAATCTGCTCGGCGTAGGGCTCGAGGAAGAAATCGAAGGGGTTGAACACCGCCATTTCGGCGACCAGATCCACCTCCACCTTCAGTTCACGGGTTTTCTCCGGGAACACCAGCCGCGCCAAGTAGTTGCCCTGGGGATCCTGCTGCCAGTTGATGAAGTGCTTGCCCGGCGCAACCTTCAACGAATAGCCGAGAATGCGCGTGCGGCTGTGGGGTGCCGGACGCAGGCGAACGATCTGCGGACCGAGATTGACCTCACGATCGTAGCGATAGTGGGTGACGTGATGCAGTGCGACATGGATCGACACGGCGTGCCTCCTGCGAGCCTGGGCGATGCCGGAAGTCGCGCAAGACTTGTGCCAGCTCCCAGCCATGGATTTCAGCCCCTCCAAGCACCGGAACGGGGCCGTCTTCGCACCCGGATGACCCGGCCGCACAAAAATGGTTCGCGGCGGGCCGACGGGTGAGGCTCAAGCCTAGCGGCCGAATATGAAGGAGAAGGGAATTCGGGGTGGGCTGGTTAGGCCGATTGGGTATAAGCGCCTTTCAAAGGCAATGACATCTGTAGATCCTATGCAAAGGCCGCCCGCACGCCGATTCTTAATCCGGGGGATAGAAGGTTTGGCCCAGAGGAGGAATCGACATGCGAACGGCCTACGTTGAACAGCATAGTGCGAACGAACCGGTCTTGGCAGTGGCGCTGGAGTTGGCCAGGGCCAGTTGGAAAGTGGCGCTGAGTGATGCCCGGCGCGCCCCCCGGCTGAAGACAGTCGACGCACCGCAACCCCTGGCGCGCCTGGAGCAGGTGGTGCAAACGATCGCGGAGACGCGCGCGCTCTGGGCGTTGCCAGCGTCCGCCAGAGTGGTCGTGGTGTATGAAGCGGGCCAGGATGGCTTCTGGCTACAGCGCGCCTTGCAGGCGCGTGCGCTGGAGGTCCTGGTGATCGATCCAGCGAGCCTGCTGATGGCGCGGCGGAGGCGTCTGGCCAAGACTGACCGGCTGGACGCCTTGCGCCTGGTGGAGGCCCTGCTGGCCTGGCTGCGTGGCGAGCAGCGGCGTTTTCAGGTGGTGTGCCCGCCCAGCGTCGAGGACGAGGATCGCCGGCACTGGGGGCGCGAGCGCCAGCAGTTGCAGCGCGAGCTGCAGCAGCACCGCAACCGGATCGAGAAGCTGCTGGCGACGGTGGGCTGCTGGACCCGGCTGGATCGTGCCGGCCGCCAACAACTGGCCGAGGGCACGCTGCAGGACTGGGCTGGCCAGGCGCTGGGGGCGGCGCTGCAGGCCCGCCTGCAGCGGGAGCTGCAACGCTGGCAGGAGGCCCGGACCCAGCTGCGGCGGCTGGAGCACGAACACGCGCAGCGCTTCGGCACCCGCCAGGCCGAACAAGTGGCGCGACTGAGCCAGTTGCGCGGCATCGGCACCGTCGGCGCCCGGCAACTGGTACTCGAGCTGTTCTGGCGGCAGTTTCGCAACCGCCGTCAGTTGGGGGCCTGCGTTGGCCTGGTGCCCTCGCCCTACGACAGCGGCACGCTGCGGGTCGACCAGGGCATCAGCAAGCAGGGTAATCCCCGGGTCCGCGCGCTGCTGGTCGAACAGGCCTGGCTATGGCTGCACTACCAGCCGAACAGCGCCCTCAGCCACTGGTTCGCCAAGAAGGCCGGCGGTGATTGCCGTCGCAGTCGACGGGTAGCGATCGTGGCCCTGGCGCGACGCCTGGTGATCGCCTTGTGGCGCTACCTGGAGCGCGGTGAGCTGCCGGCGGGTGCAACACTGAAAGCCGTGCCCTGACACCACCACTCAGCCAGCGAGCCGCGACGAAAGAGTTACGCAGTCAACACGCCCGTAATTCGCCCGGGTCATCAGCGCGATGACCGATCTTGTAGAAAGGGTGTGGTGCAAAGGGGTATGCCTGAGCGCAACGCGCAAGCAGGATCGTGTTGGTCCTCGTGACCAGCGGATAGAAGGTGGTGAGACGCTAGGTCTCACGAGCAGCATGCCCCGCTGCCTTGATGCGTGCCCCAAGTCATGAATCGGAGGAACAGGCCTTGACACCGAGATCTTCATAGAAGGGGCGAATTCATTCGCCAAGGGGCGCGAAGCGGCCCCTCCGAATCCCCAGGGCAGACCTTCGGCCTGCTTGGCGAATGAATTCGCCCCCACAGGAAAAGCAAAGCCGCCCAGGCTCAGCCGCCTCCGGGCAGGCTGGCAAGGCTGCCCCCCCATACGAAAACGCCAGCCCGAAGGCTGGCGTTTTCATCAGCGCGGCGCGACAGGCCGCTTGGCGGGCTTCTTCTTACCACCTTTTTCAGACGCTGCCGCCTTGTTCTCCGCCTGCTTGCGGGCGAAGGCAGCGGCCTTGGCCTGCTCGCGCTTGTCCCAGGGCTTGCTGCCGTCGCTGGCGCGCGGCGGCAGGCCGGTGTGCTGGGTGAGCACCTTGCCGGTGGTGGCCCCGCTGACCTTCTTGCTGTCGGCCGGGGTGGAGTTCTTGCGACGGGCGCTGTGGTACTCGTCCGTGGTCGGCTGGTGGGTCGGGATCAGCTGGTGCTTGGCGTTGCCGATCAGGTCACTGCGGCCCATGCGCTCCAGGGCCTCGCGCAGCATCGGCCAGTTCTTCGGATCGTGGTAGCGCAGGAAGGCCTTGTGCAGGCGACGCTGCTCCTCGCTCTTGACGATCTTCACCCCTTCGCTCTTGTAGGTGACCTTGCGCAGGGGGTTCTTGCCCGAGTGGTACATGGCGGTGGCGCTGGCCATGGGGGACGGGTAGAAGGCCTGTACCTGGTCGGCACGGAAGCCATTGCGCTTGAGCCACAGGGCGAGGTTCATCATGTCCTCGTCCGTGGTGCCGGGGTGGGCGGCGATGAAGTACGGAATGAGGTACTGCTCCTTGCCCGCTTCCTTCGAGTACTTCTCGAACATCTGCTTGAAGCGGTCATAGGAACCGATACCGGGCTTCATCATCTTGCCCAGGGGCCCTTCCTCGGTATGTTCCGGGGCGATCTTCAGGTAGCCGCCGACGTGGTGCGTCACCAGTTCCTTGACGTACTCGGGGGATTCCACCGCCAGGTCGTAGCGCAGGCCGGAAGCGATGAGGATTTTCTTCACGCCCGGCAGTGCGCGAGCGGAGCGATAGAGCTGGATCAGCGCCGAGTGGTCGGTGTTGAGGTTTTCGCAGATGCCCGGCCAGACGCAGGACGGCTTGCGGCAGTGCGTCTCGATCTCCGGGCTCTTGCAGGCGATCCGGTACATGTTGGCGGTCGGGCCGCCCAGGTCGGAGATGACGCCGGTGAAGCCGGGCACCTTGTCACGGATTTCCTCGATCTCGCGAATGATCGACTCTTCCGAGCGGTTCTGGATGATGCGGCCTTCATGCTCGGTGATAGAGCAGAAGGTGCAGCCGCCGAAGCAGCCACGCATGATGTTCACCGAGAAGCGGATCATCTCGTAGGCCGGGATCTTCTCCTTGCCATAGACCGGGTGCGGGATGCGGGCGTAGGGCATGCCGAAGACGTAGTCCATCTCTTCGGTGCTCATCGGGATGGGCGGCGCGTTGAACCAGACGTCCACCTCACCGTGCCGCTGCACCAGCGCGCGGGCGTTGCCGGGGTTGGTCTCCAGATGCAGCACGCGGTTGGCGTGGGCATAGAGCACCGGGTCGTTGCGCACCTTCTCGAACGACGGCAGACGGATCACGGTCTTTTCGCGGGTCAGGCGCGGGTTGGGCAGCAACTGCACCACCTTGGCTTCTTCCGGGTCGTCCACCGGGCCCTTCTCCTGCTCGATGGCGCAGGCGGCGGTGTCCTGGGTGTTGACGTAGGGGTTGATGATCTTGTCGATCTTGCCCGGGCGGTCGATGCGGGTGGAGTCGATCTCGAACCAGTCATCGGGCGTATCGCGGCGAATGAAGGCCGTACCGCGCACGTCAGTGATGTCTTCGATCTTCTGGCCGTAGGACAGGCGCTGGGCGATCTCCACCACGGCGCGCTCGGCGTTGCCGTAGAGCAGGATGTCAGCGGTGGCGTCCATGAGGATGGAACGGCGCACCTTGTCCTGCCAGTAGTCGTAGTGGGCGATGCGGCGTAGCGACGCCTCGATGCCGCCCAGCACCACCGGCACATGGGTGTAGGCCTCTTTGCAACGCTGGCTGTAGACCAGGCTGGCGCGGTCCGGGCGCTTGCCGGCGACGCCACCGGGGGTGTACGCGTCGTCGGAGCGGATTTTCTTGTCCGCGGTGTAGCGGTTGATCATGGAGTCCATGTTGCCCGCCGCCACACCGAAGAACAGGTTCGGCTGGCCGAGCTTCATGAAGTCGTCCTTCGAGCGCCAGTCCGGCTGGGCGATGATGCCCACGCGGAAGCCCTGGGCCTCGAGCAGGCGGCCGATGATGGCCATGCCGAAGGACGGGTGGTCGACGTAGGCGTCGCCGGTCACGATGATGATGTCGCAGGAGTCCCAGCCGAGCTGATCCATCTCTTCCCGGCTCATCGGCAGGAAGGGTGCGGGACCGAAACACTCGGCCCAGTACTTCGGATAGTCGAACAGCGGCTTCGCAGCTTGCATATTTTTTGACCAGCGGGCTTTTTCACGGGGCGCGGAATATAGCACAAATTTTGAGCAAGTCCGACGCTGACGCTGGGTTTCTGTTGGGCCAACTGCACGGCTGTAGGAAATCACGTACAGAGTGATCACCGATTCTCCAGATCGCTATACTCCTGCCGACACAAAGACCGCCAAGCCGCAGTAGTAAATAACTTACAAGGAGCATGCGCGGTGCCACGCCAGACCCCGATCCTTTTCCTGCTCCTGTGCTGGTTGGGTCTCGCCCTGCCCGCCCAAGCCGCATTCGAGCTGACGCGGCAAAGCAGTGGCGCTTCCCTCAACGGGCATATCGACCTGTTGGAAGATCCGGACGGCAAGCTCGACATCCAGGACCTGGCCGCCCCCGAGGTGCAACAGCGTTTCGTCCCGGCCAATGAACGCGCCAGCGTCGGACAGAGCCGCAGCGTCTGGTGGGTGAGGGTCGAACTCAGCCGCAGCAACGACGCCCCGCAGCAGTGGTGGCTGGAGAACTCGGGCATCACCGTCCATCGGGTCAGCCTCTACTTGCCGAACGGCCAGGGAGGCTGGACCCGGAAGGAATCCAGCGAGGCCCTGCCCTTTGCCGAGACCCGCGACTATTCCTACCGGCGCATGCTCTTCAAGCTGCCGGAAATCGGTACCCAGCCGCTGGTCCTGTACTTCCGCAGCTATGACCCGGCGGGCAATTCCTTCCCCCTGAAGGTCTGGCAGCTGGATGACCTGAAGGAGTTGAAGGCTTCGGAAAACCTTGGCTTCGGTCTGGTTTACGGGGTGATTCTGGCGCTCTTCCTCTACAACCTGTTCATCCTCGCGGCGCTCCGCGATCCCGCCTACCTCTGGTATGTGCTGGCAACCGCCTCGGCCCTGGTGTTCATCCTCAGCATGAGCGGCCACGGCTTCCAGTACTTCTGGCCGGACGCCGCGGTGCCCTTGTGGCTGGACCGCATCACCCTGCCGGCGCTCTGGGGCATTTTCGTGATGCGTTTCACCCAGGAGCTGCTGTACACCCGGCGGGGATTGCGCTGGGCTGATCGCCTGTTCAACGTTGCCTGCGTGCTCTACGCCGTCGCCATTCTGATCAACCTCTTCGGCTACCGCGCCGAGGGTGCCATCCTGATCGCCATCACGCCCATAGTGACCGTGCCCACCGCTCTGATCAGCGCAGTGATCCGCTGGCGCCAGGGCTTCATCCCGGCGCGCTTCTACCTGATCGGTTACGGCACCGTGCTGATCAGCACTGCAGTGCTGGTTATGCGCGCCGCCGGCATCATCCAGCCGATCAATTTCACCGCCTACATGTTCCCCATTGCCGTTGCCGCCGAGTCCATTCTCTTCTCCTTCGCCCTTGCCTACCGCATCCAGATGCTCAAGCAGGAAAAGGCCGTGGCCGTGGAACAGGCCGACCGCGAGAAGGCCGCGCGCCTGGCGCAGATGCAGGCCAGCGCCGACGAACTGCAGGCCGCCGTCACCACCCGCACTGCCGAGCTGGCCGCCGCCAACCAGCGCCTCAGCGAGCGCGAGCGGGCCTTGCAGCACGCCGCCTTCCACGACTCCCTGACCGAGTTGCCGAACCGCCGCTACCTGATCGAGCGCACCGAGTCGGCCCTGGCCAACGCCAAGCGCCACGAGGAAGCCCTGGCGCTGATGCTCATCGATCTCGACCATTTCAAGCCGATCAACGACCGCTTCGGCCACGACGCAGGCGACGAGATGCTGCGCACGATCGGCCAGCGCCTGCGCGAGCACGTGCGCGGTGGCGACGCGGTAGCGCGCCTGGGCGGTGACGAATTCGCCGTGCTGATCGGCGGGCCGGACGCCGAAACCCAGGCCCGCGAACTTGCCCAGCGCCTGCTGG